>NZ_JBSFVA010000002.1:0-643144 GCF_053592075.1 Nonomuraea sp. NPDC002799
CACATGGACCCGATCCTCCAGCCCTTCCACACCGCCATCAACACCCTCACCTACGCGCCACCAACGATCCCGATCATCTCCACCCGCACCGGACACGGATGTCGCGGGCCGACGCGAGCGGGTCCGGGTTGCCGTTCGGGCCCTCGGGGTTGACGTAGATGAGGCCCATCTGGACCGCGGCGAGGGGGGTTTCGAGATCGCGATCGCCGGTGTAGCGCTCGTCGCCGAGCCACGTGGTCTCGGGGCCCCAGTAGACGTCCTCGTCAGGCTCCCAGACGTCCGCACGGCCGCCGGCGTAGCCGAAGGTCGTGAAGCCCATCGACTCCAGGGCGACGTTGCCGGCCAGGATCATCAGGTCGGCCCACGAGATCTTCTGGCCGTACTTCTTCTTGACCGGCCACAGCAGACGGCGCGCCTTGTCCAGGTTGCCGTTGTCGGGCCAGCTGTTGAGGGGGGCGAAGCGCTGCTGCCCGGCGCCGGCGCCGCCGCGGCCGTCGCTGATCCGGTACGTGCCGGCGCTGTGCCAGGCCATCCGGATGATGAACGGGCCGTAGTGCCCGAAGTCGGCCGGCCACCAGTCCTGCGAGGTCGTGAGCACCTGCGCGATGTCCTGCTTCACGGCCGGAAGGTCAAGGGTCTTGAACGCCTCGGCGTAGTCGAAGCCCTCGCCGAGCGGGTTGGCCACGGCGGGGTTCTTGGCGAGGATCTTGACGTTGAGCCGCTCCGGCCACCATGTGCGGTTTCCGCCACCCTGCGTCGGATGCGGGGCGCGCTGGTGCGCCACCGGGCAGCCGCCTTCGCCCTCCGGCTTCGGGTCGGTGACGATCGCGTCATGGTTTTCAGACATGTAAATCCTTCCGGACTGTGTGATCGGGTCGTTCACGAGCTGCGGGCGAGGGAACAGCCGGGGCACAGGCCCCAGTAGATGACCTCGGCCTCTTCGATCGAGAAGCCGTGGTCGTCGGACGCGGTCAGGCAGGGCGCGTGGCCGACCGCGCAGTCGATGTCGGCGACGGCTCCGCACGAACGGCACACGGCGTGGTGGTGGTTGTCCCCGATGCGCCCCTCGAACCGGGCCGGGCTGCCGGCCGGTTCGATGCGCCGGACGAGTCCCGCCGCGGTGAGTGCGTGCAGGGCCTCGTACATGGCCTGCAGGGAGATGTGGCCGACACGGTCGCGCACCCCGGAGGTGATCGCCTCGACGTCGAGGTGGTCGCCGCCCCGGACGGTTTCGAGCAGCGCCACGCGGGCGGCCGTCACCCGCAGGCCGGCACCGCGCAACTCCTCGGCGGGGGTCGGGGTCCTGGCTGCGGTCATGCGTCGAACCTACCGCTAAACACGAACAGTACAAGATATTGAATGGCCCAAGTTCAAGGGGCGGTGGGCGACATCGTCCTGGTGGCCCGAGTGGGGCCGGTGGGACGCCTGGACACCTCTGTCGGTACTTTTGTGAGCTTTATCCAGAAATCTGTGAGGTGTGTAGGGTGCGGCGGTCCAGGTGGATGGTGGGTGGCGTGATGACGGGATGCCTGCTGGCAGGCTGTTCCGCCCTGCCCGGCCTGGGCGCGAAGGAAGCGCCGGTGCCCGCCGCGAGCAGCACGCCGAAGCCGTCGCCTCCTGTCTCCGCCCAGGAGACCGCATCGGTGATCGAGGACTACATCGAGCGCAACAACGTGGCCAACGCGGCCATGAGCGACAAGCTGCTGGCGGGCTACGAGGGCGGCTCCAGCCTCGCCATCGACAAGGCGTCCTACGCCTCCGGCCGGAAGCTGGGCGAGGACCCCGGCAGGGGTCGGAGCGCAACTACGTCTTCCAGCAGGACAACGGGTTGCTGCCCGGCAAGTACTACAAGTCCATGAAGGTCGCCGAGTTGATCCAGGTGGCGGCGCACATCCCGCCGAAGGACGCCGAGCTCGCACAGATCAAGGTGCTGGGCTCGTACAGCGGCATCACCGCCGGCAGCGGTCGCTGACGCGGCGCCGCTCGCGCGCGGCCTGGGAGGATTCGCGCATGACGATGGATGGCGGGCGGCGGTTCGTTCAGTTCGATGCGGAGTTGGCCGGTCTGGCCGGTGCGGTCTTCGGCAAGGGGAGGCGGCTCGTCGCCGTGGATCGGCTGCGGGGTGGTTCGAAGAAGGGCGTCTATCGGCTGGCGTTCGAGGACGGGTTCAGCGCCGTGCTGTACGCCTGGAACGACGAAGAGGACTTCTGGCCCGCCGACTCCCACGGGAGCGCGGACGACCCGTTCGGCCACGCCAGCGGGTTGCGCCTGTTCGAGGCGAGTCATACCCGTCTGAGCGCTCTCGGGGTCCGAGTCCCCGCGATCTACCATCTCGACCCGGACGCGGACCTCGTGCTGATCGAGGACGTTCGCGGCGCGAACCTGGAGACGCTGCTCCAGGACGACCCGGCGCGCGGTGAGCAAGTGCTGGAGCGGCTCGCGGTCGTCCTGGAGGCGATGGCCGGGCACCGGGCCCCACTGCTCGGCAGGGTCGCCGACGCCGGGGTGCGGCGGCCGGCCGTTGACGTGGTGCTGGAGCGGGCGCTGGCGGATCTCGCCGAGGCGGCGGTGCGGGTCGAGCGCATCGGGCACGTCCGCGACGGATTCGAGGCCGCCCTCAGGGAGCTGGCCGCCCTGGTGGAGCCGCGCGGCGACTACGGGCTCATCCATGGGGAGCTCGGGCCTGATCACGTGCTGGTGGGCGCGGACGGCGAGCCCGTGCTCATCGACATCGAAGGGACGATGTTCTTCGACGTCGAGTGGGAGCACGTCTTCCTGGGGCTGCGGTTCGCCGCGCGGCACTACGCGCGGTTGCGGCCGGCCGGGCTGGACGAGCGCCGGATGCGGCTGTACCGGCTGGCCCAGCATCTGTCGCTCGTCGCGGGTCCGCTGCGGCTGCTGGATGGCGACTTCCCGGATCGGAGGTTCATGATGGAGATCGCCACGACGCACACGGAGCGCGCGCTGCGGTTCCTGCGGGAGGGGCCCTTGCGTTGATCGGGGAAATCGTCAACTCTTAGTAAGGTTTCCTATTAATAAGGGAGTGAGGCGGGTGCGCGGAAGACAGGCCCTGACGGCGCTGATCCTCCTGTTATGCGCCGCCTGCGGGACGGCCGCGTCGCAGCAGATCCCGGTCAACGCCGACGACGTGATGTTCGTGCAGATGATGATGCAGCACCACCGGCAGGGCATCGAGATCGCCAGGGTCGGCACGGCCCGCGCGACCACGCCGCAAATCAAGACGCTGACGGCGGCCATCGAGAGCACGCAGCAGACCGAGGTCGAGATGATGTTGCGCTGGCTGCACTCCTGGGATCAGCCGCTCACCCCGGCCACGGCCGCGCACGACCACCACGGCGGCATGCCGGAGACCGACCTCAAGCAGATCCAGGCGTTGCGGGAGTCCAAGGCGTTCGAGCGCGACCTGCTCACCCTGCTGATCGCGCATCAGGACGACGCCATGCAGATGGCCGGGATGGAGGTCTTCAACGGGGCCAACCCGACGGTCAAGGAGTGGGCCGGTCAGGTCAAGGTCTCGCGCAAGGGGCAGATCGACATGATGAGCGACCTGCTCAAGCGCTGACGCGGGTGACGAAGGCGCGCAGTGCCTGCTCGTACCGGCCGGTGTCGACGTTCCACGAGCCCACGTGGCCGCCGCGCGTGCGTACGAGCGTGGCGTCGGTGTCGTCGGCGAACAGCAGGATCGGCTGCTTGAACTCCCGGTGGTGGCGCACGTGATCCACGTCGTCCAGCGAGATCCCCGTGCGCCGCTCGACCACGAACGTGCCGACGGAGGCCAGCCAGAGCGGCACACCCTGCTGCCGGGCGCCCTGCTCGATGGGGCCGTGCCAGTCCAGGACGGGGCTGTCCAGGATCAGGCCCTTGATCGGCTCGCCGGGCAGGTGGCGGGCCGCCATCGGCACGATGCCGCCGCCCATCGAGAAGCCGTAGAGGATCACCCCGGTCGCGCCCTGGCCACGGGCGTAGGCGATGGCGCCGGCCACCTCCTCCCACTCGGAGGCGCCGAGGTGGAACAGGCCGTCCTGGGACGCCGGAGCTCCCTTGTCGTTACGGTAGCTGATCGCCAGCACGGGCATCCCCATCGAGTGGAGCAGCGGCATGAAGCGCAGCGCCTCCGACGGGTTCGCGTTGCGGCCGTGTACGGCGATCACCCACGTCTTGGAGGTGCCGGGGGTCAGCCAGGCGGGGAAGTCGCCTAAGGCGTCCCTGATCGACACCGCCGAGTACGGCAGGCCGAGGGCGGAGCGCGGGTCCTCGTGTCCCCACATCCACCGGTCGAAGTAGGCGCGGGTCCCGGGGGTGAGCGTGCCGCGCCGTACCTTGTCCACCTTGCGCGTGACGACGGCGGTGACCCGGGCCGGCACACGTTTCATGTCGCGAAAAATACACTCCTCATGGACGCCCATGGGATTAAGTGATTAGATCACTTGATATGTCCGAGGTAACGCGCCCCTCGCTTTCCGACGCTCTGACCGAGCGGATGCTGGAGCTCATCCGTACGGGAGGACACCGGCCGGGCGACAGGCTCCCCTCGACCAGGGAGCTCTCCCAGCGCTTCGCCGTCACCACCCCGACACTGCGTGAGGCGCTCCGCAGGCTGGAGGCCACCGGGGCCATCGAGATGCGGCACGGCTCCGGCATCTACGTCGGAGCCGACATCGAGCGGCTGGTCCTGCCCAACCCGAACATGCGCGACATCCACGCCGCCCAGCTCCTGGAGCTGCTCGGCGCGCGCATCGTGATCGAGCCGCCGCTGGCCGCGCTGGCCGCCCAGCACGCCGGCCGCGAGGAGCTGACCACGCTCAGGCGGGTGCTCGACGAGGCGGGCCGGCACCTGCGCGGCGAGGACGCCGAGCTGCACGACGCCAACATGACCTTCCATCGGGCGACCGCCCGGATGGCCGGCAACAGCGTGCTGCACGAGGTCGTCGACTCGCTGCTCACGGTGCACGGGCCCGAGCAGCGGGAGATCCTGCAGATCTTCGACGACCGGCGCCGCGACTACGACGAGCACCTGGCGATTCTGCAGGCCATCGAAGCACGTGACGCGGCGCAGGCCGAGGAGCGCATGCGGGCCCACCTGGTGGATGTGAAGACGGTAATAGAGCACAGGTCGCAAACCCCCCGATGAGAACCGAGGAGGCCGGTCCATGTTCCGGTCACGTGTGGCCACGCTCGGCGTGGTGGCGCTGGTCCTGACCGCTTGCGGCGGCAACGGCGCCGAGGCGCCGCAGAAGAAGACCGAGCTGACGCTGTACAACGACAAGGGCGCGTGGTCGAAGTACTTCGACGAGATGGGCGCCCTGTCCAAGCAGCGGATCGGCCTGGGCATGAAGCCGACGGGATACACGGACTCGGCGCAGTACCAGGCGTTCGTCAAAGCCTCGTTCCGCACCGACGTCAAGCCTGACCTGTTCACCTGGCAGACCGGGGGGATGCTGGCGGAGATCGTCAAGCAGAAACAGGTGGCCGACACCTCGGCCGTCTGGCAGGAGGCGATCAAGGCGGGCGACCTGTCGCAGGATCTCCTGCCTTATTACACGGTCGGCGGCAAGCAGTACTGCGTGCCGATGAACGTCGCCTACTGGGGCATGTTCTACAACAAGCAGATCTTCGACAAGTACGGACTGCGGCCCCCGGCCACGTGGGACGACCTGGTCACCACCGCCGGCACCCTGAAGAAGAACGGTGTGCAGGCCTTCTACCAGACCAGCGTGTTGTTCTCCTTCGTCTGGTTCGAGCAGCTCATGGCGGGCACCGACCCCGACCTGTACGACCGCCTGTCCACCGGCAAGGCGAAGTACACCGATCCGGGTGTGGTCCAGGTGATGGAGAAGTGGAAGCAGCTCATCGACGCCGGATATTTCATCAATCCTGGTGACAAGACGGATCCCGGGGACGTGCTGAAGAACGGCAAGGCGGCGATGGTCTCCTTCGGCACCTGGTTCAACACCAGCATGGCCTCGCGCAGCATGAAGCCGGGCACCGACTACGGCTTCTTCGTCATCCCCAACGTCAACGCCGCGCTCCCCAAGACGTCGATGATCTTCGAGAGCGGGCCGCTCTGCTCCCTCGCCAAGGCGGCCGACCCCGACGCCAGCATGAAGTACCTCAAGTGGTGGACCACCGCCGAGGCCCAGGAGAAGTGGGCCACGAGCAGGGGCGACGTGAGCGCCAACCCGAAGGTGGCCATCAAGGACGAGGCGCTCGGCGCGGTCACCAAGGACGCGGGCAGCGGGAAGTACCGCCTGGTCAACCGCTACTTCGAGGCCACGCCGCCGCCGATCCTGACGGCCGCACTCGACGGGTTCAGCAAGTTCGTCACCGAGCCGGCCACGTACAAGGAGGTTCTGGAGACCATCCAGCAGGCCGCCGACGAGTACTGGAGCACGCATCAGTGACGCGAGGGAGCGCCGTCGCCTGGAGGAGCGGCGGGAGCGAAGCGACCAGAGCGGGGGAAGGCGGCGGCGTTGGGCGACCGAGCCCGCCTCACGGAGTGAGGCCATGAGCACGCTCGGGCGGTTCAGGCACGGATACGTGGCTCCCGCAGCCTTGCTGGTCGCGGGTCTTCTATACGCGCCGTTCCTGTGGACGGCCTACCTGAGCCTCACCCGGTATGACGGCCTGGAGCCGGCGGCCTGGATCGGGCTGGGGAACTTCGGCAAGCTCGCCGAGGACCCGGCGCTGCTCACCTCGATCCGCAACACGCTGATCTGGGTGATCGGCACGATGGTGCTGCCGGTCGGGCTCGGCCTGCTGGTGGCGGTGTTGTCCTATGACATCAGGGGCGGCGCCTGGTACCGGTTGCCGTTCATGTTGCCGTACGCGCTGAGCGGCGCCGGCCTGGCCATGGTGTGGAGCCCGATCCTGTCGCACGACGGCATCGCCAATCTGCTGCTCGGCGTGGACACCGCGTTCCTGCAGAAGGCGCCGCACAACACCCTGGCCATGTTGCTCGTCTGGACCTGGCAGCAGCTCGGCGTGAACACGTTGTTGTTCGTGGTCGGGCTGCAGTCCATCCCGAAGGAGCCGATCGAGGCGGCCAGGATCGACGGGGCCTCGGGATGGGGGCTGTTCCGGCACGTGATCTGGCCGCTGATGAGGCCGCTGACGGCGGTCGTGGTGGGGCTCGCGCTGGTGGCCGGCCTGAAGACGTTCGACATCGTGTGGGTGCTGACGCAGGGCGGGCCGGGGCGCAACTCCGAGACGCTGGCGGTGACGATGTACAAGGAGACGTTCGTGGCCAGCGACTACGGCTACGGCTCGGCCGTCGCGGTGTTGCTGACCGTGGTCACGGGGCTGGCCTCCTACCTCTATCTCCGGAGGCAGGTGAGCTCCGCGTGATCCGGCGTGCCGTGCTGATCGTGCTCGGGCTGATCTGGCTCGGGCCGACTTACCTGCTGCTCGTCAACGCCGCGCGGCCCGCCGACGCCTACGATCCCTCCGGCGCGTGGGTGCCCTCGGGCGACTTCGCGCTGCTGGAGAACTTCGGGCGGGCCCTCGACAGCGCCGACCTGACGCGGAGCCTGGCCAGCACCGCGCTCTACAGCCTCCTCTCGCCGCTGCTCGGCGTGCTGATCGGGGCGCTGGCCGGCTACACGATCGTGGTGTTGCGGTTGCGGCACGGGTTCTGGTGGTTCCTGCTGATCTTCGGGGGCACGATCTTCCCCTCGCAGATGTTGCTCGTGCCGCTCTTCGTCGGCTACAGCGACGCCGGCCTGTACGACAGCCGCCTCGGCCTGATCCTCATCTACACGGCGATCAACGTGCCGCTGGCCGCGTTCGTGTTGCGGAACTTCTACTCCGGGGTGGCGTTCTCGATCTTCGAGGCCGCCCGGATGGACGGCGCCTCCACCTGGCGCATCTTCTGGCGCATCTACCTGCCGATCTCGTTCAGCGCGCTGACGGCCGTCTACATCCTGGAGTTCACCTTCATCTGGAACGACCTCGTCTTCGGCCTGACCTTGAGCCAGACGGAGGAGGTGCGCCCCGTGATGACCGCCATCGCCGGCCTCATGACCGACGTGTACGCCGGCACCCCGGTCCCCGTCGGCCTGGCCGCCGGCCTGGTGGTCTCGCTGCCGACCGTCGTGTTGTTCCTCGCCACCCAGCGCCTGTTCGCCAGGGGCCTGTCACTAGGGAGTGTTCAATGACCAGCCGGTTGCTCCAGCGCAGCCTGGGGAGCCCTGACTACGACGGCATCAGGCAGGCGTTGCGCGACGACACCTCGACGCCGGTCATCAGCGCCCGGGGGCTGGACGTGCGGGTCGCGGTGTTGCCGCTGTTCACCCATGACGGCCGTCAGGCGGTCAGGGTGTCCAGCACCGTGCCGCTGACGCACGTGCTGGTGGGCGTCGACAGCGCGACGGGCGCCGACGTGACGCTGCTGGTCCCCGAGGTGGACGAGCCGCGCGTGCTCACGCTGGAGTGCCGCGACGACGCCGGCGTGGTCGGCGTCGCGCAGATCACGGTGACTCCGCAGCGCAAGTGGCGCGTGTTCGTCGTGCACCACTCGCACCTGGACATCGGCTACACCGATCCGCAGGGCACCGTGCTCCGCCACCACCTCGACTACCTCGACGCGGCGGTGCGGCTGGCGGAGGAGACCGCGTCCTGGCCGGACGACGCCAAATTCCGCTGGTCGGTCGAGTCGTCGATGCCCGCGCTGAAGTGGCTCGACGCGCGGCCCGCCGAGCTGGTCGAGTCGTTCGCGCGGCGCGCCCGCGAGGGCGTGATCGAGGTGACCGCGCTGCCGTTCCAGCTGCACACGGAGGCGTGCTCGACCGAGGAGTTGCACCGGCAGCTCCGCTTCACCTCCCAGCTGCGGCAGCGGTACGGTTTCGCCACCAAGTCCGCCATGCACACCGACGTCCCCGGCGCGGTCGTCGGCCTGGTGGACGCGCTCGACGCGGCCGGCGTGCGCTACCTGGCCGCGGCCCACAACTGGGCCGGGCGGTCGGTGCCCTACCTGCACGGCGGCGACAAGCTGACCAGGCCGTTCCGCTGGCGGGCGCCGAGCGGGAACGAGTTGCTCGTGTGGTTCACCGACACGCCGCACGGGATGGCGTACATGGAGGGGAACACGGTCGGCCTGACCGACTCCTACGAGCTGGCCGGCGACCTGCTGCCGCGTTACCTGTCGGCGCTGGCCACGCGCGGGTATCCGTACGGGCCGGGGACCTTCGGCTGGCAGGGGCCGGACGCGCCGCGGGAGCCGTACGAGCTGGATGTGCTGCACCTGCGGGTGCAGGGCGCGCACGCCGACAACGCGGGGCCGTCGATCGTGCCCGCGTCGATCGCCCGCCGGTGGAACGAGGAGTGGGCCTATCCGCGCCTGCGCTCGGCGGTCAACAGCGACTTCTTCGAGCACGTCGAGGAGCACTATCTCGACCGGCTGGCCGTGCACGAGGGCGACTGGACCGACTGGTGGGCCGACGGGCTCGGCTCGGGGGCGCGCCCGCTCGGCTACGTCCGCAGGGCGCAGTCGGCGCTGCGGGTGGCCGAGACGTTGCACACGATCGCCGGGGTGGACGCCACCGAGCGGATCGACGCGGCCTACGACAAGGTCGCGCTCTTCAACGAGCACACCTGGGGCGCGGCCAACCCGTGGGAGGACGCCGAGGAGGCGGGCGACTCGGGCGGCCTGCAGTGGACGCGCAAGTCGTCCGGCGCCTACTCCGCTCAGGACGACGCGGCGGACCTGCTGCACGCAGGGGCCCGCAGGTTCGCCGCGGCCCTGTCGGAGTCGGGCACCGAGGGCGGCGCGCTGGCCTCCTTCGCGGTCTTCAATCCCGGCACCGGGACGCGGACCGACGTCGTGCGCGCGTTCCTGCCCCGGGACGTGGTGGGGGTGGACGTGCCGATCGTGCTGGTGGACTCGCGGACCGGGGCGACGTTGCGGCACCACGAGGAGTTCGTGGACCCGGTGGACTGGCCGACGCGGCCGATCGGCCGGCATCTGCACGCCATCGTGCCGGATATTTCGGGATACAGCTATGTCCGGGTCGACGTCGTCCCCGGCCGGAGCGCGGCCCCCGGGCCGGTCGAGCCCGACCTGCCCGGCGTGATCGAGAACGAGTTCTACCGGGTTGCCTACGACGTGCGCGAAGGTTACATCGGCTCGATCTT
This sequence comes from Nonomuraea sp. NPDC002799, assembly GCF_053592075.1. Taxonomy (NCBI): domain Bacteria; kingdom Bacillati; phylum Actinomycetota; class Actinomycetes; order Streptosporangiales; family Streptosporangiaceae; genus Nonomuraea; species Nonomuraea sp. NPDC002799. The sequence continues at coordinate 10,150 of NZ_JBSFVA010000002.1, forward strand.
CGACAAGCGGGCGGGCCGCGAGCTGGTCAACGGGGACGCCGCGGCGGGCTTCGGCCAGTACGTCTACGACCAGTACGCGACCGCCCCCCACTTCAACCACCTGTCGGGACACATCGGGGCGCAGGACCGCACCCTCCTCGGTGACCGCGCCATCGGCACGAACGCCACCGTCGTCACGGCCGAGCGCACGGCCGTCGGCGAGAAGCTGGTCGTGGAGCTGCGCGGCAAGGGCGTCGACTGGCTGCGCACCACGATCGAGCTGCACGACGGCGTGCCCCGGCTGGACCTGACCTACCGGCTCGCCAAGCAGGGCACCCCGGCCAAGGAGGCCGTCTTCCTGGCCTTCCCGTTCGCCGCCGGCCAGCCCGCCGCCTGGGAGCTGACCGGCGGAGTCGGCGGGCCCGGCGTGCCCCGGGTGCCCGGCTCGGCCGAGTACATGTTGCCGATCAGGCACTGGATCGCCTTCGAGGACCCCGAGCTGACCATCGCCTGGGCCACCCTGGAGGCGCCGCTGGTGCAGCTCGGCACCATCCACATGCCGTACGCGCCGTTCCCGCCGACCCTCGACCAGGAGGACGGCACGGTGTACTCGTGGGCGCTCAACAACATCTGGGACACCAACTTCCCCTCGCAGCAGCAGGGCGAGACCACGTTCCGCTACGCGGTCATGTCGGAGGCGGGTGTGCCCGGCAGGCGGCTGGGCGCGGCGGCCGCCGCCGGGCTGACCGAGCCGTTCGTCGGCGCGCTGATCACCGACAGCCCGGCCGCCACCGAGTCGTACGCGTCCGTCGACCATCCCGACGTGCTGATCACCTCGATCGGCCGGTCGGGCGACGAGCGCGTGGTGCGGCTGCAGTCGCTGGCCGCCGAGCCGGTCGAGGTTACGGTGGGCCTGCCGGGCCTGCGTGCGGCCCGTGGGCTGGACGTGGTGGACGAGACGGTCAAGGTCCGGCTGCCCGCCTGCGGAGTCGCCGTCGTTTGGGGGACGTGCTCGTGAAGATCGTTGACATCAGGGCCACGACGGTCGCCGTGCCCCTGGAAGCGCCGCTGCGGCACAGCAACGGCGCCCACTGGGGCCGGTTCGTCCGCACGATCGTCGAGGTCGAGGCCGACAACGGGCTGGTCGGCCTGGGGGAGATGGGGGGCGGGGGCGAGAGCGCCGAGTCGGCCTTCCGCGCGCTGACGCCGTACCTGCTGGGTCATGATCCCTTTCAGCTGGAGGCGCTGCGCTTCAAGATCGCCAATCCGACGGCCTCGCTCTACAACAACAGGACGCAACTCCTGGCCGCCGTCGAGTTCGCCTGCCTGGACCTGGTCGGGCAGCACCTCGGCGTGCCGGTCTGCGACCTGCTCGGCGGGCGGGTCCGCGACGCCGTGCCGTTCGCCTCCTACCTGTTCTTCCGCTACGCCTCCGACGGGTACGCCGAGATCCGCACGCCAGGGCAGCTCGTCGAGCACGCCGCGGAGCTCAAGGCGGCGCACGGGTTCACCGTGCACAAGCTCAAGGGCGGCGTCTTCCCGCCCGACTACGAGCTGGAGTGTTACCGGGCGCTGGCGGAGGCGTTCCCGGACGACCGGCTCAGGTACGACCCGAACGCCGTGTTGTCGGTGGCCGAGGGTCTGCGTTTCGGCCGGGCCATCGAGCACCTGAACAACGACTACCTGGAGGACCCCGTCTGGGGGCTCGAAGGGCTCCGGCTGGTGCGCGAGCAGGTGCGGGTGCCGCTGGCGACGAACACCGTCGTGGTCAACTTCGAGCAGCTCGCCTCCAACGTCCTGCGCAGGGGCGCCGACGTGGTGCTGCTGGACACGACGTTCTGGGGCGGCATCAGGCCGTGCCTGAAGGCGGCGGCGGTGTGCGAGACGTTCCAGCTCGGGGTGGCGGTGCACTCGTCGGGGGAGCTGGGCATCCAGCTCGCGACCATGCTGCATCTCGGGGCGGTGCTGCCCAACCTCACCTACGCCGCCGACGCGCACTACCACCAGCTCAGGGACGACGTGATCGAGGGCGGCAAGATGCTGTACGCGGGGGGCGCCATCGCCGTGCCGACCGGCCCGGGGCTGGGCGTGCGCCTGGACCCGAAGAAGGTCGCCCACTACGCCGACTTTTATCGCGAAATAGGCGGCTATCCCTACGATCGCGACCCCGGGCGGCCCGGCTGGTACGCCACCGTGCCCAACGAGCGCTTCGCCGACCCCACCGTGTCGCTCGATGTCACGCCATAATCGGGCGATATGTCTGAAGTTACACAATCTGCCCCACCCGCCGACCACCTCGTCACCACGTCGCACAAGCTGCCGGACGGCCAGGCGTACACCGCCGTCACCGGCACGATGGTGCTGCGCGAAGAGGGCTTCACGGACGGGAAGTTCGACGGCCTGCGCCCGAAGGCCGAGATGTTCATCACCTCCTACACCCTCGACGGGGCCGACCCGCGCGGCAGGCCGGTCACCTTCGCCTTCAACGGCGGGCCAGGATCGTCGAGCGTGTGGCTGCACCTGGGCGTGCTCGGGCCGCGCCGGGTCGTGATGGGGGACGCGGGCGCCCTGCTGCCGCCCCCGTACGACCTGATCGACAACGAGGAGAGCCTGCTGGCCGTGAGCGACCTGGTCTTCATCGACCCGGTCTCGACCGGTTTCTCGCGGGCGGCCGAGGGGGAGCAGGCGGAGCCGTTCCACGGCTTCACCGGCGACCTGGAGTCGGTCGGCGAGATCGTCCGGCTGTGGACCACGCGGAACGGGCGGTGGATGTCGCCGAAGTTCCTGGCGGGGGAGTCGTACGGGACGGTCAGGGCGGCCGGGCTGGCCGATCACCTGCAGTCGCGGTACGGCATGTACCTCAACGGCGTGATGCTGATCTCCTCGGTGCTCGACTTCATCACCGGTGAGTTCAACGAGGGCAACGACCTGGCCTACGCCCTCTATCTGCCGACATATGCGGCCATCGCGCATTATCACGGCTTGCATGGCGACCGGCCGCTGGCCGAGGTGCTGCGGGAGGCGGAGCAGTTCGCCGAGCGCGACTACCTGTGGGCACTGGCCCGCGGCAACCGCCTCAGCGCCGCCGACCGCGCGGCCGCGGTCGCCAGGATCGCCGCGCTGTCGGGGCTGAGCGAGGACTACGTCGACCGGGTGAACCTGCGGATCGAGCACGTGCGGTTCTTCACCGAGCTGCTGCGCTCGCGCCGCCTGACGGTGGGCCGTCTGGACGGCCGGTTCACCGGCTGGGACCCGGACGCCGGGCGCGAGCACTTCTCCGCCGACCCCAGCATGAACGCGATCATGGGGCCCTACAGCTCCGCGCTCAACCATTACCTGCGCGCCGAGCTGGGCTACGCCAACGACCTGCCGTACGAGGTGCTCACCGGCCGCGTGCAGCCGTGGTCGTACAAGGAGTTCGAGGGCGCGCACGTCACGGTGGTCGACAAGCTGAGCGCCGCCATGCGGGCCAACCCGCACCTGCGCGTGCACGTGGCCTGCGGGTACCACGACGGCGCGACGCCCTACTACGCCGCCGAGCACACGCTGGCCCACCTGCCCGTGCCGGCCGAGCTGGCCCGCAACGTCGAGTTCCGGTACTACGAGGCCGGGCACATGATGTACGTGCACGAGCCCAGCAGGTTGCGCCAGTCAGCGGACCTGGCCGCCTTCGTGCTGGCCGAGCAGACGTGAGGCGCGGCGCAGGCGTTGCTGGAGGTTGACGCGCAGGGCGTCGAAGCGCTCGGAGTTGTCGCGGATGACGGCCCGCTGCAGCTCCGCGTCGGCCGCGTACCAGGCGGCGATCAGGCCCGACGACCACTTGCACACCGTGTCGGCGGTCGCGATCTGCTTCTCCTCCTCGCTCACGGCCGGCTTGTCCAGGTCCCAGCGGTTGTCGGCGATGGCCGCCTCGGGAGCCGGATAGGAGTGACCCGCCTGGCTCATGCAGGACCGCCAGCGCTCGATGGCGCCGGTGACGGCCGGATGTTTGGCCGCCTGCTCCAGCGTGAGGGAGTCCTGAAGGCCCAGCCAGGGCCAGTCCGCCTTGCGCGCGCCCTTGTCCAGGGCCAGCGTCGCGCGGTCCAGGCAGCCCCGGTCGGCGGCGCTGCCGTACAGGCGGTGGCGGGCGGGTTTGGGCAGCTTGCCCGCCCAGGCGCCGGTGGTGTCGGGCGCGGGCGGCTGAGCCAGGTGATAGCCGTACCGGCCCGCCGACGCGGTGTCGGCGACGCCGTAGCGGCGGGTGTTGCCGGGATCGATCGCGGCGATGGCGGTCGCTTCCTCGGCGGGCGGGCGGACGGTGATGCCCAGCTTGCGCATGCACCGTACGACGAGGTGGTTGTGGGCGTTGCCCAGGACGGCCCGCTGCTCGGGAGTGGTCTTGTACGCGTCGAACGGCAGCACCAGGTGGGACACCGAGGTGATGCCCGGGGTCTGGCGCGCAGGCTCTTCCGCGGCGCAGGCGGCGGCGGACATCAGCAGCAGCGCGCCCGCGAGCAGTCCGCGACAGCCGGTTTCCGGCGGCCAAGCCCGGAAACCGGCACTCCCGTTAATGCTCAGTGGCACCAGATGTCGATCGCGCTGGTGCGGTTGTTGCCGACAGCGTTGTTGGTCAGGAAACCGTCGTTCGAGTTGTGCGTGAACGTGCTGTGGGCGCCGGTGTAACCGGGGTGCTGCCAGAGGGTCGCGCTGCAGCCGACCCTGTTCCTGACCGAGCTGGTCTCGTTGTTCATGCTGTGCCAGGAGTTGCTGAAGTCCCAGTTCAGCCAGTTGTTGTCCGCCAGGTTGGAGTCGTCGGCGACGAAGTCGCGCCAGTGGTCGACCTGGCCGCGGTTGTAGTCGAAGCCGGCGTACAGGCAGACCCGGCCGCCGTAGCACGTCGAGCGGGGGCTGGCCGCCGCGGCGGCGGCGGGGACGACCACGCAGAACATCGCGGCCGCGGCGACGAAGCCGGCGGCCTTCTTGGATAGCCTCACTGTCTCTCCTCGATCGGTGAGTCGTTTTCGACCTCGTAACTTAGCGTGCCGAATCGAACACGAGTCGTTATGACTCGCCGATCCCCGAGGGGGCTGCGCGCCCGGAGCGGGTCGCGTGCCCGGCACGCCGCACCCACTGCTATCAGGGTCGCGAGGAGAGTCTTCGTGGCATTGACGCAACTGTTGCCAGCCTTGGAACCGGCCAGAGGAACTTGTGGGCTACTCGGGAAGTACGGCGGGGTTGCGCGCCAGCAGACCGCCGTCCACGCGGTGCTCCGCGCCGGTGATGAACGACGAGCGCGGCCCCGCCAGGAACGCCACCATCTCGGCCACCTCCTCGGGCCGTCCGACCCGCCCCAGCGGATGCGCGCGGCCCCACTGCCGGACCTGCTCCTCCTGGGTCAGGTCGCCCCGCCACAGGTCCGCCGCCCAGCGCAACATCGGCGTGTCCACCGAGCCCGGGCACACCACGTTGACCCGGATGCCGTCGGCGGCGTGGTCGAGGGCCATGGCCCTGGTCAGGCCGTTGAGCGCGGCCTTGCTCGCGGTGTAGGCGGCCACCTGCGCCTGTGAGGAGAACGCCTGCACCGACGACATGACCACGATCGAGCCGCCGCCGCGGGCCTTGAGCCGCGGGATGGCCGCCTTGCAGGTGAGGTAGACGCCCTTGAGGTTGACGTCGAGCACCTCGTCCCAGACCTCCTCGGGGGTGTCCACGACGGTTCCGTACCGCTGCACGCCCGCGCAGGTCACCACGACGTCGAGCCCGCCGTGCCGGGCCACGGCCAGGTCCACCAGGTCGCGCATGTCGCCTGCCCGGCGCACGTCGGCGACCACCCCCGTGACGTGCTCGCTGTCGAACGCCGCGTCCTGGCCGACCCCGCAGAACACCACGGACGCCCCGGCGCCGGCCAGCCGGTCCACCACCGCCCGCCCGATGCCCATCGAGCCGCCCGTGACCAGCGCCACCTTGCCGCTGAACTCACTCACGCCAGCACCTCCGCGCGCAACCTCGACACCTTCGTCTCATGCGGGCCCAGGACGAGGGCCGTGCCGTTGGGGACCGCGGCCGCGGGCCCGTCGGTCGTGACGTGCCGCAGGCGAGCCGCCCAGTTGCGCCTCACCGGAAGGTCACGTCCAGAAATCTCGGCCGGTAGATGGAGACGTCGCGGTAGTGGTCGGTGTTGACGAAGCTGTTGACGTTGTAGGAGACCACCAGCCCGTCGCCCGAGATGTCGGGATGGGCGTGCGCGTTGTAGGTGAAGATGTTCCCGCCGGTCTCGGGGGTCGTGTAGACGTGCTGCCTGCCGGTGAACGGGCCGGTCGGCGAGCACGAGGAGTAGGCCACGATGTTCGCGCTGAGCGCCTCGGTCGTGTCATGCGTGATCAGGACATATCCGGATCCGATCTTGCTGACGCTGTACTCGTTCGCCACCCCGCTCATCACCCGCGCCGAGTCGGCCTCGTTCCGCGACCAGGTGCCGTCGGCCGTGCGGAACTCCCAGGCGCCCAGCAGGCTCTGTCCCTTGATCCGGGCGATGTGCATGTACTTGGGCGAGCCGAGGTCCTCGACGCCGTAGACGTAGGTGTAGCCGCCGTCCTTGAGGAGGCCCGAGGCCCAGGCGACGCCGTGCCCCGACGGCAGCTCCCGCACGCTGATCGGCCGCTCCAGCCGCCCGGGGGCGAACCTGGCGACCACGTTCCGGTGCCAGCGCCAGTCCCAGGCGCCGGTGCCGTACCGCTCGTACTCCTGGTAGGTGACCTCGACGATCCCGCCGGCCAGCGTCGCGTCGCCGGCCCAGTACCAGTGGTTGCCGTCACGCGGCGGCATGACGGCGGTGGGCTTCGCGGCGGTGCCGTCGTGGATCGTGGACAGCCGGCCGTCGCGCTCGACGGCGAAGGAGTTGTTCAGGAAGACCGTCGTGCCGCCCTCCTCGACGACGGGCGGCCGCGAGCCGTCGGGGTTGACCCGGCCGAGGAAGGTGTCGGAGAACACCCACAACTCCCGCCCGCTGGGCAGCTTGATCGAGTAGGTGCCGTCGGCGCCCGTCCAGTCGTCCAGCTTGCCGTTGTCGTTGCCGTAGGCGGTGAACAGGCCGGTGAGCCGGGCGTCCGTGGTCGCGCCCGCGACCGCCGGCGCGCAGGCGGAGGCCGCGCCGGCCTGTTTTTCCTGCGGCGCCGCCGTCGGGACGGGCTTCGGCGGGGCCGCCCAGGCGGGCTGTGGCACGGCCGTGAGACCGAGCAACGCGATGGCGAGGGGTGCGAGTGCGGAGCTGAATCGCGTCATCACCTGGTCCTAAGGGAGGGATTCCCTACAGTTCTAGTCATTAGATCACTTGCTGTCCAGGGCCGCCGAGCCCGCCTCCGGCCCGGATATTGGGATGCCGTTCCAGGAACGCGGCAGATACCCTGCCCAGATGGGCCACGTCGAAGTAGGACATCTCACGTACGTGCTGCCCGACGGGCGGCCGCTGCTCAACGACGTGTCCTTCAGGGTCGGCGAGGGCGTCAAGGCCGCGCTCGTCGGGCCCAACGGCGCGGGCAAGACCACGCTCATGCGCCTGATCGCCGGTGACGTCCAGGCCACCGACGGCAGCGTGACGAGCTCCGGCGGGCTGGGCGTGATGCGGCAGTTCGTCGGCAGTGTGCGCGACGACAGCACCGTGCGCGACCTGCTGCTGAGCGTCGCCCCGCCCGCCGTGCGGCAGGCGGCCGAGCGGCTGGACGCGGCTGAGCTGATCATGATGGAGCGCGACGACGAGAAGACGCAGCTCCGATACGCGCAGGCCATCAGCGACTACACCGACGCCGGCGGCTACGACATCGAGGTGCTCTGGGACACCTGTACGGTCGCCGCGCTCGGCGTGTCCTACGACAGGCTGAAATATCGGGAAGTGTCGACGCTGTCGGGCGGCGAGCAGAAGCGGCTCGTCCTGGAGGCCCTGCTCCGCGGCCCCGACCAGACCCTGCTGCTCGACGAGCCCGACAACTACCTCGACGTGCCCGGCAAGGAGTGGCTGGAGCAGCAGCTCAGGGAGACGCCCAAGACCGTCCTGCTGGTCAGCCACGACCGCCAGCTCCTCGCCAACTCCGCCGACCGCATCGTCACCGTCGAGTCGGGCGGCATCTGGATCCACGGCGCCGGGTTCGCCACCTACGCCGAGGCCCGCAGGGCCCGCAACGAGCGCCTCGACGAGCTGCGCCGGCGCTGGGACGAGGAGCACGCCAAGATCAAGACCCTGGTCAACATGCTGAAGAACAAGGCCAGGTACAACGACGGCATGGCCGCCCCCTACCACGCGGCCCAGACGCGGCTGCGCAAGTTCGAGGAGGCCGGGCCGCCCGAGGTGGCTCCGAGCGAGCAGAACATCAAGATGCGCCTGCGCGGCGGGCGCACCGGCAAGCGCGCGGTCATCTGCGAGGCGCTGGAGCTCAGCGGCCTCATGCGCCCCTTCGACCTGGAGGTCTGGTACGCCGAGCGCGTCGCGGTGCTCGGCTCCAACGGCTCGGGCAAGTCCCACTTCCTGCGCCTGCTGGCCGGCGAGCCGGTCGCCCACGAGGGCGTCGCCAGGCTGGGCGCCCGCGTCGTCCCCGGGCACTTCGCCCAGACCCACGCCCGGCCCGACCTGCTCGGCCGCACCCCGGTCGAGATCGTCATGTCCGAGCACGCCCGGCTCAAGAACGAGGCGATGAAGACGCTGGCCCGCTACGAGCTGGCCGGGCTGATCGCCGAGCAGCGCTTCGACACGCTCTCGGGCGGTCAGCAGGCCCGCCTGCAGATCCTGCTGCTGGAGTTGTCGGGGGCCACGCTGCTGCTGCTCGACGAGCCGACCGACAACCTCGACCTGGCCAGCGCGGAGGCGCTGCAGGTGGGCCTCGACGCGTTCGACGGCACGGTGGTGGCGGTCACCCACGATCGCTGGTTCGCCGCTGACTTCGACCGCTACCTCGTCTTCGGCTCCGACGGCACGGTCTACGAGTCGCCGGAGCCCGTCTGGGACGAGACCAGGGTGGCGCGCCCCCGTTAAAGAATTGGTACGCCTGGCGCGTGTCCCCTGCCAGTCGTGCCCATGCACGGGTTATCACGGCAAAGTGATCCCGCGTAGCCGAACCGTCAGCCTCCTCGCACTCGGGGCGATCTGCCTCTCCGGGTGCGCGAGCGAGGAACAGCCCGTCCAAGAGCTCAAGCCTCTCGCTCTCAAGGAGCAGGTCTCTCATATCGTCAAATCAACCGACGGGTACGCCGTCAGTTGGGCCGGCGTGCTCGCCAACGCCAACCCGTGGCACTTCGGCGAGCACGTGGTGGCCACCATCGTGGGCCGTGACGCCAAGGGCACCGAGGTGGTGCGGATGGACCAGCCGCTCGACGCCGTGCCGCCGGGCGGCTCGCTGGCCTTCACCGGCCAGGCCAGCGCCGCCGAGAAGCCGGCCAAGGTGACGATCCAGTACCGTCCGGCGCGCTGGCGTCCCGCGGCCCGCATCGCCTCGGCCTTCCAGACCTTTCCCATCACGCGTGTGCAGACGCTGCGCCAGAAAGATGGCTCGTACCTTATTACTGGTTATGTGGGGAATCCGTATCAATTGTCGGCCAGTAGTCTCGTCGTGAACGCGTTGCTGCGTGACAAGGCCGGCAAGTTGCTCGGCGGTGGCAGCACGTTCGTGGACGACGTCAAGGCGGGCAGCCCGCCGCGGTTCATCCTGACCGTGGGCGGGCTGCCCGCGGGCGCGCAGGTGGCCAGGACCGAGGTCACGGGCCGGACCTGGGGCTCGACCGGCCGACCGTTCGAGGATCTGGCGCTCGGCGGGGCGCTGCCGATGCACACGGTCAAGCCGACGACCGATCCGTTCGCGGTGGACCGCAGCACTCAGATCGTTTCCGAGCATAAAGAGTAATACGCCAGCCTGAACCTCGAAAAAGTGGGTTTTGGGGGAGGATTTCGTGGCTTGTCGGTACGATATTCGAGCCGCCTGGCAGACAAGCGAGAGCATCAGCCGAGAATAGGTAGAACTACAAGTTACCGATCCATTACGCTCGGTCACATGGATGACCGCATGCTGGTGGAAGCACTCCGCGCCCGTGACCCAGGCGCCCTGGCCGCGCTCTACGACGCGTACGCGGAGAACGTCTACCGCTACTGCTGGTCCCTGCTCCTGAGCGCCGACGGCGCCCAGGTGGCGCTCCGCGACACGCTGATCGCCGCCGAGGCCCACGCGAGCGCGCTCGTAGACCCCGACCGCCTGGGCGCCTGGCTCTACGCGCTGGCCCGCGTCGAGTGCCTGCGCCGCAGGGCCGCCGCGGCGCCCGGCGCCGCGGAGGCCCTGGCGGAGGCGCCGCCGCTCGGCGAGCCCGCCGACGCCGACCTGCGGATCATGGCGTGGAACGCCGTGCGGAGCCTGCCCCTCGCCGACCGGGAGGTCCTGGAGCTGACCCACCGGCACGACCTGCCGGGCCCCGAGCTGTCCCAGGTGCTCGGCGTCCCCGCGCGCCAGGTGGAGCAGGCGCTGGAGGAGGCGCGCGAGCGCCTGGGTCACGCGATCACCGCCGAGGTCCTGGCCAGGAAGGGCCCCTACGACTGCCCGCGCCGGGCCCGCATCCTGGCCGGGTTCTCCGGCGAGCTGACCCAGGAGATGCGCGAGCACCTGGTCAGGCACCTGCCGGGCTGTGAGGTCTGCGCGCCGCACCGCGACCGCGAGGTGTCGCCGGCCAAGGTCTTCGAGCTGCTGCCGGCGGCGGTGCTGCCCGACTCGTTGCGGATCAGGGTGATGAGCTGCTTCATCGATCCCGAGCTGATGCCCTACCGCCGCTATGTCGCCCGGCGCACGGGCACTCTGGGAGCCGCCGGGTTTCCCGTTCCCACCGGTAAGGGCCTTCAGAAGTGGCCTCAGGCGCTGGCGGGCGCGCTGGCGGCGGTCGCGACCGTGGTGGCGATAGCGGTGATCTTCCAGCAGTTCGGAAAGGAGGGCGGTGGCGTGTCGGCGGTCGCGACGGCCGCGTTCCCCGCGACGGGGGAGCCTCCCGGCTTCCGGTTGCCCTGGCAGCCGGAGCCCGAGGACGTTCCGCTGACCGTGGAGCCCGTCCTGGACAGCACGGTCATCCAGCCCATCGGGGTGACGGGGGTGCCGACGCAGGCGCCGCCGCTCCTGGTGCCCGCCCACCTTCCCGTCCGGACCGGGCCGGCCGGCCGCCCGGGGCTGTCGCGCGGGCCCTCGTCACCGGCGGAGCCACCGGTCTGGCCCCCGAACGAGCCCACGCCCGCCGACCCGCCCGGCGAGGAGCCGGGCCCCGGCCCCGAGCCGCAGCCCGCCCCCATCACGCCCCCGCCGCGTCCCACTCCCACTCCGACGCCCGCCCCGCCGCCACCGCAGACGCCCTCGCCGACGGCCACGCCGACCCAGACCGCCACGCCGACCCCGACCGAGGAGCCCTCCGCCACACCGGCGGAAACCACCTGACCGGCACCTTCCGCCACACCGGCGGAGACCTGACCTGCCTCGATCACGTTACGTAAGCGAATTGCCGGGAACTGTGTGCATAGAGTTACCATCTGTTGCCAGGGGGACCAATGCGCACAATACGGGCCGGTCTGCTCGCGTGCTGCCTGATCGTCGCCCTGTGCCCGCCGGTCGGGGCCGACCCCCGCCACCCGTCCTCGCGGGACGTGGAACGGGCCCGCCAGGCCGCGCGCGAACGTTCGAAGGAGCTCGCGGTGACGACCACGCGGCTGGTCACCGCCCAGTCGCGGCTGGACGAGCTGGCGGCCGAGGTGGAGCGGCTGGTGGAGGCATACAACGGCGAGCTCGTCCGGCTCCGGCACGCCCAGCAGGCGCATGAGCAGGCCAGGACCCGACTGGCGGCGGCCGACGCCGAGGCCGAGCGGGCCCGGCAGGACGTCGCGCTGGTGGCGGCCGAGACCTACGGCGGATCGATGCTGGTGGACCCGATCATCGGGATGCTCATCGACCAGGGCGACGATGAGGGCTTCCTGCATCGGGCCGGCGTGCTCGGGCAACTCGGCGGGGAACGCGCGGCGATCCTCGGCAAGATGCGGGACGCTCAGCAGGTGGCGGCCATCCTGCGGACGCAGGCGGTCAACGCGTACGCGGCCCGGCAGGCGGTCTCCGAACGAGCCGAGCGGGCCAAGGCCGCCGCCGAGGCCGCCGTGGCCAGGCAGCGCGGCGACACCAGGCAGCTCAGGGCCCGCAAGGTGAGCCTCCAGCACCGGGTGGACGCGGCGCGGACCCGGGTGGAGCTGCTGGCCAGGCGGCGGGCGGCGGCGGCCGCGGTCGCCGGGCTCATCTCGGCGGGTTCCACGATGGGGGACGTCGCGGCCAACTGGGCGCTCACCCAGCTCGGCAAGCCGTACGTGTGGGCGGCCGCCGGGCCGGGCACCTACGACTGCTCGGGCCTGACGATGCGGGCCTGGGAGAAGGTGGGCGTACAGATGGACCACTGGACCGGCACGCAGTGGACGGCGGGCCCCCACGTGCCGACGGACCAGCTGCGCCGCGGCGACCTGCTCTTCTTCGGCCACGTCAGCAGCGACCCCGGCACCATCCACCACGTCGGCATCTACGTCGGCCGGGGGCAGATGGTGCACGCGCCGCAGACCGGCGACGTGGTGCGGGTCGCCTCGATCTGGCGGGGGGACCTGGTGGGCGCCACCAGGCCCCGATGACGGTCAGCGCTGATGGTGTCAGTGCTGGTAGTAGCCCTCGTCCTTGGCCCGCCTGAAGGAGCGCTCGATCTCGGCCTCGGCCTCGATGCGCCCCACCCAGTTGGCGCCCTCGACGGACTTGCCGGGCTCCAGATCCTTGTAGACCTCGAAGAAGTGCTGGATCTCCAGCCGGTCGAACTCCGACACGTGATGGATGTCCTGAATGTGGTGCATCCGCGGGTCCGTGGACGGCACGCAGAGGACCTTGTCGTCCCCGCCCTTCTCATCGGTCATCCGGAACATGCCCACCGCCCGGCACGTGATGTAACAACCCGGGAACGTCGGCTCCTGCAGCAACACCAGCGCGTCCAGCGGGTCTCCGTCTTCACCGAGGGTGTGCTCGATGAAGCCGTAGTCGGCGGGGTACTGCGTGGAGGTGAACAACAGCCGGTCAAGCCTGATCTTCCCGGTCTCATGGTCCACTTCGTACTTGTTCCGTTGTCCCTTGGGAATCTCAACGACAACGTCGAACTCCACCGCGGTTCCTCCGCTCACGCCCCCGGGCACCCCGGTCTGGCGTTAATGTCTCGTAGGCGAACACAGCAGAGAGGGCAGGCGACGTGGCGCGGCACGATCGGTTGGTGATGCTGACCACGCTCGCCGTGCTCCAGGTGCTGACGGTCGTCATCGGCGTATACGCGATGACCACCGGCTTCAGCCTGGGCGCGTTGACAAGCGGGCCTGCACCGACCGAGCCGGCGGCGTCCCGGCCGGAAGGATCTCCCTCCGCCTCCGTGGTCACCGCAGGACCAGTGCTGGCCCAGCTTGCGGCGAAGTCAGAAGACGGACCTCTCCCTACCAAGGGTACTTTGACGCAGCAGCTCACCCGCGCCCTGGGTGACGATGCGCTCGGCGATCGGGTGGGCGCGGTCGTGCTCGACACGGTCACCGGCGAACGCGTCTTCGCCTCCAACGCCGACACCCCCATCGTCCCGGCCTCCACGACGAAGATCGTCACCTGCGCCGCGGCCCTGGCCTCACTCGGCCCTGACACCCGCCTGTCCACCAGGGTCGTCCAGGGCACGCAGCCCGGCGGCGTGGTCCTCGTGGGTGGCGGCGACCCGTTCCTGGCGGGCCCGTCGGCCCGGCAGGGATACCCGAAGCAGGCCAGCCTCACCACGCTGGCCGCCCGCACGGCGGCCGCGCTGAAGGCCAAGGGCGTGAAGAAAGTCACCCTTTCCTACGACGCCTCGCTCTTCGCCGGCACCCCGATCGCGCCGGGCTGGAAGCCGAACTACATCCCCGACGGCGAGGTCGCCCCCACCTATGCCCTGACCATGGACGAGGGCCGCCAGAACCCGCGCTACAACGCGCCCCGCGTCGCCAACCCGCCCCAGCACGCCGCCACCGCCTTCGCCGGACTCCTCGCCAAGCAGGGCATCGCCGTGTCGAGGTCCGTCCGCGCGGCCAAGGCCCCCGCGGGCGCCGCCGAGCTGGCCAGGGTCGACTCGGCCCCCCTCTACGCCCTGGTCGAGCACACGCTGACCCGCAGCGACAACGACCTCGCCGAGGCCCTGGCCAGGCACGTCGCCATCAAGGAGGGCCAGGAGGCGTCGTACGCCGGATGGTCCAAGGCGGTCACCGGGGTGCTCCAGCGGCTCGGCGCCGCCCAGGGCGTCGCGCTCTCCGACGGCAGCGGCCTGTCCCCCCGCAACCGCATCAGCCCCAGCGCCCTGGCCAAGCTCATCGCCATGTCCGGCTCCGCCGACCACCCCGGCCTGCACGCCATCGCCTCCGGCATGCCGGTCGCGGGCTTCTCCGGCACGCTCGGCAACGGCCGGCGCTTCACCGCGAGCGACAGCAGGGGGCAGGTGGGCCTCGTCCGCGCCAAGACCGGCACCCTGAACAACGTCAACACGCTGGCGGGCATGGCCACGACGAAGGACGGGCGGCTGGTCACGTTCGCGTTCATGGCCGACCACGTGCCCGGCACCGCCGAGCCCGTGCTCGACCGGCTCGCGGCCCTCGTCGCGCGGTCCTGATCGTGCTTCTTCGCAGCCTCGACCAGAACCACGTACGGTGGACGGTATGCAGGTGATCGACTGGGATCTGGCCGTCACGACCGGTACGCGCCTGGTGCGCCCCGGTCCTCAGGTGAGCCGGGAGGAGGCCAGGCAGGCCGTCACCGAGCTCCGCACCCTGTCGCGTGAGGCCGAGGGCCACGTGCGCGAGTTCACGAAAATCCATACAGAGGCGGCGCCGCAGCCCGCGAGCATCGTCGACCGGCCGGGCTGGATCAAGGCCAACGTCGAGGGCTTCCGCGTGGTGCTGGAGCCGCTGACGCAGCGCATAGGCAGTGGCCCCAACCAGCCGCCGGCCATCGTCACGGCCGTGGGCTCCCGCATCACGGGCGTGGAGGTCGGGGCGGTCCTGGCCTTCCTGTCCTCGCGGGTGCTGGGGCAGTACGAGCTGTTCCTCCCGCCCGACCCGACGGGTCAGGAGGCGGCCGGCCGGCTGACCCTCGTGGCCCCCAACATCGTCCACGCCGAGCGCGAGATGGGCGTCGACCCGCACGACTTCCGCCTGTGGGTCTGCCTCCACGAGGAGACGCACCGGGTGCAGTTCACCGGGGTGCCGTGGTTGCGCGAATACGTGCGCTCGCAGATGACCGAGTTCCTGCTCGCCTCCGACCTCGACCTGCCCACCCTGCTCGAACGCCTTCGCACCGCCGCCGACACGGTGGCCGAGGTGGTGCGCGGCGGCGAGGGCAGCCTGATCGACGCCATCCAGTCGCCGCAGCAGAAGGAGATCCTCGACCGCCTGACGGCCGTGATGACCCTCGTGGAAGGCCACGGCGACTACGTCATGGACGCGGTGGGCCCGTCGGTGGTGCCCTCGGTGGCCGACATCCGCGCCAAGTTCGCCCACCGGCGCGAGGGCGGCTCCCGGCTCGACCGCACGGTGCGGCGGCTGCTGGGGATCGAGGTCAAGATGAAGCAGTACGCCGAGGGCTCCGCCTTCGTGCGCACCGTGGTCGAGCGGGTGGGGATGGACGGCTTCAACAAGATCTGGACCTCTCCCGAGTCGTTGCCCACGATCTCGGAGATCGCCGACCCGGACGCCTGGATCAGCCGCGTCATCGGCACCCCGGCGCTCCCGGCCTGACCCTTCCGAGCGCCCGCCACCTGGGCGCTCTCCCGCCGCCCCGGCCGGGCGCGCCCAGAAAGGGCCGCCCGTCGGGGGCGCTGGCCGCGCGAGCGGCGGGGACCCGCGACAATGGCATCCGTGGGCCCACATCCAGCCGTAGCCGACGTCCGCCGGGCAGTGCGCGAAGCCCTGGGGGACCTGGACCACGACGCGCTGGTCCTGGCCGCCTGCAGCGGCGGAGCCGACTCCCTGGCCCTGGCGGCGGCCCTGGCGTTCGTGGCCCCCAGGATGGGACTGCGCGCCGGCCTGCTCACCGTGGACCACCGGCTCCAGCCCGGCTCGGCCGGCCGGGCGGGCACGGTGCTCGCCCAGGCGTCCGGACTCGGCCTCACCCCGGCGGAGATCCTCACCGTCACGGTCGGCACGGCGGGCGGCCCGGAAGCCGCGGCGAGAGACGCCAGATACGCCGCACTGGCGCAGGCCGCCGACCGGCTCCAGGCGGTCACGGTCCTCCTCGGCCACACCAGGGACGACCAGGCCGAGACGGTCCTCCTCGGCCTGGCCCGAGGCAGCGGCCCCCGTTCGCTCTCCGGCATGGCCGCGCGGGCCGGCCGCTACCGCCGCCCGTTCCTCGCCATCCCCAGGTCCACCACGGTCCAGGTCTGCGAGGCGCTCGGCCTCACGCCCTGGGACGACCCGCACAACGCGGACCCCCGCTACACGCGGGTCCGCGTGCGCGGCAGGGTCCTGCCCGTCCTGGAGGAGGAGCTCGGCCCGGGGGTGGCGCAGGCGCTCGCGAGGACCGCGGGGATGGCCCGCGAGGATGCCGACGCCCTCGATCAGTGGGCCGAATCGGCATTCCAGGATTGCGCTCTTAGCGATATCGACGGCCCGACGACCCTCGCCGTACCGGAGCTGGAGAAGCTGCCCGACGCCGTCAGGCGGCGGGTGCTGCGGCGAGCCGCCATCGCCGCCGGAGCCCCGTCCGGAGCCCTCTCGGCCACGCACGTGCTGGCCGTGGATCGGCTGGTCACGCGGTGGCACGGGCAGAAGGCGGTCGACCTGCCGGGGGGTCTGACCGCTGTCCGGCGGTATGGCACCCTGATACTCGCCATCAGTCCTATCGCGTAAGGAACCACACGTGGACGCTGCCGACATGGGCAAGGACCTTGAGCGGGTTCTCATTCCGGAGGACGAGCTCCAGGCCAAGATCAAAGAGCTTGCCGGGCGGATCGACGAGGATTACGCGGGCCAGGACGTCCTGCTCGTGGGCGTGTTGAAGGGCGCCGTCATGGTGATGGCCGACATGGCCAGGGCCTTGCACGTGCCTGTGCAGATGGACTGGATGGCGGTGTCGTCCTACGGCGCGGGCACCAAGTCCTCCGGCGTGGTGCGCGTGCTGAAAGACCTGGACACCGACATCCTCAACCGCCACGTGCTGATCGTCGAGGACATCATCGATTCGGGCCTGACGCTGCACTGGCTGCTGGAAAACCTGAAGTCCCGCAATCCGGCCTCGCTGGAGATCTGCACCGCGCTCCGCAAACCCGACGCGCTCAAGGTGCCGATCGAGGTGAAATACGTCGGGTTCGACATTCCCAACGAGTTCGTCATCGGTTACGGGCTCGACTACGCGGAGCGATACCGCAACCTGCCGTTCATCGGCACTCTCGCGCCGCACGTATATAAGTAGCGTTTCCGGGCTGGCCGGGAACATCGCCCTACGTGACGTACGTTGATAGGGCAAGACCGGTGTAGCGGGCGGGTCCCTCCGTCTCCTGTGCCGGTGTACCTTCAGACTTCGGGAGGGTGACCTAGCGTCCCCTTCGGGTAGTCAGAAGTCGCGGTGTCGGATGCCGCGGCCCCGGGGTTTCCCGGGGTTTCCAGGCCATGGTCAGGAAGGGACGGGCCCGCAAGGGGTTCCGCATCGGATGGATCTCAAGCGATTTACACGTGGGCCACTGCTGTGGATCCTGGGCATCGTCGTGCTGCTCCTGCTCGTCACTCAGCTCTGGAGTGGTGGCGGCAATTACAAGCAGGCCGACACGTCCCTGGTTCTTCAGCAGATTCGCGCCGGAAATGTCAGCAACGCCGTGGTCACGGACAAGGACAACCGGATCCAGTTGACGCTCGTCAACCCGGTCACGGTCAAGCCCGGTGACACGCCGACCAAGATGATCCAGTCTGATTGGGTCACCGGTTATGGCAGCAAGCTGACCGATGAGCTGCAGGCACAGGTCGAGGCAGGCAAGACCAAGAGCTTCAACACCGAGGTGCCGAAGGAAAACTTCCTGGTCAGCATCCTGATCAGCTTCCTTCCCATCGTCATCATCGTCCTCATCTTCCTGTTCATCATGAACCAGATGCAGGGCGGCGGCTCCCGGGTGATGAACTTCGGCAAGTCGAAGGCCAAACTCATCACCAAGGACACCCCCAAGACGACGTTCGCCGACGTCGCGGGCGCTGACGAGGCCATCGAGGAGCTCCAGGAGATCAAGGAGTTCCTGCAGGCCCCGGCCAAGTTCCAGGCGATCGGCGCCAAGATCCCCAAGGGCGTGCTGCTGTACGGCCCGCCCGGCACCGGCAAGACCCTGCTGGCCCGCGCGGTCGCGGGTGAGGCCGGCGTGCCGTTCTACTCGATCTCCGGTTCCGACTTCGTCGAGATGTTCGTCGGCGTCGGCGCCTCGCGGGTCCGCGACCTGTTCGAGCAGGCGAAGGCCAACGCTCCGGCGATCATCTTCATCGACGAGATCGACGCCGTCGGCCGTCACCGCGGCGCCGGCCTGGGCGGCGGTCACGACGAGCGTGAGCAGACCCTCAACCAGCTCCTCGTCGAGATGGACGGCTTCGACGTCAAGGGCGGCGTGATCCTCATCGCCGCGACCAACCGGCCCGACATCCTCGACCCGGCGCTGCTGCGTCCGGGCCGGTTCGACCGGCAGGTCACCGTCGACCGTCCCGACCTGGAGGGCCGTAAGGGCATCCTCAAGGTCCACGGCCGCGGCAAGCCGTTCGCGCCCGACGTCGACCTCGACGTCATCGCGCGCCGGACCCCTGGGTTCACCGGCGCCGACCTGGCCAACGTGATCAACGAGGCCGCCCTGCTCACCGCGCGGGCCGACCAGAAGCTGATCTCGATGGAGCTCCTCGAGGAGTCGATCGACCGTGTCATGGCCGGGCCCGAGCGCAAGTCGCGGGTCATGTCGGACAAGGAAAAGAAGATGATCGCCTACCACGAGGGCGGTCACGCGCTGGTGGCGCACGCGCTGCCCAACTCCGACCCGGTTCACAAGATCACGATCCTGTCCCGCGGCCGCGCCCTCGGTTACACGATGACGTTGCCGATGGAGGACAAGTTCCTGGCCACCAGGTCGGAGATGATGGACCAGCTCGCGATGTTGCTCGGCGGCCGCGCGGCGGAGGAGCTCGTCTTCCACGAGCCCACCACCGGCGCCTCCAACGACATCGAGAAGGCCACGGCCGTCGCCCGCCGCATGGTGGTCGAATACGGCATGAGCGAGCAGCTGGGCGCGCGCAAGTTCGGCAGCGGCAACGCCGAGGTGTTCCTGGGCCGTGAGATGGGCCACGAGCGCGACTACTCCGAGAAGATCGCCTCCACGATCGACGAGGAGGTCCGCCGGATGATCGAGACGGCGCACGACCAGGCGTGGGACATCCTGGTCGAATACCGCGACGTGCTCGACAACCTGGTCCTGGAGCTCATGGAGAAGGAGACCCTCTCCCGCGACCAGGTGCTGGGCATCTTCGAGCCCGTGGTGATCAGGGCGCACCGCCCGTCCTACGCGGGTTACGGCAAGCGCCTCCCCTCCGACCGCCCGCCCATCCTGACCCCGAAGGAGCAGTCGGCCAACGGCTCGCTCGGCATGGGACATCAGGACGCTCTTCCCTCGGGGGACCCTGCGTGACGCATTACGACGTGGATTCGGGACGGATCGAGAAGGCCGTGCGCGAGATCCTCTACGCCATCGGCGAGGATCCCGACCGCGACGGCCTCCTCGACACGCCCTCCCGCGTCGCCAGGGCGATGGCCGAGCAGTTCTCCGGGCTCGGCCAGACCCCTGAAGACGTGCTCAACAAGGTGTTCGACGTCGATCACGACGAGATGGTGCTGATCAGGGACATCGAGGTCTACTCGACCTGCGAGCACCACCTGGTCCCGTTCCACGGGGTGGCCCACGTCGGCTACATCCCCAACGAGCGCGGCCAGGTGACGGGTCTGTCCAAGCTGGCCCGCCTGGTCGACGTGTTCGCCCGCCGGCCCCAGGTCCAGGAGCGCATGACGTCCCAGATCGCGGACGCGCTCATGCGGGTGCTGGAGCCGCGCGGGGTGATCGTGGTGGTCGAGGCCGAGCATCTGTGCATGACGATGCGGGGCGTCCGCAAACCGGGCGCCAAGACCGTGACCTCGGCGGTCCGCGGCGACTTCCGGACCAGCGACAAGACCCGCTCCGAGGCGATGGCGCTGATCATCCGCCGGTGAGGATCGTTATCTCCAACTGGGGACCCGAGATGTCAGCAGGTGTGGGGGAGCGCCTAGGCTTGGCCCATGACTAGCGTGCCCATCAACGTGCCGGGTGGTGCGGAGCGGTGCCTTGTCATGGGTGTGGTCAATGTGACCCCGGACTCGTTCTCCGACGGCGGCCTGTGGTTCGACGAGGCGGCCGCGATCAGGCATGGCCTCGCGCTCGTCGAGGAGGGCGCCGACATCGTCGACGTGGGCGGTGAGTCCACCCGCCCCGGCTCGGCCCGCGTGTCGCTGGAGGAGGAGCTGGCCCGGGTCGTCCCGGTGATCGCGGCGCTCGACGCCGAGGGCGTGGCGGTCAGCGTCGACACGATGCGGGCCGAGGTCGCCAAGGCGGCGGTCGAGGCGGGAGCCCGGCTGGTCAACGACGTGAGCGGCGGCTTGGCCGACCCCGAGATGCCGCGCGTGGTCGCGGCCACCGGCGTCCGTTATGTGGTCATGCACTGGCGGGGCCACAGCCATGACATGTATTCCCGCGCGGTCTACGCCGACGTGGTCACCGAGGTGCGCGAGGAGCTGGGCAAACGCGTCGATCTGGTGCTGGCCGAAGGCGTCACGGAGGAGCAGATCGTGCTCGACCCGGGCCTCGGCTTCGCCAAGAACGCCGAGCACAACTGGGCGCTGCTGGCCGGGATCCCGCAGCTCACCGAGATGGGCTTCCCGTTGCTCATCGGGGCGTCGCGCAAGCGGTTCCTGGGGCGGCTGCTGGCCGATCCCGACGGCACACCACGGCCGTTCAGCCGCAGCGACGACGCCACGCTGGCCGTGACCGCGCTGGCCGCGCACGCGGGGGCCTGGTGCGTGCGCGTCCACGAGGTAGGTCCCAACGCCGATGCCGTGCGCGTGGCGGCCGCATGGAAAAGAGCCGGAGCCAACACATGAGCGTCGACACGTCCGCGATCGAGACGGTCAACCAGGAGTTCTACACGGCGATAGAGAACGCCAATCTCGACAAGATGACCGAGATCTGGGCCGAGGACGCCGCCGACGAGCAGGTGAGCTGCGTACATCCGGGCTGGACGCTGCTGACGGGCCGGTCGGAGGTGTTGCGGTCGTGGGCGCTGATCATGGCCAACACCACCTACATCCAGTTCGTGCTGACCGACGTCAACACGACCGTGCTGGGCGACGTGGCCGTCCTCACCTGTGTGGAGAACATCCTCACGGCCGGCGAGGAGGGTGAGTCCAGCTTCGCCGCGGGCAAGGTGGTGGCCAGCAACGTCTACCTCCGCACGTCGCAGGGCTGGCGGTTGTGGATGCACCACGGCTCGCCGGTGCTCCAGGGAGACGACGACGAGGAGGAGGAAGGCGAGCTTGAGCACTGATCGCATCGTCCTCAAGGGCCTGCGGGCCAGGGGGAGACACGGTGTGCTCGCGGCCGAGCGGGAGCTCGGGCAGGAGTTCGTGGTGGACGCGACGCTTTACCTCGACACCGCGCCGGCGGCGGCCACCGACGACCTCTCCAAGACCGTGCACTACGGCGAGCTGGCGCAGGCGCTGGCCGACGTGGTCGCGGGCGAGCCCGTGGAGCTGATCGAGACGCTCGCGCAGCGCCTGGCCGACGTGTGCCTGGCCAGCGAGCTGGTGCGCAAGGCCGAGGTGAGCGTGCACAAACCGGCGGCGCCCATCCCGCTGCCGTTCGACGACGTGGTCGTGACTATCGAGCGGAGCCGCGCATGAAGGTCGTCCTCGCTCTGGGCAGCAATCTCGGGCAACGGTTCCAGACGCTGCAGGGCGCCGTGGACACGCTGTTCGACGCGCCCGGGCTGGAGTTCGTCAAGGCGTCCCCCGTCTATGAGACCGATCCGGTCGGCGGGCCCCCCGGCCAGGACCCCTATCTGAACGCGGTCGTGATCGCCGAGTCCGCCCTCCCCCCGCGCACGCTGCTGGAGCGGGCCCTGAGCGTCGAGAACGCCTTCGGGCGGGTCCGCGCCGAGTTGTGGGGGCCGCGCACCCTCGACGTCGACCTGATCGTCGTGGGCGACACCTTCTGCACCGACCTCGACCTGACGCTGCCGCATCCGCGCGCGCACGAACGCGCCTTCGTGCTCGTGCCGTGGTCAGACGTCGATCCCGAGGGCGCGGTACCCGGTCGCGGCGTGGTCACCGAGCTGCTCGAAGGGCTCGACAGGCACGGCGTGCGCCGCCGCGACGACCTGAGACTGCAGAGGCCCGATTGAGGCCCACCCACCCCGGCCGCCTGGCCGGCATCCTCGTCATCGTCGCGCTGCTGACGTGGGCGCTGCTCACGCGCGTCTACTCCGACCTGCCGCTCATGCCGTGGACCGCGATCCCGACCGTGCTGCTGCTGGCCATCGGCGAGGGCTACAGCGCCTGGGCGACCAAGGCCAGGATCGCCAGAAAGCCGGACACCAAGCCGGTGGAGCCGCTGGCCGTGGCCCGGCTGGCGGCCCTGGCGAAGGCGTCGGCCTACGCGGGGGCGGCGTTCGGCGGGGTGTTCGCCGGATTCGCCCTCTACACGGTGCAGATCCTCGACCGGGAGACGCCACGGCAGGAGTTCTTCATCGCGACGGGCTCCTTCGTGTCCTGCGTGGTGCTGATCTGCGCCGCCCTCTACCTGGAGAACGCCTGCCGCATCCCGAAGGACCCCGACGAGCCCCGGTCCGACTAGCCGCGCTCCGAAGCCGCCGGCTCGGGCGTCCGGCGCCGGCCGAAGAGGTAGATGACCGGCAGGGTGCAGATCAGCGGGCCGACGATGGCGATGGGCCGCTCCAGCCACCAGGTGAGGTCCGGCGGGATCTTGGTGTCCAGTGAGCCCAGCAGCCACCACGACAACCCCAGGGCGATGGCCATGCCGGTGGTGTGGAAGAGGAACAACGGCAGCGCGTACCGGTTGATGAAGGCGTTCACCCGGCGCCAGCGGGGCCGCTCCAGCACCCGCTCCATCGACGGGCGCAGCACCTCCACCAGCCCGATCTGGAACAGCAGCAGGGCCACGATCACGAACGTGGGCGGCGCCATGTTGGACCACTTGTCGCCGGGCACGCCCACCATCGAGCCCGGGTAGACGCCGGAGTAGACCAGCCCGAACAGCGCGAACAGGCCGGTCCAGAGCAGGGCGACGTCATAGCGCCTGGGCAGGATGACGACCCGCTCGTAGAAGAAGCCGGCCTGGTGGGCCAGGCCCCAGATGAGGATCATGTTGAGCCAGCCCGCCCCGTCGAGCCCGTACCGGAAGCGCAGGACGTCGACCACCAGGGACGCGCCGCCGAGCCAGATCAGGGCCAGGACGTCGTAGCGCCGGTGCAGCCACAGGGCCACCGGCAGCAGCGCGATCAGCACCAGGTAGACGCCGAGGAACCAGAGCGGGCTGAGGACGAGCAGCACGACCCGCCACATCCAGTCGACGCCGGACACGTACGTGACCACGGCCCCGATGGCGACCCACACGCCGGACAGGAAGAGCGCGGGTAACGACAACGCGCGGATGCGCCGCCAGACGAACGCCCCGATGCCGACCCCGCGCTGCTTGGCCCGGTGCCAGGACAGCAGGTGCACGTGGCCGCCGACGTAGAAGAACAGCGGCAGCACCTGCAGCAGCCAGGTGAGGATCCACAGGCCCGAGGTGAAGCCCAGCGGGCTGGTGGGCTCGGGGCCGTGGTCCTTCCACTCCAGGATCGTGAACGCCCAGTGCCAGACGACCACGACGATCAGGCTCAGGGCGCGGAGCCAGTCGACGTACTTGTCGCGTTCGGCGGTCACTTGTCGATGTCACCCACGACGAAGAACATCGAGCCGAGGATGGCCACCATGTCGGCGACCAGATGGCCGGGCAACATCTCGCGCAGCACCTGGATGTTGTTGTAGGAGGCCGAGCGGAGCTTGAGCCGCCACGGGGTCTTGTCGCCCTTGGAGACGAGGTAGTAGCCGTTGATGCCGAGCGGGTTCTCGGTCCACGCGTACGTGTGCCCCTCGGGCACCTTGAGCACCTTCGGCAACCGCTGGTTGATCGGCCCAGGAGGCAGCGAGCGCAGGCGTTCGACGCAGGCGTCGGCCAGGTCGAGCGAGACCTTGAGCTGCTCCATGAGCACCTCGAAGCGGGAATGGCAGTCGCCGGCGCTCCGGGTGACGACCCTGACCGGCAACTCGGAGTAGGCGAGGTAGGGGTCGTCGCGGCGCAGGTCGAAGTCGACGCCGGAGGCACGGGCGATGGGGCCGCTGGCGCCGTACTGCATGATCTGCTCGCGGGAGAGCACGCCCACGCCCTTCGTCCTGGCGACGAAGATCTCGTTGTGCAGGATGAGGTTCTCGATGTCGGGCACGCGGCGGCGGGTCTCCGCGACCGCCTCCGCCACCCGGTCGAGCCAGCCCAGCGGCAGGTCCTCCTTGAGCCCCCCGACGCGGTTGAACATGTAGTGCATGCGCCCGCCGGAGATCTCCTCCATGACGGCCTGGATGCGCTCACGCTCGTTGAAGGAGTAGAACAGCGGCGTGATCGCGCCCAGCTCCAGGGGATAGGAGCCGAGGAACATCAGGTGGTTGAGCACCCGGTTGAGCTCGGCCAGCAGCGTACGCGCCCACACGGCCCGCACCGGCGGCTCCATGCCCAGCAGACGCTCGGCGGCCAGCACCACGCCCAGCTCGTTCGCGAACCCCGACAACCAGTCGTGCCGGTTGGCCAGCATGATGATCTGACGGTAGTCGCGGACCTCGAACAACTTCTCCGCGCCGCGGTGCATGTAGCCGATGATCGGCTCCGCACTGGCGATGCGCTCGCCGTCGAGGGTCAGCCGGAGCCGCAGCACGCCGTGCGTCGACGGGTGTTGCGGGCCGATGTTGAGGATCATGTCCTCGGTGGCCAGCTCTTTCGCGCCCGCCCCGATTCCGACCACACGTTCCGTCATAGCGGCCATGCTGCCACCGTCGCGGGTGGTGATCCAGTACGGGGCATGGTCAAGGAATGTTATGGCAGCGCATCCCGAAGCCGGACAGGGGGAGGAATACCTGGAACGGGGGGAGAAAACACCATGAAGAGAGTTCTGTTTGATATCGCGGCCCTGATCGCGCGAATCGTGACAGGCGTGATCTTCGTTGCGCACGGCTGGCAGAAGTGGCAGGGCGGTCTGGGGGCCACGACGCAGGGGTTCAGGGAGATGGGGATCCCGATGCCCGAGCTCGCCGCCGGGTTCGCGACCGTGGTCGAGACCGTCGGCGGCATCTTCTTGATCCTCGGGCTGCTGGTCCGGCCGGTGGCCTTGCTGCTGCTGATCAACATGCTCGGGGCGATCGCGTTCGTGCACTGGGGGCACGGCTTGCTGGCCGCTGACAACGGCTGGGAGTTCCCCGGCGCGCTGGCGGCGCTCAGCCTGCTGTTCCTGGCGCTCGGCGGCGGACGGATCGGGCTCGACGGCCTCTTCCGCTCGGTCTTCCGGCGGCGCGCCGAGCGCAGGGCGGCCGAGGAGGACCTGGCCGCCCACGCGCCACGCACGTCGGCGCACACCGGCGGTCCCATGACGCCGGCGCGGCCGGCCACGGCGGAGGCGACACCGGAGGTGCCGAGGCAGCCGACGGAGCCCAGGTCGTCCGGCAAGCTCAACGACGAGGACATGCGGGACATCGACGCCCTGGTGTCCGACGAGCCGCAGAAGCCTCCGAAGCCGCCGAACCGCTGATAAAAGCTCGGGCTCAGCGGGCGACGAGGTCGCGCAGTGCCTCGATCAGCCGGTCCACGTGCTCCTGCGTGCTCCCGATGCCGATCGAGGCCCGGACCGCGGAGGCGGTGTCGTCCTCGCAACCCCCATCGCTCTCACCGAGCAGGTGCCGGACGAACGGATGCGCGCAGAACTTCCCGTCCCGCACGCCGATGCCGTACTCGCCGGACAACACCTCGGCCACCGCGCGGGCCGAGTGCCCGTCCACCGTGAACGAGACGATGCCGACCCGCGGATGGTCGTCCCCCCACAACGACAGCTCGTGCACACCCTCGATCGAGGCCAGCCCTGACCGCAGCCGGGCGATCAGCCGCTCCTCCTCGCGCACCAGCTCGGTCCAGCCGGTGGCGGTGAGGGCGTCGCAGGCGGCGGCCAGCGCGATGGCGCCCAGGACGTTCGGGGTGCCCGCCTCGTGCCGCGGCTCGGGGTCGTCGTGCCACTCGACGGTGTCGGTCACGGCCCGCACGGCGCCGCCGCCCTTGAGGTACGGCTCGCCGTCGGCCAGCCAGTCCCGCCGCCCGATCAGCACTCCCGCCCCGAAGGGCGCGTACAGCTTGTGGCCGGAGAAGGCCACGTAGTCGAGGTCGAGCGCGGTCAGGTTGAGCCGCCGGTGCGGTACGAGCTGCGCGGCGTCCACCAGGATCCTGGCCCCGTGCCGATGCGCGATGTGGGCCAGGGCGGCGATGGGCCACAACTCGCCGGTGACGTTGGAGGCGGCGGTGACCACGAGCAGCTTCGGCCCGTCGATCCCGGCCAGCGCCTCGTCGGCGGCGCGCACGGCCTCGCCGGGGAAGGCGGGCGGCGCCAGGCGCACGGACGTGCCCCAGGGCAGCAGCGAGGCATGGTGCTCGGTGTCGAAGACCACGGCCGTCGTGCCCTCGGGCAGGCAGCGGGCCAGGAGGTTCGTGGCGTCGGTGGTGTTGCGGGTGAAGATGACGGCGTCGTCGGGGCGGGCGCCGACGAAGGCCCTGACCGTGTGGCGGGCCTGCTCGTACCGGGCGGTGGTGAGCTGGGAGGCGTAGCCCGCGCCGCGGTGGACGCTGGAGTAGGCCGGGAGCGCGGCGGCGACGGCGGCGCTGACCGGCTCCAGACAGGGGGCGCTGGCGGCGTAGTCGAGGTTGGCGTAGCCGACCAGCCTGCCGCCCTTGACCGGGACCTCCAGGTCGGCGCCGAGCACGGCCGGGATCGGCCGGCTCGTGACGGCGGAGGTCTCTTCCGCGGCCTGGGCGGGAGCGGAGCTGAAGATCGTCAGAGTGGACACGGCGCATCTCCTCGGGGGTCATCGGACCCCTGGTGCAGCCATGGGCCCGCGCTTGCCCGCCGCATCGCACGACGGACCAGGTCCTCACCCGGGGCACCCCGCCGCGGACGCGAGGGTTGCCGGCCAGCTAGCCGGGGCTTGTCGCTGGCACTCATGACCTACGACGGCACTATAACCCGACGTCTGGGACAAAAAGCAAGTCGGCGAACTTATGTGTCTTCTGGCTCGTTGCTACCGGGAAACCGCCCGGCCACATGTCATGGAGGTACGCAGATGCTGGATTGGGTGACCGACCCACAGATCTGGATCGGTTTCTTCACCCTGGTCGCCCT
This sequence comes from Nonomuraea sp. NPDC002799, assembly GCF_053592075.1. Classification (NCBI taxonomy): domain Bacteria; kingdom Bacillati; phylum Actinomycetota; class Actinomycetes; order Streptosporangiales; family Streptosporangiaceae; genus Nonomuraea; species Nonomuraea sp. NPDC002799. The sequence continues at coordinate 37,712 of NZ_JBSFVA010000002.1, forward strand.
GGAGATCGTGCTGGGGATCGACAACATCATCTTCATCTCCATCCTGGCCGGGAAGCTCCCTCCAGAGCAGCGGGACAGGGCCCGCGTCATGGGACTGGCCGCCGCGCTCGTCAGCCGGCTGCTCCTGCTGCTCGCCCTGTCGTGGGTGGTGCGGCTCACCGAGCCCCTCTTCGGGGTCTTCGGCCACGAGATATCGGGACGCGACCTGATCCTGCTGCTCGGCGGCCTGTTCCTGCTGGCCAAGAGCGTCACGGAGATCGGCCACAGCATGGACGCCCCGCAGGGCAAGGACGGCGCGAAGGCCGCCGCCGCCTCGTTCGTCTCGGTGATCCTGCAGATCATGGTGCTGGACGTCGTCTTCTCGCTCGACTCGGTCATCACCGCCGTGGGCATGGTGGACGAGCTCGGCGTGATGATCGCGGCCGTCGTGGTGGCGGTCGTGGTGATGTTGTTCGCCTCCGGCCCGATCAGCAGGTTCGTGGACGCGCATCCGAGCATCAAGATGCTGGCGCTGGCGTTCCTGGTGCTGATCGGCGTGGTCCTCATCGCCGAGGGCCTGGACCAGCACATCCCCAAGGGCTACATCTACTTCGCGATGGCCTTCTCGGTCATCGTGGAGCTGCTGAACATCCGGATGCGCGGCAGGCATGCCCAACCACAGGATGACCCTCCTACTATGAAATAGTGCGCTTCGACCCCTGGAATCCGGATTTTGCTGCTCACCCGTACCGGATCTATGACGAGTTGCGGCGCGAGGCGCCGGTTAGCTACTTCGAGCCGTCGAACCAGTGGCTGATCTCGCGCCACGCCGACGTGAACGCCCTGCTCAGGGACCGCCGCCTGGGCAGGTCCTACCTGCACGTGGCCACCCACGAGGAGTTCGGCCGGGAGCCTGAGCCGGACTTCCAGGAGCCGTTCTGGCGGGTGAGCAGGACGGGCATGCTCGACGTCGAGCCGCCCCTGCACACCAGGCTGCGCAGGCTGGTCTCCAAGGCCTTCACGCCGCGCATGGTCGAGTCGCTTCGCCCGCGCGTGCGCGCCATCGCCGAGGGCCTGATCGACGCGTACGTCGAGAAGGGCGGCGGCGACCTCATCGCCGAGGTCGCCGAGCCGCTGCCGGTGACGGTGATCGCCGAGATGCTCGGCATCCCCGACCAGGACCGCCATCTGCTGCGCCCCTGGTCGGCGGACATGTGCGGCATGTACGAGCTCAACCCGCCCCTGGAGGCCCAGCACAAGGCGGTCCGCGCGGCCTCGGAGTTCTCCGACTACCTCAAGGTCCTGGCCAGGGAGCGGGCCGCGAGCCCGGGCGAGGACCTGATCAGCGCGCTGACCCAGATCGACGAGCTGACCGAGGACGAGCTGTCGGGCACCTGCGTGCTGCTGCTCAACGCCGGCCACGAGGCCACTGTGAACGTGACGGGCAACGGCTGGTGGGGCCTGCTCAGGAACCCCGCCGAGCTCGCCCGGCTGCGCGCGGACCGCTCGCTGCTGCCGACGGCGATCGAGGAGCTGATGCGCTGGGACACGCCGCTGCAGATGTTCGAGCGCTGGGTGCTGGAGGACATCGAGGTCCACGGCGTGCCGATCCCGCGTGGCTCGGAGGTGGCGCTGCTGTTCGGCTCGGCAAACCGGGACCCGGCGGCCTTCGACGACCCGGACCGGCTCGACGTGGGCCGGGCCGACAATCCGCACATCTCCTTCGGAGCCGGCATTCACTTCTGCCTCGGGGCGCCGCTGGCCAGGATCGAGCTCATGGAGTCGTTCGGCGCGCTGCTGGACCGGGCGCCCAAGCTGGAGCTCCGGCAGCAGCCCGCCTGGAAGCCCAACTACGTCATCCGGGGCCTGCAGGCGCTGGAGCTCACCGTCGCTGGCTGAGCCAGCCGAAGCCGCCGAGCCCCGCCGGATCGATCAGCTCGCCCTCCTCCGAGGCTCGGGCGAGGGCCCGCAGATAGCCCCGCGGATCGGTGCGCGCCAGCTCGATGGGCGGGCGCGCGCCGAAGAGCCCCAGAGCCCGGAGCGCGTCACGCTGTGTGGACAAGGTTGTGGATATCGCACCGGCCCGCCGCCCGGCCTCCGCGCACGCGTCGAGCGCCACATGAGCGGTGATGTCGCAGGTCCCGTCGGGTACGGCGGCGACGACCGACCCGTCGCGGTATCCGGTGACCGTCCCGTGGCGCGGCCGGTTATCCACAGGGTGTGCATAATCCACGGCGATCGCCCGCCCCCTGGTGAGGCGGCCGAGGACCGAGGCCCACGCCTCGTCGCGCGGCCGGCCGATCTCCGCGCGCGAGCCCACGCAGGACAGCGGCCACCACCGGTCGAGCCAGGCCCGGTCGCCCGGCCGTGGCGGCTCGCCGAGGCGCTCCGCGCCCGTGCGGGCGTCGACCATCACCAGCCGGGGCCCGTCGGGCGTCTGCTCCACCACGTCGAGCGGCACGTTGTCGAGCCACTCGTTGGCGATGGCCAGCCCGGTGATCTCGGCGGGCAGGCTCGCCGTCCAGTCGATCCGCTCGGGCAGCCCCTCGGGCCTGGGGGAGAGGTCCACGGCGGTGACGCGCAGCCGCTCGCGCAGCGCGGGCGCGGCGGCGGCCAGCACCTGGGCGATCAGCAGGCCGTCGCCCGCGCCGATGTCGACCAGGTCGAGCGTCTCGGGACCGCCGAGCTCGGCGTCCACCTCCGCCAGCAGCGCCAGGACCGCGCCGGCGAACGCGGACGAGGCGCTGACCGAGGTCCTGAAGTGGCCTGACGGGCGTTCGCGAAGGTAGAAACCGGTCTCGCCGTACAGCGCGCGCTCCGTCGCGGCGCGCCAGGTGAGCCACATCCCAGGACTATCTCACGTCTCCGGACGGGCACGCACCGTCATCGCTTGGCTACTCTTTGTCGTCAACATGGGATAACGTTGACTCAGTGTCATCGACTGGTCGCTTTCCGCCAACCCCCAAGTAGCGGACCCCGATCAAGCCGAGCACCTGCGACAACAAGGTCGCACACACGGAGAGGAGCCCCTCGTGCTCAAGAAGGCCATGGTCATCACCGGAGCCGTCGCCATGCTCGCGCTGGCCGCCCCTGCTCACGCCGACATCACCAGCGGCAACGGAAGCATCGCGGGCGGCAACCAGGTCCACGTCCCCGTCAACCTCCCGGTCAACGCCTGCGGCGTCGGCGTCGGCGTCATCGGCGCCGGTGTGGCCGGCTGCCGGGGCGGTGCCAGCGTTTACGCGCCCAGCCACCACTGACGTGATTGAGCCCGGGCCGACGCAGGTCGGCCCGGGCTCGGATCCCGGCTGGTCAGACGGCGGCTGACCGGCCTGCGCACCTCCAAGAGGTCACACTCGGTGCGGGCGTCGGGTCCTGGCGGAGAACTCGGCGCCCGCTTCGATGCGGTGAACCCCTCTCCTCATCTCTCCGACAGGGGGTGCACGATTTGTATGCCCTTGTCGGTTTTGTCGTTAACTCAACGCGCGGCAAAACACCGGTCACATATGCAACCCTGAGAGGCCGTTACGCTGGTCGACGGGGTGAGACGTCATGGACGCAGGTGATCGCCCGGCACGCCTGACTGTCGGCGTGCTCGGGTCCGGCAAGGTCGGTTCGGCTCTCGGCGCGGCGCTGGCGCAGGCCGGGCACCGGATCGTGGCCGCGAGCGGCGTGTCGGACGACTCGCGGCGCTGGGCGGCCGAGCGGCTCCGGGTGACGCCGGCACGGCCCGACGAAGTGGTCTCGGCGGCCGAGCTCATCCTGCTCACCGTGCCCGACGACGCGCTGCCCGACCTCGTCAACGGGCTGGCCACCACCGGTGCCGACCTCCAGGGCAAGCTGCTGGTGCACACCAGCGGGGCATACGGGCTGTCCGTGCTCGATCCGGCGGCCAAGGCGGGCGCGCTGCCACTCGCCCTGCACCCCGTGATGACCTTCACCGGCCGGGACGACGACCTCAACAAGCTCACCGGCATCTCCTACGGCGTGACCTCGCCCGAGGGCCTGCGGCCGATCGCCGAGGCCCTGGTGATCGAGATGGGCGGCGAGCCGGTCTGGATCGCCGAAGCCGACCGCGCGCTCTACCACGCGGCGCTGGCCGGGGCGGCCAACCACATGGTGACCCTCATCGCCGAGTCCTCCGACCTGCTGGGGCGCATCGGCGTCGAGCATCCGGGCCGGATGCTGGGGCCGCTGCTCGGGGCCGCGCTCGACAACGTGTTGCGGCTGGGTATCGCCGGTCTCACCGGCCCCGTCGTCCGCGGTGACGCGGGCACCGTGCGCAAACACGTCGACGCGCTGATCCTGGCGGCTCCCGAGGCGGCCGACGCCTACATCGCGCTGGCCAGGCTCACGGCCGACCGCGCGCTGGCGGCCGGGTTGCTCAAACCGGAGGAGGCGGAGCGGCTGCTCGACGCGCTGGGGGGCAATATATGGACCTGACCGTCGCGTTCGGAGGGCAGTTATGGAGTTGATCGTCGCCAGGAGCCGGGAAGACCTGGTCAAGGCGCATCGGGGTGGCGAGGTGGCGCTGGTGCCGACCATGGGCGCGCTGCACGAGGGCCACCGGTCGCTGATCAGGCAGGCCCGTGCCCGCGCCGATCAGGTCGTGGTCAGCATCTTCGTCAACCCCCTGCAGTTCGGGCCTGATGAGGATTTTTCGCGCTATCCCCGGACCTTTGATGCCGACCTGGACGTGTGCCGGGCCGAGGGCGCGGACGTCGTCTTCCATCCCGCCGTCGAGGACATGTATCCCCCCGACCGCCAGGTGAGCGTCTCAGCGGGAGCGATGGGCACCCTGGCCGAGGGCGCCTTCAGGCCGGGACACTTCGACGGCATGCTCACCGTCGTGCTCAAGCTCTTCAACCTGGTCCGGCCGGATCTCGCGGTCTTCGGGCAGAAGGACGCCCAGCAACTCGCCCTCATCCGCCGCATGGTCGCCGACCTCGACCTGCCGATCGAGATCCTGGGCGCGCCCACCGTGCGCGAGCCCGACGGCCTGGCCCTGTCGAGCCGCAACCGCTACCTGTCGGAGGACGACCGGCGGGTGGCGCTGGCTTTGTCGCGCGCCCTGCGGGCCGGCGCGGCCGAGCCGACCCCGTCCGGGATCAGGGCCGCCGCGCGGGCGGTGCTCGACGCGGCGGGCCCGCAGCTCGAAGTGGACTATCTCGCCCTGGTCGACCCGGCCACGTTCGCGGAGGCGAGCGAGTCGTACACGGGGCCGGCGGTGCTCGCGGTGGCCGCCAGGGTGGGCCGGACGCGGCTGATCGACAACGTCATCCTCACCGTCAGCCCTGCCTGAGACGCGCGCACCCGGATAAACCGAACCCGGGGCATGCGCACTCCGCGCGGAGCGTTATCGTCATACTGACGAAATCACCTCAGCGAGGAGATCCCCATGAGCGCACCGGCCCTTCCCCTGCGGCTGACCGCTCCCGACCCCGGCTGGACCGTCGAAGCGGACGTGGTGGTCGTGGGCTCGGGCATCGCGGGCCTGACCGTGGCCCTGAGGTACGCCGAGCTGGAGCCGGCGGCCAAGGTCCTGGTCGTCACCAAGGACGTGTTGTCCTCGGGCTCCACCCGCTGGGCGCAAGGGGGCATCGCGGCCGTGCTCGATCCCCACGACACCCCCGAGGAGCACCTGAGCGACACCCTGCTGGCGGGGGTCGGCCTGTGCGACGTGCGGGCCGTGCGCACGCTGGTGACCGAGGGGCCGGGCGCGCTGCGGCGGCTCATGGACCGCGGCGCCCGCTTCGACCGCACGCCCGACGGGCAACTCCAGCTCACCAGGGAGGGCGGGCACCGGCGGCACCGCATCGTGCACGCCGGCGGCGACGCCACGGGAGCCGAGGTGCAGCGGGCGCTCGTCGAGGCGGTCCACGCCTCCTCGATCGAGGTGATCGAGCACGCGCTGGTGCTCGACCTGCTCAAGGACGCCGGCGGCCGGGCCACCGGCGTGACGCTGCACGTCATGGGCGAGGGCGCGCGTGACGGGGTCGGCGCCGTGCGCGCCAGGGCGGTGGTGCTGGCGACCGGCGGCATGGGCCAGGTCTACGCCGCCACCACCAACCCGGTCGTCTCCACCGGCGACGGGGTCGCGCTGGCCCTGCGCGCCGGGGCCGTGGTGCGCGACATCGAGTTCGTGCAGTTCCACCCGACCGTGCTCTGGCTGGGCGGCGACTCGACGGGCCAGCAGCCGCTGATCTCCGAGGCGGTCAGGGGCGAGGGCGCGTTCCTCACCGACCACGAGGACAACAGGTTCATGACGGGCGTGCACGAGCTGGCCGACCTGGCGCCGAGGGACGTCGTCGCCAAGGCGATCATGCGGACGATGCGCGAGACCGGCCGCGACCACGTCTACCTCGACGGCCGCCACTTCGGCCGGGAGAAGTGGGAGACCCGCTTCCCCACGATCTACGCCGTCTGCCGCGAGCACGGCATCGACCCGGCGACCGAGCCGATCCCGGTGTCGCCCGCCGCCCACTACGCCAGCGGCGGCGTACAGGCCGACCTGCGCGGCCGTACCTCGATCGAGGGCCTGTACGCCTGCGGCGAGGTCGCCTGCACGGGCGTGCACGGCGCGAACCGGCTCGCCTCCAACTCCCTGCTCGAAGGTCTCGTCTTCGCCGAGCGCATCGCCGGGGACGTGCACGCGGCGGCCCCCAGGCCCGGCGCGCCGGTCACCGGCCAGACCCCGGCCGGTCTGGTGGACCCGAGGGCGCGGTCGCGGATCCAGGCCCACATGAGCGCCGGAGCGAGCGTGCTGCGCAGCCGCGACTCGCTGCGCGCCACGGCCAAGGCGCTGCTCGACGCCCGCTGGACGCCCGTGCCGGTGCCCGCGTGCACCGAGTCCTGGGAGGCCGCGAACCTGCTCACCGTCGCCACCGTGCTCACCGGCGCGGCGGCGGCCCGGCTGGAGACCCGCGGCTCACACTGGCGCGAGGACCACGACGCCCGCGACGACAACGATTGGCTGGGCCACCTCGACGTGACCCTGACCGAGGAGGGCCTCCACATGACGTACACGCCCCATGGTGACGCCACGCCCCCGCGTCTGGCGCAGGAGCTGGCCGCGGCCGGGCTCGATCCGGCCGAGGTGGACGCCGTGATCGACCGCGCGCTGGCCGAGGACCTGCAGGAGGCGGGCGACGTGACGAGCCTGGCGACCATCCCGGCCGGGCAGCGCTCCGTGGCGGACGTGGTGGCGCGCAAGGACGGCGTCGTGGCGGGGCTGGCCGTGGCCGAGGCGGTGTTCGTCCGGCTGGGCGCCGGCCGTACCGAGCGGCGGGCCAAGGACGGCGAGCGCGTCCGGGCGGGGGACGTGCTGATGGTCGTCGAAGGGCCGACGCGGGATCTGCTGACGGCGGAGCGCACCGCGCTCAACCTGCTCACGCACCTGTCCGGGGTGGCCACGCTGACCGGCAGGTGGGTCGAGGCGCTCAGCGGCACGACGGCGCGGGTGCGTGACAGCCGCAAGACGCTGCCGGGGCTGCGGGCGCTGGAGAAGTACGCGGTGCGCTGCGGCGGCGGCGTCAACCACCGGATGTCGTTGTCGGACGCCGCGCTGATCAAGGACAACCACGTGGTCGCCGCCGGGGGTGTGGCCGAGGCGTTCAGGGCGGTGCGTGAGCGTTACCCGGAGCTGCCGATCGAGGTGGAGATCGACCGGCTCGACCAGCTGGACGCCGTGCTCGACGAGGGGGCCGAGGAGATCCTGCTGGACAACTTCACCATCGAGGACACCGCTCGTGCCGTACAAATCATTAAAAAGCGGGCGAAAAACAGGGTTGCGCTTGAGGCCAGCGGGGGATTGACCTTGGAATCGGCCCGTGATGTGGCCGAAACTGGCGTTGACTACCTTGCGGTGGGAGCCCTAACGCACTCTGCGCCGGCCCTGGACATCGCACTGGATCTGCGGGGGTAATTGATGCTGCTCACGATCGACGTCGGCAATACGCACACGGTGCTGGGCCTGTTCGAGGGCGAGGACGTCATCGAGCACTGGCGGCTGGCCACGGACGCCCGCCGCACCGCCGACGAGATCGCGGTCGTCCTGCAGGGGCTGCTGGCTCAGTCGCCGCTGCTCAAGGGGGCCGACGTCGACGGCATCGCCATTTGCTCCACGGTTCCGAGCGTGCTCAACGAGATGCGCGAGATGTGCCGCCGCTACTACGGCGACGTGACCGCGGTGATCGTGGAGCCGGGCATCCGCACCGGCGTGCCCGTCCGCATGGACAACCCCAAGGAGGTCGGCAGCGACCGCATCGTGAACGCGCTGGCGGCCATCGACCAGTACGGCGGCCCGTGCGTGATCGTCGACTTCGGCACCGCGACCTCGTTCGACGCGGTGTCGGCCAAGGGTGAGTACGTCGGGGCGGTGACCGCGCCCGGCATCGAGATCTCGGTGGACGCGCTGGCCGCCGCCGGAGCGCAACTGCACAAGGTCGAGCTGGTCAGGCCGCGCTCGGTGATCGCCAAGAACACCGTCGAAGCCCTGCAGGCCGGCATCATCTACGGCTTCGCCGGCCAGGTGGACGGCATCGTCGAGCGCATGGTGGCGGAGCTGGCCGACGACCCCGACGAGGTGACCGTGGTGGCCACCGGCGGGCACGCGGCCCTGGTCGTGGGGGAGTCGCGCTCGATCGACGTGCACGAGCCGTGGCTCACCCTCATCGGCCTGCGCCTGATCTACCACCGCAACGTCACATAGAACAAGCGGCCCCCGCCAGGTCAGGGGGCCGCTCGCGTGTAAGGGAGGTCCTGCCGGAGTTACTCGCTCTCGGCGGTGTAGAGGTACTGCCAAGGGCCGCACTTCGTCGGGTAGTTGCTGTGCTGGCCGATCTGGCACACCTTGGCCCGCACGCTGTACACGTCGTGCTCCTCGAAGTGGAACTTCTTGTAGCCGGGGTAGCCGCAGTACTTCTTGGCGTAGGCCGGCGACCAGTCGTGGTCGAAGTCACTGGTCTGGAACTTCACGTACGCGCACTTGCCGCCCTCGTCGTAGCTGCGGTTGTCCAGGTCGTAGAGCCGGCCGCTGACGTGGACCTCGTTGGACTCGCCGTCGTGGTCCCAGTTGACGGCGATGTGGCCCTGGGCCTTGGCGAGGTGATGCTTGGCGTAGACGGGGCCCCAGTACTCGGAGTAGTCGTCGTAGTCCGGGGCGGCGGCGTTGGCGGCGGTGGGGACCGACATGGCCAGCGCGGTGGTCGCGGCGACGGTGATGAAACCGATCGCGATCTTCTTGAGCATCTTCTCTCCTTGAGCTCCCCTTGGGCCGGCTCCCTGCCGACTCCCCCCTGAGCTCGTGAGATATTGGTAACGGAGAGTTCTTGCAGCACCCCTTCAGCGGGCCGACGAGTGCTTGCAGTTCGCCATATCCCCTACTCTTCTATGTTGTGAGCGACGAACTTCCCGAGCAGATGCGCATCCGGAGGGACAAGCTCGACCGCCTTCGCAGCGACGGCGTCGATCCTTACCCGGTGACCTTCCCCCGTACGGCGACCAACGCCGAGGTCAGGGAGAAATACCAGGGGCTGGAGCCCGACACCGCCACCGGCGACACGGTCGGTGTGGCGGGGCGCGTCATGCTCAACCGCGTGGGCGGCAAGCTCTGCTTCGCCACGCTGCGCGACGGCGGCGGCGACCTGCAGGTCATGATCTCGCTCGACAAGGTGGGCGAGGAGTCGCTGGCCGCGTGGAAGCACGACGTCGACCTGGGCGACCACGTCGGGGTGACCGGCGAGGTCATCACCTCGCGCCGCGGCGAGTTGTCGATCCTCGCCACCGAGTGGCAGATCACCGCCAAGTGCCTGCGCCCGCTGCCGGAGAAGCACGTCGGCCTCACCGACCCCGAGGCGCGGGTGCGCCAGCGTTACGTCGACCTGATCGTCAACGACGACGCCAGGAAGATGGCCCGCGTCCGCAGCGACACGGTGCGCGCGGTGCGCGAGTTCTGGCACGAGGAGGGCTACCTCGAGGTCGAGACGCCGATGTTGCAGCCCATTCACGGCGGCGCCGCGGCCAGGCCCTTCAAGACCCACATCAACGCCTACGACATGGACCTCTACCTCCGCATCGCGATCGAGCTCTACCTCAAGCGGCTCGTGGTCGGCGGCATCGAGAAGGTCTTCGAGATCAACCGCAACTTCCGCAACGAGGGCGCCGACTCCACGCACAACCCCGAGTTCACGATGCTCGAGGCCTACGGCACCTATCTCGACTACAACGGCATAGCCGACCTGACCCAGCGGATGTACCAGAAGGCCGTCCACGCCGCCCTGGGCACCTCCGTGGTCGTGCACGACGGCGTCGAGATCGACCTCGGCATCCCGGAGTGGCCGCGCGTCAGGCTGTACGACGCCGTCTCCAAGGCCGTCGGGGAGGAGATCACCACCGCCACCACGCTGGAGGAGGTGCGTAAGATCGCCGATCGGCGGGAGATCCACTGGGATCCCAAGTGGGGTGTGGGCAAGCTCGTCCAGGAGCTCTTCGAGGAGCTCGTGGAGCACACGATCGTCCAGCCCACCTTCGTCATGGACTATCCGCTGGAGACCTCGCCGCTGGCCCGCAACCACCGCGACGACCCGCTGGTGACGGAGAAGTGGGACCTGATCGGCTTCGGCACCGAGCTCGGCACGGGCTACTCGGAGCTGAACGACCCGATCGAGCAGCGGCGCCGGCTGGTGGAGCAGTCGCTGCTGGCGGCCGGCGGCGACCTGGAGGCCATGCAGCTCGACGAGGACTTCCTGCAGTCGCTGGAGTACGCCATGCCGCCCACGGGCGGCATGGGCGCCGGGATCGACCGGATGATCATGGCCTTCACCGGCAAGAACATCCGGGAGACCATCCTGTTCCCGCTGGTCAAGCCCACCAACTGAGCTCGCGGCCGGGCCCCCTGCGGGCCCGGCCCGTCAGGGCTTGAGCCGCACGGGCAGCTCGGCCAGTCCGCGCAGCACGACGTTCCCCTTGTACGCCGGCTCCGCCCCATCGGCGAACGACAACTCCGGAGCCGCCGCGGCGAGCGCGGACAGCGCGATCTCCCCTTCCATCCGGGCCAGCGTGGCACCCAGGCAGAAGTGCACACCGAGCCCGAAGGCGACATGCCGCCCGGGATCCCGGGTCACGTCGAAACGATCGGGATCGTCGAAGACCGCCGGGTCGCGATTGGCCGCGCCTATCAGCACGAGCACGGCCGACCCCTTGGGCACCGCCACGCCCCCCAGCTCCGTGTCCGCCAGCGCCACCCTGGAGGTGAGCTGCACCGGCGGATCGAAGCGCAGCACCTCCTCCACGACCTGCCGCGGCCGTAACGCGGCCTGTCGCCACACCCCGTGCCGGACGAGGTTGAGCACCCCGTTGCCGATCAGGTTGACGGTCGTCTCGTGCCCCGCCACGAGCAGCAGCACGCAGGTCGCCAGCAGCTCGGCCTCGGTCAGCTCCTCGACGAGCGCCAGCGCGCTCAGGAGGTCCGTTCCTGGCCGCGCGCGCCGGAGCACCAGGAGCTCCCGGAAGTAGGCGCGAAACTCACTTCTGGCCCGCTCGGTTTCCGATACGAGGTCATCTGTAAGCATCGGGTCAAGGCTGCGAGCGAGCGTCTCGCTCCACCCGCGGAAACGTTCATAGTCCTCAGGCGGCACGCCGAGCAACTCCGTGATGACCATGACCGGCAGCGGATAGGCGAAACCGGAAATGAGGTCGGCCTCCTCCGGCAGCGAGCCGATCAGCTCGGCGGTGATCGCCTCGATGCGCGGGCGGAGGCGTTCGAGCATGCGCGGGGTGAAGGCCCTGCTGACCAGGGCACGCAGCCTGGTGTGGTCGGGCGGGTCCATGAAGAGGAACGATTCCACCGGTTGACCAGCGCTTCTGTCGGCTATTGGGACCGTTCCATGGCCGAAGCGGGGGTCGCGGAGCACCGCCGTACACAGTTCGTGGGTGGTGACGGCGAGGAGCCCGCCGCGCGTAGGGAAGATGGGGCCGCGCGCGCTCATCTCGCGGTAGCGGGCGTAAGGATCACGCAGAAAATGCGGATTGAACGGATCGAAACCCAGAACGTCGGTGGCGCTCATTGGCGGCGGTTCCGGCGCGGGAGGAGCACCGTTGAGATCGTTCATCGCAGGCTTGGGTGTCCGGGCATATGGCGAGTACGTCATATATAAGGGATCATGTCAATAGCCCTCGTCAAGGGCGCAGATTGTCATGCTTGACGACCTTTCCACGATGCGTTTACCGTCTGCGAGGAGCGGCTTTGGCCCGGCGGAGAGGTCCAGGTCTTGCTGTTGGGGGGGAGGGCTCCCGATGGATGTGCTCACTGAAGGCGTTGATCTGAGCCATGCGGATTTGGCGTTGCTGGCGGAGCTGGCCAAGGGAGTGACGGTCGATCGGGTGGGCAGACGTCTGGATATCAGCGGCCGCACGGTACGCCGGCGCTTACGGGGCATCTGTGACCGTATCGGTGTCGCCACCGCCATCGAGGCCGTGGCGTGGGCGGCGCGCCGCCAGCTCATCTAGAGCGCCGGCCCATCCAAGGCCGGCCTTTCGGGGCCGGCTCATCCGGGGCCGGCTCACTCAGGGCCGGCGGCTCGCATGGCCCCTGCCTGGTGCCGGTGGCCGTCAGTCGGCGATGCGCACGGCGCCGGCGAACGGCCGCCTGTCCAGGGACGCGATGCGGACGACGTCACCCGTCTGAGGAGCGTGCACCATCATGCCGCCACCGATGTAGATGCCGACGTGGTGCAGGTCGCCGTAGAAGAACACCAGGTCGCCCGGCCGCATCTCCGCGCGCGAGATGTGCCGGCCCGCGGTCCACTGGTCGCCGGTGTAGTGCGGCAGTGAGATGCCCACTCGCTGGTAGGCGGCCATCACCAGGCCCGAGCAGTCGAAGGAGCTCGGGCCTTCGGCGCCCCAGACGTACGGCTTGAGCTGCTGGGTGAGGGCCCACCTCGCGGCCTGCGCGGCCTTGCCGGTGCCGATGATCGGCAGGTTGACCCGGACGGCCCGGGTGCCCGGCTGGCCGGCCTCGCCGATGGCCCGTCTGAACAGGTTGCTCTCGACCTTGGTGACCAGCTTGGTGATCTTGTCGCGCTTGGACTCGAGTTCGGTGACGAGCCCCTGGACCTCGTCGATGCGCGCCTTGGCTCCGGCGCGGGCGCGGGTGGCGGCGTCCATGGCCTTGGTGACCTGGTTGACCTCCTCGCCCTGCTGCTGCTCGATCGCGTACGTCGTCGCGGCGCGGTCGAGGAAACGCGCGGGGTCGTCGGTCGTGGCGAACGCCAGAGCCCGGTCCAGGCCGCCCGACATGTAGGCGTCCTGCGCGAGGAGGACGGCTTTGGCACGCTTGGTGGCGAGATCGGCCTCGCTGGCCGTCAGCGTCTTCTGTGCGGCCTCTGAGGACTTCTTGGCGGTCTTGAGCTTCTCCCGCTGGCCGTTGTACTGCTCGCTCAGCGTCTCGATCTCGGTGTGCATCTTCTCGACCTGGTTGGCGAGATCCTTCAGCGAGGGCTTCGGATCCGCGGACGCCGGGGCGAAAGGGATGGCGAACAGCAGCGTGGCGATGGTGATACTCACCACACCGAGGCGGTGCGACCGCCGCGCGCGTTCCGGAGGGCGGGCATGCCTGCCCGCGGACCTGCCCTCGCCGCTGAGCGTGCGCTTCACCAACCAGCTCCTCTCGTCGAACGCCTACCGGGTTAGCTGACGGGTTCGGGCCGGAGCAGCCCTACCGAGAGACTCGGATTCACCCCAATGGCGGCGCTGGCTGCGCCACCGGCGGTTCCCCGGCTTCCCTTGCGGGAATTGGGCGTGTTCCTCGCGCGACACGCGGGGAACATCGTCGCTGGACACTAATGCACTCCGGGTTCGTGCTCAACCAGAACTGCCGGATCTGTAGAGGTTTCACAACTGAAGGGTCACAAGGTGATCTCGTGATCACCTGTGCGGAAGGGGCTTTATGTCCTCTTTGTCGGCGGTTCCGCCGGAGGTCTGGGCCAGGTGCGGGTCCTGTGCTCGTCTGGCGACGAGATGTAACAGGATGGGCCGAGAGATGGGAGTTAGGGCTGAGCCGTAATGACATCTGTACCCTGGAGTGCCATGGAGCAGGTGGCCGAATCGATAGTGCCGGAGACCGCGGTGGTGGTCAGGCGTGCCCGCACGCCCGATGTGCGGGCGGTCAGGCGGCTGGTCGACACCTATGCGGGCGCGGGCCCGCGGCTTCTCGAGAAAGCGACGGTGACGCTGTACGAGGACGTACAGGAGTTCTGGGTGGCCGATCTGGGCGGGCAGGTGGTCGGCTGCGGCGCGCTCCACGTGTTGTGGGAGGATCTCGCCGAGGTCCGTACCGTGGCCGTGGACCCCGAGAGCCGGGGCATGGGCGTCGGCCACCGGATCGTCTCGGCTCTGATACAGCAGGCGAAAGATCTGGGTCTGCGGCGTGTATTCTGTCTGACTTTTGAGGTCGACTTCTTCGCGAGGCACGGGTTCCGGCCCATCCAGGGCACCCCGGTGTCCCCCGAGGTCTACGCCGAACTTCTGGCCTCGTACGACGAGGGTGTGGCGGAGTTCCTCGACCTGGAGCACGTCAAGCCGAACACCCTGGGCAACACCCGCATGCTGCTCCATCTGACATCGGGTGACGCAGACCTTGACCATCTGGAAAGGTGATTGTTGATACCTATGTCGATACGTTGGGCAGCACAGGCATGTGTCCTGACACGTGCCACATGCGCACTCGAAGCGAGGTGACACGGTGAGCACCGGACAGCCGCCGTATCCACAGGACGAATCCGGCGAGAATTCTGCACCTGGCACACCCCAATACGGGCAGCAGAACGCGGGCCGCCATCCCGGCGAGCCCGACCCCGATGTGACTGTGGTCGGCTACCGAACGGACGACGCCTACGGGCAGCAGCCCCAGTACGGCCAGCAGCAGGGCTACGGCCAGCAGCAGCAGTACGGGCAGCAGCCTCAGCAGGGCTATGGCCAGCAGCCCCAGCAGGGCTACGGCCAGCAGCAGCCCCAGTACGGGCAGCAGCCCCAATATGGCCAGCAGCAGGGCTACGGGCAGCAACAGCAGGCCCAGCCCGACTATGGCCAGCAGTACGGCCAGCAGCCGCAGTCCCAGCCGGACTACGGTCAGCAGCAGCAGTACAACCAGGGCCAGCAGGGCTACGGCCAGCAGCCGGCCTCCGGGCAGCAGTACGGTCAGCAGCAGCAGCCTGACTACGGCCAGCAGCAGGCGCAGCCTGACTACGGCCAGCAGCAGCAGTACGGGCAGCAGCCGGGCTACGGTCAGCAGCCGCAGTCGGGCCAGCAGGGCTACGGCCAGCAGCCGGCCTCCGGCCAGCAGTACGGTCAGCAGCCGCAGTCCCAGCCCGACTACGGGCAGCAGCAGGGCTACGGTCAGCAGCCGGGTTACGGGCAGCAGCAGCAGTCCCAGCCCGGTTACGCCCAGCCCGGCTACGGCCAGCAGCAGTACGGCGACCAGCAGCAGTACGGTCAGGCGTACGGGCAGCCGCAGCAGGCCTACGGTCAGCCCGGCTACGGGCAGCCTTACGGCAAGCCGGTCGGCGTGCAGCCGCCCGGCGCGCCGGCTCCGCTGGCGGAGTGGTGGCAGCGGCTGGTGGCTAGGCTCATCGATGGAGTCATCCTCTTCATCGTGAACCTCGTCATCGGCATCATCATGGTGGCGATCTTCGTGGCCAGCTACAACTCGCTGGACGGCAGCAGCAGCGGTCTGTTCTCGACGCTGGTGGTGGGCGTGATCACGTCCATCATCGTGACGATCCTCTGGGTGGCCTACGACTTCTTCCTGCTGAAGATGAACGGCCAGACCGTCGGCAAGATGGTCATGGGCATCAAGGTGGTCCCGGTCGGGCAGGGCATGCCTCCCAAGGGCCTGCCGACCGACCTGGCACTCAAGCGCGCCGGGGTGACCTGGGGCGGCTGGGTGCTCAACGCCCTCCCGTTCGGCTTCCTCAGCACACTGCTGGCGTACGCGGCAGTGGGCGTCAACGGCGCTTCCCAGCTCTGGGACAAGCCGCTGCAGCAGACGTTCGCGGACAAGTTCGCGGGCACCGTGGTGGTCAAGATCAAGTAGTCTGCGTCACCGCGAAACAGGGGTCGGCTTCCCGCCGGCCTCTGTTTTTGTGTGCGGGGGTCGTACCAAAATGGGAGGATCCGTGCTCCCGATTGGGTCCGCCGAAGATGTGAGGTGCAGGTTATGGCCGGGACGCCGCCGCGGACGGGCACGTTGCCCGCGGAATGGTGGGAACGGCTGGCCGCCCGCCTGATTGAGGGGCTCGTCTTCGGCGTCTTCTATTACATTCTGTTCATCGCCCTGTGGGGCGTCTTCCGGACTGTCGGGATGCTGGGGGCGTTCGACGGGCGCTTGCCGGGCGTGTTCGCCTGGCTGGCGGCCGGGCTGGCTTATGCGGCCTATGACTGGTGGGCGCATTCCCGGCAGGGCCGGACGTTCGGCAAAGCGATCATGAGGATTCGCCTGGCGCCGGGGGACGTGCGGCCGCGGGCGCTGCTGAAACGGGCCCTGGTCTATCCCGGCCCGATCATGCTGATGGGCATTCCGGTGGTCAATCTGCTAGCCGGAATGTTGCTGTTCGGCGTCGGCCTGCTCATCCTGATGGACAAGCCGCTGGAGCGGGGGCCGCATGACAGGCTCGCCGGAACGCGTGTGGTAAAAGATCTTCGTTGAGCCATCCGCACCTGCATGGATGTCTTTTCGCGAAATTTTCCCTTGATCCGGTAAGGAGTCTGGAGAGACTGGCATTAGGCTATGGGGCGTCCGGGTTGCCGGATGTTGGGGCCCCTGTGACACGCAGGGCATGTGTGTGCCGCTATGGTCGGGTGCGGGTGGTTGTGGCCTTGCACCTCCATGAGGGGCGCTGTGCTCCGCTCCCCCGGTCGCGCTGGTTCTGCGAAAAGCGCCCCCGAAACCCCGTCAGCCGTGGAGGCGAGGACGAATGGAAGCCGTAACAGACGTATTGTCAGCGCTCATCCCCCCCGTGGTGGTGGCCGGCGCCTTCATCTTTGGCGTAGTGAAGTTGGTCCGATCCGAGGCCGTGGGGGGCCGTCGAAACCGCGAGGATCCGGTCGAGCCGCAGAACTGATCGACCAGTCAGGCGAATCCCCGCACGCTGAATTGTCTCAGCGCCTTTCCGGGTATATGTTTGGGCAGGCGAATGAAACAATGCTCCGGGAAAGGATTGCGTAGATGGCCAAGCAGATCCAGGAGATTCTCATCGATGACCTCGATGGGGGCGAGGCCAATGAGACGGTCAGCTTCGCTATTGACGGCTCCTCCTATGAGATTGACCTCAGCGACCTTAACGCGAAGAAGCTGCGGGACGCGCTCACGCCTTTCGTGCAGCACGCACGCAGGGCGGGTGCGGTGTCCGCGCGCCGTCGTGGTCGCGGCGGCAACCGTGCGATGAGCCGCGAGAAGAGCTCGGAGATCCGGCAGTGGGCCAAGGCCCACGGCATGCCGGTCAGCGAGCGAGGCCGTATCGCCTCCACCGTCGTGGAGAAGTACGAAGCGGCTCACTGAGAGAGCCATCTCCTGACCATGCGCTTATGCCGTTCGCCTAGGACCCCGGCGGACGCCATAAGCGCATGATCGTTTTCTGGGGACCCCGAATGCCGGGCGCCCGGAGTGATGATCTTTCAACCACCCATATGTGGGCATTTTGGCCACCCCGCCGACGCTGATTCACCGGCGGGGTGTCCGTATATGCGGGGGTGCGGCGCGCCACGTGTCAATGCCGTGGCGGGCCACATACCTCATTCAACGTACGCTGCCGACCACGGGATTGCCTCGGGGTGGTCGGCATTAGCCCTTCCGGCGGCGGAACCGCAGGGTCTGGAACGGGCCATCGCGCAAATCGCCGCCCTGTGGCCCCGTAAAACCCGTAGCCGGTCTTCGGGATCCCGGGTTTTACGGAGATCTCCACTCGCGGGGGGCGGGCATAACCGGACTCGGGGGAGCGGGCATAACCGGGCCCGGCGCGCCGATGCGCACGCGTACCTTATGTCCGCCAGCTCATCCCATCGGGGCGGCCTAAACCTGGCGTGCGCCTCCCCTCAAGGGGCATATGCATCCGCAAGATCAGGGGAGCCGGTTTAAGCGTCGGCGAGGTTCCTTGGAGCCGGCATAACCGTCCGTGTGGGATCACGAGCACCTAGGCATAAGCCGTCTTCACGGGGATCTCAGGCGTTGCGCAAAACCCGGCCCCGGAGGGGAAGGGGGTCGTCCGCATAACGGTGGCGGCCCCATGTGAGGCGTACGCATATCGGTGGGTGTGGCGATGCGGGGCGTACGCATATCGGTGGGCTCGCGGCGATGCGGGCCCGTGGGCATATCGGTGGGCTCCCGTGATGCGGGGCGTACGCATAACGGTGGGCTCGCGGCGATGCGGACCCGTGGGCATATCGGTGGGCACCCGGCGATGGGGGCGTGCGCATATCGGTGAGCCCGGCGATGCGGGGCATGGGCATAACTGGGGGCCCTGCCATGCCGGCCGCACGCATAACAGTGGCCGCGGTGATGCGAACCGTGCGCATAACCCCCGGGCGAACCTGAGCAAGGGTCGCCCAATCTCACGTCCGCCGGCAAGTCCGCACAATGCGGTCTCTACGCAAGTGCGGTGCGGGCGCGGAATCCCGGCCGAAGACGTCGTCTCATCAGACGAGATGGATGGGTAACCGAGGTGACCGGAAGGCACTTTGCGGGGTCCGTGAGCCGGAGTGAGTGGCATGAGCGGTGTGTGCCGCGTTGTGCTCAGGGCGTAGCGCTCGCGCTTGGCCAAGCTTTGCTGCGCGACATAGGATGATTGCGTAACAGATACGGACGCGGCATCTGAGATGCGCGGACGAGGGGGCACCCCAGCGCCCGGTTCCATCCAACCGTCCGGTGGCCGATCCGTGTTGATCTGCCACGCCGCAGGCGGCATTTACTGCCGTCTCCCCGAGGCCGCCTAAACATCGTTCGCTTGCGGCGTATCGGGAACACGTCACCCCCGAACAGTAGTTGGATGGAGGGTGAACGCCCTGCTCTCGGGGAACGTCTCTGCTATAGAGCGTGTCAGCGGCAGTGGGCACGGTTCGCCGAGCCAGGGCTAACATGCGGGAGGACGGGACCGGATTTACCGGCCTGACTGACCGCTCTGTGAGGAGCGACGAGATGTTCGAGAGGTTCACCGACCGAGCGAGGCGTGTTGTCGTCTTGGCCCAAGAAGAGGCCAGGATGCTCAACCACAACTACATCGGCACTGAGCACATTCTTCTTGGTTTGATCCACGAAGGTGAAGGCGTAGCCGCCAAGGCTCTGGAGAGCCTCGGCATCAGCCTTGAGGGTGTGCGCCAGCAGGTCGAGGAGATCATCGGCCAGGGCCAGTCGGCTCCGTCGGGGCACATTCCGTTCACCCCGCGGGCCAAGAAGGTCCTCGAGCTGTCGCTCCGTGAGGCTTTGCAACTGGGTCACAACTACATCGGGACCGAGCACATCCTGCTCGGGCTCATCCGTGAGGGTGAGGGTGTGGCAGCCCAGGTGCTGGTCAAGCTTGGAGCTGATCTCAACCGTGTCAGGCAGCAGGTCATCCAGTTGCTCCACGGTTATCAGGGCAAGGAGCCGGCCGCGGCGGGCGGCCCGCAGGAGTCGGCCCCCTCGACTTCCCTGGTGCTCGACCAGTTCGGCCGCAACCTGACCCAGGCAGCCCGCGAGGGCAAGCTGGATCCGGTCATCGGCCGTGAGAAGGAGATCGAGCGGGTCATGCAGGTCCTCTCCAGGAGGACCAAGAACAACCCCGTTCTCATCGGCGAGCCCGGCGTCGGCAAGACCGCCGTCGTCGAGGGCCTGTCGCAGAAGATCGTCAGGGGCGAGGTGCCCGAGACGCTGAAGGACAAGCAGCTCTACACGCTTGACCTCGGCGCTTTGGTCGCCGGTTCGCGTTACCGCGGTGACTTCGAGGAGCGCCTGAAGAAGGTGCTCAAGGAGATCCGCACGCGCGGCGACATCATCCTGTTCATCGACGAGCTGCACACGCTCGTCGGCGCGGGTGCCGCGGAGGGCGCGATCGACGCCGCCAGCATCCTCAAGCCGATGCTGGCCCGCGGTGAGCTGCAGACGATCGGCGCGACCACGCTCGACGAGTACCGCAAGTACTTGGAGAAGGACGCGGCTCTGGAGCGGCGTTTCCAGCCGATCCAGGTGGCCGAGCCCTCGCTCAGCCACACGATCGAGATCCTCAAGGGTCTGCGCGACCGCTACGAGGCGCACCACCGCGTGTCCATCACCGACGACGCACTGGTGGCCGCGGCGCAGCTCGCCGACCGTTACATCAGCGACCGCTACCTGCCCGACAAGGCGATCGACCTCATCGACGAGGCCGGTTCCCGGATGCGCATCCGCAGGATGACCGCTCCGCCGGACCTGCGCGAGTATGACGAGAAGATCGCCAACGTCCGTCGCGACAAGGAGTCCGCGATCGACGCGCAGGACTTCGAGAAGGCGGCTGCCCTCCGCGACCAGGAGAAGCAGCTCCAGCTCAAGCGCGAGCGGCGGGAGAAGGAGTGGAAGGCCGGCGACATGGACGTCGTGGCCGAGGTCACTCAGGAGCTCATCGCCGAGGTCCTGGCGACCGCCACCGGCATCCCGGTCTTCAAGCTGACCGAGGAGGAGTCGCAGCGCCTGCTCCGCATGGAGGACGAGCTCCACAAGCGGATCATCGGCCAGGACGACGCCATCAAGGGTCTGTCGCGGTCCATCCGGCGTACCCGCGCCGGTCTGAAGGACCCGCGCCGTCCCGGCGGCTCGTTCATCTTCGCGGGTCCCTCCGGTGTCGGTAAGACGGAGCTGTCCAAGGCTCTGGCGGAGTTCCTCTTCGGTGACGAGGACGCGCTGATCAGCCTGGACATGTCGGAGTTCATGGAGAAGCACACCGTCTCCAGGCTGTTCGGCTCGCCTCCCGGCTATGTCGGCTACGAGGAGGGCGGCCAGCTCACGGAGAAGGTCCGGCGCAAGCCGTTCTCCGTGGTCTTGTTCGACGAGATCGAGAAGGCCCACCCCGACATCTTCAACTCGCTGCTGCAGATCCTGGAGGACGGTCGCCTGACCGACGCCCAGGGCCGGGTGGTCGACTTCAAGAACACGGTCATCATCATGACCACCAACCTCGGCACCCGGGACATCTCCAAGGGCATCGGGGTCGGGTTCGCGAAGTCCAACGACGCCGACTCCAACTACGACCGGATGAAGTCCAAGGTGCAGGAGGAGCTCAAGCAGCACTTCCGGCCCGAGTTCCTCAACCGCGTCGATGACATCGTGGTCTTCCACCAGCTCACCCGGGCCGAGATCATCAAGATCGTGGATCTGATGCTCGCCCAGGTCGACTCCAGGCTGAAGGACCGCGACATGGGGCTCGACGTCTCGACCGAGGCCAAGCAGTTGCTCGCCGAGCGCGGTTACGACCCGGTCATGGGCGCTCGGCCGCTGCGGCGGACGATCCAGCGCGAGCTGGAGGACTCCCTGTCGGAGAAGATCCTTTACGGTGAGCTCCGGCCGGGGCAGGTCGTGAAGGTGACGATCGAGGGCGAAGGCGAAAACGCCAAGTTCCTGTTCAAGGGCGAGTCGATCGACAAGGTGCCGGACTCGGCGGCTGAGATCGCCGCACCGATCCAGCACTGACGGATCACCGAAAAACCCCGCGTGGATGACCACGCGGGGTTTTTTCATGCGCCGGCTCTTGTTCGTGGGGTACGCCGGGCGGTCTGGTGGGGCGGCCATCCTGAGGCCGCCTGGCTGGGCAGCCACCCTTCTGAGGTGACCTGGTGGGGCAGGCGCTCTGGGGTGGTCTGGTAAATGGAGGGGTCGCCAGTCCACGTGTCCGTCAGTGGTCGGTCACTCCCGCTCCTGGTTACCCGTGATTCCGGGGCGTGGGAACGTGACATGCCGTGGAATGAGGCGCTGGATGTCGTGGTCGTTGCCGGATTGTTGGGTATGTGGGTATACCGCCACCGCGAGTAGTACTACACTGCGTAGAGCTTCGCCAGTTACATCCAAGTGAGCCACAAGAACGTGTTCCTAGGTTGGGCGCTGCTCCCTGGGGAGTAGCGCGAGATCAACTCGGGGCGGACGCGCGCGCCACCTGCGAGCAGTCATGCTCACAGGGCTCGCACGTCCCAAGGCGGGCGACGGGAACACCATCAAGCAAGCCGTGGAGGAAACCGATGCGCCTGCGTCACGATGACGGAACGCTCGTTCACCTCGCCTACAACGCAGGCGTCCACCCCGCTGAAGATCTGGAGAACTTGATCGCCCACCTGACCCGTTACGCCGTCCCCGTGCGCAAGCGCCTGGGCGTCGAGCGGATGGGCATCGGGCTGTGGCTCGCGCCGACTGTCGCCGACCACCTCACGGCCGACCGCATCGAGCTCGTACGCCTGCGCCGCTCCCTTGAGGAGCGCGGCCTGGAGGTCGTGAGCCTCAACGGCACCGGCGGGCGCAACCAGGAGGTGCCCGGCCCCGACTGGGCCAAGCCCGAGCGCTACCGCTACACCATGGCGCTGGCCAAGATCCTGGCGTTCCTGCTGCCGGAGGACGTACGGTTCGGCAGCATCTCGACCATTCCGATCGGCTGGCGCCGCGACTGGCCCGCCGACCTCCACTCCATCGCCACCCGCCGCCTCGAACGCCTGGCGCGCGAGCTGCGCGGCATCTACAGCGTGACCGGAAAGACGATCAGGGTCGGATTCGAGCCGTGGCCCGGATGCGTGCTGGAGACGACCGAGCAGGCGCTGGAGCGGGTGTGCGGCATCGACTCCGAGCACCTGGGCGTGTGCCTGGACGCCTGTCACCTCGCCTGCGGGGACGAGGAGACCGGCGCGGCCCTGAGGGGACTGGCCGCGGCCGGTGCGCCGGTGGTCAAGCTGGGGCACGTGCACAACCACACGGGGGAGACGTCGAGCACGGGTGCGGTGCTGCACGACACGCTGACGGCGATGTTGTCGGGAGCGGTGAGCGGCAGCGCGCACATCGAGGTCGAGACGCACAACCTGACCGTGCCCGGCCGGGCCAAGGGTCCTGGCGCGCTGGTGTCGCTGCTGGCCGAGGAGTTGGACTGGGCGCGTACGAACCTGACCAGCCTGGGCCTGCAACTGGCGGCCTGAGCCCGTTCGCTGGCTCAAGCGCGACCTCCGCCTCCGCCGTCCGCCGCCACCTCCTGCGTCCGCCGCCGCAGTCCGCAGTCCGCCTCTGCCGTCCGCCTCTGTCTCTACCTCCGCCGTCCGCCTCGGCCTCTGCCTCGCGCTTTCCGCGCTGCGTGTCTTGGTTGTAGCCCTGCTGGGGCCTCCGATCGCGGGTTGAGGCTTTGGCCGGCGTGCCGTCGGGGGGTTTGTCCCGGCGGCCGGACGTCCGCCGGGGCTCCGCGTCCGCGGGTCAGAGCGTGCCGAACCAGCCGGGGATGTCGAGCCGCCAGGGATTGGCCGGGGTCATTCTGCGCAGGTCCGCCTCCAGGGCGCGCAGGCGGTCCGCGCCCAGCTCCGCGGCCCAGCGGGCGCGCAGGTCGTCGAAGATGTGGGCCGAGCGGATCAGGGCGTCCACGCCGTGCGGGGTGAGCCGGACGAGCTTGCGTCTCGTGTCGTGGGGGTCGGCGGTGCGTTCCACGTAGCCGCAGCGTTCCAGGGTGTCGATGGTCTTGCCCGCGGCCTGTTTGGAGACGCCGAGCGTACGGCCGAGCTCGACGGCCGTGGTGCCGTTCTGGCCGATCGCCTGCATGACGAACCCGTGCATAGGGCGCATCTCCGGATGGCCTTGCCGCGCGAGCTCCACGTGGAGCTCGTCGATCAGCGTTCTGAACGCGAGCAGGAGGCGTAGCGGCAGTTCGAAGCCCGGGGCATCGCTTGACAAGATAGACAACCTGGTTCACTATATCGACAACGTAGTTGCCTATCTTAGGGGGTGCAGGGCGTGACTGTCATCCGTGACGCCGAGGCGCGGCGATCGGAGACTCCGACCGGGGTCATGACGACGTTCGCCTCGCCGACGCAGGGCGGGGCCACGCGGGCCCTGTGGCGGGTCGATGCGAAGCCGGGCGCCGAGGGGCCCGTGCACGACTTCGACAGCGAGCAGGTGTGGAGCTGGGTCGCCGGAGCGGCGACCGTGGAGCTGGGCGATCAGACGTACACGGTGGGCGCCGGCGACACCGTCGTCATGCCCGCGGGCGTGGTGCGGCGGGTGCTGGCCGATTCCGGGAGTGGGTACACCGCCGTCGTCACGGCTCCGGCCGGGGCGCGGGCGCTGGCCGTGGACGGTGGCGACTACGGCGTTCCGCCGTGGATCGCGTGATCGCGAGATGAGAAAGGGAATGCGGAGATGAGTGTTGTGTTGTCAGCCGATGCCCGTAAGACCGAGACACCCAACGGCGTGTTCACCACGCTGGCCTCTCCGACGCAGGGGGAGGCGGGGCAGGCCATGTGGCGGGTCGACGCCAAGCCGGGCATGGTGGGGCCGGTGCACGCGTTCGATGCCGAGCTGGTGTGGACGTGGCTCGACGGGGCCGCCGTGGTGGAGTTGGGCGGGCGGCGGTACGAGGTCGCGGCGGGGGACACCATGGTGCTGCCCGCGGATGTGAGCCGGCAGATGGTCGCCGATTCGGTGCGCGGGTTCGTCTCGATCGTGGTCGCGCCTTCGGGGACTGAGGTGTACAACCCGGGTGGTGTGTCGGAGCCTGACGCATGCGACCTGGCGCCCAAGGACGCGGAGCGCACTGTGCCACTTTGGGTCAGGTAGTAGCGCCGAGCCGAGGCCCTTCGTCGCGATTACTTTCTGTTGACTTCACATTACACAGAGTAGATAACTGGAGGTAGAGCCCCCCACTCGAGGGTGCCCCCCAACAAGGAGCACACCATGAAAACGGTCACGCGAGCGCTCAAGGCCGGCCTCTGTGCCCTGGCTGCCGGAGGAGTCCTCCTGGCCTCGGCTCCCGCCGCGTCGGCGGAGTCCTGGCACTGGCACTCACGCCACGACACCTTTGTGGGCTGCCACACCTACGCCCTCGTCACCTTCCCAAGCTGGCAAGCGGACCGGCTGAAGTGCGAGATCGAAGGCACCTGGCACCCGTTCCAGACCTACGCCCTCTACCTCTACTACTGACCTCACCCGCGGCCACGGGCCTGGCCCGTGGCCGCGCACGTCCCGCGGGCTGTGACCTCACCCTCAGATGACCCGGCTGTTGCGGCGGTGCGCGCGCAGGGCCCGGCGGCGAGATGTCGATCCATCCCTGCCCGGCGCCCCGACTTCACCTCCAGCGCTGTATTCGATCATCATGCCGTCACCGTCGGGCCATCAACATCCAGGATCTTGATGTTCGACCGTATTCCCCCGTTCCAGAGGTAGCACCCCAATGACCGGAAGACCGGATCGGCCGACGGCCCTCACATCAGCACCCATTGCCCTGCTGTTCGCTCTCACGACGGTGCTGCTTCCCCAGGCCGCCTCCGCGGCTTCTGCCGGAAGCTTGGCCGCCGCCCACAAGAGTCCGTTCACCTGCGGCAAGACTTTCAACGCCAACAACTGGTCCCCCGGGCACAACCCGTCGGGTTCCATCGACTGGCAGAACTATGGGAGCGATGGCACCAACGGTGAGACCGTTCGTGCCACCGCCGGCGGCACCGCGTACTTCCACGACGAGGGAAGCAAGAGCTACGGCAAGTGGGTGGAGGTCCGTCACGGTGATGGGACCAGAACCCGCTACGCCCACCTCGCGACCATGGTGCGGGCGGCCGGCGGGTCGTTGAGCGTCGGCCAGGGCACCACGATCGGGACGGTCGGTTCCACCGGCGGCTCCGAGGCTCCGCACCTGCACTACGAGCAGCGGACCTCCAGCGGAGCGATGGACACCAGCCCCACCGTGGAGGGCGTGACCGTGTCCTTGGGCCAGAAGAAGGCCGTCAGGAGCACCAACGGTTGCGGCGGCAGCAGCAGCAACCCCAACACGGCCACGCAGGTCTGCGGCTCCGGTTACGCGGTCATCGACTCGGCCGCCCTGACCGGCGGTCGCGCCTATCTGCTCTACAACTCGGGCAACGGCTTCAACTGCGTCGCGACGCTGAAGACGACGAACCTCGGGAAGGCGTCGCCGGTGTCGGCCTTCCTCGAACCGCAAGGGGCAAGCAGGACGACGAACTCAGGAGGTTTCAGCTACTACGCCGGGCCTGTCAAGCGGGCTGCGTCTGGCAAATGCGTCAAGTGGGGCGGCTCTGTCGGGAGCAGCTCGTACACCAGCCCCTTCGAACACTGCGGTTAGTGAGAACACTGCCCCCAGCGTGGGGGCAGCGGCTCGCGCCGTCATCCGCTCTGCTCCAGCGGGTGCTCCCGGGTCACCTTGCCGTCGGCGACCTCGATCACCCGGTCGGCACACCGCGTCGTCAGACGCTCGTCGCGCGTCACCATGAGCAGCGTCTGGCCGATCTGGCCTAGGTCGATCAGCAGGCCCATCACCTGCTCGCCGGAGCGGCTGTCCAGGGCCACATCGTCCAGCGCGGGTGGTGGTCCGGATCACGTGGCCGTTCTCCGAGTCGGTGGTGTCCTGGATCGGGGTGCCGTTCTCAAGGTCAGGTGGGTAGCCGGTATGTGCCGTCGTCGAGGGATTCGGCCAGGCCGTCGGCGATCAGGCCGTCCAGGGCGCGCTCGCGCTGCTCCGCCTCGTCCCACACCACGTCGAGTGCGGCCTTGGGCACCGGGCCGTGGGCCGAGCGCAGCACCTCCAGCAGGCGGCCCCGGCACTGGCGGTCCGTGCCCGCGTACGTCTGGCCCTTGCGCGCGGGGCCCGCGTGCGGTGGCTTGCCCGCCAGGCGCCAGGCGCATTGACGGGTGATCGGGCAGTCGGCGCAGCGCGGGGACCGGGCCGTGCAGACCAGGGCGCCCAGCTCCATCACGGCCACGCCCCAGCGGGCGGCGCCCAGCTCGGGCAGGAGGGTCTCCGCCAGCCGGCGCTCGGCCGCGGAGGTGGCCGTCGGAGGATACTCCTCGGCGCGCACCGCCCTGGCGAACACCCGGCGGACGTTGGTGTCGAGCACGGCGTGGCGTCCGCCGTAGGCGAAGCTGGCCACCGCGGCGGCGGTGTATTCGCCGATGCCGGGCAACTCCAGCAGGGTCGCGTGGTCGGACGGCACCTCGCCGCCGTGCTCGTCGGTGATGGCTCTGGCGCACGCGTGCAGGCGCAGTGCTCTGCGGGGGTAGCCGAGCCGGCCCCAGTGGCGTACGGCCTCGCCGGGTTGCTCGGCGGCCAGCGCTTCGGGGGTGGGCCAGCGTTCCATCCACTCGTGCCAGATGGGCAGGACGCGGATGACCGGGGTCTGCTGGAGCATGATCTCGCTGACGAGGACACCCCAGGGTGTCGCGTCGTCGGTGCGCCACGGGAGATCTCGGGCATTGTCCTCGTACCAGGCCAGAACGGCGGCGTGCAGGAGGTGGGGTTCAACCACGCGGTCAAGGGTATGCCTAGATTCCACATCCCGGCGTGTCATCACTCTTCGGCGCGCCGCGATTCCCATGCTGAGCGTATGGACCCGGATACGATGCGTGGGGACGGCGCGGACGTTTACTGGCGGCGGCGGATGAGCGTGCTGGTAGCGGTGCTCGTCGTGGTGGCCGTGGTGGCGTGGGCGTGCTCCACCGGGGGCAGCGGGCCTGAACGCACGTCGAGCGCGCAGGTCTCACCGAGCGCTACGCCTGCCGCAGATCCGCTGCTGGCAGGGCTGCGTACGCTGGCCATGGGCACTGCGAGCCCGTCCCCCACCCCCACCACCGCCAAAACGTCGCCGGCCGCGCAGCCGAAGCGGCCCGGCGGCCCTTGCACCGAGACAGACCTGGTGCTCAGCCTGCAGGGGGGCAAGGAGGAGATCTACGCGGGGGACTCGCGGCCTGCCTTCATGGTCACGCTGGTGAACACCGGCCCCGTGATGTGCACGGCCGACGTGGGCCCGCGCGCCATGGAGATCCGCATCACCTCGGGGGCGGACCGCATCTGGTCCACCGCCGACTGCGTGAGCGGGCCGGGCTCGGATGTCGAGCAACTGCAGCGTGGGGTGCCGTACGTGCGGTCGCTGGAATGGGATCGGCGCCGCTCCAGCACCGACTGCCGCGCCTCACCGGCGGCCGCGCTGCCGGGGACGTACGTGGCCACGGTGCGCATGGGCACGCTCCGCAGCGTCAAGGGCGTCTTCCACCTCCGCTGACGCCCGCCTGTCCGGGCCCGTTGCCGCGGCGCTGGGCCGACATCTGCGGAGCGGTGGTGGCTGGTCTACACGTAGCGTTCGAGGATGGAGGACTCGGCGAGGCGGGAGAGGCCCTCGCGGACGCTGCGGGCGCGGGACTCGCCGACGCCTCCGACCTCCTGGAGGTCGTCGATGCTGGCGGCCAGCAGCTTCTGCAGGCCGCCGAAGTGGTTGACCAGGCGGTCCACCACCGTGGCCGGCAGCCGGGGGACCTTGGCGAGCAGGCGGAAACCGCGCGGGCTGACGGGGCTGTCGAGCTTGTCGGACCCGTTGTGGCCCAGGACGTGGGACACCGTCGACAGGTCGAGGAGCTCGCTGCCCGACAGCTTGTCCAGGTCGTGCATGGCCTCGGCCAGGCGTCGCTGCCGGCGGCCGGCCGGCGCGGGGAGGTAGTCGCGGACGACCAGCTCGCGCTCCGAGTCGACGCCCGCGACCAGCTCGTCGAGCTGCAACGACAGCAGGCGGCCGTCCGTGCCGAGCTCCACCACGTAGCCCTTGATCTCGTCGGAGATGCGGCGGACCATCTCCAGGCGCTGCGCCACGGCCGCGACGTCTCTGACCGTGACCAGATCCTCGATCTCCAGGGCCGAGAGCGTGCCCGAGACCTCGTCGAGGCGGTGTTTGTAACGTTCGAGGGTGGCCAGGGCCTGGTTGGCCTTGGACAGGATCGCGGCGGACTCCTCCAGGACGTAGCGGATGCCGTCGAGGTAGAGGGCGATGATGCGCATCGACTTGCTGATCGCGATGATCGGCAGGCCCGTCTGCCTGGCCACGCGCTGGGCGGTGCGATGGCGGGTGCCGGACTCGTCGGTGACGATGGAGGGATCGGGCACCAGATGCACGGCGGCGCGGATGATCTTATGGTCGCCGCTCACCACGATGGCGCCGTCCATCTTGGCCAGCTCGCGCAGCCTGGTGGCCGAGAAGTCGACGTCGAGCTCGAACCCGCCGCTGCAGACCTCCTCGACGGCCCTGTTGTGGCCGAGCACGATCAGCCCGCCGGTCTGCCCGCGCAGGATCCGCTCAAGGCCGTCGCGCAGTGGTGTGCCCGGTGCCACAGCGGCCAGGGCTTCGCGACGGCGATCGTCAAGACTCCTGTCCACCTGACCCCCGTGTCGATCGGTCACGCTCAGCTTAGCCGTGCTATGTGACGTGTGTGAGTGCGTCCCATACGTTCTCCGCCTGGAACACTTCGAACCCGGCCGCGAACGCCACCGGGCCCACCGGCACCAGGGCACGCTGCCCGTCACGCCGTCGCCCGGCTTCTTCGAGGCTGCCGGCCGGCACGAGGGCCCGCTTGAAACCGAGCCTGGCGGCCTCGGTCAGCCGCCGGCGTACGTCCTTGACCGGGCGCAACTCGCCGGCCAGCCCGACCTCGCCGAGCGCCACCAGGCCGGGGGGCAGCGGCTTGTCGCCGGCCGCGCTGGCCACCGCGAGCATGACCGACAGGTCGACGGCCGGATCGGCCAGCTTGAGCCCTCCGACGGTCGCGGTGAAGACGTCGCAGCCGCCGAGGCGGGCGTTGAGCCGGCGCTCCAGGACCGCGAGGATCATCTGCACGCGGTAGGTGTCGAGCCCTGATGAGGTGCGTCTGGGCTGCTGGGCCTCGGTGCGGGCCACCAGCGCCTGGACCTCGGCGGGCAGCGGGCGGGTGCCCTCGACCGTGACCGTGACGCAGGTGCCGGGCACCGGCTCGCTGCGCCGGGAGACGAACAGGCCGCTCGGGTCGCTGATGCCCTCGATGCCCCGCTCGTGCAGATCGAAGCAGCCGATCTCGTCGGTGGGGCCGAACCGGTTTTTGATCGCGCGCACCATGCGCAGCCTGGAGTGGCGGTCGCCCTCGAAGCTGAGCACCACGTCGACCAGGTGCTCCAGCGTGCGGGGGCCGGCGATCGAGCCCTCCTTGGTGACGTGACCGACCAGCACGGTGGCCATGTTGCGCTCTTTGGCCAGGCGGACGAGGTTGGCCGCCACCTCGCGCACCTGCGTCACCCCGCCGGGCACGCCTGTGGTCTGCGCGGAGCCGATCGTCTGGACCGAGTCGACCACCAGGAGCTTGGGCTGCACCTTCTCCACGTGGGCCACCAGGGCCGACAGGTCGGTCTCGGCGGCGAGATAGAGCTGGTCCTGGATGGCGTCGATGCGGTCGGCCCGCAGGCGCACCTGGGCCGCCGACTCCTCGCCTGTCACGTAGAGGACCATGTCGCGCTCGGCGATGCGGGCCGCCGCCTGCAGCAGCAGCGTGGACTTGCCGATGCCCGGCTCGCCCGCCAGCAGCACGACCGCGCCCGGCACCAGACCGCCGCCCAGGACGCGGTCGAGCTCGGCCACGCCCGTCGTGCGCGCGGCCGCCACCTCGGCCCTGACCTGGCCGATCGGGACCGCCGGGGTGGTGGTGGCACCGGCCTGGACGACGTTGACGCCGCCCCGCGCGCCCTCCTCGTCGACCGTGCCCCACGCCTGGCACTCGCCGCACCGGCCCACCCACTTCGTGGTGCGCCAGCCGCACTCGGCACAGCGGTATCCGGGCTTCTGGGCAGTCTTGGCCATGCGGAGCAGGCTAGCGGTAGGAACCGACAATCTGGGACTACGCCAGGCCCAGCTCCGAGACGAGCATGCGCTTGGGCTTGGCGCCCACGATCTGCTTGACGGGCTCGCCGTTCTCGAACAACAACATCGTCGGCACGGCCATGACGCCGTAGCGGGCCATGATCTCCGGGTTCTCGTCGGTGTTGAGCTTGCCGATGGTCAGGCCGTGCTCGGCCTCGATCTGCTCCAGCACGGGACCCACCATGCGGCACGGCCCGCACCACTCGGCCCAGAACTCGACCAGCACCGGCTTGTCGTTCTTGAGCACCTGCTCCTCGTAGTTGGCGGTGGTCAGTGTGATCATCTTCATCCCCTCACGAAGCAACCCGGGCACGACTGCGCGAGCTGGGCGGCGACCTCGGCGCGGCGGGCGAGCAGGACGCGGATCTCCGCGTCGATCTCGGTGAGCTTGCGCTCGTAGACCTCGACCGACTCGGCGCACGATCCGCCTGTGCTGTGCCCCTTGCGCAGGCAGTCGACGAACGGCCGGGTGTCCTCCAGCGTGAACCCGACGCTCAGCAGGGCCCGGATCTCGGACACCAGCTTGACGTCGGCCTCGTCGTAGTCCCGGTAACCGTTGGAGCTGCGCCGGGCGTCGAGCAGCCCGGCCTGCTCGTAGTAGCGGAGTGAGCGGGTGCTCACCCCGGTCCGTTCCGCCAGCTCCCCGATGCGCATGCCACCACCGTAAACCTTGACACTTACGTCAATGTCAAGCCTCAGTAGTGGCGCCAGCGCAGCACGTTCGGATAGAAGAGCTCCAGGCCCGGCGTCTCGGCGATGGCCTGCTCGGCCACCTCGGGCGTGAACTCGATGCGCAGCACCGCCTCCAGGTCGGCCCGCCGCTCGAAGGCCATGCGGAGGTCGAGCGGGCGCCGCTGCCAGCCCTGGCGGTCCCAGAACGCCTCGACCTCCCGCGCGGAGTAGGACGGCACCGTGCGGGAGAACCAGCGGCCGAAGGATCCCCGTGTGGCGTCGAGGTCGACGACGAAGGCCGTGCCGCCGCGGCGGACGACCCGGGACAACTCGCGCAGTCCGGGTTCGCACCCGGGCCCGAAGAAGTACGCCCAGCGCGCCATCGCCACGTCCACACTCGCGCCGGGCAGCGGCAGCTCCTGGGCCGCGGCCGCGTGCACGCTCACGTTGGCCAGTCCCGCGCAGCGGCGGCGGGCCAGCACGGCCAGGTCGCCGTGCGGCTCCACGCCGATCACCTGGGACGCCTCACGGGCGAGCACCGGCAGGTGGTAGCCGGTGCCGCAGCCGATGTCGAGCACGGCGGCGCCGTCCCAGGACCGGAGCTCGCGCATCGCCGCGTCGGCCGCGCCCTCGGGGTCGGCGGCGCGGTTCTCCAGCTCGTAGATCTGGGGGGTGTTCCAGATATTCGGGCTCGGGATCGCACCTTTCGCTATCCGTGGCATGCCCTAACGGTAGGTGCGGCGAACCGCCGGACGCGACGCACCCTGGGGGGCTCGCGCGCCAGATCCGCTTCACCGGCTTAGGCTGGCAACGTGGCTGATGTCATCCGCGTGCCCAATGCGAAGATCGCATTGTCCACCGCTTCGGTATATCCGGAACGCACTCCTGACGCGTTCGAGCTGGCAGCGCGCCTGGGTTATGACGGCGTGGAGATCATGGTGGGCGCCGATCCGGTGAGTCAGGACATCGACGTGATCGAGCGGCTCTCCGAGCACTACGAGGTTCCCGTCCTGGCCATCCACGCGCCCTGCCTGCTGGTCACGCAGCGCGTCTGGGGTCGCGATCCCTGGGCCAAACTGGTCAAGGCGCAGAAGGCGGCCGAACGGCTCGGCGCCTCCACGGTCGTGGTCCATCCGCCGTTCCGCTGGCAGCGCGACTACGCCCGCGACTTCGAGACCGGGCTGGCCAGGATGCGGGAGGAGACGAATGTCCTGTTCGCGGTCGAGAACATGTTCCCGCTGCGCGCCCGGGCCAACGACGTGGTCCCCTACTCGCCCGACTGGAATCCGATCGACTACGACTTCCCGCACGTCACGCTGGACCTGTCGCACACCGCCGTCTCCGGCTCCGACGCCATGGAGATGGCCGTCAAGCTCGGCGACAGGCTCTCCCACCTGCACCTGGCCGACGGCATGGGGGTGACCAACAAGGACGAGCACCTGGTGCCGGGCCGGGGCAACCAGCCGTGCGCCCAGATGCTGGAGCGCCTGGCGGGCACCGGCTACACCAAACTGGTGGTGCTGGAGATCAACACCCGCAAGGCGGCCAGCCGCACGGAGCGGATCGACGATCTGGCCGAGGGGCTGGCCTTCGCCAGGCTGCACCTGGCGGCGTCCACATGAACATAGGACCGATCAGGGATCTCGGCAGGGTGTTCGACAGCGTGGCGGACGCCTACGACGCGGGCCGGCCCGCCTATCCCGACGAGATGTACCGCGCGCTGACGGAGGTGTCGGGCGTCGACCTCGACGGCGCCACGACGGTCGACGTCGGCGCCGGCACGGGCATCCTGACGCACGCGCTGAGGGCGCGCGGCTCGCAGGTGATCGCGGTCGATCCGGGCGTGGAGATGCTGGCCCGCCTGATCTCCAGGTCCGACGACGGCCCGCCGGTCGTCGCCGCCGTGCTGGCGGACGGCAACGCGCTGCCGCTGGCCGACGACGTGGCCGATCTCGTGACGTACGCCCAGTCGTGGCACTGGCTCGACCCCGTGGTCTCGATCGCCGAGGCCCGGCGGGTGTTGCGCCCGGAGGGCGCGATCGTGGGCTGCTGGAACCTGCACCACGCCGCGCAGGCCGAATGGCTGGCCGCCTACGAGTCCCGCCTGGCCGAGGCGGTGCCGGCCTACTGGGGCCCGGCGGTGGAGCAGTGGTCGGTGCCGCCGATCGCCGCCGCCTTCGAGGTGATCGAGGAGCGCTGGATCCCCTGGACGCGCCTGGTCGGCATCGACGACTTCCTGCTCGACCTGCGCTCGCACTCCTACATGGCGGCGCTGTCGCCCGGGGCGGCCGACCGGCTCGTCGAGTGGCAGCGGTCGGAGCTGCGCGCGGAGTTCCCCGAGGGCGTGCTCTCGGTGCCGATGCGCGTCTACCTGGCGGTGGGCCGGTGACGCATCCAGGCGAGCGGGCCGCCGCACGGAGTGAGGCCGTGAGCGCGAAGCGCCGCCCCGGCCGCCGGCCGGGCTCGGCCGACACGCGCGGGGAGATCCTCACGGCGGCCAGGAAGGTGTTCGCCGAGAAGGGCTTCGACAAGGCCACCGTGCGCGGCATCGCCAGGGAGGCCCAGGTCGACCCCGCGCTGGTGCACCACTATTTCGACACCAAGGAAGGCATGTTCGCGGCGGCCATGCAGTTGCCGATCACGCCGGAAGCGGTCATCCCGCTGCTGCTCGACGGGCCTCGGGAGGAGATCGGGGAGCGGCTGGTGCGCATGATCCTGCGGGTCACGTCGGAGCCGGAGACCCGCGAGCCGATGGTGGCGCTGATCCGCTCGGCGATGACCAACGACCAGGCGGTCACGATGTTCCGTGAGTTCATCTCCAACGCGCTGCTCTTCCAGGTGGCCGACCGGCTCGAAGTGCCGCATCTGCGGATCGAGGCGGCGTTCGCGCAGATGTTCGGCGTGATCATGGGGCGTTATGTGATCAAACTGGAGCCGCTGGCCAGCGCCGGTCACGATGAGCTGGTGGAGCTGCTCGCGCCGACGATTCAGCGTTACTTCACGGGGTAGAGCATTGTTCTGTAATAGGCGGTGACCTTAGGGTATGTCGCGTACGCCAGTGATGTTACTCGTTAGTAGGATCAACAACGTACGCTGGCAGCCGACGTCTTGGGAGGGACCCCGTGCTCTGGGTAGCCATCATCGGGCTTGTCATGACCGTCGCGGCCGTGGCCGTGGCCGGTCGCAGGACGCAGTTCCTGTACAAGCTCGCGACCGTGGGGCCTCCGGCGCCCGAACGCGTCGAATACGCCAGGACGCATGCGGCCGATGAGGTGAAAGCGCAGATCGTCGAGGTGTTCGGGCAGAAGAAGCTGCTCAAGTGGACACCGTCGGGCGTCGCGCACTTCTTCGTCATGTGGGCGTTCTTCATCCTGCTGACCGTCTACATCGAGGCGTACGGCGCGATCGTCCAGGGGGCGATCACCGGCACTCCCGACTTCCACATCCCGCTCATCGGGACGTGGGGGGTGCTCGGCCTCCTGCAGGACTTCATCGCGGTGGCCTGCGTGCTCGGCCTGATCGCCTTCGCGGTCATCCGGATCAAGAACTCGCCGGACAAGCTCGGCCGCCGCTCCCGCTTCTCGGGCTCGCACCTCGGCGGCGCGTGGCTCGTCCTGTTCATGATCTTCAACATCATCTGGACGCTCTTCCTCGCCCGCGGCGCCGCCGCCGCCAACGGCAACTTCCCGTACTCCTCCGGCGCCTTCGTCTCCCTCGCGATCGGCGACGCGCTGCCCGCCAGCTCGCTGCTGGAGGAGATCGCGCTGCTCCTGCACATCGGCTTCATGCTGGTGTTCCTGGTCATCGTGGTGCACTCCAAGCACCTGCACATCTTCACCGCGCCGCTCAACGTGCTCTTCTCGCGCCGCCCCGACGGCCTCGGCGCCGCGCCGGAGATGCGGGTGGACGGCAAGCCGGTCGACTTCGAGGACGAGGACCTCGACCCTGAGCGGCTCGGGCGCGGCAAGATCGGTGACACGACCTGGAAGGGCTTCCTCGACTTCTACTCCTGCACGGAGTGCGGCCGCTGCCAGTCGCAGTGCCCGGCGTGGAACACCGACAAGCCCCTGTCGCCGAAGATGCTCATCCTCGACCAGCGCGACCACGCCTTCAAGGTGGCCCCGTACCTGATGGCGGCCGCGGGCGGCGTGGAGCACACGGACACCGACGTGCTCGCGCTGCTGGAGAAGCCGCTCGTGGGCGAGGACGGCGTGATCCACCCCGACGTGCTCTGGTCCTGCACCAACTGCGGAGCCTGCGTCGAGCAGTGCCCCGTGGACATCGAGCACATCGACCACATCCTCGACATGCGCCGCTACCAGGTGATGGTGGAGTCGTCGTTCCCGTCCGAGGCGGGAGTGATGGTGAAGAACCTGGAGAACAAGGGCAACCCGTGGGGCATGGCCGAGACGAAGCGGGCCGACTGGATCGAGGAGCTCGACTTCGAGGTCGAGATCGTCGAGGAGAAGATGCCCGAGGACGCCGAATACCTCTTCTGGGTCGGCTGCGCGGGCGCGCTCGAAGACCGGGCCAAGAAGACCACCAAGGCCGTGGCCGAGCTGTTGCACATCGCGGGCGTGAAGTTCGCGGTGCTCGGCCCGATGGAGGCGTGCACCGGTGACCCGGCCCGCCGCCTGGGCATGGAATACCTGTTCAACATGCTCGCCCAGCAGAACATCGAGACGCTGAACGAGGCCGGCGTCAAGAAGATCGTCGCCACCTGCCCGCACTGCTTCAACACGCTCGCCAACGAATATCCGCAACTCGGCGGCACCTTCGAGGTCGTGCACCACACGCAGTTGTTGTCGAAGCTGGTCGACGAGGGGCTGCTCACCCCGATCACCCCGATCGAGGAGAAGATCACCTATCACGACCCGTGCTTCCTCGGCCGCCACAACAAGGTCTACTCCCAGCCCCGCGACATCATGTCCAAGGTGCCCGGCGTGCAGACCCAGGAGATGCACCGCCACAAGGACCGCGGCTTCTGCTGCGGGGCCGGCGGCGCGCGCATGTGGATGGAGGAGCGCATCGGCAAGCGCATCAACACCGAGCGCGTGGACGAGGCGCTGACCACCGATCCCGACACCGTCTCCACCGCGTGCCCGTTCTGCATGGTGATGCTCGGTGACGCCATCAACGAGAAGAAGAACAGCGGAGAGGCCAAGGAGTCGCTCGAAGTCGTGGACGTGGCGCAGCTCTTGATCAAATCAGTCAAAGGTGCTACCTGACCGCTGAAAGTCGGACTCCTCCACACAAGATGTGGAGGAGTTCCGCATGTCAACGGATGTGGTCGCAAGAAATCTGGCATCCACATAACGGGAAAATCACGGTAACCTCAACGTCGCATGGCTCTATTCGACGGGGAGGGGGGTCGTGATGGGCGTCGTTGTCACGGACGCCGAGGTCACCCTGGCCGACGTGCTCTCCCTACGACTCGCCATCGACGAACCACTGGAATCCGGCACCGAGCTCGTGCTGCGGCACCGCACGACGGGTGTCGAACGTGACGTGCTGCTCGGCACGCCGGGCGCCAGGTCCCGCGAGGCCTCGCTGACGGTGTCGCTGGCGCCGCTGGAGCTCACCGCCGGGCGCTGGGACGCCTACCTGCGCCGTGACGGCAGGCGCAGCAGGCTGATCAGCGTCGATCCGGGCTTCTCCCTCGACCACCTCGACGCGTACGCCCTGTGCAAGCGCACCCTCGCCTACCGCTCCTACCGCACCCGCAACGGCTTCCTCGCGCTGAAGATCTCCGACGCGGAGCCGGCCGCCGAGGTGCGCTCCGTCTGGTTCAGGGAGGGCCGCTTCGAGGTGATGGGGCTGCTGGCCTTCACCGGGCTGGAGGACGACGACTCCCGGCACGAGGCCCAGCTCACCCTCGACCGCAGGCAGATCAGCGCCCGCGTGTCGGTCACGGCCACCGTCCAGGGCGTGCGTTTCCACGCCGCCGTGTCGCTGGTCGACGTGGTCGCGGCCGACCCCGACACGACGGGCGTCTGGGAGCCCGCGCTGGAGGTCGAGGGCGTGCCCACGGCGCTCAAGCTGGGCGCCAGGCTCGACGACGTCGACGGCAAGCGCCGCAGGCTGCACTATCCCTCGTTCAAGGTGGACGGCGTGCCCATCAGGCCCTGTTACACCGCCGACGACGAGCTCAGGATCGAGGTGGGCGGATGAAGGTCAGCCTCCTTCTCACCTCCGCCTACGGCATGCGGGGCGACGCCCGCGCCACGCTCAACCTCGCCACCGCTCTGTCGGAGCGGCATGACGTCGAGGTGATCAGCGTCAGGCGGCAGCGGGAGAAGCCGTTCTTCCCCGTCGGCCCCAAGGTGGCCCTGCGCAGCGTGGTCGACGCCAGGCCGGGGGTGCGGCACCTGCTCCCGCGCGGGCAGGTGCGCACCGAGGTGGCGCTCTGGCGGGTGCTGCGCAACCTCAAGTCGGACGTGCTGATCACCACCAGGCCGGGGCTCGGCGTCCAGGCCGCCAGGCACGCGCCGCGCGAAACTCTGAAGATCGCCAGGGAGTGGGGCCGGCCGGCCGTGCCGGGCCCGGTCAAACGTTTCTATCCGCGCCTGAGCGCCGTCGTGACGGCCACGGAGTCCGCTCAGGAGGAGTGGGCCAGGCTCCTGGGCGGCGAGCCCGTCGTGCACTCCGTGCTGGACGCGCTGCCGGGCGGCCCCTGGCCGCGCTCGCGGATGGACAACAGGATCGTGGCCGCCGGCGGGCGCTGGGTGCCGACCAAGGCCTACGACCGGCTGATCGAGGCGTTCGCGCTCGTCGCGGACAAGCGCCCCGACTGGCGGCTGAGACTGTACGGCGGCGGCCCCGAGGAGCGGCGGCTGCGCTCGCTGGTGCGCGAGCTCGATCTGCACAACCACGTCTACTTCATGGGCACGACGCCGGACCTGGCGGGCGAGTTCGCCAAGGCGTCGATCGTGGCCACCACCTCGCGCACCGAGGACCTGGGGATGACGGTGCTGGAGGCCATGGGCTGCGGGGTGCCCGTGGTGGCCTTCGACGGGGCCAGGGGGCCGAGGGAGTTCGTGGCGACGGGCTACAACGGGGTGCTGGTGCCGGAGACGGACGACGACCTGCGGCTCTTCGCGGCGGCGCTGCTGGCGCTGATCGACGACGAGCGCAGGCGGCGCTCCCTCGCGGCCGGGGCGCGGGACACGGCGGTGCGCCATTCGGCCGGCGAGGTGGCCGAGCAGTGGGAGAAGCTCATCGCCGGCCTCCGCTGATCGCGCTGTGTGCGGGGCTCCCTATACGGGTTACGGGTACCGTAGAAGCATGCATGGGTACAGCGGAGACAAGCAGGCCTATCTGACGCGCCTCAGGCGAATCGAAGGACAGATCCGGGGCCTGCAGCGCATGGTCGAGGACGACGCCTACTGCATCGACGTGCTCACCCAGGTCTCCGCGGCCACGCGCGCGTTGCAGGCGGTGGCGCTGGGGCTGCTGGAGGAGCACATCTCGCACTGCGTCGCCGAGGCGATCAACACGGGCGGGCCGGAGGCCGAGGCGAAGGTCAAGGAGGCGTCGGCGGCCATCGCGCGCCTCGTCCGCTCATAGCGGTAGCCGGTGCGCATTGACTAGTTATGTGAAACCCCGGAAACCGTCGTTCCTGACCCCTTTGGAGTCGGGAACTAGGTCCCCGGGGCTAGTAATCGTTGATGGTCTTCAGCGGCTCGCCGAAGTCCGCAATCCGAGCGCGTCGTCGAGTTCGTCCAAGGTCAGCCGCCGCTCGCTGACAGCCACGGCCGTGAGCACCTCGGCGTAGAGCGCAATCTCGTCCAACGCGACACGGTCGTGGACCCGAGAGTCCAGGTCGTCGTGCCCCACCGCGTCGTCCTTCCTTCCGCAGCCCACACCCTCTACGAGGTTACGGCGCAGGGCCCTTCCGGCGACATGGCCCATCGGAGTCATTCCTTTCCGCGCCCCAGGGCCCCAGTGGGATCATTTCCCGAATCCGAGATCACAATTCAGCGAATTTGCAGTCGCTCGCCGATTGGAACGATATGGGAGGGGTTATGGTGAAATAGAGGTATTAGTGCGTTAGGTGTGCCATGTGTGGTCATCGTCGCGTTCATGGACGATCTTGCGGACGAGCGCCGACTGTCCCGCCAGCCCCCGTTCCGGCACCTTCGCCCCCGTCAGGCGACCCCATGCCAGACCCATGGCGTACGCGGCGCCCAGCACCGCCGCGGCCCCGCCCCGATCCGGCGGCTCCAGCACCGGTGTGGCAGCCGCGGGCGCCTCATCCGGACGAGCCTGTACGGGAAAGCCCTCCGGCTGCGTCGACTCGGCCGCCGAGGTGCCGGTCAGCCCCGCCCGCTCCAGCTCCGCGTAGA
This sequence comes from Nonomuraea sp. NPDC002799, assembly GCF_053592075.1. Classification (NCBI taxonomy): domain Bacteria; kingdom Bacillati; phylum Actinomycetota; class Actinomycetes; order Streptosporangiales; family Streptosporangiaceae; genus Nonomuraea; species Nonomuraea sp. NPDC002799. The sequence continues at coordinate 77,596 of NZ_JBSFVA010000002.1, forward strand.
CCGGCCGCAGCCGGTGGTCGAGCCGGCCGGGCAACGTCTTCCTGGAGTCGGACAGATCGGCCAGGAACGTGGCCGCCGCCCGCCGCGGATCGGGCGTGAAGGCCAGCGCCTCGACCAGGTCGTAGACGGAGTGGGCGAAATGCGCCTCGGGGTCGTTCTCCACGAGCAGGGCCCGGCACAGGCGCGACGGGCAGCGCGCCAGCCACGTCCGGCGCATCGCCTCGTCGTCCTGGTGCGCTTCGCCGAGCTCCGGGCGGCGTAGCACGGGCTCGACCATCGTAAGCAGCGCGAGCGCCCGTGGCCTGAAGCGGATGTCGGACATCAGGATCTGCGCGGTGTCCGCCATCACGGCGGCGAGCCTGAGCGCCTGGCGCGTCTGACCGGCCCGCGAGCGCTCGGCCACGAGCGTGACGAGGTCGAGCAGCGGCGGCGCGGGCAGCCAGCGCACCCATTCGTCGCCGGGCAGCGAGCGGCGCAGGTATTCGCCGAAGATGGTGATCATCCGCTCGTTGCCGTCGAAGGCGGGCGCGTACGCGCACCACATGATCGTCCCCCACATGGCGGCCACCGTGCTCGGGACGTCGGAGGCGAAGATCTGGTCGAAGGCGGTCAGCGGATAGTCCAGCTCCGACTTGCGCCCGGCGGCCCGCAGCGACACTCTGAGCCGCTCGGTGAGTGCCTCGGAGACGTCGGGGCCGATGAACGCCTGGGTGGAGCCGGGCTCGGCGTGGAAGTCGAAGCCGTCCGGCACCACGGCGTCGGGGAGCGCGGCCGCGGCGTGCCGGCCCTGGCGCGCCCGCGTCCCCCTCGGCGGCGGCGCCAGATGCCAGCGGCCGTCGGCGGGATCGTGCAGGTGCCAGCGCGCGTGCGCGCCGAAGAGCCACCGATCGCCGTCGGAGGTCACGAGCATTCTGGCGGCCAGGACGTGGGCGCGATCGGGCACGGAGAGGCCCTGCCACCGCGGGTCCGCGACCATCGCGCGGACCTCCGCCTCGGTGGCGGTGAACGCATCCCAGGGTCGCACGGCCGTCATCGTACTGGGCGTATTCGGATCATCCATCGGCATTTCACGGCAGAATGACCGCTATGAGGGCGAAGGTAGCAGGGACGTTGGCGGTCGTAAGCGTGCTCGCCGGGTGCGGCACGACTACGGCGGCACCACCCTCTCCCACGGGAGCGGGCGTGCTCACCCTCGCCAACGCCACGCCGCCAAGGCCGGGCGGTGAGGTCGGCGCGGCCTCGACCGAGTTCGCCGAGACGACCGACCTGTCCATGTGGACCAAGCTCAGCAAGACCGAGAAGGACGTCGACAGGCTCAGCAAGTACGACGTGAACAAGACCGCCAAGGGCTCGATGTACCTGGAGCCCAACACGTCGGCGTGGTTCGACGGCTTCCGGGGGCCCTTCGTGTATCAGGAGCTGGCCGGCGACATCGTCATGCACGCGCGGGTCAAGGTCGAGGGCAAGAAGGGCGGCCTGCCCAAGCGGAAGTTCTCCCTGGGCGGGCTGATGGCCAGGCAGCCCGGCTCGTACGCCAAGCCCAACTGGGTGTCGGTCACCACCGGCACCGCGGAGAAGAGCGGCCAGGTCGAGGCCAAGTACACCGCGGACGGCAGCTCCAAACCGGTGGAGCTGGCCGTCAAGGCCGGCTGGGTGGACCTCGTCCTGGCCAGGGTGGGCCGCGTCTTCGTCGCGCTGTACAAGGAGGACGACGGAATGTGGAAGGTCGCCCAGCGCTGGCCCTCGACCCTGCCCGACGTTCTGCAATGGGGTGTCACCGCCTATTCCGATTGGGAGAGCTACAACGCCCTCGCGAAGGACGCGACGAAGGGCAACGCCAAGCAGGTCAAGGGCCGGCCCGACGTCAAGCTGACCGTCGACTTCGTCCGTTTCCTGCGGCCGGAGCTGCCGGAGTACGCCGATCCGCTCAACAACGCCTCGGTGTCGGACGAGGTCCTGATCAAAGCGATGACGCCTGCCGGTGCCTGAGCGCCTTGGCCTGGTAGGTGTCCGGCGTGCGGGCGAAGGAGGCCCGGTCGTCGTCGGTGAGCTCGCGCACGATCTTCCCGGGCACGCCGGCGACCAGCACGCCGGACGGGATCTTCTTGCCCGGGCCGACGAGCGCGCCGGCCGCCACCAGCGTGCCGGCTCCGACGCGGGCGCCGCCGAGCACGATCGCGCCGATGCCGATCAACGCGCCGGACTCCACATGGGCGCCGTGCACCATGGCCTTGTGGCCCAGGCTGACCCGGTCCTCCAGGGTCGCCGGCTCGCCGGCGTCGGCGTGCAGGCAGCACAGATCCTGTACGTTGCACTCCTCGCCGACCTCGATCCGCTCATCGTCCCCCCGGAGAACGGAGCCGTACCAGATGCTGGACGCCCGGCCCACGCGTACGTCGCCGACGACGACGGCGGTCGGCGCGATGTACGACTCGGGATGTATGTCGGGGACTGCTCCGTTGTCCAACGCTGCTATGTACATTCGAGACATCGTAATTCCCGGTCCGGGTATGGCGTTCGGGTTGCGGACGTGGGCAGATGGCAGGAAAGTCGTTTCCTGACGTCTCGCTGTCAGACCCTCACAACCCGCAGCTTTCCCCCGCCGCACGCAAACCACCTTTAGGTAACCCCCATGACAAACCAGCACGAGAGCATTCCCGATCTGATGCAAGAGGACACCTTCGAAGTCGTGATGCGCGGCTACAACCGCCGCCAGGTCCACGACTACATGATCCGGACCCGTAACCAAGTGAGAGATCTGGAAGAGCGGCTGGCACGGGCGATCGACCAGGCGGAGCAGGGCCGCGTCGAGCTGGCCGAGGCCAGGCGGCGCATGGTCGAGACGCCGCAGAGCTACGAGGACCTCAGCCCCAGGCTCGCCCAGATCCTGCGCCTCGGCGAGGAGGAGGCCACGGCCAACAGGGAGGACGCGGTGGCCGAGGCCGCCAGCGTGCGCGAGGCGGCCAAGACGGAGGCCGAGCGGCTCGTGTCGTCCTCCCGTGAGACCTCCGACAAGATCCTCACCTCCGCGCAGTCGGAGGCCGAGCGGCGGGTCGGCGAGGCGACGCAGGCGGCGGAGCGGATGCTGGCCCAGGCCGGCGCGGACGCGGAGGAGCAGCTCACCTCCGCCCGCACCGAGGCGGAGGACGTCCTGCGCGAGTCGCGGACCGAGGCCGAGCGGGTCTTCGCGGCCGCGCAGTCGGAGTCGGAGCAGCTCCTGCAGGGCGCTCACACGCAGGCCGAGCAGCTCGTGTCGCAGGCTTCAGCGGAGGCCGAGTCGATGCTCACCAACGCGCGCCAGCGCACCGCCGTGCTCGACGAGCAGGCCGGCCGCAGGGTCGACTACCTGAGCAACACGCACACCGAGGTCGTGCGGCGGCTGACGGAGATCGGCTCGGTGCTCGGCGACCTCATGCGCACCGAGTCGGCGGCCGGGTCGCTGGTCCCCGACTCCGCCATGCCCCCGGTCGCGCCCCAGGAGGACGTGCGGGTCATCCTCGACGAGGACGACCGGCCGCGGCACGCCCCGGACGCCTCCGGCGACGCGCCCGAGCAGACGCGCGGCCAGTCCGAGGACGCGCCCACCCAGGGATTCGAGAACACGCCCGATCAGGGACTTGAAGACGCGCCCACCCAGAGACTTGGGGACGCGCCCGCTGAGGGACTTGGGGACGCGCCCGCCCAGGACCCTGAGGACGCGCCCGCTCAGGGACGTGAGGACGCGCCCCCGCAGGGACGGAGCCTGTCCGACGACACCGACGTGACCCTCGTCCGGCTGTCCGAGATTCGCAAGTAACTCACGCACGAAAGAGCCTTCGCCGCCGGCGGGGGCTCTTTCGTGTCCCGGCCGCCAGATAGATCTGGCCTCGTGGTGAGTGAGACGCGATGGCCGGTGCTGACCGTCAGGCCGGGCTGAGCCCGCCGGCAGGACGTCCAGGAGGGACGCACGATCGAGTGACCGGCCGCGACGGCGTGGGTTTCCGTCACGTCCGGGCACCGCCGCCGCGATCACGCGACCGTTCGGGGCGGAAGCCCCCGCCCCCGATAGGGTCGGAGGCTTCCGCGATCGTGGCCCCTCCTGCTTGGGGGCCCGGTACCGGGGCCGCCGAGACGCTGGACCCGGCACCGGGCTGCTTGGGGGACGCCTGCCGCGGAACACGCCCACGGCCTGCGTCACGACGGTGCGGGACCGGCGCGCCACTGGTGCTGCTCGCCGGCCCTTCTCTCCTGGTCCCGGAGATGGTCGCGCAGACCGTCCGGGTCGTCCGCATCGATGGTCATCGCACATCCGGCGTCGCGCTGCGCCGCGCTCAGCGGATGGTGCCGCGTGGCCCACCAGCGGCCCGCGTCGCTCCGCCAGATGGTCCACTGGGGGTACTCCCGGGCGATCTCGGCAAGATGCCGATCAAAGGACATCGCTGTCCACCTTTCCCGGGCCCCCAGGCGAGGTTCCATCTCCTTCGACGATGCGGTACCTCTCTAGAGAATTCAATGATCGTGATGGACAGGTCAACCTATCGCTTGACAGATCGGGTTGAACTACGCGTCGAAGTCGTACTGGAGTACGTATGCGGCCGAGTCCAGCACCATCTCGTTGACCTCGATCGGCATCCCGCCCGCCGTGTACGCGGTCCGCGCGATGACGATCACCGGTGTACCGCCCGGCAGATCGAGCAGCGCGCTCTCGCGCGGCCCGGGCATGCGGGCCCGCACCTCCTCGGTGAAGTGGGCCGGGGGCAGCCCCAGGTCGCCGAGCCTGGCGTAGACGCCGCCGGGCCCGGTGTCGGCGAGGGTGATCGCGCTGCCCTCCACCAGGTGGGCGGGGAAGTAGGACGTGGCCAGTTGCACGGGTCTGGCGTCCACCGAGTAGCGGCGCCGGCGCACCCAGACCTCACCGCTGTCGAGCACCGCGGCCACGTCCTCGGTGGCTCGCTCCAGCACCACCTCCATCCGGTCCACCGTGAAGGGCCTGCCGCGCGTGTCGGCGTCCCAGATGGCCCGCCCCTGACCCCACTGCTCTCGTGACAGGCGGCGCGAGCCGTGCCTGCGTATCGGTTTGAACAGCCGCACATAAACCCCCGAACCTCGTTTGGGTACCGCCAGCCCTTCATTGATCAGTACGGCAAGCGCCTGCCTGGCGGTGGCTCGTGCGATTGCGTAGTCGGCCATCAGTGCGTTCTCGCCCGGTAGTCGGTCCCCGTCGCGCAGTTCGCCGGAGAGAATCCGGGCGCGGAGGCCGTCGGCGATGCGTCGATAGATAGGGGGTTCATGGGGTACCGGGGATTCAGACACGTTATGATCACCCTCTGTCACCAACCAGGTTCTGGCGTCTCCAGAGAACTTGCCCCGTCTTGTCCACGATCGCACAGATACAGGCGATGGTCGCGGGCAGATTTTGAGCGGATCGTGCCTATGTGGTGAATTCCGCAGTGTTTTAGCGGGCCGTTACCGTGGAACGGTCCTGGCCGGTACCCGACCGGCCCACCAGCGGCGAGTAACCAGACCGGCGAGCGCCGCCCCCGCTGTGTTGAGGATGACGTCGTCGACGGAGGAGAGACGGCCCAGGTGCAGGGCGTGCTGGAGCACTTCGACCAGGACCGAAAAGGCCGCCGCGATGGCCGCAACGCGGGCGGTGGAGGACAAGCGGGCACTGCGTACCGGCAGCAGCGCCCCGAGCGCGGCGAACACCAGCAGGTTGCCTCCCACCTGCACCGACACCTCCTGCCATGGCGCCCAGAGCAGGTCCGCGAGATCGCTGAACGGAACGAGAACGACTCCGCTCTGACCGCTGGACGGCGTCAGGATCATCCAGATCCACGGAGCGGTCCCGGCCACGATGCCGATGTCGGCGATCGAGGTGCGCAGAGGCGCGGGATGGCCGCCGCGAGAGCGGTGGCGGAAGAGGAGCACGATGGCCGGCCAGGCCAGGGGGAGCGCAAAGGTACCAGCAATAATGACGTTTCCCCACAATTCCCACGTCCGCGCCATAAGACGATGATGGCGTTGATCTAGGGGTACCGGAAGCTGTCCATTCGGACAGGTCTCCAGGGGGCGCGCGGGGTCACGGGCGGACGGGCAGATGCTCGTCCAGGAAGCCGAGCGCCACCTGCCAGGCACGCTCCGCCGCCCCCGGCTCATGGAACATCGGTGACTCGCTGTTGTGGAAGGCGTGCCCGGCCGCCTCCTCGACGTGCGTGACCACGTTCGGCCTGGACCGGGCGGCCTGCTCGACGACGGCCACCCGGTCGCGCGGGATGTAGGGGTCGCTGCCGCCGAAGACCAGCAGGAGCGGCGCCGAGATGCGCTCCATGAGGCCCGTCGCGTCCGGTACGGCGGAGCCGTAGAAGGACAACACCGCGCCCAGCTCGACCTGGGTGGCGAGCATGTAGCCGAGGGAGCCGCCCAGGCAGAATCCGAGGGCGCCGGCACCGCCGCGCACCTGAGGCAGGGCGCTCAGATGGGCGACGGTGAGCGCGCAGTCGGCCACGCCCTGCGCGAAGTCGAAGCCGTCGGCCAGGGCGATCGCCGCCGCCGTGCCCTCCGGGGTGTGCTCGCCCAGCCAGCGCGGGCGCAGCCGCCAGAACAGGTCGGGCGCGGCCACCACGTAACCGCGCGCGGCCAGCTCCACCGCGACCTTCTCGATGTAGGGCCCGACGCCGTAGATCTCCTGGATCAGCAGGAGCCCCGGGCCGCCGTCGTTGTCGGGCAGCCACAGGTTGACGTCGAAGGAGCCGTCGTGGGCGGTGATCTGGTCTACGCGCGTGTGCATGTTCACCAGCATCGCTCATGGCGCGTGCCGCGTTCGAGGGAGACGATGCGATCGAGGGTTCCGTGTCCCGGGAGTCCCTGTTGTCCGCCGATCACTTCACGATCTATACAGGGGAGATGAGGAGAGTGTCGTGCTGACCCATTTCATCGGTGGCGAGCCGGTGGCCGCGGGGAAGGTGTTCCCCGTCCACGACCCGGTGACGGGCGCGGTGGTCAGGCAGGCCTACGAGGCCGATCCCGAGATCGTCGACAGGGCGGTGCGCGCGGCCAGGGAGGCGGCGCGCGACTGGGCGGCGATGCCCGTCGGCGAGCGCGCCGGGTGGATGCGGCGCCTGGCGGAAGGGGTGGAGGAGCGCTTCGACGACCTGGTGGCGGCCGAGATCGCCGACACGGGCAAGCCGCTCGACCAGACCCGTACGCTCGACATCCCCCGCGGCATCGCCAACTTCCGCGCCTTCGCCGAGATCGCCGCCCAGCGCCCCGACGACGCCTTCCACCTGTCGGGGGTGCTCAGCTACACCGTGCGCCGGCCGCTCGGCGTGGTCGCGGTGGTCGTCCCGTGGAACCTGCCGTTCCTGCTCATGACCTGGAAGCTCGCCCCGGCGCTGGTGTCGGGGAACACCGTGGTGGTCAAGCCGTCGGAGCACACGCCCGGCTCGGCCGCGGTGTTCGCGGAGATCTGCGCCGCCGCCGGGCTGCCCGCGGGCGTCGTCAACATCATCTTCGGCCACGGTTCCGCCGGCCGGCTCCTGGTCGAGCATCCGGGCGTGGACGCCGTGACGTTCACCGGGTCCACCGCCACGGGCACGGCGATCATGAAGTCGGTGGCCGACCGGGTCAAGCCGATCTCGTTCGAGCTGGGCGGCAAGAACGCCGGCCTGGTCTTCGAGGACTGCGATCTCGACCGGGCGGTCGAGGGCGCGGTGAAGTCGGTCTTCACCAACGGCGGGCAGGTCTGCCTGTGCACCGAGCGGCTGTACGTGCAGCGGACGATCTTCGAGGAGTTCTGCGACCGGCTCGCCGTCCGCGCCCAGACGGTGGAGCCCCAGCCCATGATCTCCGCGGAGCACCGCGAGAAGGTGCTCTCCTATTACGCCTTGGCCCGCTCGGAGGGAGCCAAGGTGCTCACAGGAGGCAGTGTCCCCGCGTTCGGTGATCATCGCGATTCCGGTTATTTCGTGGAACCAACGGTGGTGGCAGGCTTGTCGGAATGGTCGAGGTTCAACAGAGAGGAGATCTTCGGTCCCGTGTGCCACGTCGCCCCCTTCGACAGCGAGGCCGAAGCCGTCGACCTGGCCAACGGCAGCGAGTACGGCCTGGCCGCCACGCTCTGGACCACGAACCTCGACCGCGCCCACCGCGTGGCGCAGCGGCTGGAGGCCGGACTCGTCTGGGTCAACACCTGGTACGTGCGCGACCTGCGGACCCCGTTCGGCGGCGTGAAGTTGTCGGGGATCGGCAGGGAGGGCGGCCTCCAGTCCCTCGACTTCTACTCTGAACCCACGACGATCACCATCAAACTGGAGCAACCCGATGCATGACGAATGGTCCCAAGCCGTGGACGCGCGGACCCAGGCCGCCGACCGGCTGGCCGAGGCAGCGCGTTCCGGCAAACCATGTACGCCGATCAGGGACCTGGTCAGCACGGCGGCCGACGGGTACGCCGTACAGGAGATCAACACCCGGCGGGCGCTGGACGCGGGGCGGCGGCTGATCGGCCGGAAGATCGGCATGACCAACCCGGCGATGCGGCAGCGCTTCGGGATGGACGAGCCCGACTACGGCATGCTCTTCGCCGACGCGTCCTACTGCGACGGCCTGCCCATCCCGCTGGAGGGGCTCCTGCAGCCGCAGGCGGAGGCGGAGGTCGCGCTGGTGTTCGGCAAGGATCTGACGGGCGGCCCCTTCACCGTGGTCGACGTGCTCAGGGCGGTGGAGTTCGCGCTGCCCGCCATCGAGATCGCCGACTCGCGGATCGCCGACTGGGACATCACGCCGGCCGACACGATCGCGGACAACGCCTCGGCCGGGGTCTTCGTGCTGGGCAACACGCCCGTCTCGCTGGCGGGGGCCGACCTGCGCGCGGCCGGGATGACGATGACCCGCGACGGGCAGGAGGTGTCGGCGGGCTCCGGGGCCGCGTGCCTGGGCAACCCGCTCAACGCCGCCGTCTGGCTGGCCTCCGTGCTCGGCCCCACCGGCTACGCGCTGCGCGCCGGAGACGTGGTGCTGACCGGCGCGCTCGGCCCGGTGGTGCCCGTGGGTCCCGGAGACGTGTTCGAGGCGCGCATCGACGGACTCGGCTCCGTGCAGGCGGTGTTCTCGAAGTGAGAGAAAGGGGCAAGGCTCTTCGCGTGCCCGGCAAGGCAACTCCCCGAGGCCGCTTTCCGCATGTCAAGCGGGCCGGCGACTTCCTCTATGTCTCGGGCACCAGCTCCCGGCGGCCGGACGACACGTTCGTCGGCGTGGAGGTGGACAAGCACGGGTCGACGAACCTGGACATCCGTGCCCAGACCAGGGCGGTCATCGAGAACATCGGCGACATTCTCAAGGCCGCCGGCGGATCCCTCGCCGATCTTGTTCAAATCACCACATATTTGGTGAACATGAACGACTTCAAGGGCTATAACGAGGTCTACGCCGAGTTCTTCGACGAGGAGGGGCCGACCAGGGCGACGGTCGCGGTGCACCAGCTCCCGCATCCCCACCTCCTCATCGAGATGCAGGCCGTCGCCTATCATCCCCAGGAGCGATCATGATTCCCCCTCTTGACTTCACCAAGTGGATCGACGAGCACGCTCACCTGCTCAAGCCGCCCGTCGGCAACAAGGTGGTCTTCGAAGGGGCGGACGACTTCATCGTGATGGTGGTCGGCGGGCCCAACTCCAGGACCGACTTCCACGTGGATCCGTACGAGGAGCTGTTCTACCAGGTACGCGGCAACATGCACGTGAACGTCATGACCGAGGACGGCCCGCAGACCGTGCACGTGCGCGAGGGTCAGATGTGGTTGCTCCCGCCGCGCCTGCCGCACTCGCCGCAGCGGCCGGAGGAAGGGTCCGTCGGGCTGGTGATCGAACGGATCCGGCCGGAGGGCGAGCTGGAGAGGTTCCAGTGGTACTGCGCCGAGTGCGGCCATCAGGTGCACGAGGTCGAGCTGCAGGTGCGCGACATCGTCAAGGACCTGCCGCCGGTCTTCGAGGCGTTCTACGGCGACGAGAAGGCCCGCACCTGCGGCCGGTGCGGCGCGCTCCACCCCGGCAAGGGCTGAATGGTCATCGACGTACACACGAGCGCGCGCTGCGGCTGCTCGCAGCCGACGCAGAGGCGTTCCTGGGCTGAAGGGAGCTCCCCATGCGCGCTCCCGTGCTGGGGCTGCCGGTGGTCGGCCTGGCCGTGCTGATGGTCGCCGGCTGCGGTGGCTCGCTGCCGCCGCCCGACGAGGACCACCCGTTGGTCAAGGTCGGCGCGATCATCTCGCAGACCGGCGTGTACGCCGTGCTCGGCGACGACATGGAGGCCGCCATGCGCCTCTACCTGGACGACCACGGAGGCCGCCTGGGCGGCAGGCCGGCCGAGCTGATCGTGGCCGACGACACCGGCAGCCCGGAGCAGGGCCAGAAGGAGGCCGTGCGGCTCGTCGGGGACGAGGGCGTGGAGGTGATCACCGGGCTGATCGCCTCGCCCGTCGCCGTGTCGGTGGTCAAGGCCGCGGGCTCGACGCCGGTGGTGATCGCCAACGCGGGCGCCGACGGGCTGGGCGGCCCGAACGTCTTCCGCGTGTCGTACACCAACTACGCCCACGGCTACGCGGCCGGCCGCTACGCCGCGCGGACGTACGGCAGGCAGGGCGTCGTGCTCATGGCCTCCGACTACTCCGCGGGCGAGGAGACGCTCAGCGGCTTCACCGCGGGCTTCGGCGCCGAGCCGCTCAAGCGCATCCTCACGCCGTTCGGGCAGCAGGCCGACCTGGAGCCGTACCTCGCGCAGATCCCCGCGCGGGCCCGGCTCCTGTACGCCTTCTACGCCGGCGGCGACGCGGCCGCGTTCGTCACGGCGTTCAAGCGACTGGGCTACGACACCAGGATCAGGCTGCTGGCCTGCCAGAACCTCACGGACGAGGACGTGCTGCGGGCCGTCACCACCGACGCGGAGGGCATCACGAGCGTCGGCATGTACTCTCCCGCGCTGGACAACCCGGACAACATCGCCTTCGTGGCCCGATGGCGGGCCAGGACCGGCCGGAACCCGTCCACGGTGGCCCTGCAGAGCTGGGACGCGATGCGGCTGATCGACACGGCCCTGGCCAGGGGCGGCGATCTGACGCGGGAGCTGGCCGAGGTGGGGGAGCTGGGCGGGCCGCGCGGCAGGTTCCGGCTGGACGCTGCGCACGACCCGGTGCAGAACTGGTATGCACGTACGTACCAGAATGGCATAAACCGGGTCATAGCGACCATCCCGCCACAACAGGAGTGAACGTTGGACCGTGACCGCTACCTCGCCCTCGACGCCGCCGATCCGCTGCGGGCCCGCAAAGACGAGTTCGTGCTGCCGGAGGGCGTCGTCTACCTGGTCGGCAACTCCCTCGGGGCGCTGCCCCGCCGTACCGCGGAGCGGGTCCGGCGGGCGGTCGAGGACGAATGGGGCGAGCAACTCGTCGGCGGCTGGAACCACGCCGGCTGGTACGAGCAGCCCCTGACAGTGGGCGACCGGCTGGCGCCGCTGATCGGCGCGGGCCCGGGACAGGTCGTCGCGGGCAACACGACCTCGATCGCGATCTACCAGGCGGTGGCCGCCGCGCTCAGGCTGCGCCCGGAGCGCCGGGTGATCGTCTCCGACGTGACGAACTTCCCCACCGACCACTACATGGTGCAGGGCCTGGCCCGGCTGCTCGGCGGCTACGAGGTGCGCGACTTCGCCGAGGGGCGCTTCGACGACGCCGCGGTGGTGCTGCTCTCCGAGGTGGACTACCGCACCGGCGCCCGGCACGACGTGCCGTCGGTCACCGCGCGGGTGCACGAGGCGGGCGCGCTGATGGTGTGGGACGTGTGCCACAGCGTGGGGGCCATGGAGGTGGACGTCTCGCAGGCGGACTTCGCGGTCGGCTGCACGTACAAGTACCTGAACGCGGGCCCGGGTGCGCCGGCCTTCCTCTACGTCAACCCGCGCCACCACGCCACCGCCGAGAACGCCCTGTCCGGCTGGAACGGGCACGCCGAGCCGTTCGCGTTCGAGCAGGACTTCCGGCCGGCCCCGAGCATCCGGCGCTTCGCGGTCAGCACGCCGCACGTGTTGTCGTTCGCGGCGCTGGAGGCCGCGCTCGACGTGTGGGAGCAGGTGCCGATGGCCGCCGTGCGGGCCAAGAGCATGGCCCTGACCTCGCTCTTCATCGAGCTGGTCGGCGACGCCCTGGAGCTGGCCTCGCCCGCCGACCCGGCCGCGCGCGGCAGCCAGGTGAGCTTCCGCCACCCGGACGGCTATCCCGTCATGCGGGCGCTGATCGACCGGGGCGTGCACGGCGACTTCCGGGCGCCGGACATCCTGCGGTTCGGGTTCGCGCCGCTCTACATCGGCTACACCGACGTCTACGACGCGGCCACCACGCTGCTGGAGGTGCTGGACAAGGAGCTCTGGCGGGAGGAGGCGTACGCCAGGCGGCTCGCGGTCACCTGAGGCCGTCGAGCTCCTTGACCGCCCGCTTGGGGGCGATCGCCCGGTAGCTCTCCTCCACCCATTCGAGCAGCACCTCGGTCTCGGGCAGCTCCGACAGGAACGGCACGGTCACCCAGCCCGCCTTGCCGAGCCCGTAGCCGCTGGGCGCGGCCCCCTCGACGGTCAGCGCGTGACCGTGCGCCCCCGACAGCAGCTTCACGTTGAAGGAGGGCTGCCACTTCTCGGTCTGCTCGTCCATGCCGAGGAAGAGGAAGACCTTCTTGTTGACCTTGATGACCGTCTCGCCCCACGGATGGTCCTCATGCGTCTCGGGCAGGCCGAGGGCGAAGTCACGCAGCTCATCGCGAACGGTGTGCCAGTCGTTCATCGGCGGAACTCCTCCAGCTTGCGCTCGATGCGGTCCTTGATCCGGTCGCGGGCCTCCATACGGGGGACACCCGACATGAGCAGACTGTCATAGTCGGTGTCGAGGTGCCGGATCGAGGCGATCACGGCCAGGGTGATGGCGTTCTCGTCGAGCGCCCTGGCCGCCGCCGTCCTGCCGACCCGGCCGCTGCCGCGCAATCCCGCGTGCTCGGCGATCTCCTTGGCCCGGCTCTCGGGGCAGCCGGGGAACAACCGGGCGATCGCGGCCGCCATGGCGGCCTGGAACTCCACGTCCTGCTCCGCCCGGCGCTCCCGATCGCGGTCGCGGCGCCGCAGGCGCAGCTCCTCGTCGGCCAGGCAGCGCTCCTCGGCCGCCTCCAGCGCGCCCTGCTCCACCAGCACGCCCAGGCGCTGGTAGACCTTGCGCCGCCGGTTGTAGCGCACCACCACCGCGGCCAGGCCACTCTCCTGCTTGGCCCGCCGGCTGAGCGCCGCGTTGCCGGCCGGAAGGAACGCCAGATGGTCGAGATCGGCGCACGTCAGGCAGTGCGGCCGGTCGTCCTCCATGATCAGGTAGGGGCCGGTGTCGCCGCATCCGGCGCACGTCCAGGCGTCCAGCGGTGACACCGCCACCAGGTCGGGCGCCTTGCTCTGCGCCTCGGTGAGCCGCCGCACCCTGGCCTCGCTGAGGTCCGGCGAGAGCCAGTGCACCCGGAAGGCGTCCTGCCCGTCGTGGGAGATGAAGCGCAGCTCGCGGCGGTCGCGGGTGCCGGCCACGTAGGGCGTCTCCACCGGCCTCAGCCCCTTGGCCAGCGCCCAGTCCCGCAGCAGGCCGGCCGCGGCGAGCAGGCGCTCCTCGTCGACGGCCGCCAGCTCGGCCAGCGTGGCCGCCCGGCCCTGCCGCCAGACGTCCACGTGCCGGGAGTGCAGCCAGCGCAGGCCCGTCACCACGTCGATGAACGTCACGTACTTGCGCGTGGTCAGCGCGATCTCCGCTGTCTCGGCGACCCTTCGCGCCAGGTTCGGCTTGCTCACCCGTCCATCCTCCCGCGCCTTTGTCGTGAGATGGCGAGCCCCGCAGCATTCCTTTCCGCCTTTGCGGCTAGAACCCCTTCGGACCTGCGCCCTGGAGGAAATCGTGCGTCTGATCTGGCCGGCCCTGCTCATGCTCGCCACCTCGTGTGGCGTCGCCGAGGACGGCACGCAACCCATCGTCACCGGGACGTTCGGCAGCAAGCCGATCGTCGCCATCCCCAAGGGCAAACCCGGGCGGGTGCCGCGCATCACCGTGTTGTCGGTGGGCAGCGGGCGGCGCACGCTGCCCGGCGACGTGGTCCTCGCGGACGTCGACATCCGCCGGTGGACCGGCAACGAGCCCTACCTGAACACCTACGACGGCAACCAGCCCACCACGGTCGTCTTCGACGGCAGGCAGGTGTCGGAGACCTGGCGGCAGTCGCTGATCGGCAGAGCGGCGGGCAGCCGGGTCATGCTGGTCAGCCCGGCCGCCGAGGCGCTGGGGCCCAACCTGCCGCTGACCGGCGTCTCACCGGCGGACACGCTGGTGCTGGTCTTCGACATCCTGGGCGGCTACCCGCCCGACGCCCGTCTCGTCGGGCGTACCCTGCCGGCCGTCCCCGGCGATCTCACGCCGTCCTCGCCGGCCCGTACGATCATCGACGGCTCCGGCCGGGACGTCGTGGCGGGCGCGAAGGTGGTCGTCCAGTACGTGGCGGCGAGCTGGCCGTCGAGGACGGTCGTGGACTCGTCGTACCGGCGGGGCGGGCCGAGCGCGTTCACGCTGAAGCCGGGCTTCGTGCCCGACGCCTGGCCGGCCGCGCTCGTCGGGCGTCGGGTCGGCAGCCGCGTCGCCGTGCCCGCGCCGGGCGAGCAGCCGCTGCTCTACGTCATCGACATCCTCGACACCATCACGCAGGAGGGCTGAGGTCGGAGCGGATCACGCTGTACATCACGCCGTCGTGCCACTCGCCCGCGCGGAAGCCGGCGCCGCGCATGACGCCCTCGCGGGTGAACCCGGCCTTCTCCAGCGCCCGCTGCTCGGCCAGGTTGGTGATCTCGGTGGTCGCCTCGACCCGGTTGACCGTCGAGTGATCGAACAGATAGCGCACGAGCAGCTTCTGCGCCTCGGTCCCGTGGCCCTTGCCGCGCGACTCCGGCGCCACGATGACCCCCATCGCCCAGCCGTAGACGACCCTGCCGGTGAAGGCCTTGCGCCACGACACGAGGCCGGCGTCGTCGCCGTCCGCCACGATGATCAGTAAGCCGTCCTCGTCGCCGAGCAGGCCGTCGACCTCCCAGCGCCTGCGCAGGCGGTGCGGGTCCTGCCAGCCGTACCACTGGAAGTCGCCCGTGCTCTCGGGGTCGCTGGTGAGCCGGTACAAGAAGGGCAGGTCGCTCTCCCCGGCCGGGCGCAGCGTGACGGTCATGAGCCGGACACTATGCGACGGACGAGCCGGCTCAGCCTGGACGGCCGCGCGGGCGGCGTCTCCAGGACGAGCAGCGCCTCAGCGGCGGTCGGCCGCTTGGCGGGGGAGTGGTCGAGCATCCTGCGCACCACCTCCGGCACGTCGGGCCCGTGCGCGTCGGCGCTGGTCGGAAGGTGCCCGGTGAGCAACTGATAGGCGATGGCGCCGGCCGCGTAGACGTCGGAGGAGGTCGTCATCCGGTCGGGCCGCTCCTGGCACTCCGGCGCCACGTAATGGGCGTCGAGCACGTTGCCCAGCTCGTGGGCCACGGTGTAGTTGCGCGGCCCCGGCTTGGCGTAGTCGAATCCGGAGAGCACGGCGTGCCCGTCGTCGGTGACCAGCACCGAGGCGGGGGTCAGCGCGCGGTGGACGACGCCGTGCGCGTGCGCGTGCGCCAGCCCGCGCAGCAGGTCCTGGATCACGCCCAGCCGGGCGCCGGCGCCCAGCGACAGGTGCAGCGCCTGCCCGTGCACGTCGTCGAGCACCAGCACGAACCGGCTCTCGTCGTCGATGGCGAAGAAGTCGCGCGAGCGCACCACGCACGGATGCGGCGGGATCCTGATCAGCGTCTGATAGGCGTTGGCGATGCGCTGCCGCTCGGCCGCCCGCGACTCGTGGTCGGCCAGCGGATCGGCCTGGTAGACCCGCAACAACACGGTCTCGCTGCCCGGCAGCGTCACGTTGAACGCGCGGTATTCGGTGACCTTGGTGTCGCCGCCGAGCTGCTCCTCGACCTCCCAGTTGCCGAACCTGGGCGGCGCGGTGCTGCGCCGCACCGTCTGGTTGAGCGCGTCGAGGATCGCGGTCAGGTACGGCTTCGCGTCCGGGCTGCACCCGCGCCTGACCCGCGAGACGTCGCTCAGCGTGGCCAGCAGGCCGGGCAGGTCGGTGACGTTGACGGCGTCGCGCCCGGCGTGGTCGACGAGCACGGCGTCGGGCGAGGTGAGGACGACCAGGCAGTCGACGTAGACCCGTTCGAGCTGGGTGGACCTCGACACCAGCAGGCCCTTCAGCGCCTTCGCGGTGCCCCGGAGCTTGGCCACCGGAGAGCCGAACGCCTCCCTGCGCGGCGGGAACCAGCGGGTGCCCGACACCTCGATGCGCCCCCGGGTTCCCTTGACGTCGACGACGACCAGCGAGTGGCCGGTGAGCACGAGCAGGTCCACCTCGAAGACGTCATGGCCGCGCGGGACCTCGACGTTGTGCAGCAGCAGCCACTCGGCGGGGGCGTGGTCGCGCAGGTAGGCGATCACGCGCCGCTCGGCGTCGTTGACTGGACGTCCTCCGCCGACGATCTCTGCCATGGGTGCCATCCTTGCACGGGAATCAATTGACAACACGCTGTCGTAACGACAGCATGCTGTCATGAAGCCCATCGTGCACCACGCCGTCTACGACACGCTCGCCGACTGGGAGACCGGTCACCTGACCGCGCATCTGCGCAGCGGGCGCTACCACCGCGAGCCGGGCGGCTACGAGATCGTCACGGTCGGCCTGACCACCGATCCGGTGGTGACCATGGGAGGGTTGCGCATCACGCCGGACCGCACGCTCGACCGGCTCTCGCCGGCGGACAGCGCGCTGCTCATCCTGCCCGGCGCCGACCTGTGGGACATGGGGGAGGAGCTGGCGCCGTTCGCCCGCAAGGCCCGGGAGTTCCTGGACGCGGGGGTGCCGGTCGCGGCCATCTGCGGCGCCACGGCGGGGCTGGCCCGCGAGGGCCTGCTGGACGACCGCGACCACACCAGCGCCGTGGCGCGATATCTGGCGGCGCAGGCGGGCTACGCGGGGGCCGGGCGCTACCTCGACGAGGACGCGGTGCTCGGGGGCGACCTCATCACGGCCGGGCCGACCGAGCAGGTGGCGTTCGCCAGGGAGGTCTTCCGGCGGCTCGGCGTCTACCGCCCCGAGGTGCTCGACGCGTGGTTCCGGCTGTTCGCCGAGAGCGACGCGTCGGCCTTCGAGGTGCTGATGGCGGCATGAGCGAGTCGGCCGACCTGCTCTCGGGGCTGGCCTTGGGGTCGTTCCGGCTCAACGGGCAGTTCATGGAGGTGGCCGAGGGGCTGGCCAGGCCGTCGGGCATGACGGCGGCGTGGTGGCAGGTCCTCGGGGCCGTCCTGGGCGAGCCGCTGCCCGTGGCCGGCATCGCCAGGGTGATGGGGATGACCAGGCAGGGGGTGCAGCGGATCGCGGACCTGCTGGTCGAGCGGGGCCTGGCCGAATACCGTCCCAACCCGGCGCACCGGCGCGCCAAGCTGCTGCGGCCGACGGCGGCCGGCCGGGAGGCCGTCGCCAAGATCACCCCTGGGCACCAGGAGCTCGCCGACCGGCTGGTGGGCGAGCTGGGGTTCGACGATGCGAGGGCCTGTCTGGAGGCGCTGCGGCGCCTGTCGGCCGCCCTGGACCGTCTCAACGACTGACGTGCATGGCCGGGGCTTGCCCGCCTGCCAAAACATTCTCGCCGTTTTGTACGCCCCGGGCGTCCGCGCGTGCTAAGGCCGCACCGGCTTACGCGGGGGCGATTCTCAAGTTTCGGGTGATCGTTGCCTAAACGGCGGTGAACGGCTGTCCCATCGGCCGCGCGGTCAACCAAAATAAATGTCGTTCGCCGACCTTCGCGTAGTTGCTTTCAGACGTGCGTCGTCGATGAACACGAAAACCGAGCACCAAGAAACCGGGGTTCCTCCTTGACTCCGGATTGGGCTCTTCGGGTTGCGGATTTCGCGGGCTGCCGCGATTGTTATTGG
This sequence comes from Nonomuraea sp. NPDC002799, assembly GCF_053592075.1. Lineage (NCBI taxonomy): Bacteria > Bacillati > Actinomycetota > Actinomycetes > Streptosporangiales > Streptosporangiaceae > Nonomuraea > Nonomuraea sp. NPDC002799. Next base: position 95,636 of record NZ_JBSFVA010000002.1, read on the forward strand.
CGGCACCTCACAGCCCTGCACAAACGACTATGGCGCCGGGAATTCCGCGCCGATCCATGGAGGAAAGAAATCATGATCCGTCGCATTCTGGCCGGTGCAGCAATCGCAGCCGCCGCTCTGAGCTTCACGGCCACCGGCGCCTCTGCCGACGTCGGCCCCAACCCGCACAACAACGGGCAGAGCATCCTGAGCCAGCTCAGCGCCCTCGATGACCTGACCGCGCTGAACGACGTCCTCAACGACTCGGTCAAGTACATCGACATTCTCACGCTGCTGCACCTGAACGACATCGACGCCGACATCCTCAACAACGAAGAGGACACGGGCGACAACAACTGACGGCTCCTCGCGTGGCGTAGGCAGGAAGCTGATCGGCGGCCCCCGTTCCGGTGGGGGAGCTCGCCCGGCCAAGATCTGTTTCCTGGTGCCTTGAGGTGAACCAGAAGAACGGGCCGTGGCAGATCGCGAGACCACGGCGCCAGGCTCGGTGCGCACCGAGCTGACAGCGGCACGCGGCCCAGGTCGATCACTGCAGGACGACCTGGGCCGCGTGGCCGTTCGCGGCCGCCTCGCTCGGCCGGACCACCCCCAGGAAAGTCGGCCGGTCCAGCGGGTCCAGCCGGACCAGTTGCCCGGTGTACGGCGCGTGCACCATCCGCGTCGCGTCCACGGCCACGGCCACGTGCTCGGGTCCCGGATCGTCCGCGTCGTTGTCGTAGAAGACCAGATCCCCCGGCTCCACCGCCTCCTTCGGTATCCGGATTCCCGACCTCCACTGCTCCTGCGTCGTCGAGCCGATCGTCACCCCGGCCCGCGCCCAGGCGTACTCCGCCAGCCCCGAGCAGTCGAACCCCCAGGTCGCAGCCCCTTTCCCGATCCCGAATCCGGGCCCGCCCGGCCCGCCCCCGCCCCATGAGTACGGGATGCCGATCATCTCCATCGCCGTTCGCGCCGCGATGGCACCGCCTCCCGACCTGTGGGCCTGGCCGGCGGCCTGCCCGCACATTCCCGCAGGGCAGCCATTCGCCGCCGACGCGGGTGTGGAATGCGCGCCCAGGATAATCGGCAGCGCCATTATCAACAGTGGCCTCAGTCCATTCATGGCATATTCAGCGCTCCCGCGACTTGTCCGTGCCCCGGCGTCGCCCAGATGCGCGGCCGGCCGTTCCTGTCGCTAGCATTCCTCCTTCTCTATGGCAATAAAACGGACTTTGGCCATGCGTGATGCTCGTATGGCCATAAGATGAAAAATAACTGCGATGCCACCTGCGGCAAATGGTGACTTAGCCGACATGTCAGGAACCGTCGTTTGCGGTGGCCAAGAGATTACGGCGGGTATTTGACTTTGACTTAGCACGACCGGGTTGCGGCAATCGAAAGCCCGCGAGATTGTTATCCATGGAATCTCGCAGCTCTGTGCGAGTGATTTTCGATGACGCGCATCCCGCGCCGATTCCAACGAAGGAGAAGTAGACAAATGATGCGTCGCATCTTTGCCGGTGCAGCAATCGCGGGTTTCCTGTTCGGCTTCTCGGCCACGAGCGCGTCGGCCGACGTCGGCCCCAACGCCTACAACAAGGACAAGCAGATTCTGAGCCAGCTCAGCCTCCTCGACGACCTGACCGCGCTGAACGACGTGCTCAACGACTCGGTCAAGTACGTCGACGTCCTCACGCTGCTGCACCTGCAGGACATCGACCTCGACGTCCTCAACAACGAGGAGAACACGGGCGACAACAACTGACCCGCCCAGGCGGTGGCTCCCGCCCCGCGTACGCGCCCCTGACCTGGGGGCACTCCGGTACCCACGACCCCTCGTGGCGGCACCTTACCGGAGGGTCACCCCAGGTCGGCCGCGGCCGCTGAGGCGCGGGAAGCCCGGCCACGCAGGCAGATCAGATCACCGACCGAGTCCGCAGCCGGCGCGGGCTCGGTCAGATCAACTGAATGTGGTGAACTTTCATATTTTCCCCGCAACTCGGTCATTTCACGGCGAAAATTACATAGCGGAACATACCTCGTGTAGCCTGGTTTTCAGGTCAATCGCCATATCACTGGCGATCTTCCTCTGAAGTGCAGGTCCGGCCGACAAACCCCCGCAGTGTGTTGTGTTGGGGGGTGCAGGGAGCATGAGCGGCGTCGAAGAGCGGCTGCTCTATCAGGACGAGCAGCTCAGGATCATGATGCGCGCGGCGTCAGGGACGCCGGCCGTCACGCTGGTGGGTGAGATCGACGCGACCAACAGCCGGGCGCTGGCCAGCACGCTGGCGAGTTGCCGGCAGGGCGCCCACGTCGTCGTCGACACCGGGGCGCTGACCTTCATCGACGTCTCGGGGCTACGCGTGCTGGCGATGCCCGCACTTCCGCCGGCGCAACGCTGGATCCACCTGCACAACATCACGCCGTACCAACGTCGGCTGCTGCTCATGATGGGCTGGTATCACGACGCCGACGCGCAGCACCTGCCCATCTAACGCCCGCCCGTATGCAGCGGGAAGGCCGTGACCGCCGAGGTGCCCAGCCCGGTGGGGCCGCCGAGCCGCCACTGCGGCGGCCGGTGATGGCGGCGCAGCGACGCCTCGTCGTAGCGGAAGCAGTTCAGATGCCAGTGGCGAATCCCGGCCAGCCAGTCGCGCAGCTCCGTCACGAACGCCTCGACGTCCTGCCTGGCCACCTCGTCGAGCCCGAAGTCGTCGCACACGATCGGCAGCTCGTTCGCCACGAGATGCTCGAACTCCCGCACCCGCCCCGTCAGCAGATCGTTGACGATGGTGAGCGCCGCCGCCCGGTCGCAGTCGAAGAAGTTCTGCACCACCAGCACGCAGTTGTGCACCTCGCCCTGGAACTCGATCTCCTTCTGGTAGGAGAAGATGTCGTTGATCAGCAGGCCGGCGTCCATCATCGCGTTCTCCAGCGCCCGCACCGGGCCGCTGCGGTAGAACGCCTCCGGGATGCCCTTGGAGTGCCGCAGCCTGGTCAGGCTCATCGTCAGCTCGCAGCCGAAGGTCAGCCGGCGCATCTCCAGATAGTCCACCGGGTCGGGGACATGGCGGGCCAGCTCGTTGGCCAGCTCCCACAACCATCCCTCGCACATCGTCTCGACCGCCCGGCGCAGCTTGCGGCGGTCCGCCGGCGGCATCGGCGCGACCGTACGCGCCCAGACGTCGGCCAGCCCGCGCTCCAGCGCGCTCGCGGGCGGTGGCGGAGGCGAGCCGTCCAGCGGCATGAACAACGAGAAGCGGTCAACGGTGATCTTGGCGGCGGCCAGGTTGCGTGAGCGGCCGAAGACGACCGGGAAGTAGTCGTCGCCGTAGGTGCCCCAGGCCAGCCAGAACGAGGCCAGGTCCAGCTCCTCGGCAGAGGCGTCGGGATGCAGCCCCGCCGCGCACAACGACAGGTCGTAGTCGATCAGCTTGTCCCGGTCCCACACCGCCGAGCCTGCCACGCCCGGCTGGGACTCCAGCAAGCCCATCGCCTGGCACCAGTCCACGATGTTGCGGCGGGCGGCGTCCAGATGCGGGGACAACCGGAGCGGGAAGGGCACGTACAGGTCGGGAATGCGGGTGGCCCCCACCCGCTGGTACGGCACGTGCGTGAAGGTGCGCAGCCGCTTGGCGCCGAGCAGGTTCACCATCGACGACATGCCCAGCGGCTTGCTCACCTTCGCCCGCGCGTTCATGTAGCGGCTGGAGACCATGTGCCACTCGTGGCCGCCCGACTGCCAGTCCTGCAGGCCCTTGACGTAGGCCAGCACACCGGCGGCCGTCAGCGGGTCGATCGCCCGCTCGACGAAGAGCGGCCCCAGCTCGGTGAGCGCGGTGTGCTCGAACTGCTGCAGGCGCGAGGTGAGCAGGTCGTTGACGGCGTCGGCGGCCTCCTGCGTGCCGCAGCCCAGGAACGTCTCCAGCACCAGCACGCCGTTGCTCAGCTCGCCCTCGTCCGCGACCTCCCGCTGGTAGGAGAACAGGTCGTTACGCAGGTGGACCGCGTCGGAGAAGGTGTCCTTGAGCACCCGCAGCGGCCGGGTTGCGGCCAGCCGCGCGGGCACCTCGGCGCCCACGGCGTGCTCGACGAGCCCGGCCGACCACGGGGCCCCGCCCACCTTGCGGCGCATCTCGATGTACTCGACCGGGTTGGCGACCCGGCCCCTGTTGATGTTGGCCAGCTCCCAGAGCGACTCGTTGAGCAGGTTGCGGGTGCTTTCGGCGAACCGTTCGCGCCAGTCGAGTGACATGCGGGGCACGGTCCGCACCCACAGATCGGCCAGCCCCGCCTCCACCGGATTGGTCGGCTCCGGCATGGTCAGATCCACGCCCATCGGCATGAAGGACGCCAGCCTGGCCAGGTAGGCCCTGCTGCCCTTCAGGTCACCGGTGCGCTTGTACACCTCAAGGAAGTGGTCGTCGAAGAAGAAGACCCACACGTACCAGTCGGTGATCAGGCAGAGCTCGGCGCCGTCGCAGTCAGGATGGGTGTAGGCGCACATCAGCGAGTAGTCGTGGGCGTCGAGGTCGTCCTCCTCCCAGACGCCGGAGCCTTCGAGCATGCCCAGGTCACGCGCCCACTTCTTGGAGTGCGCGCGCGCCTCTTCCAGATGCGGGTTGAGCCGCGCCGGGTACGGCATGTAGAAGTCCGGCAGTTCGAACGGCTGAGACGACATGCTCACTCCTTGGGTGGGGCCGATCAGCGTGCCATCTCGACGGCAGAGCTGGACCGCAGCGCCGGCGACTGCGTGCTCACCGCGTGAAACTCCTCCCGCGACAATCCCTGGGACCGGACGAGGAGAAAGTGCCGGCTAGCAGTTCCTGCCGAGTTCGACGTCCTCCAGCACGCCGAGCGCGTCGGGCACCAGGACCGAGGCCGAGTAGTAGGCGCTGACCAGGTAGGAGATGACGGCCTTCTCGTTGATGTTCATGAACCGGACCGAGAGGCTGGGCTGGTACTCGTCGGGGATGCCGGTCTGGTGCAGCCCGACGACACCCTGGTTCTCCTGGCCGGTCCGCATGAGCAGGACCGACGACGTGCGCGCGCCGGTGACCGGGATCTTGTTGCACGGGAAGATCGGCACACCCCGCCAGGCCGGCACCCGGTGCCCGTTGACCTCGCTGGACTGCGGGTAGACGCCGCGCTTGCTGCACTCCCTGCCGAACGCCGCGATGGCCTGCGGATGCGCCAGGAAGAACGCCGGCTCCTTCCACACCACGGCCAGCAGGTCGTCGAGGTCGTCAGGGGTCGGCGGGCCGGAGCGGGTGCGGATGCGCTGGCTGAAGTCGGCGTTGTGGAGCAGGCCGAACTCCCTGTTGTTGACCAGCTCGTGCTCCTGGCGCTCGCGCAGGGCCTCGATCGTCAGGCGGAGCTGCTGGTCGAGCTGGCTCATCGGCTGGTTGTACAGGTCGGAGACCCGGCTGTGCACGCGCAGCACGGTCTGGGCCACGCTCAGCTCGTATTCGCGCGGGCTCTGCTCATAGTCCACGAACGTGCCGGGCAGCACGGCCTCACCGGCGTGGCCGGAGGACATGTCGATGGCGGCCTCGCCGTAGGCGTTCTGGGCGCGGTCACCGCTGGCGCGCCAGCCCTCCAGGTGCTCGCGCAGCGCGGGCGACTGGTCGGCGACCTCGTCGAAGTCCTGCTTGGACAGGATGAGCAGGGTGGTCGCCGTCTTGGTGCGCCAGCTGTACTCGAACGCGCCGCCGCCGACCAAGGACTGCTCACCGAGGTGGTCGCCGTCGGCCAGGACCCCGAGGTTCTGCTCGTCGCCGTACGCGCCGCGGCCGACCTTGCCCACGCGGCCATGGGCGATCAGCACGAGCTGGTCCGCGGCGCTGCCCTCGGCGACGATCTCCTCATCGGCCTCGGCCTCGCGCTGGACGAAGCGGTCGGCCAGCGCTTCGAGCACGTCCATGTCCTCGAAACCGCGCAGCATGGGCAGCTCGGTCAGCTCGGCCGGGATCACGCGCACGTTCGAGCCCGTCGTGCTGAACGTGATGCGGCCGTCCCCGAGCGTGTACGTCAGCCGCCGGTTGACCCTGAACACGCCGCCGGAGCACTGCACCCACGGCAGCAGCCGCAACAACCAGCGGGAGGTGATCTCCTGCATCTGCGGCGGCGTCTTGGTCGTGGTCGAGAGCTGCCTGGCGGCATCGGTACTGAGGCTGAGCTGGCCGTTGCCGTTCTCAGAAGTTGTCGAGTTGGTCGTTTCGGTCATGTGCTGCACCGCCTATCTCAGGGTGGGGCCTAGCCGTGGTGGCGAGAGGTTCGGAGTTCGGGGGGGAGGGAGAAGGTCAGGGTCTCCTCGGTCAGGGTCACGGACTCCACGTCCGCGTAGCCGTGGCCGGCGAGCCAGGCGAGGACCTCCTCGACCAGCCGCTCGGGAGCGGAGGCGCCGGAGCTGACCCCGACGGTCGTCACTCCGGCCAGCCACCGCTCGTCGGCGTCGCCGGCCCGGTCGACCAGGTAGGCCGCGCCGGCGCCGGCGTTCAGCGCGACCTCCACCATCCGCTGGGAGTTGGAGGAGTTGGCCGAGCCGACGACGATCACCAGCTCGCAGCGCGGGGCGATCGCGGCGACCGCCTCCTGGCGGTTCTGGCTGGCGTAGCAGATGTCGTCGCTGGGCGGGTCGATCAACTGGGGGAAGCGCTCGCGCAGGCGGGCGACCGCGCCCAGCGTCTCGTCCACGGCCAGCGTGGTCTGCGACAACCAGCTCATCCGGCCGGAGCCGCCGGTCGTCAGCTCGTCCGGGCGGGCCGGGTCGACGACGTGGATGCGGCCGGGGGCCTCGCCCAGCGTGCCCTCGACCTCCTCGTGCTCGGCGTGGCCGATGAGCACGATCTCGTAGCCCTCGTCCGCCAGGCGCGCGGCCTCCTTGTGCACCTTCGTCACCAGCGGGCAGGTCGCGTCGATCGTCGGCAGCCCGCGCCGGGCCGCCTCCCGCTTGACCGCCGGGGAGACGCCGTGGGCGGAGAAGACCACCAGCGCGCCATCGGGAACCTCGTCGAGCTCGTCGACGAAGATCGCGCCGCGCCGGGTGAGGTCGCCGACCACGGAGGTGTTGTGCACGATCTGCTTGCGGACGTAGACCGGCGCTCCGAAGCGTCTCAGCGCCTCCTCGACCGTGACGATCGCGCGATCCACGCCCGCGCAGTAGCCGCGCGGGGCAGCGAGAAGTACACGTCCCATGATGGGAGACCCCTTACTTGGTGCGGTGGGCGAGCTGATCGGCCAGCACGGCCAGCGCGCCGGCGGCCTCCGGCTCGATCGGCGCCTCGGCCAGAGCCGTCACGGCCTCGCGCACCCGGACCTCGATCATCGCCTCGACCTCGGCCAGCGCGCCGGTCTCCCGCAGGATCTGGCGCAGCTCGGCGGCGCGCTCCTCGGTCAGCTCCGGATTGCCGTGCCAGCTCCGCAGATGGGCGAGCTGCGCGGGCGAGGCCCGCTGCACGGCGTGCGCGAACATCACCGTGTGCTTGCCCTCCCTGAGGTCGTCGAGCGCCGACTTGCCCGTCTCCGACTCCGTCCCGAACGTGCCCAGCACGTCGTCGCGGAGCTGGAACGCCTCGCCGAGCGGCACGCCGAAGCGGGAGTAGGACTCCATCAGCCCACCGGAGGCGCCGGCCAGGGCGCCGCCGATCTGCAACGGGCGCTCGACGGTGTACTTGGCGCTCTTGTAGCGGATCACGGTGAGCGCCTCGTCGACGCTCGCGCCCGCGCGGAGCTGGGCCAGGACGTCGAGATACTGGCCGCTGATCACCTCGGTGCGCATGGCGTCGAAGATGTGGTGCGCGGCCCGCAGCCGGGGCTGCTCCACCTGGCAGGACGACAACAACGTGTCGGACCAGGCCAGGCTGAGCGTGCCCAGCAGGATGCCGCCCGCCTGGCCGAACGCCTCCGCGCCCGGCCCCTGGTGCAGTCGCGCGAGGCTCCGGTGCACGGTGGCCCGCCCCCTGCGCGTGTCACTGCCGTCCATGATGTCGTCGTGGACCAGCAGCCCCGCGTGGCACAACTCCAGCGCGGCGGCCGCGCTGATGATCTGCTCGCTGTCGTTGCCCCCCGCGCCGCGCCAGCCCCAGTAACACAGCTGGGGCCGCACCCGCTTGCCGCCGCCCAGGATGAAGTCGCTCAGCAACTGGTACGCGGCCTCGACGTCGGGATCGGATACGGGGGCCCGCCAGGTCTGCAGGAACCCGGCCAGGCGTTCTTCGACGCGTGGCCCCACGTGGTGCTGAGTGAACCTCACCGGCATCCGCACGGCTCCTGTCAATCGACGGCTACCAAAAGTTACTCTTTGAATACGGAGCGTGTAAAGTGTCTTTAGTAGCTGCGCTCTGTTTTGCCTCACCGATCCCACGGCCGCAGGAGGCCGTCGTTTGCTGTTTCCTGTGGGGGTAGGCGCCTGTCATGAAGGCAGTCACCTGGCACGGCAAGCGGGACGTCCGCGTCGAGGAGGTCCCCGACCCGGCCATCAAGGAGCCCAACGACGCGATCATCAAGGTGACCAGCACCGGGATCTGCGGCTCGGACCTGCACCTGTACGAGGTGCTCGGGCCGTTCATGGCCGAGGGCGACATCCTCGGGCACGAGGCCATGGGGATCGTCGAGGAGGTGGGCTCCGGCCTCACCAACCTCAAGCGCGGCGACCGCGTGGTCATCCCGTTCAACATCTCCTGCGGCCACTGCCACATGTGCGGGATGGAGCTCTACGCGCAGTGCGAGACCACGCAGGTGCGCGAGCAGGGCATGGGCGCCGCGCTGTTCGGCTACACCAGGCTCTACGGCCAGGTGCCCGGCGGGCAGGCCGAGTACCTGCGGGTGCCGGAGGCCCAGTTCGGGCCGATCAGGGTGCCGGCCGGGCCGCCCGACGAGCGCTTCGTGTACCTGTCCGACGTGCTGCCGACCTCCTGGCAGGCGGTCGCCTTCGCGCACATCCCCGCCGGGGGCAGCGTCACCGTCTTCGGCCTCGGCCCCATCGGGCAGATGAGCGCCCGCATCGCGCGCCACCTCGGCCACCGGGTGATCGGCGTGGACGGCGTCAGGGACCGCCTGGAGATGGCCCGCCGGCACGGCATCGAGGTTGTCGACGCGAGCGAGGTGTCCGACGTGCCGGCGGAGATCCGCGGCCTGACCGCGGGCCGTGGCACGGACTCGGCCATCGACGCCGTCGGCATGGAGGCGCACGGCTCGCCCGCCGCCAAGCTCGCCCAGACGCTCACGGGGCTGCTGCCCGGCGCGCTCGCCGCACCGCTGATGACGAACGCGGGCGTCGACCGCCTGGCCGCGCTCAACCAGGCCATCGACTCGGTACGCCGCGGGGGCGTCATCTCCGTCGTCGGCGTCTACGGCGGCATGACGGATCCGCTGCCCATGTTGCGCATGTTCGACAAGGGCATCACGTTGCGCATGGGCCAGGCGCACGTCCGCCGGTGGACCAGCGCGCTCATGCCGCTGGTGACCGACGAGGCCGATCCGCTCGGAGTGCTGGACCTGACGACGCACCGGCTGCCGCTGGAGCAGGCGCCGATGGCGTACGAGATGTTCCAGAAAAAGGCGGATGGTGCGGTGAAGATCCTGCTCCAGCCGTAAGACACCAGGTCAGCGGGGTTTCGCGGCCCGGAGGGCGGGCAGCGGTGCGGACATGAGAGTCGTTGTGGTGGGGGCTACCGGCAACGTCGGCACCGGCCTGATACGCGCGCTGGCCGCCGACGAAAGCGTGACCTCGATCGTCGGGGTCGCCCGCCGGCTTCCGGGATGGCGGATCGACCGCACCGACTGGCGGCAGGCCGACGTCGCCACCGCCGACCTGGCGCGGATCTTCGACGGCGCGGACGCCGTGGTGCATCTCGCCTGGTTGTTCCAGCCGACCAGGGATCCGGCGGTCACCTGGCGGGCCAACGTGCTGGGCAGCATGCGCGTCTTCCGGGCGGTGGCCGAGGCGGGGGTGCCCGCGCTGATCCACGCCTCCTCCGTGGGGGCCTACTCCCCGGGGCCCAAGGACCGGCCCGTGGACGAGAGCTGGCCGACGCACGGCTGGCCGGGGGCGGCCTACGGGCGGGAGAAGGCGTACGTCGAGCGGGTGCTCGACGTCTTCGAGCACGACCATCCGCTGATCCGCGTGGTGCGGATGCGGCCCGGGTTCATCTTCCAGCGGGCGGCGGCGACCGAGCAGCGCAGGTTGTTCGGCGGGCCGTTCGTGCCGCGGCGGCTGATCAGGCCCGGGCGGATCCCGTTCGTGCCCGACATCCCGGGGTTGCGGATGCAGGTGCTGCACGCGGACGACGCCGCCGAGGCTTACCGGCTGGCCGTCACCAAGGAGGTGCGGGGGCCGTTCAACCTGGCCGCCGAGCCGGTGCTCGATGCGCAGGACCTGGCCAGGCTGCTCGACGCGCGCACGGTGCGGGTGCCCAGGGGGATGGCCAAGGCGGCCGTGGCGGCCGGCTGGCACCTGCGGCTGGTGGCCGCCGCGCCGGGGCTGCTCGAACTGTTCCTGCGGATCCCGGTCATGAAGGTCGAGCGGGCCAGGGAGGTGCTGGGCTGGACGCCGCGGCACTCGTCGTGGGAGGCCCTGCGCGAGTTGTTCGACGGTCTGCACGACGGCGCGGGCATGGACACCCCGCCGCTGGCTCCCGACGGTGGCCCGATGGATCGGGTCAAGGAGCTGGTCACGGGCGTCGGCGGGCACTCATAAGGGATGACTCATAAGGGATGAAGGGTGTAATTCCTCCATGTAAGGGAAGGGGAGGAATTAACGTAGGTCCTGAAGCGCGGCCTTGGTGTCAAATCGACACGGAGGTAAGACATGGACCTTTTCATCCGGCAACGTCTACTTCCCCGGTTTTCTCAGTCCGAAGGCGGCCGTGCCTTCGGACTTCGTGTTTCTGCGTATCCAGGCCAGGGGTGGAGGAGCCTGCAATGCGCACTTTAATGATCCAGCCCTTCGCCCTCCACGATGTGACGAAGCTGCGTCGCGCGGTGGCCGAAGAGGCCGAGCGCTGCGGACTGAGCGGTCCCCGGCTGGACGACTTCGTCCTGGCCGTGCACGAGAGCGTCGTCAACGCCGTCGAGCACGCGGGCGGGCACGGGCACTTCAAGTTGTGGACGGTCGACGGCGTCATCCGCTCCGAGACCACGGATCGGGGGACGGGCATTCCCGACGGATACGTCAACGGGCGGCGCAGGCCGTCCGACCTCTCCTACACCGGCAGAGGGATCTACCTGATCCGGCGGCTGTGCGACGCCGCCGACTTCCACACCGGTCCGGCCGGCACCACGGTCATGCTCACGATGCGTCTGCCGAGAGGGCCTGATCGTGGTCTCCACGCGGTCATGAAACGCATCAGGGTCACCACCGGGGGGCACTCGCCGGGCCGTTTCACCGCATGATCCACCCCTGACGCGGGCCGCCTGATCCACGCGTCTGACCTGGACCTGGGCCGGGTAGTCTCGGGAGGGACGGAAAGGGATCACCACGTGCGCGGCGAAATCGGGATCAGCTCTCCTGTGCGGCGGATCGGGCGGCGGGAGTTCGATTTCGAGCGCCAGGTCGCCATCATGGCCATCGTCAACAGGACCCCCAACTCCTTTCACGACCAGGGCAGCACCTACGCGCTCGGCAGCGCCGTGGCGGCCGCCCGCGGGGCCGTCGAGGCCGGCGCCGACTGGGTCGACATCGGCGGCTTCGCCTTCAGCGCGGCCCAGGCGCAGATCGGCCCGCAGGAGGAGATCGACCGGGTCGTCCCGGTCATCGCCGAGGTCAGGGCCGTCACCGACGCCGTCATCTCCGTGGACACCCACCGCCCCGAGGTGGCGCGGGCGGCCATCGAGGCCGGCGCCGACGTCCTCAACGACACCAACGGCCTGCGCGAGCCCGGCATCGCCGAGGTCGCGGCGGAGACCGGGGTCAGCGTGGTCGTCACGCACAGCCTGGGCGGCCCAGGCAGGCGGGTCTTCCGGCCCAGCTACGCCGACGTCGTCTGCGAGGTGGCCGACTTCCTGCGGGAGCGGGTCGCGTTCGCGCTGAAGGCGGGCATCGCCGCCGAAAAAATCATCATCGACCCCGGGCACGACCTGAACAAGAACACCTTCCATTCCCTGGAGCTGACCCGCCGGCTGGAGGAGATCACCGCGATCGGCTACCCGACGCTGGTGGCCCTGTCCAACAAGGACTTCATCGGAGAGACGCTCGACCGCCCGCAGGGGGAGCGGCGGGAGGGCACGATCGCCGCCAACGTCTTCGCCATCCTCAAGGGCGCCCGCATCCTGCGCGTCCACGACGTGGCCGCGACGGTCGCGTCCGTCCGCATGACGGAGGCCATGCTCGGCTGGCGCGGCCCCCTCACCCCGAGTCACAACCTGGCCTGAAGGAGCGAAGGTGACCGAGCGCAAACCCCCCGGCATGCCTTTCGAGAGCTGGATCGACAGGCAGATCCGCGAAGCGGAGGAGCGCGGCGAGTTCGATGACCTGCCCGGCAAGGGCAAGCCGCTGCCAGGGCTCGACCGGCACCACGACGACCTGTGGTGGATCAAGCAGAAGCTCGACAGCGAGGGATTGTCGATGCCCCTGCCGCCGACGCTGGCTTTGCGCAAGGATGCGGAGCAGGCGCTGTTCGAGGCCCGCGGTGCCAGGACCGAGCACGAGGCCCGGCGGATCGTCGAGGAGATCAACCTTCGGATCCGCGAGGCGATCAGGACGGGACTGTCCGGGCCGCCGCTCAACCTGACGCCCTTCGACGTCGACCAGATCGTGTCGGAGTGGCGCAGGGCGCGATAGCGAAGGGGCCCTGGCTCGCGGCCAGGACCCCTCCGGTTGGTGAGGGGCCCGGGTCAGGCGGGCCTCTCCGGCTGGTCAGGGGCCCGGGTCAGGCGGGTCCCTGGTCAGGGGCCGTGCGGCCCCCGCGGCCGAAGGGTCGGGTGACCCTCCGGCCGGCCAGGTCTCAGTTGATGGGCGGGTAGGCGTTGGCGAGCAGCTGGCGGAACTGTGCCGAGAACCACTGGCCCGACAGCGGTGCGTTGGCCAGCGCCCCCGACATGTTGTTGCCGTTGAGGCTGTTGCCGGTGTAGGTCGGGTCGCACATCCGGTCGAACTTCTTGCCCTCGTCGTTCGGGATGTCCGTGCTCGCGCCGTCGGACTCACCCGGAGGCTTGATCCAGACGTAGGCGTCCAGACCGGTCTCCGGGTTGGCCGTCGGCCGCGCGCCCATGCCGGCGCCGCTCTGGTTGCACCAGTTGCCGGCGTGGATGCGGCGGTCGATGCGCGACTCGTTGACGAACGTGTCCATGAGCGTCGAGGTGCTCGCCCCGGTCGGGCGGGCGCTGCCGCCCCAGCCGTTGCGCGAGGTGTCGACCAGCATGCCGAGGCCCTGCCGGAAGCCCTTGCTGATGAGCGCGGTGCGCAGCGCCTGGACGAAGGTGACCTCGTCCACGTAGTAGTTCCAGTCGACCCACTTGGACTGCCGGACCGACTGGCCGTTCACCGTGGTGTTGATGTTGAAGTAGAGCTCCTTGGACGCGGAGGTGTTGGCGGTGTTGCTGATGAAGCCGTCCACGCTGTCCACGCCCGCCGTGGCGCCCGCGGCGGTGGTGTAGAACAGGTTGACCGCCGGGTTGAAGTTCGAGTCCCAGCCCAGCCAGGCGTGGTGGGCGGCGTCGATGTAGGTGTAGACGTTGCTGATGGCGTGCAGCTTGTTCAGCGCGTACTGGACGCCCTGGACGTAGGCGCCGGTCGAGTTGGCCTCGGCGCACTTGGCGAAGCTGAGGTTGGTGATCAGGTTCGGCAGCGAGTCGGGCTCGATGATCGTGACGATGCGCAGGTTCGCGTATGCGGAGTTGTTGACGATCGTCGCGATCGGGTCGATGTACTCGGTCTTGTAGCGGTTGAGCCCGTTCTCGGCGATGAGCAGCTCACCGTTGGAGGCCAGCGCCGAGCAGTCGCGGTTGGGCAGGTCGTAGATGACGAACTGGATGGTCAGCGGGCTGGAGCCGTTGGCGGCGTCCTGCCTGACGGCCTCGTCCAGGTGCGCCTGCAGTCCCATGCTCGTGGAGGAGCCGGCGATGGCCGCGATGCGGTCCAGCCACACGGCCGTGGAGGTGTTGGCCACCGCGGAGCCGCCGGGCTCGGCCGCGGCCTTGGTGCGCCAGTTCGGGTTCACGTAGCCGGTGGCGCCGGCGTACGGGTTCTCGACGTGCGGGCCGGGGTTGGTGCCGCCGTCGTCGTCGGCCTCGGTCGCGGTGACCGTCCTGGACGTCAGGCCGCTGGCGGCGACGGTGATCGGCCGGGTGCCGTTGGTGTTGTCGGAGTCCTGCGCGGCGGCCAGGGTCACCGTCTGCGCGGTGTTCCAGTTGGCCGAGGTGAAGGTGAGGCTGGCGCCGGAGGAGACGGTGATGTTCGTGTCGCCGCTGCCCGCCGTCGAGGTGACGGTCACGTTCGAGGTGGGCTGGATGGCCAGGCGCACGGTGTACGAGGCGGTGCCGCCCTCGGGCACGGTCACCGAGGTCGGTGTCACGGTGATCGACTGCACCGCGGTGGCGTCGTCGTCCACCTCGTTCGCGGTGACCGTGGCGCCGGTCACGCCGGTGCCGCCGACGCTGAACGCGGCGGTGCCCGCGGCGGTGTCGGAGTCCTGCGCCGCGGCCAGGGTCACCGTCTGGGCGGTGTTCCAGTTGGCCGGGGTGAAGGTGAGCGAGCCGCCCGAGCTGACGGACAGGTCGGTGTCACCGCTGCTGCGTGTGGTGGCGACGGTCACGTTGGCGGAGGGGGCCGAGGAGAGCCTGGCGGTGAACGTCGCCGTGCCGCCCTCGCTGACCGCGACCGTGCCGGCCGAGGTGACCACCGACGGGGTCGTCGGCGTCGTGCCGCCACAGGTGGTGCCGTTGACGCTGAACGTGGCCGGGTTCGGGTTCGTGCTCGACCAGGTGCCGTTGTAGCCGACCGAGACGGAGGCGCCGGTGGCCAGACTGCCGTTGTACGGCATGTTGGTCCCGGTCACCCGGGTCCCGGACTGACTCCAGTTCGCACCCCAGCCGGTGGGGGTGTATTTCTGCGTGGTGGTCGGATAGTCGAAGGCCAGCGACCATGAGGTCAGCGGGTCGCCGGTGTTCTTCAACGTGATGCTCGCGGTGAAACCGCCCTGACCCGGGCTGCTCGTCCACGAGTTGGCTGTGTAGGTCACGTCGCAGGCGACGGCGGCGTTCGCGGCCGTGCCCTGGCCGACGACGAGCCCTAATGCCGCGAGGCTCGCGGCGGTCATGGTCACGGCCCATTTGCGAAGGCCGCGGTGGAGTCTCACGAGCGATCATCTCCAGGATGCTAGATGGCTGGGAGCGCTCCCATGGTGTGCCGGACTCGGGGCGCTGTACAGAGGGCGGCTTTTCCGGAGGTGTCCGTCAGGCCGCATGCTCGTTGAATGCCCCGGAACGAGGATGAAACTTTCATCCCCGGCAGCCTGGTGAGAGGAAACACGGGGGTTACCGCGACGCCATTCCGTTGACATACGCCGAAGGTCACCCACAATCCCTTTTGGGAGCGCTCCCATACCCCTACTCCCATGGAGACCCCGTGAAGTACAGACCTCCTTCCCTTTTGACACGCTTATCGAGGCGGCTCGCCGGAGCCACGACCCTCGTCCTCCTGGCCGGCGTGACCACGGCTTTGGCGGCAGGTCCCGCCCAGGCGGCCGTGGCGTGCGACGTGACCTACACCGCCAACTCGTGGACGAGCAGCCCCGGCCAGGGCGGGTTCACGGCGAGCATCACGTTGAAGAACACCGGCGACCCCATCACGTCGTGGTCGCTGGCGTTCGACTATCCGACGACCACGCAGAAGTACACCCCCACCGGCTGGGGTGCGAACTGGAGTCAGTCCGGGACCCGGGTGACCGGGACCAACATGCCGTACAACGGCAGTCTGGCCACCGGCGCCTCCGTCTCGGTCGGCTACAACGGCACCTGGTCGAGCACGAACCCGAACCCGACCACGTTCAGCGTCAACGGCACCACCTGTGGCGCCGCGAACCCGGCCCCCACCGTGTCGCTGACCTCGCCGACCGCCGGCCAGACGTTCACCGCGCCGGCCACCGTGCCGATCGCGGCGACCGCGGCCGACTCGGGCGGCACCGTTGCCAAGGTCGACTTCTACCAGGGCAGCACGCTGCTGGGCACCGACACCTCGTCGCCGTACAGCTACAGCTGGACGAACGTGGCCGCGGGCAGCTACTCGATCACCGCCAGGGCCACCGACAACGGCGGCGCGACCACGACCTCGGCACCGGTCGGGATCACGGTCACCCAGGCCACGGGCCCCGCGCTCGTGGTGAGCCCGACGACCCTGTCCGTGCCCGAGGCGGGGAGCGCGACCTTCGGGGTGCGGTTGTCGCAGGCGCCGACGGCGAGCGTGAGCGTCACCTCGGCCCGCGCCAGCGGTGACACCGACCTCACGGTCGCAGGTGGCGGCAGCCTGACCTTCACGACGGCCAACTGGAACACCGCGCAGAACGTGACGGTGGCCGCGGCCAACGACACCGACACCGCGAGCGGCTCGGCCGTGTTCAGAGTGAGCGCCACCGGCTACACCGCGGTCGACGTCAGCGTCAGCGAGGCGGACGACGACGTCGGCGGGAACAACCAGTACATCCAGCGCTTCGTCGAGATGTACAACGAGCTGCACGACCCGGCCAACGGCTACTTCTCGCCCGAGGGCGTGCCGTACCACTCGGTCGAGACGTTCATGGTGGAGGCGCCGGACCACGGGCACGAGACCACGTCCGAGGCCTACAGCTACTACCTGTGGCTGGAGGCGACCTACGGGCAGGTCACCGGCGACTGGACGAAGTTCAACAACGCCTGGGCCTCGATGGAGAGGTACATCATCCCGGCCACGGCCGACCAGCCGACGAACTCCTTCTACAACGCGTCGAAGCCGGCCACGTACGCGGCCGAGTACAACACGATCAACAGCTACCCGACGCAGATCGACTCCGGCGTCTCGGTGGGCACCGACCCGATCGCCGGTGAGCTGCAGACCGCGTACGGCACCCGCGACATCTACGGCATGCACTGGCTGCTGGACGTCGACAACACCTACGGCTTCGGCCGCTGCGGCGACGGCACCACCAAGCCCGCCTACATCAACACCTACCAGCGCGGCCCGGAGGAGTCCGTCTTCGAGACGATCCCGCAGCCGTCCTGCGACACCTTCGCCCACGGCGGCACCAACGGCTACCTGGACCTGTTCATCAAGGACAGCTCCTACGCCAAGCAGTGGAAGTACACCAACGCCCCCGACGCCGACGCGCGCGCGGTGCAGGTGGCGTACTGGGCGCAGACCTGGGCCGCGGCGCAGGGCAAGCAGTCGCAGATCTCCGCGACGGTGGCCAAGGCCGCCAAGATGGGCGACTACCTGCGCTACGCGATGTACGACAAGTACTTCAAGCAGCCGGGCTGCACCAGTCCGTCGTGCGCGGCGGGCACCGGCAAGAACGCCTCCAACTACCTGATGTCCTGGTATTACGCCTGGGGCGGCGCGACCGACTCCAACGCCGGCTGGGCCTGGCGCATCGGCTCCAGCCACAACCACTCCGGCTACCAGAACCCGTTCGCGGCCTGGGCGCTGGCGAACGTGACCGAGCTCAAGCCGAAGAGCGCGACCGGCGCGGCCGACTGGAGCACCAGCCTCACCCGCCAGCTCCAGTTCTACACCTGGCTGCAGTCGTCCGAGGGCGCCATCGCCGGCGGCGCGACCAACAGCTGGGAGGGCCACTACGCGGCTCCGCCGTCGAACCTGCCGAAGTTCCACGGCATGGCCTACGACTGGCAGCCCGTCTACCATGACCCGCCGTCGAACCAGTGGTTCGGCTTCCAGGCGTGGACGATGGAGCGGGTGGCCGAGCTCTACTACGCCACCGGCAACGCCGACGCCAAGGCGCTGCTCGACAAGTGGGTGACGTGGGCGCTGGCCAACACCACGGTCAACGCCGACGGCAGCTACCAGATCCCGTCCACGCTGCGCTGGACCGGCCAGCCCGCGGGCAACTTCACCGCCACCAGCGGCATGCCGCCGGCCAACCCGGGCCTGCACGTGACCGTCGTGGACCACACGCAGGACGTCGGCGTCGCCGGCTCCTACGCCAAGGCCCTGATGTACTACGCGGCCAAGGCCAACCACACCGCGGCGCGCACCACCGCCAAGGCGCTGCTCGACGGCGTCTGGGCCAAGCGCGACGCCAAGGGCGTGTCCGTGCCGGAGACCAAGACCGACTACAACCGCGTCGACGACGCGGTGTACGTGCCCTCCGGCTGGACCGGTGAGATGCCGAACGGCGACACCGTCAACTCCAGCTCGACCTTCATCTCCATCAGGTCCTTCTACCGCAACGACCCCGACTGGCCGAGGGTCAACGCGTTCCTGAGCGGCACGGGCCCCGCGCCGGTCTTCAACTACCACCGATTCTGGGCGCAGGTGGACGTCGCCGTCGCCCTGGCCGAGTACGGGCGGCTCTTCCCGTGAGAAAAGCAGCACTGATCGCCGTGGCGTCGCTGGTCCTGCCCCTGTCCCTCGGGACGGGGGCGGGGCCGGCGGCCCACGCCGCCGCCGCACCGGCCTTCGCCTACGGCGAGGCGCTGCAGAAGTCGTTGTGGTTCTACGAGGCCCAGCAGTCGGGCGCGAAGCCCGCCTGGAACCGGGTCTCCTGGCGCGGCGACTCGGGCCTGAACGACGGCAAGGACGTCGGCGTCGACCTCACGGGCGGCTGGTACGACGCGGGCGACCACGTCAAGTTCGGCTTCCCGATGGCGTTCTCCGCCACCATGCTGGCCTGGGGCGCGGTCGAGTACCGCGACGCCTATGCCTCGTCGGGCCAGCTCACGCACCTGCTGAACAACCTCAAGTTCGTCAACGACTACTTCATCAAGGCCCACCCGTCGGCCAGTGTGCTCTACGGGCAGGTCGGCAACGGCGGCACGGACCACGCCTGGTGGGGTCCCGCCGAGGCGATGGCGATGGCGCGGCCGGCGTACAAGATCGACGCGTCGTGTGGCGGGTCGGATCTGGCCGGTGAGACGGCGGCGGCGATGGCGGCCTCGTCGATCGTCTTCCGCCCGACAAATCCGTCATATGCCGACACGCTGGTCACGCACGCCAAGCAGCTCTACTCCTTCGCCGACACCGTCAGGAAGAAGTACAGCGACTGCATCACCGACGCCGGGAGCTACTACAACTCCTGGAGCGGCTACAACGACGAGCTGGTGTGGGGCGCGATCTGGCTCTACCGGGCCACGAACGACGCCTCCTACCTGGCCAAGGCCGAGACGGGCTACGACAGCCTGGGCACCGAGCCGCAGAGCACCACGAAGTCGTACAAGTGGACGATCGCCTGGGACGACAAGTCCTACGGCGCGTACGTGCTGCTGCACAAGCTGACCGGCAAGCAGCGCTACCTCGACGACGCCAACCGCTGGCTCGACTGGTGGACGGTGGGCGTGGACGGCGCCAAGGTGCGGTATTCGCCCGGCGGCCAGGCGGTGCTGGACCGGTGGGGGTCGCTGCGATACGCGGCCAACACCTCGTTCGCCGCGCTCGTGCACAGCGACACGATCACCGACGCCACCCGCAAGGCCCGCTACCACGACTTCGCGGTCCGGCAGATCGGCTACGCGCTCGGCGACAACCCGCGCAACTCCTCCTACCTCATCGGCTTCGGCGCCAACCCGCCGAAGAACCCGCACCACCGCACGGCCCACGGCTCGTGGACCGACCAGATCCAGCTTCCCGAGCAGACCCGTCACACGTTGTACGGAGCGCTCGTCGGCGGCCCGCCCGACCCGGACGACGCCTACACCGACAAGCGCGACGACTACGTCATGAACGAGGTCGCCACCGACTACAACGCCGGCTTCACCAGCGCGCTGGCCCGGCTCTACCGCGAGTACGGGGGCGCCCCGGCGACGAACTTCCCGGTGGCCGAGACCCCAGACGGGCCCGAGCTCTTCGTCGAGGCGGGCGTGAACGCCTCGGGCACGGGCTTCACGGAGATCAAGGCGATCGTCCGCAACCAGTCGGCCTGGCCCGCCAGGGTCCTGTCCGACGGGTCCTTCCGCTACTACTTCACCCTCGACGGCACCACG
The DNA here is from genome assembly GCF_053592075.1 of Nonomuraea sp. NPDC002799. Classification (NCBI taxonomy): domain Bacteria; kingdom Bacillati; phylum Actinomycetota; class Actinomycetes; order Streptosporangiales; family Streptosporangiaceae; genus Nonomuraea; species Nonomuraea sp. NPDC002799. The sequence goes on from NZ_JBSFVA010000002.1 coordinate 115,742, forward strand.
ACCGCGTCGCAGATCAGCGTGTCGTCGGCCTACACGCAGTGCGCGGCTCCGACGCTGCACCAGGCGAGCGGCAGCACGTACTACGTGAACATCGGCTGCTCGGGCCAGGCCATCGCGCCCGCCGGGCAGTCGCAACACCGCAGGGAGGTGCAGTTCAGGATCACCAGCGCGGGCTCGTGGGATCCGGCCAACGACTGGTCGTACCGGAACATCCCCACCACCCCGGGAACGACGCCGGTGCGCACCCCGAACATCACCCTCTACAGCGGCGCCACCAAGATCTGGGGTGAGCCCCCGGGTCCGGAGGAGCAGGACGGCACCGCGCCCAGCACACCGGGCAAGCCCGTGGCATCCGGGATCACGGGCTCCACCGCGAAGCTGGGCTGGACCGCCTCCACGGACAACGTGGGCGTGATCGGCTATGACGTCTACCTGGGGTCCACCAAGGCAGGCACGGCCACCAGCGCCTCCTTCGAGCTGAGCGGGCTCACTCCAGCCACGTCCTACACCGCCCACGTGGTGGCGAAGGACGCGGCAGGCAACACCTCGGCGCCGTCGGAAAGCACGACGTTCACGACGTCGAGCACACCACCACCGCCAGGCGGCTGCACGGCCGCCTTCAAGCTGGTCGGCTCCTGGAACGGCGGGTTCCAGGGCGAGGTGACGGTGAAGAACGCCGGCACCGCCGCGACCAGCACCTGGACGGTCTCCTGGACGTCCCAGGGCACGATCACCCAGCTCTGGGGCGGTAAGCACACGGTGTCGGGCTCCACCGTCACCGTCAGGAACGAAGCCTGGAACGGCGCGCTCGCCCCGGGCGCGACCACCACCTTCGGCTTCATCGCGGGCGGCTCGTCCACCACGCCCGACCCCATCACCTGCACCCCCGCCTGAGCGAAGACTCCGCCCCCGCCGCAGGCGCGGCGGGGGCGGCTCCACAGCTCAGTGAAAGGCAGCCCATGAGATCACTGTTCACCGCGCTGGCGTGCCTGCTGGCACTGCTCGTCGCCCCCGCCCTGCCGGCGAACGCCGCCGTCGGCCTGCACGTCAGCGGCACGAAGATCCTGGAGGCCGGCGGCCAGGAGTTCGTCATCCGCGGCACCAGCCACGCGCACACCTGGTACGCCTCGCAGACCAAAGCCTTCGCCGACATCAAGTCGCTGAAGGCCAACACCGTCAGGGTGGTGCTCAGCGGCGGTCGCTGGACCGCCAACACCGTCTCCGACGTGGCCAACGTCGTCGCCCTGTGCAAGCAGAACAAGCTCATCTGCGTCCTGGAGAACCACGACACCACCGGGTACGGCGAGCAGAGCGGCGCCTACACCCTGGACCAGGCCGCCAACTACTGGATCAGCGTCAAGTCCGCCCTGGTCGGCCAGGAGGACTACATCATCGTCAACATCGGCAACGAGCCGGTCGGCAACAACGCCATCACCCCGAGCTGGGCCGCCGCCACCACGGCCGCCATCCAGAAGCTGCGCAGCAACGGCTTCCAGCACGCGCTGATGGTGGACGCCCCCAACTGGGGCCAGGACTGGCAGTTCGGCATGCGTGACAACGCGCGGGCCGTCTTCGACAGCGACCCCGCCAAGAACACGATCTTCGCCATCCACATGTACGGCGTCTTCGACACGGCCGCGGAGATCACCGCGTACATGGACGCGTTCAGGACCGCCGGGCTGCCGCTGGTGGTCGGCGAGTTCGGGTTCGACCACTCCGACGGCAACCCCGACGAGGACACGATCATGGCGCAGTCCGTGAGCCGCGGCCTCGGCTACCTGGGCTGGTCCTGGAGCGGCAACGGCGGCGGCGTCGAGTACCTCGACCAGGTCACCAACTTCGACGTCACCCAGCTCACGTCGTGGGGCCAGCGGCTGTTCAACGGCGCCAACGGCATCGCCGCGACCGCCAAGCAGGCCGCGATCTACGGCGGCGGCACCACCGACCCGACCCCGCCGAGCACGCCGGGCACCCCGGCCGCCTCGAACATCACCTCGTCGGGCGCCACCCTCACCTGGACGGCGTCCACCGACAACGTGGGCGTGGCCGGGTACAACGTCTCCACCTCGTCGGGCACCCTGCTCGGCACGACGGCCACCAACTCGATCGTGCTGACCGGACTGTCGGCGGCGACCGCGTACCAGGTGTACGTGAAGGCCAGGGACGCGGCGGGCAACCAGTCGGCCCAGTCCCCGACGGCCTCCTTCACGACGCTGAGCGGTGGCGGCACCGGCGGCGGCTGCACGGCCGCCGGCACGGTGCAGAGCCAGTGGAGCGGCGGCTACGTGGCGCAGCCCGTGACCGTGACGAACACCAGCACGTCGACCAAGACGAGCTGGACGGTGACGTTCACGCTGCCCGCCGGGCACACGCTCACCGGCTCGTGGAACGCCGCGGTGACGGTCAGCGGCCAGACCGTGACGGTGAAGAACGCGGGCTACAACGGCACGCTCGCCCCGAACGCCAGCACCAGCTTCGGCTTCCAGGCGAGCCGCCCGGGCGGCAACACCGCCGTCCCCTCCGGTTACACCTGCGCCAACTGAACACCAGGCCCGTCGGCCGCGTATGAGGAGGTGAGGCCAGAAACGCAATACCCTGCCCCAACACCATCCCCGCCCGGATGGGACGGACGTGGCCGGCGCTTTCAGCCGGCCGCGTCCGTTTGCCGTGCGCGACATGCGCTTCATGCGACATGAACTACTTGGCGGAGATGATCTGCGCGAACCTCTCGCGCGCCGCCTCGATCGCGTCGTCGCTCTCGAAGTCGGCGAACGCCTGCGCGTGGTAGCGCGCGGGGATGAGCTGCCGGACGCGGTCCGGGAAGCCCGCTCCGGGGGTCGGCACCCTGATCTGGGGTGGAATGTCGATCTTGACGGCGATGGGGCCCGAGGCCCGCACGGAGGCCGCCCAGTCGCTGCTCTGGCCGGTGATCGCGCACATGTGGCGGGCGTAGACCCACCGCACCTGCACGAGGGAGGTCGCGTCCGCCGGCTCGGTTCCGAAGGGCTCCACGGCGCAGACGACGCGCGAGTCGAAGCTGTGGCCGTGGGCGTGGTGCTCGTCGGGTGAGGCCTGTTCGAGAATCAGGGTCACCTGGGCGGCGAGCTCTTGGTTCAGCTGTGACGACGGCTGCCGGGCAACGAAGAACATCACCCCGGCCAGGGTCAGGCTGGCCGAGGTGACGATTGCCGCGACAAGCCCGCGACGCGTTCTGATCACGGGCTGGTGCAGGTCAGGGTGGGTGCGGGGCTCGGAATCGAGCCGGTGGCGTTGAAGCCGAACGTGGTCGTTCCGTTCGGTGAGAGTTGTCCGTTGTAGGTGGCGTTCTTGACCGTCACATTCGGGGGTTGACCGGTCAGGACGCCGTTCCACGGTGATCCGTCGAAGCCCTGGCCGCCGCTGTAGGCCCACTTGACCGTCCAGCCGTTCAGCGACGAGGTGCTCGTGTTCTTCACGGTCACCTCACCCTGGAAGTGGCCGGCCCAGCCGGTGTTGGTGGCCTTCCACGTGGCGGTGCAGGCACCGGTCGGCACCGGGTCGGTCGGGGTGACCGTCGGGGTGACCGTCGGGGTGGCTGTGGGGGTGCTGCCGCCGGGGCCGACCCCGGTGACCTGGCCGTTGCCGCCGTCGAAGACGACGTCGGAGCAGCTGTAGAAGTTCTCGTTGCTGTCCGAGCGGATCCAGTGCGTGTAGATGATGTGCCGTCCGGTCTTGCCGGACGGGAGCTGGGCGTTCCAGTAGTAGTAGTTGAGCCCGCCGGCGCCGCCGTTGGCGGGCGGGTTCGTGGCGCTGCCGAACGGCTCCAGGTCGGACCACTTCAGCGGCCCGTTCGCGTTCCAGCCGTTCTTGGTGACGTAGTAGTTGAAGGCTCCGGGGTGCTGGGCCCAGTTGCTGTGACGCATCTGGATGGACGCGCCTGAGGTCAAGTGGGTCAGCGGCCAGTCGGAGCGGACCGCGTTGTAGGCCGAGAAGTCGTAGGGCCCGCCGGAGCCGCCGCTGCAGAGCTGCCCGTCGGGGATGAATCCGCTGGTCCGGCCCGCGCCGTCGGAGCGCAGCACCGCGAACCAGTTGTACAGGGGGGTCGCGCCGCTCTGGTTGACGGCAGCCGCACATGCGGGGTTGTAGGGGAGGATCTGCCCGTTGTCTCGCAGGCCGTCCTGCCAGCACAGGAACGTGCGGGCACCGGGGAACATCGACACCCCGTGGGCCTGTGCCTGCGTGGGCACCATGAGAACAGTGGTGATGAGAACCATGACGGCGGTGATCGCCGCCGACTTGAACAACTTCATGGGGATTCCCTTGCACTGACGACAGAGGAAACCTGCCCACGATCAGCCCGCCCGGCCAGCGCATTGAATCACGGGCGGGAGGCATCCGACAACGCGCGGTGAAACTTTCAGCCGATCTTGGTCACGGTTTCCGCTGGTCGCCAGGCCACCGCAGGTGGTGCGCGGGCACGCCCGCTTGCCGTCCTGGGCCGTCGCCTGGAGTCTTACGCTGGGAGCGCTCCCAGCTATCCTTCGGTTCCATAGGCGGGAGCAACATGCCATGAGGCACGCGCACATCTACCTGATCGTCATCGGGGCCTTATTGGCCACCGGCCTGTTCGCCGTCCCGGCTCAGGCCGCCCCGGTGCTGTGCGAGAAGTACGGCTCGACCACCGTCCAGAGCGGCCGCTACGTCGTCATCAACAACGTCTGGGGCGCCGACACCGCCCAGTGCATCGACGTCGACCAGGGCGGTGGCTTCACGATCACCCAGGCCGCGCACAACAAGCCGACCAACGGCGCCCCGGCCTCCTACCCGACCATCTACGCGGGCTGCCACTACGCCACCTGCAGCACGGGCAGCAACCTGCCGATGCAGGCCAGCGCGTCGGGGTTCGGCGCACTGCGGACCAGCGTGAGCATGAGCTATCCGAGCAGCGGCACCTGGGACGCCGCCTACGACATCTGGTTCGACCCCACGCCGCGCACCGACGGGCAGAACACCGGCGCCGAGATCATGATCTGGCTCAACAAGCAGGGCTCGATCCAGCCGGTCGGCTCGCAGGTCGGCACCGTGAACCTGGCGGGCGGCACCTGGCAGGTCTGGTTCGGCAACATCGGCTGGAACGTCATCTCCTACGTGCGCACCTCGGCCGCCTCCTCGCTCGACTTCACGATCGACACCTTCTACGCCGACGCGATCAGCCGCGGCCACGCCCAGCGGTCGTGGTACCTCACCAGCGTGCAGGCCGGCTTCGAGCCCTGGGTCGGCGGCGCCGGCCTGACAGCCCGCTCCTTCTCGTTCACCTCGTCGGGCGGCGGCGGCGGTGGCGGCGGGGGCGGCGGCGGAGGCGGAGCCTGCACGGCCACCGCCACCACGCAGAACGCCTGGAACAACGGTTACGTCATCCAGCCGGTCAACGTCACCAGCACCACCGCGCGCAGCTCCTGGACGATCACGTTCCCGCTTCCCGCCGGCCACACCATCACCGGCATCTGGAACGCGAGCTACAGCGTCAGCGGCGGCACGGTGACCATCAGGAACCTGGGCCACAACGGCAACATCGGTCCCGGCGGCGGGACGAGCTTCGGCTTCCAGGCGAGCCGGCCCAACGGGAACACGCAGGTGCCCAGCGGATACACCTGCGCATGAGGCTCGCGCGGCCGTGCTTTGCGAGGGGCCCGGACCGCGCGATCCGAGGGGTACGGCTGGTGCAGCCGTACCCCTCCTCAATCCTTCTGCAGCGCCATGTCGATCTCGTCGAGCCTGGCCTCCAGCTCGCTCAGGCAGGCGGGCGCGAGCCGGCCTTCCCGCAGCCGGTCGGAGAGCTTGCGGCGAAGCGTGTCGGTCCGGGAGTCCGCCGGGCCGTGCGGCGCCACGGCGGCGCGCAGCACCTGCTGAAGGTCCAGGACGACGTCGGCCTCGGTCGCGCCGCACGGCGTCTTGGCCACCAGCACGGCCTTGAAGTCGTCCACGGCATCCTCGACGGTGCCCGCCGTGGACGGCGTGCTCTCCAGCAGCCTGGCCGTGTGGTGCGCGCTCGGTTTCACCGGCGGCCCCCGCTCCGGCAGCGGGAGGCCCGTCTGCTGGAACCAGAACAGGGCGGACAGCGCGATGGCCGCCGATCCGGCCACCGTGAGCCCGCGCCTGACGTGCCGGCCCAGGGTGGCCGTGCCCAGCGCCGAGGTCAGCTCCAGCACGATCCCGGCCGCCGTGGGCCGCTGCGCCGGCTCGTGCGCCAGGCAGCGCTGGCAGAGCGAGGCGACGGCGTGCGGCACGCCAGGAGCCCGGGGAGGGGGCTCCGTCCTGCTGACGGTCTCGATCTCCTCCCACGTGGTCTCCGGGTACGGTGTGCGCCCGGTGAGCATGGCGTGCAGCAGCACGCCGAGGGCGTACACGTCGACCGCGGGATGGGTGGGCACGCCGAGCAGCCGCTCGGGGGCGACGTAGGGAGGGGTGCCGCGGTCGTCGTCGGGGTCGCCGGCCCAGGCCGCGATGCCGAAGTCGAGCAGTTTGGGGCCGTCGGCGGTGAGCAGCACGTTCTCCGCCGTGACGTCCCGGTGGACCAGGCCGCGGGCGTGCCCGGCCATCAGCACCCTGGCCAGCCGGAGCGCGATGGCCGCCGCCTCCGTCCACGGCAGCGGCCCCCGCTCGATCCGCTCGGCCAGCGGCGTGCCGTCGAGCAGCGGCATCACCACGTAGGCCGCGACGCCGCCGCTCGTGGTGACGGTTTCGCCGTAGTCGTAGATCTCGATGGTGTCCGGATGGATGAACCTGGCGGCGGCGCGGGCCTCGCTGCGTACGCTGATGCGCTCGCCGGCGTCGGCGTGCAGCGAGGCGGTGAGCACCTTGACCGCGATCATGCGGTGCAGGGACTGGTCGAAGGCACGCCAGATGACCGACATGCCCCCTCTGGCCAGCGGATCCAGGAGCAGATACCGCCGGGCCAGCACATCTCCGGGCTCAAGCCGACTCACGGACGACCAGTTCCGTGGGGAGGACGGGGTCGATTCCCGTTGATCCGGTCAGGAGCAGCCGGGTGGCCACGGTGGCGAGTTCTTCGACGGGCTGGCGGATGGTGGTGAGTGCGGGTGAGGTGTGCCTGGCGACCGGTGCGTCGTCGAACCCGATCACCGCGACGTCCGCGGGAACCTTGCGCCCGGCTCTGCGCAGGGCCTGGATCGCGCCTGCCGCCATCAGGTCCGAGGCGACGAAGACGGCGTCCAGTCCTGGGGCGTGGCGTAACAACCACTGCATGGCGTGGGTGCCCGAGGCTGCGGTGAAGTCGCCGTAGGCCACGGGCACGTCGGGTGCGCCCGCCGCCTGGAGGGTGCGTACCAGGCCCTCCAGGCGGTCGCGGGCTGCTGGGAGTGAGGGTGGGCCGCCGATGGCCGCGACGTTGCGCCGGCCGGTCAGCAGGAAGTGCTCCGCGGCCTGCCTGCCGCCGTCGATGTTGTCGACGTCGGCGTACGGGAGCTTGAGGTCGTGCGGCGGGCGGCCGATGTTGCGCACGGGGATGCCCGAGGTCGATAACTTGATCGCCAAGGGATGGCGCTCTCTGGCGCCCACGATGAGCACCGCGCCGGAGAGCACGGGCAACGTGGATGACGTCGGGGTAACGGTCGTCACCATCAGATGGGTGCCGTGTTCGGCGATCACGGCGCCGGCGGCGGACAGGAGCCTGGCGTAGTAGGGCTCGGAGAAGAGCCGGGGAAGGTGGTCGCAGATGACGGCGGTGACGCCGTCGGCCATGGTCTTGGCGGCGGTCCCCCGGGGGGCACGCTGCCGGACGTATCCCATACGGGAGACGGCGTCGTACACTTGCCGGCGGGTCGAGGTACTGACCCGCACCGAGCCTGTGAGGACTCGAGACGCGGTCGCGGGGGAGACCCCGGCAGCGGCCGCGACCTGTGCCAGTGTGGGCTGCTCGGTCATGGAGCACCTCGCGGGAAAGATCCTGGGAGCGCTCCCACGTTACCAATGTTTCGCCGCTGTTAATAGGGCCTTTGCAAGGAGTCCGGCCCTCAGTGCGGACGCACTCCGAATCTGCTCAGCTAGAGGCGCTGGAAGGCCCCAGGGGTTTTTGTGCCGGATGTGGATCACGCCATATTGACGTGCCTCATTCGCCCAATCCGGCTCTCCCAGACGGGATCAGTTGCCCCCGGCGGTGGTCACGTCCGCGTCCTCCAGCACCCCGTCGCTGTCGTCGTCCGGCTGCACCTGCCGCACCGGCGCGCAGCTTGAGCCGCAGCCGCCGAAGCGGGCGGAGTTGACCGGGGTGAAGTCCGTCGCCGGGGTGCCCTTCAGCGCGGACATCATGGTGTCCTTCCAGATCGGGCCCGGCACCGAGGCGCCGAAGACCGAGCCGTAGTAGCGCCCGCCGATGTAGATGTTGTTGAGCTTGTGCGTGGTCGCGCCCCGCGGGTCGCCGATGCTGACCGCGCCCGCCAGGTCGGGGGTGAACCCGGCGAACCAGGCGGTGGCCTGGTCGTCCGTGGTGCCGGTCTTGCCGGCGGCCGGCCGGCCGATGCCGCCGACCCCGCGCATGGTGCCCTTGGTGAACACGCCGGACAGGATGTTGGCCGCGGCGTCGGCGACCTCGGGGTCGAGCGCCTGCTTGCACTCCGGCTTGTAGGTGGTGGCCTTGCCGTCACGGTCGGTGATCTTGGTGATCGCCATGGGCGCGCAGTACTTGCCGCGCCCGCCGATGGCGGCGTAGGCGTTGGCGACGGTCACCGGGTCCATCTCGTTGATGCCGAGCGTGAACGTCTCGTACTCCTGCAGCTTCAGGCCGTCGGAGCGCTTGATGCCCAGCGACTGGGCCGTCTTGACCACGCTGCAGAGGCCGACCTTCTGCTCCAGCGTCAGGAAGAAGGTGTTGACCGAGCCCCAGGTGCCGGTGGCCAGCGACTTGAAGCCGCCGCCGCCCTCGTCGTTGGTGACGGTGTGGGACGGGTCGCCGATGTTCTCGCCCTTGCAGTTCTTGAACGAGGAGTAGTAGGGGGCGCGGAAGCCGCTGCCGACCGTGAAGCCGTCGTTGATCTTCATGCCCTTGCCGAGGGCGGTGAGCAGGGTGAACGTCTTGAACGTCGAGCCGGCCTGGAAGCCGACGCCGCCGCCGTGCGCGGCGTCCGCGACCACGTTGTACGACATCTCGTTCTTGCGCTTGTTGCTGCCGTACTTGCGGCTGGCGGCCATGGCCTTGATCTCGCCCGTGCCCGGCTTGATCAGGGCCTCGGAGGCGACCGGGTTGTCGGAAGCCTTCACGTGCTTCTTGATGGCCTGCTCGGCGGCCTGCTGCATCTTCGGGTCGAGCGTGGTCTGGATCGTCAGGCCGCCCCGGCTGAGGAAGTTGCTCCTGGCCTTGGCCGTCTTGCCGCCGTAGAGCTTGTTGCTGAGGATCTCGTTGCGCACGTACATGCAGAAGTACGGATAGTCGCTGGTCCCGCAACCGCCGGGGATGTCGACGCCCTTGTAGCCGAGCTTCTTGGCCTTGGCCGCGGCGGCCTCCTCAGGCGTGATCTTGCCGAGCTTGGCCATCGTGTCGAGCACGAGGTTGCGCCGCTTCAGCAGCCGTTCCCGCTGGGCCTTGCCGATGTTGGGGTCGGTCGCGTTGGGGTCCTGCACCGCGCCGGCCAGGGTCGCCGCCTGCGCGAGGCTCAGGTCGGCGGCGTTGACGCCGAAGAAACGTTTGGCCGCGGCCTCGACGCCGTAGGCGCTGGCGCCGAAGTAGGCGATGTTGAGGTATTTCCCGAGGATCTCGTCCTTGGTGTACTTCTCCTCGACCGCCATGGCGTAGCGCAGCTCTTTGAGCTTGCGGGCGTAGCTGGCCTCCAGCGCCGCGTTCTTCTCCTTGTCGGTGGTCGCCGAGTTGAGCAGCACCTGCTTGACGTACTGCTGGGTGATCGACGAGCCGCCCTGGGCGATGCCGCCGGAGCTGAGGTTCTTGGCGAGGGCCCGCATGGTGCCCTCGATGTCGATCGCGCCGTGCTCGTAGAAGCGGTAGTCCTCGATGGAGATGATGGCGGTCTTCATGACCTCGGCCACCTTGTCGAGGTCGACGTTCTCGCGGTACTCCTCGTAGAACCAGGCGATCTCGTTGCCCTTGGCGTCGAGGACCGTGGTGCGCTCCGCCAGCGGGGGCTCCTTGAGCGCCTCGGGCTTGATGCCGAGATCCTCCGAAGCCGAGACGAACGCCGCTCCGGTGCCTCCGACGGCCGGCAGGGCGATGGCCGCGGCCACGACGCCGGCCGCCACCGCTGCCCCGGTCAGGCGCGCGATACTCGACATACGGGAACCCATGCGGAAATTCCTCCCCCTTGTGGCAATAGGGTGCATCCTAAACCCCGCCATGACGTGCTCTCTGTAAAACCTTGGACCCCGCGAGCAGCGGAATTGTTCGGTCGCGTCACGGGGTTTCTAGATTATCTGGGTGCTTAGCCCGGTTTGTGCGGCGGGGGACGCGTGCGCCACCGGCTGAGATTCTGCCAGCCACCGGCAAAGAAGCGTGTCGGCCGCCGGGCCCGCGCCCGCCGTTCTGGCAACGTCTGACGGGTGGCGGGTCTCACCCGCGCACCAGGATCTCGCCGGCACTCTCACCCCGCTAGGAGCACCTCATGACCAGCGCTGGCTCCGCCACCGACTTCGACCGGGTGATCCTGCCCGCCATCCCGCCCGTGCACCTGCTCAGCGGTCAGGTCGCCGCGTTGCAGGTGACCGACCGGCTGCACCGGGGGACCCAGATCGTGGGCCGGTTCGAGACCTCGGGGCTGGCCGGCTTCAAGGTCTCCGCGCAGGGCCGCCCGCTGCGGGTGCGGTTGTCGTTGTCGGCCGACGAGAGGTCCGTCAGCGGCTGGCACACGGGCCGGACGGAGGAGACGGCGCCGCTGCCCCGGTTCGTACAGGTCCGCTCGCAGGGCCTGCTGCGCCAGTGCGTGCTGCTGAGGGGCCGCAAGGCGCACGCCCAGGTGGCCTTCGACCTGTCGCCGGAGGAGATCCCCGACGACGGCCTCATCTGCGTCGAGCTGCTCGACGTCACCGAGGGCGACGGCGTCTGCGCGGAGGTGCGCGCGGCGGTGTCAGGCCGCGTCCTGCCCGACGGGGTGGCGGGGCTGCGCCTGGACAAGATCGTGTTCGAGGAGCCCCCGGCGGTCGACTTCGACCCCGACACGCTCGACGGCTCCCGCTGCGAGTTGTCGTCGCTGATCAGCGCCGGCGGCCTGGCCAACCTCGGCAGGCAGGGCGTCCGCGTCATGCGCTCGGGCATGTTCGTGGTCAATCCCGTGCTGAAGGACACCTTCGGCTCGGGCGAGAGCGTCCTGCTCAGGCTGGGCACCAAGGCCGAGCCCGCGAGCGTCATCCCGGCCACGTGGCGGCGGGTGAACAGTGAGCTGCGCTGGCTGCGCCAGGCGACGAAGCGGCTCCTGCGCACGGCGGCGCCGACGGTGGCGCGGGTGCTCGACGTCAGCGAGGGTGACGTGGGCACGATCCAGCAACGCGTGCGCGGCAACGTGACGGAGCTGGCGCTGCCGAGCCCGGCCCGCTCGCCACTATTGGTGATCATGGTTACCGACCCGGGCGCCCTGCCGACGCTGGAGTCCGGCAGCTCGCGTTAGTCCGTGGCTGACCCGGGCATCGCCAGGCCGGGTTCGACGTGCCGGCCGCGGACGAAATAGCGAAAAGTACCCGTCGGTCGTGATAGCGCCGCTCAGTGGGCAGTGAACATATGTGGGTAGCATCGGATTGCACATCGAGACGACCCGGCACCTCCACTGCACGGTTCTGCGCGCCGACGGCGAGCTCGACCACGTGGGCAGGGTCCGGTTCAGCGCCTGCATCAATGCCGTATGGGACTGGTCGCCAGGGCCCGTGCTCGTGTTCGACCTGGCCGACCTGGACTTCTACGACTCCTCGGTCATCGGGGTGCTGGCGATGGTGATGCAGCGGATGGAGGAGGAGGGCGATGGGCGCATCGTCGTGGTCCGTCCTTCAGAACACCTGCTCAGCGTGTTGCGGCTGACAGACCTGCTGTCGCACGTGGAGCTGCGCGCGAGCGCCGAGGAGATCGTCGCCGAGCTGATGGTGGAGCGGGAAGGCCGCTCCACCGGCCGCGCGTTCAGCGTGCGTGCGGACGGGCCGGGACATCCCGGCTGAACGCGGCTCTCAGAGCCCGTACGCCTCCAGCAGCCGCAGCCACACCTCGCTGACCGTCGGGAAGGACGGCACGGCGTGCCACAGCCGGTCGAGCGGCACCTCGGCGGTCACCGCGATCGTGGCGGCATGCAGCAGCTCGGCCACGCCAGGCCCGGCGAAGGTCACGCCGAGCAGCACCTTCCTGTCCTCGTCCACGACGGCCTTGGCCCGGCCCCGGTAGCCGTCGCCCAGCAGATAGGCGCCGGTGACCGAACCCAGGTCGTAGTCGACCGCGCGCACCCGGAAGCCCTCCGCGACGGCCGCGTCCTCGGTGCGGCCGACCGCGCAGATCTGCGGATCGGTGAAGACGACCTGCGGCGCTCCGTAGCCGCCGGCGAGGTCGCGCATCGCGGGCAGCTCGTCACCACGGGCCCGCGCGGCGATCACGTCGCCGCAGATCCTGGCCTGATACTTGCCCATGTGGGTGAGGAGCACACGGCCGTTGACGTCGCCCACGGCATACAGCCAGCCGCCGGACACACCGGTGGCCCGCATGCTGTCGTCGACCTCGACGGGGGCGCCTTCCGGCAGCCCCACCGAGCCGAGCCCCAGGTCTCGGCTGGCGGGCCGGCGGCCGGTGGCCACGAGCAACTCGTCGGCCTCCAGCGGCGGGCCCTCGGCCAGGTGCACCGTCACCTTGCCGCCGGGCTCGGGCCGCTCGACCCGGACGACGTCGGTGTGGGTGCGCACGTCGATGCCGCTGTCCGCGAACGACTGCGCGAGCAGCTCACCGGCGAACGGCTCCATCTTGCCGAGCAGGCCGTCGCCGCGCACCAGCACGGTGGTCTGGCGCGCGCCGAGGCCGTGCATGGCCTGCGCCATCTCACAGGCGACCACGCCGCCGCCGAGCACGGCCAGCCGCTCGGGGATCGTGCCGGTGGCGGTCACCTCGTGGCTGGTCCACGGGGCGGCCTCCGCCATCCCGGGCACCGGCGGCACCAGGGGGGTGCTGCCGGTGGCCAGCACCACGGCCTGCCTGGCCGTCAGCACCCGCTCGCCGCCGTCCTCGGTGGTGACGATCACCCGCTTGGGGCCGTCCAGCCGGCCGCGCCCGCGGACGAACTCGACCGGGACGCGTCCGATCCACCGCACCTGGCCGGAGTCGTCGAAGTGCGAGACGGCCTCGTCGCGCCTGGCCAGCACGGCGGCCACGTCGATCGGGCCGAGCGCGAGCCCGGGGACCCGGGCCACCTCGCCCGCCAGGTCGACCGGCCGCAGCAGCGCCTTGCTCGGGACGCAGGCCCAGTAGGAGCACTCGCCACCGGCCAGCCGCTCCTCGACGATCGCCGCGCTCAGTCCTCCGCGTACGGCCCGGTCCGCGACGTTCTCGCCGGCGGGACCCGCGCCGACCACGATGACGTCGAACTCCTCAGCCACGCCTGCCTCCAGCACTCGTCTATGCAGAGCACTCTTTCATGCCGGTGCGCCGGACACGGTGACCGGATCAGGGCACGGCGGCACCCGTTTCGCCGCCCTCGTCTTCACGTCCGGCTCAGGTCCCGTTAACCCCGGCCACGTAGCGTGCCCCGCATGGCGGATCAGCACCCCACGTCGGTCCCGTACCGGCAGTCGACGCACGGCTACAACACGTTCCGGATCCCCGCGGTCGTGGTGACCCGGGCGGGCACGGTGCTGGCGTTCGCCGAGGGGCGGCACACGTCGGCGGGCGACTCCGGCCACATCGACCTGGTGCTCAAGCGGTCGGCCGACGGCGGCGCGACCTGGGGCGATCTCCAGGTGGTCGCCGCGGAGCCGCGCCGCGGCGCCGCGGGCAACCCGGCGCCTGTGGTGCTCGGCGACGGCCGGATCGTCCTGGTGTTCGTCCGCCAGGGCCCGTCCGCGACCGAGGACAAGATCCGCCGCGGCCAGGTGGCCGCGGCCGACGGGCGGCGGGTGTTCGTGCGGGTCAGCGCGGACGACGGGGTGACCTGGTCGCAGCCGCGCGAGATCACCGCCGACGTGAAGCGTGCCGGATGGCGCTGGTACGCGACCACTCCAGGGCACGCGATCGAGTTGCGCCACGGGCCGCACGCCGGCCGGATCGTGGTGCCGGCCAACCACTCGCTGCCCCCCGCAGGGACCGACAACGGGACCGAGGGCAAGTACAACGGCGGCCACGCGCTGCTCAGCGACGACGGCGGCCAGAGCTGGCGCGTCGGCTACGTCGACGACAACCCCGACGGCTACGTCAACGTCAACGAGACCACCGGCGCCGAGCTGCCCGGCGGGCGCGTCTACCTCAACACGCGCACCGACTCCACCGCGCCCGGCACCCGGGCCGACGCCTGCTCCGCCGACGGCGGCCAGACGTTGGAGCTGCCCTTCCGCCCTCAGGCCGGGCTGAGCGGCCCCGTGGTGGAGGGCAGCGTGTTGTGGTGCGACGGGCCGGACGTGCTGCTGTTCGCGGGCCCGGCGCTGCCCGACGCGCGGGCGCTGATGACCGTACGCGCCAGCGACGACCTCGGCGTCACCTGGCGGACCGCGTACACGGTGTCGGGGCTGCCCGCCGCCTACTCCGACCTGGTCAGGCTGGACGCGGACACGGTGGGGCTGCTCTACGAGACCGGTGACTTCGGCCCGTACGAGAGCATCGCCTTCCGCCGCGTCCCCGTGGCGGAGCTCAGTCGCGGGGCGCGTCGGGATTGACGATGTTCAACACCATGATGAGGCCCTGCACGGTGTCGTCGTCCATGCGCAGGTGGGCAAGCTGCACGGTGAGCGGTGTCGGCCGGCCTCTGCGGTTGACCGCGTCGACCACTGTCCGCGGCACCTGATCGAGCCGCCTGGAATCGTCGGTCAGCGCGCTGTGCAGGTGGGGCGTGAGCTCATCCAGCGGCAGGCCGATGTCGAGGTCGGCAAGCCGGGCGCCCACCGCCTCATCGGCCCGCACGCCCCACAACTCCTCGGCCCCCGGGCCCCAGACCGTCACCCGCAGCTCGTTGTCGAGCACCACCACGGTGTCGCCGAGGCTGCGGATCACCGACGAGACGAACCGGTTGACCTCGTCGAGCTCGATCGTCCGGGTCATCAGGGTTTCGTTGATCTGCTGCAGCTCGTCGTTGGTCGACTGCAGCTCCTCGTTCATCGTCTCCAGTTCTTCGTTGGTGGACTGCAGCTCTTCGTTGGTGGTCTCCAGTTCTTCGTTGGTGGACTGCAGTTCCTCGTTGGTGGTCTCCAGCTCCTCGTTGAGCGACTGCAGCTCCTCGTAGGCCTGCTCCAGTTGCCTGTTGGCCTGCGTCAGCTCGTCTCGCAGCCGGCGATAGCGCGTGACATCGTGGAAGTGGATGCCCGTCCCGATCACGTCGCCCGAAACCAGCAGGGGGATGACGGAGATGTCGAAGACACCGCTCTCCGACAGGCCGATGCGGTGCCAGACCACCTCCTGCACCTCGATCGAGCGCAGGTCGTTGCGGGCCTGCTCGATGACCGAGCGCAGCTCGACGGGCCGGTAGGAGATCTCCAGGTCCTGGAAGGGGCGGCCGATGTCGCGCGGGCTGAGGTTGAACAGGGCCTCGGCCTTGGAGTTGGCCAGGGCCAGATTGCCATCATCGTCGATGACGATCTGGGCCACCGGCCCCGAGGTCAGCGCCACGGAAGCGAGCATGGGCAGACGCACGGCCAGATCGGGAGCCGTGTCCGCGACGGACCGCGCCGCGCGCTTGTTGTGATTGGTGCTCCTGAGCTTCCTGAACAGGCGCATGCGCAGATCCATGGGCTCGAACTTGTCGTTGTGGTTGAGCAGCATCTCGGCCTTGCCGAGGAACAGGAAGCCGAGGTCCGACAGCGCGAAGTGGAAGCGCCGGATGACGTTGAGCTGCATCTCGGTGTTGAAGTACATCAACGTGTTACGGGCCACCAGAAGATCCACGCGGGAAATGGGCGCGTCCTGAGTGAGGTCGTTACGCCCGAAAATCAATTGCCGGCGAAGGTCACGGCGGAAGGTGAAGCCGCCCTCGAACGGCTCGAAGTAGGTCTCGCGGAAATCGAACGGCACACCAGAGAGCGTTTTGGTGGGGTAAACCCCCGCCCTGGCGACCTGCAGGGACTTGTCGTCGAGATCGGTGCCGTAGATCTTCACTCGCTCGCGGAACTCGTCGGCGCCGAGCTCGTGGGCCAATATCATGGCCACGCTGTAAGTCTCTTCGCCGGTCGCGCAGCCGGCGCTCCACACCCGGATGGACTGGTCCGGCGATTTCTGACCGAGCAGAGCCGGGATCACCAGCTCGCGCAGCCGCTGCCACGCGGTCGCGTCCCGGAAGAAACTGGTGACATTGATCAGCAGGCTGTCGAAGAGCCGGGTGAACTCTTCCGGCTCCAGCTCCAGGAAGTCGCGATATTCACCGTAGTCCTGCAGCTTCAATGCCTCGAGCCGGCGTGCGATGCGCCGGACGAGCGTGTTGCGCTTGTATCCGGTGAAATCGAAACCGCGTGTTTCCTTGAGCAGAAGCAGCAGGTTCTCGAATTCGCGCTCATCTCCTGAGGTCACAACGGCAGACTACGCCGCCATGGCGTGTTCAGCCCGACAATAAGGTGTCATCGTTGCGACCGATGCGTGCTTGCAACGCGCGGATGGTCTCCAGCGCCTCGCTGGTGCGCTGCTCCTCCTCGCGGAAGTATTGCGAGGAAAGCCGTTGTTCCCGATCCTCGGCGTAGCGGCGCATGCGGTCGAGCACCCGCAGCCGCTCCTCCAGGCGCTGAATGGCCACCCAGAGGGCGCGCTCCACCGCGTCCGACTGTGCGCTCATCATGCTCTCCCTCGACCAGGCGTGACCGACTCGGCAGACGAACCGGGGGCCGTCCTGCTCGTAAGTAAGACCATTGCACTCCGGGCATTTAACGGCAATAAGCTTTCCCTCCGGCTCGCTCGGAGCCGAGGACCCGCGCAGGAAATGCGTGATCTCCTGCCGCATCCCGTTGTCGGGTATGTGGCCCTCTATGCGTACCTGGGTACGGCTCTGCCGAAGCATCCACCCCGCGATCTCGCGGACGGGCAGTTGCCTGGCCGCCGGCACCGCGGAGACGGCGGCGCCGGGCATACCGGGGAAGGCGCACTCCGCGAGATCCTGCACCACGACGGCGCCCCCGTGCCGGTGGATCGCCTGGCATCCCTTGGCCCCATCGTCCAGTGCGCCGCTCAGCACGACGCCCCCCACGCGTGGCCCGGCGTCGAGCGCCGCGCTCATGAACAGCGGGTCGGCGGCCGGTCGGTGCCCGTTCTGCCGCGGGCCCCGGGACAGGCGCAGCGCGCCCTCGTGCAGGAGCAGGTGGTGGTCCGGGCGCGCGACATAGACGCGACCCGGTCGCACGTTCTCCTCGTCCTCAGCCGGCGCCACCTGGAGCGGGCCGGCCCGGTCGAGAATGCTGGCCAGCGCGCTGCCGCCCTGCGGCGGTATGTGCAGGACGACGAGCAGTGCGGCAGGCAGAGTCGCGGACGCCTCGCTCAAGAGCGCACGCAGCGCTTCGACACCTCCCGCGGAGGCCGCGACCACGAAGATGTCACGTCGTGCCATGCACATTCCGCTCCTCGCCCGGGGATCGCGGCCATCATGCGTGACACCCGCGATCACTCTCGTGGACCGTGGTCACCGGCACTCTTTGCCCATCGCCGATTGGGCGTTGACGAGGCTGATGAGCATGGTCTGCAGGCTTTCGCCGCAGCGGTTCCGGGTGGAGATCAGTTGAATGCGGGCGGCTCTCGTGGCGTCGCGGCGGCTGGTCAGCGTATGCCTCTGGTCGGCGTTCTGCTCACGGAGCGTGCGCGACCGGGAGATGACCGGCGGCAGCGGAGCGTCTTCGGGCTCGACGGGCGGCTGCTCAGACTGCGGTCGTCGCCGGTCGTGGCCGGGGGCCCGCACGCGTCGCACGTTGCGCATGCTCGGCAGGTGACGGCGCAGCGGCCGGGGCGGGGCCGCCGTCTCGTAAATCTCGACGTCGGTGTCCGCGAGGGCCTCCGGCATGGTCGTGTAGACCGGAATCGCGGTGTGGGCCTGCTCCGCCATCAGCGCGATGAGCCGGAGCAGCGGCGGTTGCGCCTCGGCCACGGCCAGGTAGCCGCCCTTGCTCTCCAGGGCGTGGTGCGTGATCGAGAACTGCTTGAGCCCGTTGAGGTCGCAGAACCAGAGGTCGCCGGCCGCCACGATCACGTATTTCACGCGTGACTGCGGCAGCGGGTCGAGGAAGGCCGCGAGCACAGGTCTGGTCGTCGAGTCGAGCTCACCGGTCAAGGCGACGACCAGCGTGCTCACGCCGACGGGAACGAGCCGTACCGATAGCTGCATCACCGCACGTCCTCCTCCGCTCGTCTCTGCGCCCATCGTCCTCTTCCCCAGGGCAAAGAGCCAGGTACTCGGTGAATGGAACCGGAACGCTCACAGCGGGTTGGGCAGCCTGGTCCAGCTATCCCCTGGCGGGGCGCTCGCCAGCCGGGCGCGGAGGTGCGCCTTCACCGTGATGTGCGGCCCGAAAAGGGCATCGCGGTCAGCGCGCGCGTCGCCGGGCAAGTCGTCGAACGCCTGCCGCGCGGCTGCGGCCACGAGCCCCCACATACGGGACTCCGCGGCCCGGTCACCCTGGCAGAACAGGGAGATCAGGCTGCCGAAAGTGGTGCCCACGAGCGAGCCGAAAAGCTTGGCGCGCAGGACGTCCGGGTCGTCGCTGAGCAGTCTGGCGCTGACCGGCGGGACCTCGATCCCGTGGCGGGCCAGCCTGGCCGGGCTGATCCGGACGTCGGCCAGGTCCCGGTAGTGCAGCCGGGCCGGGCGGCCGTCCGGGCCCAGCTCGACCAGCAGGTTCTGGCCGTGTGCCTCCATCGCCACGCCGAGCGCGAGCAGGCTCATGGCGTCCGTCATGGCCAGGCGGGCGAAGGCGGCCAGCCATCCGGCGGGATCGGGCGCCATCGCCCGGGTGACCGCCGCGACGGGCAGCACGGTCGCGCCCGGGGGCGTCGGCTCGCGCAGCATGGCAGACAGGTCGGCGCTGTGCCCGCCGTCCGCCGCGCCCGCGGTGCTGCGCCCGCCGTCCGCCGCACCCGCCGCACCCGCGGCGCCGGCCAGGTAGCGGGCGATGCGGAGCCGGCCGCCCAGCCGCGTGGACAGGCCGGTGAGCAGGTCCGACAGGGGCACGCAGTCGCGTACGGAGCCGGGGGAGATGTCCCTGATCCCCGAGGTCATCCGGGTGCTGAACGCCGTCTTGACGTGCGGGCCGCCGTCGAGCGGGGCGAGGGTGCGCGCGGACATGAGCGGGCGGGCCGGGATCGCCCCCGTGGCGTGCGGGCGCAGGCCGAGGCGCCGGGTCTGCCAGGGGTGCATGGGGAGCAGGAGCCGGTCGCCGTCCCTGAGGGCGGCCGGCCACGGTCCCGAGACCAGGCAGTCCGCGGCGGGCAGCGCGAGCAGGTCCAGCCGGACGATCGGGCGGTGCTCCGGCATGTACGCGAGCTGCTCGGCCACGGAGACGCCCGGGCGGTTACGGCAGCCGGGATGGTACGGATGACCGTCCACGACACTCTGCTCATACGCCTCCGGAGTCGTGGTGGCCTCCGTGCCCTCCGGAGTCGCGGTGGGCGTGCCCTCCGGAGTCGTGGTGTATCCGCCCGCCGGAGTCGCGGTGGGCGGGCTCGCGGCGGCGCCCGCGCGTGACAGCGCCAGCGAGGCGACGCTGTTGTCGAGGTCCTCGACCAGCGCGTCCGTGCCGGGCAGGCCGAGGGCGGCCAGCAGTTCGGCGGGGTGCGCGTGGGGCCGCCCGTCCAGCCAGAGGGCCGGCTCGTCCCGGATGTCGTACGGCTCCCGCGCCCGCCCCCGCACCCGCCGCCCGTCGGCCAGCACGATCAGCTCCCGGCCGCGCTCCACCACGCCAGGGAGCGGCTCGTGCAGCAGCCCCCGCCACAACCTGCCGAGCACGGCGGCGCGCGCCCCCGGCAGCGCCGCGGCGTAGGCGGCGGACAGGCCGGGACGCACGAGGGCCAGCTCAGCCGCGAACTCGGCTTCCAACCGCCTCATATTTCCCAATATTTCCAGGAACATGGCTGGTAGCCCCCTGTGGGGCCCCCATAGGGGCACAGGGTAGGACTAGGTCGCGATGGCAACTTCCCACGAGCTCCTCCCGGACGGCGATGCCGAGCTCCTCGCGACGACAGCGCTCCTCAACTGCCTGGTCCGCGAAGTGGCCCGGCCCTGTCCGGAGCCCGAGACCTTTCTGCTGCCCGCGACCGGCCACGTGCTGAGGGCCGGCGGCGGGCGCTACCCCGCCAGGCCCGCGGTGCGTACGCCCGGCGCCTGGTGCCCGCTGTCGCTGGATGAGCTGGTCGCCCTGACGGCGGCTGAGCTGCGCGCGGACACGGGGGTGACCAACGACGTGCTGGCGGCCGAGATCGCCCACAGCAGGGACGTGATGGCCGCGCTGCTGACGGTCAGGCGGACCACGGCGGCGCCCGCGGACCTGTACCTGCGCTCGGAGCAGGCGCTCGTCGCGGGCCACCGCTACCATCCGGCGCCCAAGGCCCGTGGCGGGTCCGGGCCGGGGGCCTGGCTGCCCTACGCGCCGGAGGCGCACGCGCGCTTCGTGCTGCCGTTGCTCGGCGTGCCCGTGGCGGACCTGGTGGAGCAGGGCGACACGAGCGCCCTCGACCCGCTCGGGGCGGCAGGGGGCGCCGGTCTGCCGGACCCGCTCGGCGACGGCCTGGTCCTGCTGCCGGCCCATCCCTGGCAGGTCGAGCTGCTGGGCGGCCTTCCCGGGCTGCGCCAGGTGGGCGTCACGGCGGCCACGGCCTGGCCGACCTCGTCGATCCGCACCGTGTACCTGCCGGAGGCGGACCTGTTCTGCAAGTTCAGCCTGGACGTGCGGATCACGAACGACGTCCGCCGGTTGTGGCTGCGCGACCTGCGCCGCCTGCCGATGGTGGCCGACCTGCTGGACGGCGCCTTCGACGACCTGCCCGAGCACCTGCCGCGCCCGGCCGTGCTGCGCGACCGCGGCTACCGCAGCGCCGAGCTGGGCGGGGACGGCGGCGAGGCGCTGGCGGTGATCGTCCGCGACGGGCTCAGGCAACATCTGCGCCCCGGGCTGACCGCGCTGCTGGCGGCGGGGGTCAGCGAGGGCTTCCCCGGCAATCCGCTCGACGGGCTGGACGAGGACACGGCGCTCGTGTGGTGGGAGCGGTATCTCGACCACGTGGTGCCGCCGGTGCTGCACGCGTACCTGCGGCATGGCGTCGTCCTCGAATGCCACCTGCAGAACGTGCTGATCGCGGTGGACGAGCACGGCATGCCCGCGCAGGCCGTCTTCCGCGACCACGAGGGCGTCAAGCTCGTCGCGGAGCGGCACGCCACGCGGGCGCCGGTGATGAGCGCCGCGCAGGCGTGGGAGCGGCTGGTGTACTGCCTGCTGATCAACAACCTGTGCGAGATCGCCGGCGCGGTCGTCACCCGCCATCCGGGATTGCGGGCCGAGGTGTGGGCCAGGGCCAGGGCCGTGTTCACCGCCCTGGGCAAGGATTATGACGATCCGGAGGAGCTGCGCTCGCTGCTGGCCGACAGCCGCGTTCCGGCCAAGGCGAATCTGCGGCTGCGCTGGCTGGACGCCGGCGGCGGCGACATGCGGTGGGTGCCCATCCCCAATCCGTTGAGACTCTTTACGCCATAAGCTATTCTCGCGTTATCACTTTACGGTGTATCGAGACAGGACGGCACGATGATCGAGGCAACGCTGCACGACGGCGCCACGATCGAGGTGGAGGTGCACGGCTCAGGGCCGGTCGTGCTGCTCCCCGTCGATCCCCGCCCGGCCGAGGGCGAGCGCGCCGAGGAGCTGCGCAAGTGGGGCATGGACCCGGCGCTGGGGCGCTCGCTCATCGACGGGCTAGCCGACGCCTTCCAGGTCGTGGCCTTCGACTACCAGGGGCAGGTCATGGGCACGCCCAAGCCGGACACGCTCACGCCCGCCAACGTCGCCGCCGACCTGCTGGCCGTGGCGGACGCGGCGGGGGCCGGGCGGTTCGCGTACTACGGCTACTCGTGGCTGGCGCTCAGCGGGCTGCAGCTCGCCATCAGGACCGACCGGCTCTCGGCGCTCGTCATGGGCGGCTATCCGCCGTACGCGGGGCCGTACGCGGAGATGTTGCGGGTGACCATGGCCACGCACGAGATGGCGATCGCCCCCGCCCCCGCCCCCGCGCCCGCGCAGGACGGCGAGTACGACTGGTCGTCGGCCGAGGTGCGGACGAGCGAGGCGCAGGCCCGGCAGTTCGTCACGCTCTACCAGGCGTTGCGGGACTTCGACGACCGTGCCGTACGGCTGACCTGCCCCCGGTTGTGCTTCGCGGGGTCGGCCGACGAGATCGACTACGACGAGCGGTGGGGCGGCGTGCGGGTCGGCATCGCGGGGCCGCTGATCCGGCACCGCGCCGAGATCGAGGCGCTCGGCTGGGACGTGGCGGTGCTCGACGGGCTCGACCACATGTCCGCCATGCAGGCGGGCAACGTGCTGCCGATCCTGCGCCCATGGCTGGCCCGCGCACTGGCCTGACGGGGAGGCTGAGCCGGGCTCAGTGATCCTGGTGCGGGCGGGGTGCGGCGCCGACCACGACTCCGTACAGCACGTGGTCGCCCAGCAGGGCCATGCTCTCCATGACGGTCCTGCGATGGCGTGGCAGGCCGAGCGCGGGCGCGATCAGCGCCTCGAAGCCGGCCCAGATCAGCACGCCGTAGACCGGTCCGGCCCAGCGGCGCTCGCGCACCACGCGCGGCAGGACGCCGAAGACCACGCCGAAGGCCGCCCCGTACGACCAGTGCACCGCCTCGATCACGGCCCCGCGCCGCTCTGCCGGGAGGTTGTGGAGCGCCTTGGGCGCGGTCCGCTCCAGCATGGCCTCCGGCGGCACCTTCCTGACCAGGCCGAGCGCGGTCGTGAACTGTCTCATCCCCGACATCGCCATGGACGCGATCACACCACGGGCGGCGGCACGGACGACCGGCCGGCGCTTCTCGTGCCGATCGTGCCGGGCGTCTTGGCCGTCCTGTTCGTTCCGGACGTTTTCGGATCGGTCGGATCGGGTCGGCCGGGTCTGCGTCATGCTCTTCCGCCTACCGAACGGCACGACGGCTAAACCTGCGGCCACCACGACGCCACAACCGGCGAATGCCCAGCTCAAACCCGGTGAGCGACGTTAAGGGGGGCAGGTCGCGGGTAGCCGGTCGGCTATGCGCGGCCCTTTTGGAGGAGAAGACATGACCGGCGGAACTGTGCTCGACGAGCTGCGACAGGCCATCGACGAAGCCTTCAGGCAGCGGGACAGGGTCGCGGTGCGGGATGTGTACGTGGAGGCTTCCGAACACGTCAACCTGCCCGCCAACGTGCTCGCGTTCCTCAACGAGGTGCCCGAGGGCGACTACGACCGGCAGGAGTTCGTCCAGGCGATCAACGAGGTCATCAGGCACCGGGGCGCGCAGGACAGTCTCGGACTGTTGTCCGGCGAGCCGGGATCCGGCGGAGAATCCTCCGGGTAGACGCATAGCGGGCCGCGGGCGTCGCCGGTAGTACCTTCTCCCCATGCCGACCCATGAGCGGGAGATCACCGAGCCCGTCGACCTGTGCCTGCCCGGCGGCCGCCTCAATCCGGCGGCCGTCGGCTGGACCCGGCGCCCGCTGCACCACGCCAACCTGCGCGGCTGGGGCCGGGCCAAACGCTGGGAATACTGGGGGATCGTCACCCCCTCCCACGTGATCGGGCTGGTGGCCTCCTCGCTCGACTACGCGGGCGTGCACAGCGTCTACGTGCTCGACCGGGCCTCGGGCGCCGAGACCGCCCACGACGCCGTGGTGCCGCTGGCCCGCGGGACCGCCTTCCCTGCGCGCAGCGGCGCGGGCACGGTCCGGGCCGCCGGCGGCGGTGTGCGCATCGACATCGACCAGCAACCCGGCGGCACCTCGCTGCGGGCCCGCGCGCCGGGCGTGACCGTGGAGCTGGAGGTGCCGCTGCCTGCCGGGCACGAGTCGCTGGGCGTGGTGATCCCCTGGGGCCCGCGCCGCTTTCAGTACACGGTCAAGGACGTCGGCCGTCCGGTGCACGGGCGTCTGGTGCTGGGCGCGACAGAGCACGAGGTCGGTACGGGCGCCTTCGCCGTGCTCGACCACGGGCGCGGCAAGTGGCCCTACTCCGTCACCTGGAACTGGGCCGCGGGTTGCGCCCCCGGGCTGGCCGTCCAGCTCGGCGGCAAGTGGACCGACGGCACCGGCCTGACGGAGAACGCCCTGTTCGTGGACGGGCGGCTGCACAAGATCGGGGCGGAACTGGAGTGGGTGTACGACCGCTCCGACTGGTTGCGGCCGTGGCGCATCAGCGGGGACGGGGTCGAGGCCGAGTTCACGCCCTTCCACGAGAAGGTCTCCCGTACGGAGCTGGGTTTGGTCGGCAGTGAGACGCACCAGTGCTTCGGGCACTTCGCCGGCCGGGCGCGGACCGGCGACGGGACCTGGGTGGACCTCGGCGGCCTGACCGGCTGGGCGGAGGAGGCCCGCAACCGCTGGTGACTTTTTTGGACCGACCGTTCTCGATTGTGCTAGCTTGAGTGCGTGGCACGGAACAAGGAGTTCGATCCCGACGTCGCCCTGCGCAAGGCTCTGGAGCTGTTCTGGGAGCGCGGCTACGAGGCGACGTCCATGGCGGACCTCGTGGCGGGGCTCGGCATCGCGCGGGCGAGCATCTACGGCACCTTCGGCGGCAAGCACGACCTCTACCTGAAGGCGCTGGAGCTCTACCTGGCCGACCGCGACGTGGTCGGGCCGCTCTCCCAGCCCGGCCCCGCGGTGCCGGCGCTGCGGGCCTTCCTCGACGCCTACGTCGCGGAATGCCTGGCCGACGAGTCGCGGCGGGGCTGCATGGTGGTCAACACGGCCGTGGAGTTCGCCTCACGCGACGCGGCGGTGTCGCGCCGGGTCGCGGCGAGCTGGGCGGAGCTGGAGACCGCGATGGCCTCCGCCCTCATCAGGGCGCGGGCCCAGGGGGAGATCCCGGCGGGCAAGGATCCGCACGCGCTGGCCCGGTTCCTGCTCGTCCTGCTGCAGGGGATCCGGGTGCTCGGCCGGGCCGACCCCGATCCGCGCCGGCTGCGTGACGCGGTCGATCAGGCCATGACAGCCGTCCAAATTTGAGAACGATTGGTATGGAATGATGACAGGTCGCTTTGCGGGAAAGGTCGCGCTCGTCACCGGCGCGACGGGGGTGCTGGGCCGGGCGGCCGCGCTCGCGTACGCCAGGGAGGGCGCGGCGGTGCTGGCCGCCGGACGGGACGCGGCCCGGCTCGCCGAGGTCGTGAAGCTGATCGAGGAGGCAGGCGGGCAGGCCAGCGCGTTCGCCGTGGACGTCACCGACTCGGCGCAGGTCGCCGCCATGGTCGAGGCGGCCGTCACGCGGCACGGCGGACTGCACGTCGCCCTGAACGCGGCCGGGATCTTCGGCAGGGTGGCGCCGCTGGCCGACTACGACGAGGACATCTGGGACGACGTGGTCGCGGTCAACCTGAAGGGGGTGTTCCTGGCGATGAAGCACGAGATCGGCCACATGCGCGCGCACGGCGGCGGCGTCATCGTGAACGTCTCCTCCAACCTCGGCGCGCACTGGCGGCTGGCCGGGGCCGCCGCCTACGCCGCCTCGAAGGCGGGGGTGAGCCACCTGACCCGCACGGCGGCCCGCGATCACATCGCCGACGGTGTGCGGATCAACTCCATCAGCCCCGGTCCCATCGACTCGCCGATGGCCACCCGCCCCGGCGAGACGCGCGCGGCGCGGGACGAGCGGATGCGGAGCGCGCTGCCGATCGGCCGCGTCGGTGCTCCTGAGGAGATCGCGGCGGCGGCGTTGTGGTTGTCGTCGGCGGATTCGAGCTTCGTCGTGGGCGAGGACCACGTGATCGACGGCGGCGCGACCGCCTGACCGGACAGGACCACGGCCCGCGCCGTCAAGAGACGGGGATCCGGATACTGCTTGTGCCGTCAGGAGACGGGGATACGGCCCGCGCCCCAGGAGGTGGGCGCGGGCCGTAAGCGTGCTCAGGCCCGGCTGATGCGGACGGCGTCCGCGATGACCAGGCCCGTACCTCCCGTCCATCGGCTCACGCCGACGACGTTGTAGGTGCCGGCGTTGAGCGAGAAGCTGCCTAGACTGCGCCAGGCCCCGCCACCGGCACGCTGGTCGACGTAGACGGTCTGGTTGCCGCTCGACGTCGCCACGATGTACGGCGCCGAGCTGTTGTATCCGGGATCAGCCGGATACCAGACCTCGACCTGGTAGGTGCCCGCCGTGGGGATCGCGGCCGAGTACCAGGCTCCGTCGCTGGCGGAGACGGGGTCGGCGAAGCGGTAGTCGGCGCCGTGACGCTGGCTGGAGTAGGCGGAGGTGCCCCAGTTGGCGCTGGCGGTGAACTGGCCGGAGGTGGCGTTGTCCACCGTGGTGGTCCACGACGGGGTGCCGCCGCCACCGGTCACGTAGTTCATGTACGTGGTCCAGTTCCAGTGCGAACCCGGGTCGGTGTGGGTCGCGCCGGGCACCTCGTTGTGGCCGATGATGCCGGTCCGGGTCTTCGGGATGCCGTACTTGTCGCACAGGGCGCGGGTCAGCGCGGCCGAGGCCCGGTACATCGCGTCGGTGAACCACGAGGCGTCGGCGACGAAGCCCTCGTGCTCGATGCCGATGGAACGGTTGTTGTAGGAGGAGTTCCCGGCGTGCCAGGCGACGTCCTTGTCCCGCACCATCTGGGTGATGGCACCGTTGGACGACTTGACCACGTAGTGCGCGGAGACCTGGGCGCTGGCGTTCTGGAACCAGGAGATGGTGCCCGCGTACGAGCCCTGGGTGACGTGGATGACCACCCGGTCGATGTTGTAGCTCGTCTCGCGGCTGGAGACGCGGTAGTTGCTGGTGCTGGCGGCCACCCAGGCGGCCGGCGGGTAGTCGGGGCTGGCCACCGCGGCCTGGGCGTTCAGGTCGCGGGCCTTGGCGTACTCGCCGCGGTCGGCGGTGATCTCCTGCGGCTTGACCTGTACGCCGCGGGCGTCGATGCCGAGGCCGAGCTGCTCGTAGACCGCGTCGGCGTACAGGCGGGCCACCTCGGGCGAGGCGGCATTGGAGTACTTGGCCACGGCCGTGTACCAGCGGCCGGGGTCCTTCCTGGCGGTCTCGTCGAGGCCGAGGGCATCGGCTTGGGCGCGCAGGACGGCCGCGCCGCCGAGGATGTTGGCCTCGTCGTCGGCGCGCAGCTTCTCGACCGGGAGCTTGGTGAGCTCGGCGGCCTTCTCCAGTGAGTGGTTGGTGGGGTTGCTGACCAGGTGCATCACACCGTAGCCGCCGCTGGCGCTGGGCTCGCCGTTGTGGCCGTCGAGGTGGGTCTCGGCGTAGGCGAGGGCGACGAGCAGTTCGCGGGGCACGTCGTGGTCGGCCGCGGCCTTGGCGAACGCGGCGGGCAGTGGGGCGTCCGCGGCGCCGGCCGGCAGGGGCTGGCCTGCGGTGACGACGAGTGCGGCGAGGATCGAGGTGGCGAGGGCGGCTAATCGCGTGCGGGCGAGAGTCATGGGTGCTCCTCGTTGAGGGTAACGGGTGCACCGTACGGCACTCCTTGACACAATGTCGATAATTGACATTACTCATCTGTTAGGTGAAACTTTCCGCCCGCACCTTCCCGGAGTCCCCTGAGATTGGGCCCCCTGGGAAGTGGTGAAAACTATTGCGCTTTGTCTTGTTCGCGCTGAAACTTCCTTTCGTGACCGCGCTCCTGCGTACCGTCCTGGCGGCGCTGACCGCCGCAGTCCTCGGCATCGTGGCCCCGGCCTCCGCCTTCGCCGCCGCGTGCGCGACCGACCCCGCCACCCCGAAGCGCCAGCTCAGGGCCATGTGGATCTCCTCGGTGGCGAACATCGACTGGCCGAGCCGCACCGGGCTGAGCGTGTCCGCGCAGCAGGCCGAGTTCCGCGCGTGGCTGGACCTGGCCGTGGCCAAACGTATGAACGCCGTGATGGTGCAGGTCAGGCCGACGGCCGACGCGTTCTGGCCCTCGCCGTACGAGCCGTGGTCGCAGTGGCTGACCGGCACCCAGGGCGGCAACCCGGGCTATGACCCGCTGGCGTTCATGGTCGCGGAGGCCCACGCCCGCAACCTGGAGTTTCACGCCTGGTTCAACCCGTACCGGGTCGCGAACCACGACGACCCGAGCAAGCTCGTCGCCACGCACCCCGCGCGCCAGCACCCTGACTGGCGCTTCGCCTACGGCGGCAAGCTGTACTACAACCCGGGCCTGCCCGTGGTCCGCGACTTCATCGAGGACGCGATCATGGACGCCGTCTCCCGCTACGACGTGGACGGCGTGCATCTGGACGACTACTTCTACCCCTATCCGGTCAGCGGCCAGGCCATCCCCGACTCCGCCGCGTACGCCGCGCACGGCGGCTCGTTCGGCAACGTCGCCGACTGGCGGCGCGACAACGTCAACCAGCTCGTCCGCGAGCTGGACCAGCGCATCCACACCGCCAAGGCGCACGTGTCGTTCGGCATCAGCCCGTTCGGCATCTGGCGCAACTCCGGCACCGACCCGCTCGGCTCGCGCACCACGGGGCTGCAGTCCTACGACGCGATCTACGCCGACAGCCGGCAGTGGGTGAAGCAGGGCTGGGTCGACTACCTGGCGCCGCAGATCTACTGGCACATCGGCTTCTCCACCGCCGCCTACGAGGTGCTCACCGCCTGGTGGTCCGACGTGGTCCGCGACAGCGGCGTGCAGCTCGTGGTCGGGCAGGCCGCCTACCGGGCGGGCGCCTCAGGGCAGGAGGCCGCCTGGCAGGACCCGGCCGAGCTCAGCGACCACCTGACCGACAACAGGAAACATCCCGAGGTGGTCGGGGACGTGTTCTTCAGCGCCAAGGACGTCAAGGCCGACCGGATCGGCGCCTTCACCCGGGTCCTGAACGCCCACTACACCAAGCCCGCGCTGCTGCCCGCCCGCGGCTCCGCCGCCGCCCCGGCAGCGCCCTCGCTCACCTCGGCCACCCGCGGCTCGAACGGCGTGCAGCTCGCCTGGACCGGCTCGGCCACCTCGTACGCGGTCTACCGGGTGACCGGCGCGCAGGCCGCCGCGGACCCGTGCTTCTTCGCCGACGCCCGCAACCTGGTCACCACGACCCGGCAGAAGACGTTCACCGACACCACGGCGACCGGATCGGCCTACACCTACTACGTGAGCGCGCTCAACCGCACGCACCAGGAGAGCGCGCCGAGCGCCGGCAAGGTCGTGACCGGGTCGGGCGGCGACACGTTCAGCGTGACGGTCGACAACGCCGGATCCGGCTTCACCGCCGGCTCGGCCTGGGGCACCTCCACCTACTCGGCGCAGCTCCACGGCACCGACTACCGCTTCGCCGACCCGGTCGCGGCCAGCGATCCGGCGTGGTTCCAGACGACCGTTCCGAGCACGGGCTCCTACCGGGTGGAGGTCTGGTATCCGGCCAACGCCGGCTACAACAGCGCCACGCCGCACATCGTGGCGGCCTCGGGCGGCAACCAGACCGTCACCGTGGACCAGCGGACGGGCGGGGGGCAGTGGCGGGTGCTCGGGACGTACACACTGGCGGCCGGGACCTACAACGTGGTCGGGGTGAGCCGCTGGACCTCCGCGACCGGTTACGTCATCGCGGACGCCGTCCGGATCACGAAGGTCTGAGTCCGGCCGCTGGGCAGGGTGAGCGGGCGATCGTACGATAATCATGTGGACGGTGTCCGTCCGCGACCGGTCGACGCCGTCGCGGTCCTGGTCTCGGGAGGCTTGACGCTGGCGACCGGCCACACGGGCCCGGTCCTGGTGATCCTGCTGGCGGCGGCGCTGCCGGTGCTCTGGTTGCGCAGGGCGCCGCTCACCGTCGCCTGGATCAGCGCCGGCACGGCCGTCGCGCTGCTCGTGCTCCGCGTGCTCGCCCCGGACGTCGGGCCGGTCCCCACCGACCTGCTGATCTGGCCGCCCACCTGTGCCTTCGCCGTCTACGGCGCGACGGCGTTCGCGGCGGAGCGGCATCGCGGGGTCCCGCAGTGGCTGCCGGTGATCATCCTGGCGCTGGCCGCGCTCGCCCTCGCCGACTGGCTGCCGCTGGTCCTGCGCACCGAGACGGTGATCGTGATCGCGGCCCTGTACGGCATGTACACGGCCGCCGGCGCACGCCTGCGGCGCGAGCTGGCCGAACGGTCCGAGCGGGTGGAGCGCGAGCGGCTGGCGGGCGAGCTGCACGACGTGGTCACCCACCGGGTGAGCCGGATGGTGCTCCAGGCAGGGGTGCTGGCCATGGCCGCGGGCGACGAGCGCAGCCGGGCGGCGGCCGAGGAGTTACGCGCGGCAGGCTGCGAGACGCTCGACGAGTTGCGGCACATGGTGGCGTTGTTGCGGCGCGGCACCGGGGAGGGGTTCGACCTGGGTCTGCCGCTGCCCGACCTGCGGCCGCTGATCACTGATTCGGCCCGCGCGGGAGTGCCGGTGAAGCTGCTGGTGGACGGGACGGCGCAGCCGGTCTCGGGTCTGGTGGGGCGCACCGCGTACCTGGTGGTGCGGGAGGCTCTCGTCAACGTCGGCAAGCACGCGCCCGGGGCCGACGCGCGGGTGGGGGTGCGCTATCGGCCGGGGTCGGTCCTGGTCAGCGTGCACAACGGTCCCGGCCTGCCGGGGGCCTGGGTCGCCGTCAACGGTCCCGGCATGAGCCTGTCCGACGTGCGGCAGCGGGTGGAGCTGGCCGGGGGCACGCTGGAGACCGCCGAGGACGCGGACGGCGGCTTCCGCGTCGAGGCCACCCTTCCCACGAGCTGAAAGCGGTCACTGCCAATCGTCGCCCAGCAGGCGGCGCAGCTCGGCTTCCGCCGCGACGGGGTCGTAGCCGGGCAGGGCCTCGCGCATCAGGTCCTGGGTCCTGCGCGCGGCGTCCGCGCTCGCCGCGCGCACCGCCGCGAGGGTCTCCTCCGCCAGCTCGTGGCTGCTCAGGCGCAGGGCGCGCGGGCCGTAGGCGATGTCGAGGACGAGGCCGTCGACGTTCACGGTCGCCCGGATCTGCCCGGAGGCCGCCTCGCCCATTCCGACGATCTTGTCCAGCTCTTCCTGTCCCGTTTCCAGCCAGGCCAGCATCCGCTCACCCTGACGGGCGGCATCGTCGAGATCCTGGTCCCTGATGTTGGCGGGGTCGATGGGCGGGCCGTACACACGTGCCTCCAGCTCAGAGAAGATCGCGGGCCGCCTGCTCGACGCGCTCGCGCACGAACGTCTCGTCGAGCGGCTCCGGCAGGCCGGGAGAGCCGCTCGCGGCATCGTCGGCGATCTCCTGAGCCTGACGCCGCGCGTCCTCCTGAGCCGCCCTGAGCACCGCCGTCACCGTCGCGCCGAGTTTGGCCTCGCCGAGCCGCAACGCCCGCGGGTCGAGGCGCAGCCGGGTGAGCTCACCCTGACCGCCGGCGGACGCCTCGACCAGCCCGTCACCGCTCTTGGCCCGGCCCTCCACCTGCTGGATGGCCGCGCGCGCCGCCCGCAGGTCACGCATGACCCGGCGGCTCTGGTCGATGTACCGGGCGAGGAACTCGGCGTCGTCTTCCGGCGCAGGTGACCGCATGCCGACCTCCGGCAGTCATGGAGCGGATCGAGCCGTCCCGTGTAGACACACCTCATCGTGATCTTGAGGCGTTGGTCTCATGAACATCACAAGTCAACATATATAACGAAATGTCCGTATATGGTACGTGGGCATGACGGGATTTGAGCTCGCACCGGGGGCGGTGGGGCGCGAGGCCGCTCGTGTCAGCACGCACGGGTCGGACTATGACGCCGCGCTGCACCGGCTCAGGGAGCGCGGGAACGGCGCCTCCTCGTGGGGCGACGACGGGCTGTTCAGCGGCATCACCGCCGCGTACGGGGAATGCCTCCAAACCGGTCTCGCGGCGCTCACCGGGGTCGCAGGGGAGATCGACGGCACGGGTGAAGGGCTGATGGCGGTGTCCAAAATCGGCCGCGAGGCGGAAGCGGTCAACGCCGAGAACGTGGACCACACATGGGTGTGATGCTTCCGCCCGAGCTGAGCGGGTTCATGAATGCGGTCGGTATGCCGTGGCCGAACATCGACGAGGACATGATCAGGGGGGACGCCACTGCCTGGCGTACCGTCCTGGCCGGGGCCGATACGGCGGGTGCGGAGGCCGATGCGTCGGTGCGCCGGACGCAGCAGGTTTATCGCGGTGATTCCGCCACGTCGTTTGCCGGCCAGTGGAACAAGCTGAGCGGGGAGGACGGTCATCTCCTCGTGGCCGCGGCCGCCACGAGACTGGCGCCGGTGGCGCTGGACGGTACGGCGGCTGTTGTCAGCGCGGTGAAGGTGGCCGTCGGCACGCAGGCGGCGGCGGGGCTGGCCGCTGTCACGCAGATGCTGGCGTTCGGCGGCGCGGCGGGGGTGACGATGGCCACCGCCCGCATGCTCATGACCCGGCAGGCCATGGGGAAGGCGATGCGCGAGGGCGGCGAGGGCACCGCCAAGGTGCTGGCTCCGGCGCTGTCCCGGCGGGTGACCGCTCCGATGCGCCGCATCCTGGACAACCTGCGCCGCCCGGGAGGCCCCGGCGGCGGCCCGGCGCTGGCCGGCGCGGGCGGGCGCACCGTACCCATGCGTCCCTCAGGCTTGCGGACGTCGTCCGGCCCGCGCTCCGCCGAGGACGGCATGGCCAAAATGGGCCGCCAGCGGAACAGAGACGGCGACGCCGACGGCACCGGTGACAACGGGCTCAACCAGTCGAATCGCAAGCCGCACAGAAAGGGCGGCAGCAAAAGCAGCAGAGACAGGCATCAGAACGCCGATGCCCACGGCGGAAAGCGTAGGATCCCGCGGAACAAGAACAAGAAACAACAAGAATAGGGGTGGACGTGAGCGCCGACGATCTGATCGCAGAGGCCGATCGCCTGGCCGAGGCGGAGGACTACGAGGCCGCGGCCGCCCTGTTCGCCGAGGCCGCCGGGCAGGGCGTGCCCGGAGCCGCGACGCGTCACGGCGAGATGTTGTTCCTCGCCGGTGACGACGACGCGGCCGAGCCCGTGCTCCGTGACGCCCTGGCCAAGGGGGAGAAGGACGCCCGCGACCGGCTCTCCGACCTGCTCGTCGAGACGGACCGCGCCACGGAGGCCGCGGAGCTGATGGAGCAGGCCGGGGACCATCCGGTGGGCGCGCTGCGCGCGGCGACCATCTGGGCCGACGCCGTGGGCGACCGCGAGCGCGCCGAGCAGTGGTACCGGAAGGCGGTCGAGCGCGGTGAGGCGGGCGCGCTCAACGACTTCGGCTCCTTCCTCAGCGAGGACGGCTCCCGTCAGGAGGAGGCCGAGCGGCTGTTCCTCCAGGCGGCCGACCAGGGGGACGCGCTGGCGTTCAGCAACCTGGGCGGCATGGAGCTCGACCGCGGCGACCCGGAGGCGGCCGCGGCCTGGCTGCGCCAGGGGCTTGAGCTGGAGGACCAGACCGACTCCACCGCGCTGCTGAAACTGGCCGACGCGGAGGAGCGGATGGGCAACATCGAGGCGGCCCGCGCCCTTTACGACCGCGCCGTGGTCGACGGGCTCGCGGACGCGCATGTCGCGCGGGCCGGGCTCCTCGTGGCCTCGGGCGACGCCGAGGCGGCGGAGGCGGACTTCCAGGCGGCCGTGGCCGGCGGCGAGGAGGGCGCCCGCTACTACTACGGCGAGTTCCTCGTGGCCAGCGGCCGGCCGGAGGAGGCGGTCGCCCATCTCGACCAGGCGGTCGAGGACGGCTCGGACGCCGCCCACGAGGTGCTGGCGCAGATCTACCTGAGCAGCGGCGCCACGGGGGCGGCCGAGGAACATTTCAAGGAGAGCATCGACGCGGGCTGGCTGAGCGCCGTCTTCTCCTACGCCGAGATGTTGCGCCAGGAAGGCCGCGGCGACGAGGTCGCGGCGCTGGTCCCGGCGGCCGAGCAGCTCGGCGCCACCCCGGACCGCCTTCGGGAGCTGACCGGCCAGGCGTCACCCGGGACCGACTCCGGGAGCTGACCGGCTAGGAACGCGCCGTCTTCCAGGTGGGGCTGTCGAGGAAATGGTTGTCGTAGAGTTCCTGGGACTCCAGCAGCTCCTCCAACGTGGCCTCGCCCGCCTTGAGCCGCGCCAGCAGCCGGAAATACTCGAAGCGCTCGACCCCCGGCGTGATCACGATCAGCAGATCGGCCTCGGCGCCGGGGGCGGCCCCGAAGGCGTGGGCCACGTCGGGCGGCACCACGGCCACGTCCCCCTGCTCCAGGGTCAGCACCTCCTCGCCGGCGAGCACCTGCACCCGGCCGTCGAGCACGTAGAACATCTCGGAAGCCGTGGTGTGGGTGTGCGGGACCGCGCCGTCGGCGCCCTCGCCCAGCGTGATGCGCATGGTGCTCAGGGCGCCGCCGGTCGCGCTGGAGTCGAGCAGCATGCGGCCCGTGCTCGGCGGCCCGCCGATGACCTCGGCGTCCACCGAACGGATGACGGCGGTGCCCGGGTTGACGATCGACATGATGGTTACCTTCTCTCTCGGATGGCACCGCGCAGGGCGGTGTCGGCAAGTCGTTCCGCGTAGGCCCGGTCGACGGGCAGACCGGTGATCAGCACGCGGTAGTACAGGGCGCCGGCGAGCTGGTCGAACAGCACCTCGACGTCGAGGTCCGCGCGCAGCTCGCCGCGCTCCACGGCCCGCTCCAGCAGGGCGCGGGCCAGGGTGTTGCGGCGGGCGTACATGAGGCGTTCGAGCTCGCCGACGTCGGCGTGGCGGGCGGCGGCGGCCACCAGCTCGGCCACCGTGCCCGCGGACGGGTCGTCGTGGCTCCTGCCGGCGGCGCGCATGCGGTTGAGCCCCGCGGCGATCTTCTCCAGGTAGCCGGTCAGATCGCGGCGGATGTCGCCGGTGTCGGTGATCTCGTCGCTGTCCTGCAGCCTGTTGACCACCGCCAGGGCCAGGTGGTCCTTGGTGGGCCAGCGGCGGTAGAGCGTGGTCTTGGCGATCCCGGCCCGCTCGGCCACCTCGTCGGTCGACAGGCCGCCGTAGCCGTGGGCGAGCAGCAGCTCGGTGGCTGCCCGGAGCACGCTCTCGTCCACGTCCGCCCGGCGTGGCCGTCCGCGCCTGACATTTTCGCTACCCATGTAGCGAAAGTAGCAGACTTTTCGCTACATGGGTAGCGAAAAGCTGGGGCCTCATTCCAGCGGAGGAAACGGGTACGTCCTGGGGAAGGATGCCGGGCGCCGTCCGGAGGGTCAGTGTGGACTCATGGACCGACATCTCCGGACGGCCGCCCTGCTCGTCGTGGCCGTCCTGCTCGCCTCCTGCGGCACCGCCCCTGCTGCCCCTGGCGCTTCTGGCGCTCCTGGTGTTTCTGGCTCCCATTCCGCCCACGCCGGTGTTCCCGCCCCCGCGGCGTCTCCCTTGCGGTCCGGTGAGCGGTTCGCCTCGCTGACGATGGCGGAGCCGTACGCGCCGGCCCCGCCCAACGGCGGCACGGACGACTATCGCTGCTTCCTCATCGATCCCCAGCTCGCGAGCCGGGCGTTCCTGACCGGCGCGCTGTTCCAGCCGCAGAACACCGAGCTCGTCCACCACGCGATCTTCTTCAGACTCGGCCCCGACCAGGCCGCCGAGGCGCGCCGGCTCGACGACGCCACCCCTGGCTAGGGCTGGACCTGCTTCGGCGACGCGGGCGTGGACAACGCCTCATGGGTGGCGCACTGGGCACCCGGCACCCAGGAGGCGCTGCACGGCTCTGAATACGGCTACGAGCTGCCGCCGGGCAGCCGGCTCGTCATGCAGGTCCACTACAACCTGCTGGGCGTCGAGGGCAAGGCGGGCACCGACCGCTCCGGCATCCGGCTGCGGCTCACCGACCGGGCGCTCAAGCCGCTGGAGACCGCGCTCCTTCCCGGGCCGGTCGAGCTGCCCTGCACGGCGCGGGAGTCGGGCCCGCTGTGCGACCGGGCCGCCGCCGTACAGGATGTGGGCCGCCGGTTCGGCGGGGAGGCCGCGGGCGAGCTGGAGCAGCTACGGGAGAGGTGCGGGCCGCCCAATCCCGGGCCGACCCAGCACTGCGACATGCCCGTCCAAGGCCCCGCCACCATCCACGCCATGGCCGGCCACATGCACCTGCTCGGCCGCGCGATCAAGGTCCAGCTCAACCCCGGCACCGCCAAGGCGCGCACGCTGCTGGACGTCCCGGAGTACAACTTCGACGACCAGTCGATGCGGCGCCTGCCCAAGCCCGTTCAGATCAAGGACGGGGACGTGTTGCGGGTGACGTGCACCCACGACGCCGGCCTGCGCGCCATGCTCCCGGAGCTGCAGAAGACGCCGCCGCGCTATGTGGTGTGGGGCGCCGGAACGAGCGACGAGATGTGCCTGGGCATCGCCATCATCTCCCTCACCTGACAGCGACGACGAAGGGTGTCGCTTTCTGAAGTCGCTCAGGTAACTGCTTCACCTGGTCGATCACGGCTCTCCATGCCTTGATCAAGGAGTGTGAAGTGGGCCTTCGTCGCCAGTTGACGGAACGCGCGATCGGGCGTGCGTTCCAGCGCCAAGGGTCAGGTGCCGAAGCGATGATCTGTGTTAACTCGTTCCTCCACCAGGCGGGTGACACGTGCGAAGCGTGCCAGTTCCTCTTGAGGAAGTGTCCTGCCCAGGCCTTCCAAGAGAGCCGAGGTGGCCAGCCGGAAGATCAGGGCCCTGACCAGCATCTGGAGCCCATCGCGGCCGGGAAGCACGCTGTCGACGAGTTCTGGCTCCGCATGGTGATAAAGGAGGCCGTCAGCGACGACGATGGCTTCGGCATACCCAACCGGCCGCCAATACGGCGAGAAGTCGATCACGGCAGGCGGTTGCCCAGGCAGCAACAGCATGTTCCCACCAAGATCCCCGTGCACGAGCTGGCTGGGCGCGTCCACGGGACGCTGGAGATCCTGCAACGTCGCCAGTAGCCCGTCGGTGCGTGCCGCTGTCACCGAACTGATCTCACCCCACGCTATGCGGTCGGCTATCGCCCAGGGATGCCGGCGCCGGTCAAGCAGGCCGGGCCGGGGCAGATGACGCAATGCCCGGTGAAAGGCCCTGCTGGCGGCTATCAGCGTCGCCCACTCACCGGCCGGCCCCTCTTGGCCGTCCACGAATTCGAAGGCCGTCCACCCGGCTACGACGTGAGTTCCGTCATTTGCACGACAGGGCCGGGGAACTCTGAACTCAGTCGAGGAAGTCAGGCCTGCGAACACCTCCGCGCACCATTCGGCCTCCTCCGTGTCGTCCGCCGGCTTCAAGACCGCGTTCCCGACGCGAAAGCTCTGCCCCTGGCCACCAGCAAGCTGGTGAGGTGCTCCCGTCAGGCGGAAGGCTGCGAGCACGCTTGCCGGGGGCTCGGTCGTCGTTCTCAAGGTCATAGCGGACAGAGTGTCGGATCGCTAACTCGTCAGGCACCTGAATTTCGAGTGCACGACGTGAGTCATCTGGTTGACCAGTTGGGCGAAGTGCAGATAAGCCTGTACGAATGTCCGCACTCGCGTGCGCAGGCCAAGAGGCTAGAGAGCGCGCGGGCTCAAACGAAGTTCCCGGTTCACGCTGCGCGGCTGATCCCGTTCACGCGCGGGCGGCGGTTGCCTGCTCGGCCAGCACCCGGGCCAGGTCCATCACGGCCGCGCGGCGGCGCGCGACGGCCCGCTCGGGGTCGGGCTCGTCGAGGATGAGCCGGCGCAGTTGCGGCACCGAGAAGTTCCACGCGACCAGCCCCAGGATGGTGAACAACCAGTCCTGGGCCGTCGCCTGTTCCGGCAGGCCCGCGCCCATCAGCCCGTCCACGTGGCCGCGATAGGACTCCTCGCGTTCCTCCTCGCCCTCGACCTGGCCGTCGCCGACCTCCAGGGCCTCCCACAGCAGCAGGCGGATCAGCTCCGGGTGCTCGTGGTACCAGTCGAAGAGCCGGCCCACCGACTCGGGCAGCGCGCGCGGATCCAAGCTCACCGTGTGGCAGATCTCGTCCACCTTGGCCCGCACGACCACGCCGAACAGCTTCTCCTTGCCGCCGAAGTAGAGGTAGATGGCCTGCTTGTTGGCCTGCGCGGCGGCGGCGATGCGGTCGATCCTGGCGCCGGCCAGCCCGTGCTCGGCGAACTCGGCGGTGGCAGCGTCGAAGATCCGCTGCCGAGTCGCGTCCGCGTCGTACGTCATGCCGCAAGTAAACCATCTAGTTGACTTTTTCGCCCAGTCACGCCAGGGTTCTAAACCAACCGGATGGTTTATTGCTGAGGAGAGACACCATGTCCATGACCACCCTTGCCCCCGTGCCGATCAGCTCCCCGCTGCCCGGCACGCTCGCCGGCCGCACCGTGGCGATTGTCGGAGGCAGCTCCGGCATCGGGTTGGCCGCCGGCGCGCTGCTGGCCGCGCTCGGAGCGCGCGTCGTCCTGGTGGCGCGCGACCCCGCCCGCCTGGCCGCCGCCGTGGAGCGCGTGCGTGCAACGCCCGGAGCCTCAGTGCTCGGGATCGCCGCCGACGGGACCGACGAGGGCGAGATCGACCGGGCCTTCGGCGAGGCAGGCGAGCTCGACCACGTCCTGGTGACAGCGGGCGGCTTCGGCGTCGGGCCGCTGCTGGACACGCCGAGCGGTCAGGTGCGCGACGCCGTGGAGGGCCGGATCTGGGGCGCATACGGCGCCGCCCGCGCCGCCGCGCGCCGCCTGCCCGCAGGCGGGTCGATCACGTTCAGCTCCGGGCTCTACCTGGTCCGCCCCATCCCGGGGGCGTCGGCGTCCATCGCCGGGATCGGCGCGGTCGAGGGACTCACCAAGGCACTGGCGGTGGAACTGGCTCCGCGCCGGCTGCGGGTCAACGCCGTCCGGTACGGGGTGGTGGACACGCCGCTGTCGCGCGGGGCGATGGGCCTGTCCGACGACACGGCCGTGGCCGCCGCCGGTCAGGGCGCGCCGCTCGGCCGCTTCGGTACGGCGGAGGAGGCGGCCTCGGCGGCGTTGTTCCTGATGGCGAACAACTTCGTGACGGGCACGGTGCTCACCGTGGACGGCGGCCAGAGCCTCGTGTGAGGTCCCGCGACGCCTGTGCGAGCACGGTGGTGTTCGCACAGGGGTCGTGAACGGCCGACTAGAAGTCGAATTCGCCGAGTTTGGCACCGCCGACGAAGGCGCGGAAGACGCCGCCGCGCAGAATCATCGGCTCGACATCGGGCTGCTCGGAGTCGCGGACCGCGTATCGGTCGCCGCTCAGCTTGGCCGCATAGAGGCAGTCACCGCCGCTGGAACCGGAAAGAGTTGATTTAGTCCACTGCGCGGCTTCCAATTCGGCGTGCAACTCGTCACTGATGCTCATACTTCGCTGCCACCTCACGTAGTAGTCGCCTGCTCACATGTATGGGATGTGCCCATTTGTGAATCACGTCATATCGGAGACTAACGCGCCGCACCGCCTCGTCGTGAGCGGATACGGAGCCCAGCGCAGCGTCTTCGAGCGAGATGTGGTCTGGTATGCCTTCACCTTGGGCGTAAGAGAAGCCTCCCAGCAGACCTGCGGTGGCTCCCACATCGAGCGGCACGATCTGAATGGAGATGTTGGGTCGTTCGGCCATCTTCAGCAGGTGCTCTAGCTGCTCTCGCATCACTCCCGGCCCACCGATAGGCCGAAGAAGAACGCACTCGTCGAGCAGCGCCCAGAACATGGGCGGATCCTTGCGCTCGAACACCGCCTGTCGCCGCAGTCTTGTCATGACCGCCTCTTCGATCCACTGCTCAGTGGCCCCCGGTTCGGCGGCGAGGATGGCACTTGCGTAGCGTGGCGTCTGGAGGAGCCCCGGCACCACAAGTGGCTGCCACGTCCGGATGGTGTGTGCGTTCTCTTCCACCCCTGGCCATTCTCTGAACCACTTCGGCACGGACATGGCTCTGGTGTTGGGCAGCAGTTGGAAGAGTTCCCCCTTCAAGCCCAGGGCGGCTTCTGCTGCGATGGTGAAGTCCTTGGTCGGCTTCCGTTTGCCGCGCTCGATCAACCCGACCAAGCTCTCGCTGCACGAGAGGGCCTCTCCCAAAGCCGTTTGGGAGAGGCCTACGGCGTTTCGCGCGTTCTTCAGCACAGCGCCATATGCGAGTGCTTGTCCCACTTGGGTTTTGAGTTGATCGTCCACAGTTATGCCCTCACCCTTTCGAGAAGCATCCGTACGGACAACGGGTGCACAGTCTGTCTGAATACGGACAGTTGCCTATCGCTTACAAAATACCTCTGACTTGGCACTCTGGAAAGGCATTCTGAGATGCAGAACGCGTTCCCGACTTGGGCTCATGTCTTTGTCTGGATCGAGGAACGCGTTATGAGACCAAGGTGGTGATCACGTGTCGGCGAGAAGCACACGGGTGGAGCAATCAGACGTCGTCCGATGGAAGGGCACGACGCTGCGTCGAAGCGACAGGACGTCATGGCAGGCCCGGCAGGCGATCGGACTGTGGCTTGCCGACGCTCCAGCCCCAGTGCGGGGGGACGCGCTTCAGATCATCGCCGAGTTCGTGGCCAACGTCGTCCAGCATGTGCCAGGAGGCCGACGGAGCGACTGGGTGACGGTCCGACTGGGCTTCGGCGGTGGCTTCGTCCGACTGCAGGTCATCGACCCCGGCACCCGGAAGTCGGAGCCCAACTTCGTGCCCGTCCACATGGGATCTGTGGCGGAGTCGGGCCGGGGTCTGGGCATAGTGGCTCAGCTGAGCATCCGGTGCGGCACGTACGTCATGCCCGACGGCCATCGCGTCGTCTGGGCCGATCTGGCGGTGGCCTGATCTCCGTGCCCGCGATCAGGCAGTTTCCCGGCTGGCACATCATGGACGGCGCCGGCGGCGGCTACATCGCGTACCGCACCGTCTTGGTGCCGGAAGGCAGCAGGCTCTCCAACGTACGGTGCGCCGCAACCCTGCCCGAGCTTTACCAGCACCTTGAGCAGGAATCGCGCACCCGGAACCGTGCCGCTTAGAAGTCGAAATCGCCAGCCGGGAGCGTGCGGGGATCTGCGGCACCTGCTCGCTGCTGCCCATCACCTGCGGCGACGACCTTCATG
This sequence comes from Nonomuraea sp. NPDC002799, assembly GCF_053592075.1. Lineage (NCBI taxonomy): Bacteria > Bacillati > Actinomycetota > Actinomycetes > Streptosporangiales > Streptosporangiaceae > Nonomuraea > Nonomuraea sp. NPDC002799. Next base: position 157,020 of record NZ_JBSFVA010000002.1, read on the forward strand.
ATGGTCACCCTGTCCAGGCCGAGCAGCAGCGTCGCATCGTTGACCATGCTCGCGAAACTCGTGTATGCGCGCCGGACCGGCCACATCAGGCGATCTCGACGAAGTCCAGCTCGGCGGCGAACAGTCCGCCGTCGTGCTGGAATCGCAGCTTGTTCCATCCGTGGTTCAGCGTCAGCTTGATCGACAGATCCGACCAGTTACTCCACTTGTGATCGTCATCGTGATCGGGATAGTCCACTAGACGCTTGGCGCCGCCATTCACCGTCAGGGACTGTCGCGCGTCGCCATCGCCGACGCGATACCGCAGGTTCACCGTGTGAGTACCGGCCCGGGACGCGTACACCCTGATCTCGACCCAGCTCTCCGGGAAGTTGATATGGCCCATCACGGCGTTGTTCGATGTGCCGCCGATATGAATGATTTCGGCCTTGTTATGAGCGTACGCGTCCTCGGCCTCGTAGCGGACCGGCGCATTCCATACGACGGCCAGGACGATCAGCGCCACCACGACAGTAGGCACGGCCGCGATCAGCAGGACCCTGCGATGTCGCGGGCCACGGGCGTGGGCGGGCTCCGCCTGGCCGGGTCCGGGTGACCCCGTGGTGGATACGATGTCATCGATGGGCTGGCTCCGCTTTTGCACGCGCAACCCCAGTATCGCGACGATCAGCCCGCCCGCGCCCGTGAACATGCCGATCACGCTGGCCCGTTGATTCAGCCCCTCCAGCAAGTCCCCCGGCAGATCGAATGGGTCGACGAGGAACCAGATCAGCAGCGAGACCACCAACACCACGATCGCGGTGATCCGCACTGCCCGCCACACCCACGAACCGGGCGCTCGCTCCCGCCTTTCCACCGCCTTCGACATAGTTCCAGGGTGCCTCTCTCGATCACCCCAGACGAACACCGGTAGGGAAATTGTTACCCTCGTACTTAGACCACATGATGGTGGAGGTAACGGGACACTTGTTTGGGCCGATCTGGAGGTGGCCTGATCTCCGTGCCCGTGATCAGGCAGTTTCCCGGCTGGCACATCACGGACGGCGCCGGCGGCGGTGAAATCGCGTATCGCACGGTCCTGGTGCCGGAGCGCAGCAGGCTCTCCAACGTACGGTGCGTCGCGACCCTGCCTGAGCTGTACCAGCGCCTGGAGCAGGAATCGCGCCCGGAACCGTGCCGCACAGTAACTGCAGTTATCCGGCATGACCTATGCAGACGAGTAATTTCGAAATTTAGACGCAAACCCGCCTCTAATCGATCAAATCAAGATACATCACTGGCTGACTGGACATGCCCAACCTCCTGAGGCGAGAGTCTTGGTGGGGAATCGTTGCAGTTCAGAAACGGATGAGAGTTCTTTGGTGGGGTTCCCTATAGTCCGGAGAACCAGGTTCGTCGCATAGGGAGTGGGTGCCTTGGGCTTCCGGACCATTGTCACTGTGCTGGATGACTATCAGCGTGCCCAGCAGCGGCAACTGGCCGCTGAAAGGCGGATCTGGCAAGAACACCACAGAGCGCAGTCTGCGGCCATGCGGGCAGAGGCCCGGCAGCAACGGGAGACGTGGAGGGCTTATCAGCAGTGGCGGGAGCAGGAAGCGACCCGGGCGACCGCCGAACTGGAGTCGCGGGTCGGCTTGCTGCGGGGGGTCCTTCAGAAGGTTGCGGGGAGTCGTCCGTTGGACGGATCCGTGCTTCAGCTCAGCCCGGTGGTACCACCGTTCGAGCCGGGAACTCTTGCCCAACGCTTGATCGCGCCGGACCAGCGCGCCTACGCGGTGGCACCGCTCACAGGACTTCAGATAGTGCTGCCTGCCGCACGCCGGCAGCACGAGCAGGCTGTCAGCTCCGCGCGAGAGCGCTACGAACATGATTGGTACGCCTACCAGCGCCTTGAGAACGATCGGCAGCTCAGGATGGCTTCCGCTGAGCGTGAGTACGCGATCTGGGCACAGAACGAGGGCCGCCGCATCGCGGAGTACAACGCGGATGTCGCTGACCTTGAACAACGGGCCCGGCGCGGTGACGTGGCTGCGATCTCGGGACTGTTCGCAGCGCTGCTGATGGGCTCTCCATCCTGGCCTGCGGACTTTCCGAGGTCCGCAGAGGTCGCTTGGGACAGTGCTGCGGGGCAACTGGTGGTCAACCGCGCGCTACCTGCAGTCGACCTCGTGCCGGCTGTGAGCCGGATTCGGTACATCAAGGCCAGTGATCGGGAGAGCGAAGTCGCCAGGCCCGTTGCCGAGCGTCGGGCCCTGTACCGTGAAGTTGTCGCGCAGTGTGTGCTGGGGAACCTCCACGAGATCTTCGGTGTATGGCTCACGGACCGGGCGGGACGTCCGATGGTCCAGTCAGTGGTCTTCAACGGCTACGTCTTCGCGACCGACCCCGCGACAGGACTTCCTCGGCCAATGTTCGTTTCGACAGTCGCTACCGATCGGGCAGCGATGGAGCGGATGAATCTTGGGCAGGTCGACCCGATCAGCTGTGTCGAGGGCCTCGGCGGAAGCATCTCGTCAAGGCCGGAAAAGCCGGTCGAGATCCGACCGATCCGCCGGCCGGAGACTCTTCACAGCGCCGCAACCGATCGGGACGGATCGGATCTGCTGGAGATGGACCCCCTTCAATTCGAGGTGCTGGTCGCCGATCTTTTCGCGGCGATGGGATTTCAGACGGAGATGACAGTCCGCTCCGGAGACGGTGGGGTCGATGTGCTCGCGACGGACCCCGATCCAATTCGAGGCGGACGGATCATCATCCAGGCGAAGCGCTATTCGGCGACGATCCAGCCGAGTGTCGTCCGAGACCTGTACGGCACACTGGTCCACGAAGGGGCGTCCAAAGGAATCCTGATCACTACCTCGGGCTTCGGGCCAGGAAGCCGGGAATTCGCGGAGAACAAGCCACTCACTTTGATTGACGGCGTGGAGCTGGGGCGCCTTCTTGCCACACATGGCATAGGCCCAAGCCGCAGATGAGTTCGGCCGAGCTTCCGTCTGGTGTCCACGCCGAGGCTGTTTCTCTGCGCGATTCCGGTGATGTCCTTCAGACTGATGTCTGTCGTGACGACTTCGCCAGGGATCGTGGAGGTGGCTTGTTGTTGATGTTCGGTAGGGACGAGGAGACGTGGGATCTGCTGGTCGATAAGGGGCTGGAGTTCTTGATCGAACAGGCGCGATTGGAGCGGACCACTACTTACACGGAGTTGAATGTGGTGCTTGCTCGGCGGACAGGTTTGCGGGAGTTCGATTTCTCGCGGCAGGACGAACGGGCGGCAATGGGGCATTTGCTAGGGCTGATCGTGGAGAAGAACCTGCCGGAAGCTGGGTTCATGATCTCTGCGCTGGTCCAATATCTCGGTGTCAACGATGCCGGTCCCGGCTTCTACCACCTGGCTGCGGAGAAGGCGTTGTTGCCCGCTCGTGCGTCTCGAAGCGTCAAAACGGACTTCTGGGTGTCTCAGGTATCCGCTGCCTACCGGCGTTATGGCCGCGGGCCTCGCCCCTGAGGGCCTCCGCGACACGATCAGGGACGAGTGCGCCCACCTCCTACGAGCCGTAGATGACCGACAGGAAGCGGATCAGGACCGCCTCCCTGGCCGGTGCCGGGAGGGCGTCCAGGACCGTGTTGACCACTGCCATCTCCGGTTGTCCCGCCCCCGGCCGCAGGTCCACGCCCACCGAGGCGGCCAGTTCCGCGAACTGCGCGTCGTCGAGCACATCCAGGTCCAGGCCCGCGACCAGCTCCACCAGCCCGTCCGGCAGGGTGACCGGGCCACGCGCGGCGGCGGACTCGGCCGATTCGGCGATGACCTTGAGCATGGCCTCCACCCCGTTCAGCGTCACGCCGGTGACCGTGATGTGCAGGTTGGCCGGGATGCCGGCGTACGAGAGTTGCGGCTGCAGGAACCAGCCGCGCGCCCTGGCCTCGTCCGCCAGCACGAACACGTCGATCCCGTCCCCGGCGAAGGCCACCAGCGACGACTCCGGCGCCCCGAGCACCCGCAGCCCGGGGATCGCGGCGATGCCCGCGCGCAGCCGGGCGGTGGCCTCCAGGGTGGCGCGGCCCAGGTCGACGTAGCCCTGGCGGCCGAGTACCTGGAGGGTGGCCCAGGCGCCGCCGAGCGGCCCGGCCGACCGGGAGCTCTGCACGGTCGCGTTGATGATCGTGTAGCCGGGCCAGGCCGCCGAGGCGAAATATGCCTTACGGCGCATGGCGGGGTCGGCGAAGAGCACGACCGAGGCGCCCTTGGGGGCGTACCCGAACTTGTGCAGGTCGCAGGAGATCGACGTGACACCGGGCACGGACAGGTCGAACGGCGGGATGTCCGCGCCGGCCTCGCGCAACCAGGGCAGCAGCCAGCCGCCCACGCACGCGTCCACGTGGCACGGCACGCCCGCCCCGGCCGCGACGGCGGCGATCTCCTCGATCGGGTCGATCACGCCCTGCGGGTAGGACGGCGCCGAGGCGACGACCAGGATGGTGCTCTCGTCGATCGCTGCCGCCAGGTCCGCCGCCCGCACCTTGTACGTCTCCAGGTCCACCGGCACGGCCACGACCTCGACGCCCAGGTAGTGGGCGGCCTTGTGGAAGGCGGGATGGGCGGTGACCGGCAGCACCAGGTTCGGTCTGGCGCGGGGGGAGGCGTCGCGGGCGGCCTTCACCGCCAGCGTGATCGACTCGGTGCCGCCGCTGGTGAAGATGCCGTGGCCGCCGCCGAGCTGGTCCGCGACCGCGCCCACGACCTGCCGCTCCATCTCGACCACGCTGGGGAACGCGGTCGGGTCGAGGCAGTTGACCTCCAGCATCTCGAAGTACGCCCGCGCGGCGGCGTCGTTGACCTCGGCCCGCCCGGTGTCGTACACGTAGGCGGTCACCTGTCCGCCGCGCACGGGCAGGTCGTGCTCCTTGAGCCGGGCCACTTCGGCCAGCAGGTCGCCGGTGGTCCGGCCGGTCAGGGGGAGGTTCACGCGGGTTCCTTCTGAGCGAGTCGGCCGTACCAGAGGATGAACGGCAGGCTGATGAGCATGAGCAGCGCGGGCAGGGCGGTGAAGCCGAGCAGCAGCGCGGTGCGGGCACCGGACGGCTGGGCGACGGGCGACTCGACCGGCGCGGAGACGAACCCCGACACCGCCAGCACCAGCGCGAACAACCCCGGCCCGAGCGCCAGTCCGGCGGTCTCGCCGGCCGTCCACAACCCGGTGAACGCACCCGCCTGCGCGTGCCCCGTACGGGCGGTGTCGGCGTGCACGGTGTCGGGCAGCAGCGACAGCGGCAACAACTGCAACGCCGCGTAGCAGACCCCGGCCAGCGCGGTCAGCGCCAGCGTGGCGGCCAGGCCGCCCGTCGCGATGGCGGGCACCAGCGCGACCGCGACCACGCAGAAGCCGATCGACGCGGCCAGGTAGCAGCGCACGGGCCCGTGCCGGCGGGCCAGCCAGGCCCACCCGGGCACGGCGAGCATGCTCGGCCCGACGAGACAGACGAACATCACCGAGGTCAGCCCGTAGTCACCCAGGCGGTACGAGGCCACGTACGGCGCCCCGGCGAGCATCACCGCCACCGCGAGCGCCTGCGTCACGAACGCCGCCAGCAGCGCGAAGAACGGCACGTTCCCCCTGGCCAGGCGGAACGCGGCCACCGGCCCGAGCGGGGCGGGACCGGGCGCGGACGGCACCCAGCGGGTGGCCAGCGTCGCGGCGACCAGCGCGGCCGCCATCACCGCGCCGATCACGACGCCCATGACGGCGTAGCCGGGCCGTCCGCCGCCGGCCAGATCGACCACGACGGGGGCCAGGCCGCCCGCGACGAGGATGCCGACGGTCAGGCAGACCACCCGCCACGACATGATCCTGGTCCGCTCGCCCCGGCTCGCCGACATCTCGGCGGGCAGCGCCACGTACGGCACCTGGAAACACGCGAACGCGCTGGCCGCCAGCAGGAACGCGGCCCCGGCCCAGACGGCGCCGGGCACGTCGCCCGGCACGGCGAACATCAGCGCGAACGCCACCGGCAACGCGACCGCCCCGATCGTCAGCAGCTTCGTCCTGCGGCCCGTGCGCACCGCCTCGCGGTCGCTGGCGGCGCCGACGAGCGGGTTGAGCAGCACGGCCCAGATCTTGGGGGCGACGAGCACGGCCCCGGCGACGGCGGCGGGCACGCCGAGCATGTCGGTCAGGTAGTAGAGGAGGAGCAGGCCGGGCACGGCCGAGAACACGCCGGTGCCGATCGAGCCGACACCGTAGCCCAGCAACCGGCCGCGCCCGAGCGGCGACCCGGCGCCAAGCTGGGTGGCGTCCGGCTGGGTGGCGGTCATCGGGGGTCGCCGGGGAGGCCGAGCGTGCGGTGCAGGCTCCGGTGCAGGTGCGTGCGGAAGCGGCGCAGCGCGGCCCGGTCGCCGGCCCCCCTGCGGCGGCCCTCCGCGTCGAGCACCCCGCCCTTGGCGAACCCGTGCACCGACCAGATGACCGTCCACATGGCGTATTCGAGGTCCACGTCCCCGTCGATCAGCCCCGCCTCGACGGCGGGCCGCAGCGCGCCGGTCACCGAGGTGACCAGCGGCTGGACGTACTGCCGCTCCAGCTCGGTGATGTCACTGGCGTCGGAGAGCCAGCGGTGCATCCACAGGGCCGGCACTTCGGGGTTGTCCACGCAGAAGTCGAGATAGTCGTCGATCAGCCGGTGGATGGCGGTCACGGGGTCATCGCCGGGCAGCCGGTCGAGTGCCCGGTCGAGGGCGGCCTTCTCGGCCTGGTGCGCGTGCTCCATGACGGCGAGGTAGAGCTCGCGCTTGCCGCCCACGTGGTAGCTGACGGTGGCGATGTTGAGCCCGGCCGCCTCGGCGATCTGGCGGGTGGAGGTGCCGTCATAGCCGAGCGCGGCGAAGAGCTGTGTCGCCACCTTGAGGATCAGAGCGGCCTGTCCGCCCTCCGCAGGGGTCATGTGACCGAAGGTAGTTCGACCGCCCCCTCCCGGTCAATCGCTTGATGGAGTCTCTTCGGTCCCGCGAAAGAATGATCTGGGAACACGGACGGCCGCCGTCAGCTGATCAGCGCGCCAGGAGGGCGGGCGGCCCAACCCGGGTCACACCCGGGCGGCGCCGAGTTCGGCGAGCAGAGCGTCGAGCACGTGCATGGCGCGCCATGCCTTGGTCATACCGAACTGCGCGGAGAACCGTACGACGCCACGGGCCTCCTCCGGTGTGGCGCCGGCGCCGAGGGCGCGCGTCAGGTGGGCGCGGAAGCTCTCCTGCAAGGTCTGGAAGAGCACCGACGGTCATCGTGATGAACGCGCGCTCACGAACCGACAACAGCCGCATGTCGGCGCGCATCCGCGACTGCAGGTCCATGTAGCTCCCGAACGGCGCATCGAGGGCGGCCACGGCCTGCCGCATCGGCTTGGGGATCGGGCTGCCCGTGCCGTTGGCGTTCACCTCGTGGCCCTGGCCGGTGGGGGCGGGCAGGGCGTGCTCCCGTTCCAGATCGGTCAGGCGGGCGAGCGCCGCCAGAGCGGCGGGGTAGCCGCTGTCGTAGGCGATGAAGCGGAGCAGTTCGCGCAGTGGGTTCCACCGCGAGCTCCTGGAGGCCGTCGATCAGGCCGAGACCGGTGCCGCCGATCCGGCGGGGAAGCTGCGTGCCCGCGTCCTGCTGCTGGGCAGGTGGGTTCAACGGCACCCCGGCCTGTACAAGGTGCTGCATGAGAGCACGCTCAACCAGCGGGTGGCCATGTCGTTCAAGCAGGAGCTGGCCGAGCGCACCACCGCCGCCGTGCAGCGGTGCATCGACGCCGGGCTCGCCCCGGCCGACGACGCCGCAGTGGTCTCACTGGACCTGAGGGCGGCGGTTCACGGGGCCGTGTCGATGCGGGTCAATCAGCCCGACCTGCCATGGCCGCCGCTGGAGGAGCAGGTCGATCGTTTCCTGGCCAAGCTCGTCGGCCTCACGTTCGCCGAACCCTGATCATTCTGTCAGGAGTCGTCAGTCCGGTGCCCAGTACTTCTCCATGATCTTGTCCAGGTGCCGCACCACCGGCTGCCAGCTTCCGGGCAGCGTGTAGCGGCTGGCGCGCCGCCGGTCGTAGGCCAGCGTGTACTTGATGAAGTCGGCCCCCTGCGGCTGGGCCTCCGAGCGGCCGATCCGCAACTTCTTCAGGTACGTCCGCAGCGTCCGCCGCTCCTTGCCGGTCAGGCACTTGTCGATCGTCGGCCCGGTGCGCCGGCTGAGCCGGACGCAGCCGTTGCCGTAGACGATCACGCGGTCGTTCAGCCCGGCGAACCCGCCCTCCTTGCGGAAGTCGACCAGCGTCTTCTTCTGCTGCGCGGTCGAGGCTTGGACGGGCGGCATGGACGCGGTGGTCAGGGCCAGCAGGAGCAGCGGCAGGAGCACGATTCGCCAGATCCTCATGCTCCTTGGACGTATCAGCGCGCCGAACGGCTCATTCCGTCTTCGGGCCGGGCGGTCGCAACACCAGGGCGGCCGCCGCCCGCATCCGCCTGGCCTCGGCCTCCACCAGCGCCTGCCCCTCGTCGGTGATCCGGAAGTAGCGCCGGTCGCGGCCGTTGACCGTCTCCTCGCGGTCCACGGCGATAAGGCCGCGCTCGTTCAGGCGCTCCAGGATGCCGTAAAGGGTGCCGACCGAGGGCTGGACCCGGCCCTCGGACAGCTCTTTGATCGACTTGCTGATCCCGTGGCCGTGCAGCGGGCCCGCGCGCAGCGCGGTGAGCACGAAGTACATCGGCTCGCTGACTTCTGAGGTACCCCTGGGCATGCGCCGAGATTATTCCGTTGAACGGAGCGTCCGCAACGCCCGGCGGCCCCGATGAGGCCGCCGGGCGAGGTGGTCACGCGCAGCGGTCGCCGTTCAGGTGGAAGACCTCGGGGGCCTGGTTGGGGCCGGAGGCGTTCAGGGCGGTGAAGCCGAAGCTCACCGACCTGCCCGGCCTGATCTTGCCGGTGCCCTTCGCCGTCACGACCGGGCCCGACTGGGACAACGTCGCGCCCCAGCCGTCCCGGATCTTCTGCCCGCCCGGGAACGACCAGCGCAGGCTCCAGTCGTCCACCGTGGCCTTGCCGGTGTTCTCGATCACGACGTGACCGGCGAACCCGTGCGAGCCGTGCGCCGAGTAGCGCACCCGGCAGCCGGAGCGCCCGCTCTTGTCGGCCAGGAACGCCGAGACCCAGGCCAGCGGGGAGTTCCAGTTGATGGTCAGCTCGTTGGTCGCCCACGACTCGATGTCGTCGATGTAGCAGAACTGCGGCTTGCAGCCCTGGAGCAGCCGCTGGGCGAGCGGGTCCTGGATGCTGGAGTTCGGGCCGCCCGACAGGGTGCCGCGCGGCGGGTTGGGCAGGGCGGGGTCGAGCTGGTGGGAGTACCAGCGGCTGTGCTGGTTCTTCGAGGCCACCTCGCCGTAGCCCGTGACGTAGGACTGGTTGAGCGCGTTGCGGCCGAGGAGGTAGTCCATGCCCTCGCGGACGGCCGCGCGATACTTCTCCTGGCCGGTCAGGTCGTACGCCGTCGCCATGACGACCATGTTGTTCAGCACCAGGTTGTTGGAGCCCCAGTCGAAGTCCGGCGGGTTGTACGGCAGCCCGTACGGATGCGCCCGCTGGATCGCCAGATACTTCTCGGCCCCTTCGACCACCGACTGCCGCACCCGGGCCCGGCCGGGCAGCGCGTTGGGCACGGTCGCCAGGTCGAGCCGCCCGAGCTGGGCGGTGTTGCCCCAGTCGAAGCCGCGATCACGCCAGACGTCGCCGGTGTGGTGCGGCGAGGCCAGCACGAAGTCCTCGAACTCCTTCTCGCCCGTCGTGATGAACAGCTCGGCCGCCGCCCAGTAGAACTCGTCCGTCACGTCGGCGTCGTTGTAGGCGCCGCCGCCCACGCCGTCGGCCGGGTCGGCGTACCTGCCGGGCTCGGCCTTGGCCGCCGCCCACGCCTTGCGGGCCGCCTTGAGGTTCCTGGCGGCGAACTCCGCGTCGTACGGAGCGAACAGCCGGGCCGCCTGCGCCGCCGTCGCGGCCAGGTTCAGCGTGGCCGCCGTGGAGGGCGGGTGCAGCTCGCGGAGTTGCGGGTCCAGGTGCGGCAGCAGCGGCAGCCCGGTCCAGTTCTGGTCGTGGATCTTGTGGTGCGCCATGCCCGCGAGCGGCTTGCCGTCCGGCACCTGCATGCTGAGCAGGAACTCCTGCTCCCAGCGGGCCTCGTCCAGGATGTCCGGCCGGCCGTTGCCGCTCTCCGGGATGGCGAGCTGGCCGTCCGTGAAGGCCGCCTTGTCCCGTTCGTACGTGGCCATGAGCTGGTAGACCGAGATGCCGCCGTTGACGACGTACTTGCCGTGGTCGCCGGCGTCGTACCAGCCGCCCTTGACGTTCAGCGTGTAGTCGCAGACGCCGGGCTGGCACGGCACGCTCACGTCGCCCTGGTTCGGCGGCACGCCGACATGCCCGGCCGGCCTGGCGTAGCCGGGCCGCAGGCTGTCGAGGATCTCGATGCCGCTGCGCTGGGTGTAGTAGAACTTCAGCGCGTCGGCGGGCAGCGCGTCGTAGATGCCGGCCGCGATGTCGAACGGCCTGCTCGTCTCGCCGTCCGCCGTCAGCGTGTAGCCCTGGCCCGGCGTGCGGAAGGCGCCGAAGTCCAGGGTGTGCACGTTCTGTCCCGAGCTGGCGTCCACGCCCCGGGGCGTCGTCCTGCCGCCGGCGACCGTGCGCCCGCCGGCGTTCTTGAGCTCCCAGTTCAGGGCGGTGGTCGCGGTGGTGACCACGGTGGCCTTCTTCGGGCCCGCCGGGAGGTAGCCGACCATGTTCACGCGGACGCGCGGGCCCGTGTCCGGTTCGTAGACCTCGGGCTCGGCGCCGCCCTTGAGCGACACGTCGTCCATGCAGAACCTCCATGGCTCGGCGCTGCCGCCCAGTTGGAAGGCGACCTGGGCGTTCGGCAGCGACACGGGGGCGGTGAACGTGTAGGCGTAGTCGTTGCCGGAGACGCTCAGCTCGGGGCTGGCGGACAGATACTGCGTGTACGGGTCCACCGGGAGCTGGATCAGCGCCCTGCCGACCTTGGCCGGCGTCGCAATGGCGAAGAACCGATAGGCGTACGTCTCGCCGGCCACCAGCGGGATGTCGTTCTGGCCGATGATGGCGTCCCACGGGTTGGTGGTCCCGCCGGGGATGTCGGCGCACAGGCGCCCTGCGTCCGTGGCGATGGTGAGGTTGCCGGTGCTCCACCAGGGGGCGGTGCCGGCGTCGAAGGTGCCGTTCACGATCTGCTCGGGCCCCTCGTCGGCGGCGTGCGCCGTCGCGATGGGGGACAGGGCGACCATGGTGAGGAGGGCCAGTAAGGCGGCCCGGCATCGGGTCATGGAGGTCCTTCGGGGGGTTGGGAGCGCTCCCATGAGGAGCCTCTCGATCCTCCTTTCCCGCGTGCCCGCCCGTCAACGGGCGCGCACAGGTCGCTCGTGAAGAGGGTGAAACTTTCATGCCGGGCCGCCTTCACCAACGCGTGGTGTTCTGGGATGGTTCGAGCGTGGTCCGCGCCCTCACCCTGGCCGGGTGCCCCGTGCACACCCTGCTCGACCGCCAGGCCGCCAAGCTGGCCAGGCGGCTCGTACGCGGCTTCGCCGAGCAGATCCCGCTCTACCGCCGGCTGCCCAAGGAGGAGCTCGACGGCGAAATCACCGAGATCACCGAGCACAATCTGCGCCTGATCGCGCGGATCTTCCGCGACCGCCGCCCGCCGGGCCGGGCGGAGCTGGCGCCGCTGCGCGCGTCGGCGGCCCGCCGCGCCCAGGAGGGCGTGCCGCTGGAGGCCCTGCTCGCGGCCTACCACCTGGGGGCGCGCATGGTGGGGGAGCAGCTGTTCGCCGCCGCCGGGCCCGCCGACTTCGACGACGTGGTGGAGGCCAACCGGATCATCCTCGGCTACATGGAGGCGGTGACGGCCGCCGTGTGCACGGCGTACCTGGAGGAGCGCGAGAGCATGCTCAGCCAGGAGCAGCACACGATGCACGCCACCGTCACCGCGCTGCTCGGCGGCGACCGGGCGGCGCTGGCGGGTGTCCGGCTCGCGCCCCGCTACCTGATCCTGGCCCTGGCGGCCGGGCGGCATCCGGACGAGGAGTCCGACGAGCCCGGCGGGTCCATCGCGGGACGCCGCAAGCTGCACCGGATCAGGAGCGCGCTCCAGCGGCACGCGGCCGAGCCGGTGTTGTCGGCGCTCGACACCACCGGCGGCCTCGTGCTCGTGCCGCTCCCCGGCGAGGAGCCCGGCTGGTGCGCGGTCGGCGAGATGGCCGCCGCGGCGGAGAAGGCGGCGGGTGTGCCGGTGTGGGCGGCGGCCGAGCTCGCGGGCCTCGCCGGCGTGCCCGCCGCCGCCAAGCTGGCCGAGGAGGTGCTGGAGGTGGTCCGGATCTTCGAGCAGCCGCCGGGCGCCTACCGGCTGGCCGACGTGCTGCTCGAATACCAGCTCACCCGGTCGAGCGAGGCCACGGCGGTGCTCGCGGGGCTGCTCGACCCGCTGCTGGACAACCCCGACCTGCTCAGGACGCTCACGGCGTACCTGGAGACCGGGCTGGACCGGCGGCGGACGGCCGAGCTGCTCCACGTGCATCCGAACACCGTCGACTACCGCCTGCGCAGAGCCGCCGGCCTGACGGGACTCGATCCCATGGACCCGGCCCATCTGCAGCGGATCGGCGCGGCGCTGGCCGCCCGCCGTCTCGCGGGACCCCGCTGACGGCGGCCAGCGCCGCACCGGTTCACAGGGCCGCGCTGCCCCCGCTGACCGCGCCGATGACCACGGTGGCGAACCCCCGCATGCCGAGCGCGTTCGGGTGGAAGGGGGCGGCGGGCGCGGCCGGGACGTACGGCTCGATCCACCGCACGCCGGGCGAGGTGCACGGGTCGTGTCCGACGCTCGGCGTCTGCAGGTCGATGAAGCCGACCCCGGCGCCGGCCGCCTGCTCGGCCAGCATCTGGTTGAAGTAGATCAGCGTGGCCCGGATGTAGTTGGCGTCGGCTCTGATGATCGGGACGCGCGGGTAGCAGCCGTTCGGCCGCGCGTACGTGGCGTAGCCGACCACGAAGATCCTGGCCTGCGGGGCGCGGGCCCGGATGTCGGCGGCCAGCGTGGTCAGCTTGGGCCGCAGCGCGTCGGTCTCCCGCCGCCAGGTGTCCTGGCCGCCCTCGATGTAGTCGTCGTTGCAGGCGTCGCCGATGGGCGGGGGCAGCAGGTTCAGGCAGTCCTCGATGAAGCCGGTCAGGCCGACGTCGTTGGCCCCGATCTGCACCGTGACCAGCGTGGTGTCCTGGCTGAGCGCGTCGAGCTGGGGCGCCACGCTGCCGAGCTCGGTGCTCTGCCGCTGGTACATGTCCTCGGTCTCGGCGCCCGAGCAGGTGACGTCCTTGAACGTGCGCGCGCCGATGGCCTGGGCGGTCAGGTGGGCGTAGTTCCGGTCGGACCGCAGGCAGCCGAGGGCGGGCAGGACCTGGTTGGGCACCAGCGGCCCCGAGGCGGCCGAGTCGCCGAGCGCCACGTACGCCTCGCCCGCCGCCGCGTGCGCGGGTGGGGTGAGGGCGAGCAGCAGGGTGGCGGCGGCGAGCAGGGTGAGCGTCCGTCGGACCATGAGGACTCCTTCCGGCAGGGGTGGGGGGTGCGGAATCCGTGGCCGGTCAGCGGCGGAACGGGCCGGTCACCTCGTAGGTGATGCCTCCGGTGCCCGCGGTCTCGCCGCTGGTGCCGCGCTGGGAGGAGAAGTAGAGCCGCGTGCCGTCCGGCGAGAACGCGGGCCCGGTGATCTCCGACTTGCTCTGGCCGTCGAGCCGCATGACGGGTGCGACCACGCCGTCCGGTGTGATGATGTTGATCTCCATGTTGCCGCCGTCCTCGGCCACGTACAGGTCGCCGGACGGGCGTCCCGTGATGTTGTCGACGCCGTCGAGCGTGCCGGTGCCGTCATAGACGGCGCGGACGGTCTGGCTCGCGGTGTCGTACGCCCAGACCTTGCGGTCGCCCTTCGCGGTGAAGTAGCAGACGCCGGCGGCGTAGTGGCAGCCTTCGCCGCCGCTGAAGTGCCGCGCCGCGGACACCTGCTTCCGGGTCTGGCGCTCCAGCGTGCCCGGCGTCGGATCGGGGACGGGCCGCCATTCGACGGCGTCGCCGCCGAGGCCGCAGAGCACGTCGAGCCGGCCGGCGGACAGGTCGCCCCAGGTCGTGGGCGTGAAACGGTAGAAGCAGCCGTCGCTCTCGTCCTCGGTCAGATAGACGGCCCGGTGGTCGGGGTCGCAGGCGGCGGCCTCGTGCTTGAAGCGGCCCATGGCCGGGCGCGGCTGGGCCGCGCGCACGCCGTACGGGTCGGTCTCGTGGACCCGGCCGCGGAAGATCTCCTCGCAGGACAACCAGGTGTTCCATGGGGTGGCGCCGCCGGCGCAGTTGAGGTTCGTGCCGTTCAGTACGCGGTAGGCGCGGGTGATCGAGCCGTCGGCCGCGAACCTGATCGCCGACGCCCCGCCGATCAGCGGCACCTCGGAGTTGCTCACGTAGATCCAGCCGGCGCCGTCGGGGAAGCAGGCGCCGCCGTCGGGGGCCGGATGCCAGAGGGTGCCGCCGACGACGCGGCCGGTCCTGGCCACGATCCGGCTGGTGAAGCCGGCGGGCAACGCCATGCCGTTCGCGTCGGGGGCGAGCAGCGGCCCGTACGGGCTCACGCCCGCCGACACGGACGCCGCCGCGGCCTCGTGCCACATGGCACCCGAGAACGCGACAGCTGCGGTGATGAAGGTACGGCGGCGCATCGTGACTCCACTGGTCGCGGTTCATTCGCAGACAAACGATGAGCCATGCTCGTCATTCTGTGAACTGGACAGCGGAGTAAAGATGACCGGTCAATTCTGTGACGCCTCACAAAAGCGTCAGGGAGTCGCCGGCCGCCACATCGGCCAGTACATGGGGCCGTCCGGCAGCGCGAACGTCTCCCGTGCCTGGTAGCCGTGGCGCGCGTACAGGTCGCGGCTGCCCGTGCTACTGGCCTCCAGGTAGACGGGCGCGCCGCCCAGCCGGGCGTGATGGTGACGCAGCAGCGCCGAGCCGAGCCCCTCGCCCTGACAATCGGGGTGCACCGCCAGGAAGGCGAGGTAGTGGTGCGGCTCCGCCGGATGGTTCCGCGCGAACAGCGCGTCCAGCGCGCGGAAGCGCTCGGCCGCCGCGCCGGTGATCGCCGCTGACCGGCTGTCGTAGTCCTTGATCTCGGGCAGCGGCGGGTCCGGGAACCAGACGGCCACCGCCGGGCCGTCGTCGATGAGGTGCACCTCGCCGTGCTCGATGGCGTGGTCCACGAGGATCCGGTAGGTGCCCGCCATGATCGCGTGCCGTCCCCTGGGCTCCGGCACGAGGTAGGAGGTCACCCTCAGCTCGGCGAACGCGGTCGCGATGAGCTCCGCCACCTGCTCGGCGTCGTCGGCCGTCGCGGGCCGGACGGACGGCCTCATCGTCCAAGTGCGCTGCTGCATCGCTCAGGCTCCTCTCCCTCGTCGTCGTCGCGTCAAGCGGTGTCCGTCCACCACGTTCTCCCGATCTCCGCCACCCGGGTAGGCCCCATTTGCGGCGAGCGCCGCCGGGCCTGGAACGCGACACGAATTCCCAGGTCAGAGGGGTCTTGGGGTTGACGGCCCACGCCCGGTAGCGTCAGGTTCATGCGCGTTCACCTCATGGCACTCACCGCGATCGCCGTGCTGTCCACCGCGTGCGGCGGCGCGGCCGTGCCGGGCGTGCACGAGGCGGCGCTGCCCGCCTCGCCCTCTCCCGGCAGCGAGCCGGTCACGGCGCCGCCGCCCGCGCTGGCCGGCAAGACCGTGGTGATCGATCCGGGCCACAACGGCGGCAACGCCGCGCATCCCGAGGAGATCAACCGCCCGGTCGACATCATCACCGGGACCAAGCCCTGCAACACGACCGGCACCGAGACCGCCGCCGGATTCCCGGAGCACGCCTTCACCTGGGACGTCGCCAATCGGCTCAAGCCGATCCTGGAGCGGATGGGCGCCAAGGTGGTGCTGACCAGGCCCAACGACACAGGCGTGGGCCCCTGCGTCACCGAGCGGGCCGCCATCGGCAACGAGGCCAGGGCGGACGCCGTCGTGTCCGTGCACGCCGACGGCGCCGCGCCGAGCGGGCACGGGTTCCACGTGATCATGCCGGGGCTGCTGCGCGGGCACAACGAGGCCGTCATCAAGCCGTCGCGGCGGCTCGGGGTGCGGGTCCGCGACGCCTTCGCCAAGGGCACCGGCCTCTCCTACGCCAACTACGTCGCCAAGGCCGGCCTGCAGACCCGCACCGACCTGGGCGGGCTCAACCTGTCGCAGCGGCCGGCCATCTTCATCGAGTGCGGCAACATGCGCAATCCCGGCGACGCCGCCAAGATGACCAGCCCCGCCTTCCGCCAGCGCATGGCCGCCGCCCTGGCCAACGGGGTCAAGGGCTATCTGGCCTAGCGACCCCGTACGCGCGCAGGAACGCCGCCACGGCCGCCTGGGAGAGCCGTTCGAGGTCGGCCTCGGTGTAGTGGTCGCCGCCGCCCGAGAACATCACCTTGTTCAGCGGGATCCACAACAGCAGGCCCACGAAGTGCTGGGCGGTGAGCTGCGGATCGTCCGGGCGCAGCAGCCCGCGCTCGGCCAGGCGCTCGAAGGCGGTCGCCAGGGTGTGCAGCGAGCGCTCGAAGCCCTGCTGGTACCAGGTGCGGCCGAGCTCGGGGAAGCGATCGGCCTCGGCGATCACCAGCCGCCGCAGGCGTAGCGTGTCGGGCCGCATGAGCGCGCCGAGGAACTGGCGGGCCAGGTCGCCGAGGTCCCGCTCCAGGTCGTCGCTGTCGTCGAGCGCCGCCGTGATGAGCTTGGCCAGCCCCTCCACCTGGCTGGTGGTGTCCATGATGATGCTGGTGAAGAGCTGCTCCTTGTCGGTGAAGTGCTTGTAGACGGTCTGCTTCGAGACCGCGGCCAGCGCGGCCACCTCGTCCATGCTCGCGCCGACGTAGCCGTTGCGCAGGAAGACCGGCCGCGCCGCCTCCATGATCTGCCTGCGCTTGCGCGCCGTCCGGCCGTCCTCTTCCGCCATGACCGCCCTCTCTAGTCCGGAAAAGACAGAGTACTAGACAGTTCCGTACTAATTTGAGTACTGTACCGTCTAGTTCTAGAGGCGAAAGTAGGAGCGGTCAATGAGCGATCTTCAGAAGCAGGTGCAGGAAGCCGCGGACGGGCTCGTCGAGTCCGGTGCTGAGCAGGGCTTGCAGGTGGCCGTCTATCGCGACGGCGAGCAGATCGTGGACGTGGTCGCGGGCGTGGCCGACCCGGGGACCGGGCGGCCCGTCACCGTGGACACGCCGTTCTACAACTTCTCGATCGGCAAGGGCGCCACCGCGACCGTCGCGCACGTCCTGGCCGAGCGGGGCCTGTTCGGCTACGACACCCCCGTCGCGGAGTTGTGGCCGGAGTTCGCCCGGCACGGCAAGCAGGGCGTGACCGTGCGCCACGTGTTGTCGCACACGGCGGGGGTGCCGGGCGTGCCGCTGGACACCACGCCGGAGGACGTGTGCGACTGGGCGCGGATGGTGGCCGCGCTGGAGGACGCCGAGTTGTGGTGGGAGCCGGGCACCAAGGTGGGCTACCACGCCTACACGTTCGGGTTCCTGGTCGGCGAGATCGTCCGGCGGGCCACCGGCAAGCCGATCTCGCAGGTGCTGCTGGAGGAGGTCACGACGCCGCTGGGCGTGGCCCGCGAGCTGTACTTCGGGATGCCGGAGGAGGAGCACCACCGCCTGGCCAAGCTGGAGGACGTGCCGATGGACATGTCGGCGTTCGGGGAGATGCCGGCGGATCTGCCGATGTTCAGGGCGGGGCCGATGACGCTGATGCCGAACGCGGAGCTGGGCAGCCGCTCCGACTACCTGTCCGCCGACATCCCCGCGGGCGGCAAGACCACCGCCAGGGCCATCGCGCGGATGTACGCGGCGCTGCTCGGCGAGGTGGACGGGACGCGGCTGATCGCGGCCGGGCGGTTGCGCGAGGTGACGGAGGTGGCGTCGAGCGGTCTCGACGAGGTGTTCGGCATGCCGACGGCCTGGGGGCTCGGATACGGCATCGGCGGTCCCGGCTCCACCCATGAGGAGAGCCCGACGGTCTTCGGGGTGCCGGGGGCGGGCGGCAGCGCGGCCTGGGCCGACACGGCGACCGGCGTCGCCTTCGCGCTCACCAAGAACCGGCTGACGAACGACTTCGCGGCGGCCGAGCTGCTCGGCGGCATCGTCACGCGCGGCTGACCCCGGTCATCGGGATCGGCACGCGGCTGACCTTCGCAGGTCAGCCGTCCCGGCACAGGGGTGTGCCGCCGACCACGCAGGCGATGTCGTCCAGCTGGCAGCTCAGCAACGTCCCGTCCATGCCGAGCACGAGCACGAGATCGCGCCGGGACGAATGTGCCAGCATGACCCTGCCGACGACACCGTTGTCCAAGATCACGGTCGGGCGTGCTGCCGCATAGTCCATCCGTCGTGGCTCCTCTCAGCCACGGAACGGGCCCGCGCCCGATCCGTACACACCAGGATGCACAGGCGAGTGCCTCCAGCGCATCGGTCATGCGGCTCTATTTCCGATCCGGCTTCCGAAGGACGGCCGGAGGTAGCGCCATATCCCCATCGTGCCGTGATCTCCCATCAATATTTCCCCCGCATTCTCTTGTTTTATGACTAATCAGGCTTTGACTCCTTCGCACTTTAAAACCTCCCTACCTGTGTCGCCGGTGAGCAGGGGAAGCGTCCTTGAGGTGCTGGAGAAGGTGGGCACGGTCGTGGTGCCGGTCGCCGTCGCCGTGTACGGGCTGCTCTACATGGGTTTCGAGAGCGTCTACGACACCTTCGGCATCACTCCCGAGCAGGCCGGGCTCACGCAGGCCAGCATCTTCGCGCATCTGGTCAGCACGCTGGTGCTGCTCTTCCTGGTGCTGCTGCCGCTGCTCGGACTGGCGGTCGGCGCCGGCTGGCTGGTCGACAGGGTCACCCGGGGGGCGGCCGGGCGGGCCTACCGCTGGTCGCGGGAGACGCCGTGGCTGGCCGCCGCGGTGGCGGCGGGATTGTCCGGCATCGCGTACTGGGGGCTGCTCGGCGTCGTGGACGTCACCGGCACACCGGTGCTGATCACGGTGGTGCTCCTGGGGCTGTTCTGCCTGCTGGTGCCCTATCGGCTGCTGCGCGGGCAGCCCACCGGGCGGGCGATCTCGCGGGTGCTGACGGCCTCGCTCGTGGGGATGGGCCTGGGGTTCGTGCTCGTCGGCTGGATGACCCAGGCCGCGGAGGACGTGCACGATCACGGTTCTGGGAGCCTGGTGCTGGAGCTCACCGGATTCCAGAACCAGTGGGCGAAGGTCGCGGACGTCGACGGCAAGGCGGTCTCGCACGGCGAGCGCTGGCTGGTGCTCGGTCAGGACGGCGGGGCGTACGTGTTCTACGACTGCGCCGACGCCGAGACCGTCCGCCGCCCCATCGAGGCGACCATCCTGACCAGGATCGAGCTCGACCCCGAGGACGTGAGCGCGCGGCCCTGCGGCTGGCGCACTAAGTGAGAACGCGTTCTGTTTTGCCTGCCGGACGGGCCGAAGCCACTTCTTCAGTATGTCTGGCAGCGCGGAGTAGTATGACGTCCACGTAAACCGCGGTGAAGGGGACGGTCGCTGGTGGCCGAGCTAGAACGCGTTCCGCCTGGGGTGGATCCGAGCGTGCCGAGCTCCGCCCGGGTCTACGACTACCTGCTCGGCGGCAAGGACAACGTCGCCGTCGACCGCGCGGTGGCCGAGAAGCTGCTCGCGGTCGCCCCCGACACGCGCCTGGTGGTCAGGGCCAACCGCAAGTTTCAGATCGCCGCCGTCCGCCATCTGGCCGAGCAGGGCGTACGGCAGTTCATCGACCTCGGCACCGGCATCCCGACCTCGCCCAGCATCCACGAGGCCGCCCGCGCGGTGAGCCCCGCCTGCCGGGTGGTCTACGTCGACAACGACCCGGTGGTGCGGCTGCACGCCCAGGTGCTGCTGGCCGACGCCCCCGGGCTGGCCGGCATCCAGGCCGACCTGCGCCGCCCCGCCGAGGTGTTCGCCGATCCGCACGTGAGCGGCCTCATCGACTTCGACCAGCCGCTCTGCGTGCTGATGGTCGGCGTGCTGCACTACGTGATGGACGAGGAGGATCCGGCCGGCATCGTGGCCGCCTTCAGGAAGCGCATGGCGCCGGGCAGCCATCTGGTGTTCTCCCACGCGATGGCGGAGAGCGATCCCGAGACGATCGCCCAGCTCGCGATGGCCACGGACGGCACGCCCGCGCAGGCCAGGTTCCGGGCGCGGAAGGAGGTGCTGGAGCTGCTGGACGGGTTCGACCTGATCGGGCCTGGCCTGGTGCCCGTCCAGGACTGGCGCCTCGGCGACGACGGCCCGCCGCTGCTCGACAGCGTGCCGCGCCTGCGCATCGACGGGGGTGTCGGCCGCGTCAGAGCCTAGTAGTCCTTGAGCGTGATGTCGGTGGCGAACTTGTCGGTCACCCGCATCATCCAGGCGAGCAGGACCGGATACTTGAACGTCCAGTTGCGCCTCCTCATCTTGGCCCGGGTCGCGGGGGCGAGAAAAGGCCCGGCGTTGACGCGCTCGGCCACCTTGGCGTAGCCGCGGAGCTGCCGCTCGTACTCCGCGAAGGCCACGTGGTGATCGCCGTCCGCCACGGCCAGCTCGCTCGCCAGCACGTACGCGCCCACCGTGGCCAGCCCGGTGCCGAAGCCGCCCAGCGTGTTGCCGTACGCCGCGTCGCCCAGCAGCACCACCCGGCCCTTCGCGTAGCGGTCGATGCTGACCTTGCTGATCGAGTCGAGATAGACCTCCTCCGAGTGGCGGACGGCCTCCATGACGGCCGGGACCTGCCAGCCCATGCCCGCGTACGCCTTGGCCAGGATCTCCTTCTGCCGGCTCGGGTCATAACGGTCGTAGTCGAGGCGTTCGGAGGCGAAGACGAAGAACGCCGCCGCCTTCGGCCCGCCGACGGTGACCATCCGGCCCGGCTCGTTGTACATCCTCGACACCGGGCCGAACGACGCGGGGACGTCCGCCAGGGCGTAGTAGTGGCCCAGGTGCTGGACGTAGTCGTTCTCGGGGCCGAAGGCGAGGCGGCGGACGTTGGAGTGGATGCCGTCCGCCCCCACGACCAGGTCGAACGTGCGCGGCACGGAGCGCTCGAAGGTCACGTGCACGCCGGTCGCGGTCTCGGTGAGCGAGGTGATCGAGTCGCCGAAGACGTACTCGCAGGTGGTGGCCGTGGACTCGTACAGGATCGTGGACAGGTCGCCGCGGGCGATCTCCACGTCGCCGCCGGTGAACTCACCGGGGATGACCGCCAGGCGGCGGCCGTCCGCGTCGACGATCTCCTGGTCGGAGCCGCCGGTCTGGCGCCTGCGCACCTCGTCCAGGATGCCCATGCGGGTCAGGACGGTGCGGTGGGTCGCGCCCTTGAAGTCGACCGCCTGACCGCCCTGGCGCAGGGCCGGCGCCCGCTCGACGACGGTGACCTTGAAGCCGTGGCGGGCGAGGCAGAGGGCGAGGGCGGGGCCGCCGATACTGGCGCCGGAGATGAGGATGGTGGTGTTCCGCATGTCCGTCAGCTTCGGCGAACGCGCTGACAACGGGGCGACCACCGGCTGACAACGCCGCCGGCGACTGTCAGTGGGTGTCGTCCGCTTGCCGGGGCGGCTGCTCGGGCCGCCGGGCGGCCGGGGTGTCGCGGGTCAGGGTCGCGATGGCCTCGTCCCTGCGCATCGCCGCTCCTCCGGAGAACGCCGCCGCGAACGCCTCGGGACCGAGGACCTCGGTGGCGGCGGTGGCGATCCTGGCGACGTCGCGATCACCGGTCACGGCCATGCCGCGCAGCGCCACCCCCACCCCGAGCAGCAACGCCGCCCGCCCCGCAGCGCCCGTCCGCTCCGGCGGGGTCGCGGCGAAGAGGGCGTGGCCGGCCAGGCCCTCGACGGCGTCGGCGAGGTCCGTGACGAGCGGCGACGCCAGCGCGGTCACCAGCGCCTCGCGATGCCGGCGCGCGGCCGATTCGGTGTCGCCCCTCGCCTCGGCGAGCCGCCCGAGGGCCGTCAGCACGTGCGACCGGGTCCCACCCCCGGCGAGCCCGAAGCTCTCCGTGGCCGACAGCGCGGTGCCGAGCCGCCGCCCGGCCTCGGCGAGGTCGCCTTCGGCCAGGGCGATCTCACCCAGCGCGAGCTGGACCCCGGTCACCACCTCCGGCCGGCCCAGCCGGCGCTCCAGCTCGCCGGCCCGTTCGTAGTCGGCGTGCGCGGCCTGATCGTCGCCGGCCCGCCAGTGCGCGTCGGCCCGTCTGCACAGCACGTCCACGAGCTCGTCCAGCGCCCCCAGCTCCTCCAGCATGCGCAGCGCGTCCTCCCACAACCGCATGGCCCGCGGCCAGTCGCCGCGCCGGCCGGCGATCAGCGCGAGCCAGTCGAGGGCCTGCGCCATGCCCCACCGCTCGCCCACCGCGCCGAAGTCGGCCAGCACGAACTCCAGCTCCTCCTCCGCCTCGTTGACCGAGCCGTTGAGCAGCGTCACCAGGGCGAAGCTGAGCCGGCCGAGCGCCCTGCTCCACGGATCGGAGCCGATCACCAGTCGCCGCCGTTCGGTCAGCTCCGGCTCGGGCGGGCCCGACACCATGCCCCACAGGGCGGGCCCGAAGCGGTGGCGCATCGGCCGGTCGAGCGAGTCGACGATCGCCCGGGCCCGCGCCCAGTGCGGCGACTCGGGGCCGGGCACGGCGTGCAACACGGCCAGCACATACTCCTCGGCCAGCTCGTCGGCGGGTTCGGGGGCGTCGAGGATGCGTCCGGTCGGGTCGGGGGCGTCGGGGAGACGTCCGGTCGCGTCGGCGGCGGGCTCCGGGGCGTCGAGGAGGCGTACGGCGTGCCGGGTGGCCTGCCCGCGCCGCCCGCTCAGCCACCAGTACATGGCCAGCGCCGCCACCAGCCGCAGCGCCGTGGGCCTGTCGTGCGCCACGCTCCAGCCCAGCGCCGCCTGCAGGTTCGCGTTGTCGGCCGACAGCTTGGCCAGCCACTGGAGCTGCTCAGCACGGAAGAGGTGGTCGTCGGCGCGCCGTGCGAGGTCCAGGAACCAGGCGGCGTGGGCCCGCCGCAGCCGTTCCTCCTCGCCGGCCTCCGCCAGCCGCTCCGCGCAGAACAGCCGGATCGTGTCGAGCATCTGGTAACGCTCGCCGTCGGTCTCGACCAGCGACTTGTCCACCAGGTCGGCCAGCGGCCCGGCGGCGTCCACGCCGCAGACCCGTTCGACCGCCTCCAGCGTGGCGCCCCCGGCGAACACCGACAACCTGGCGGCCAGCGTCTGCTCCTCGGCGCCGAGCAGGCTCCAGCTCCACTCGACGACGGCGTGCAGCGTCTGGTGGCGGGCGGCGGCGGTGCGGTCGCCGCGCGAGAGCAGGCTGAACCTGCCGTGCTCGGCCAGCCGGACGGCGATCTCCTCGACGCCGAACGTCCGCACCCTGGCCGCCGCCAGCTCGATCGCCAGCGGCAGGCCGTCGAGCGCCACGCAGATGCGCAGGACCGCGTCCAGGGTGGCGGGATCGAGGGAGAAGCCGTGGCGTACGGCCGCGGCCCGGTCGGTGAAGAGCCTGATCGCCGGGTAGCCGAGCGGATCGCCGGCACCACCGGGCGGCGGGGTGGCCAGGGGAGCGAGCGGGACCAGGTGCTCGCCGGTGATGCCCAGCGGCTCCCTGCTGGTGGCCAGGATGGTCAGGCCGGGACAGGCGGCCAGCAGACGGCGGGCCAGGGCGGCGGCCTCGGCGATCACGTGCTCGCAGTTGTCGAGGAGGAGCAGGAGGCGCTGTCCGGCCAGCGCGGCCACCACGCGCTCGGCGGGGTCGGCGGCGGGTGGGCGGAGCACCGGCTCGCGCAGGCCGAGCGCCCCGAGCACGGCCCGCGCCACCTGCCCCCCACCGTCCGCCAACACCCCGCCCAAGCCACCGCCCGAACCGCCGCCCGCGCCACTGCCCAAGCCGCCGCCCGCGCCACTGCCCAAGCCGCCGTCGACCAGTGACAGGTCTACGAAGCAGGCCGGGCCCGTCTCCGTGGTGCGGCGGGCGGCGGCCTCGATGGCGAGGCGGGTCTTGCCGGTGCCGCCCGGCCCGACGATCGTGACCAGCCGGGTGCCGCTCAGCGCGTCGAGGCGGCCCAGCTCCTCCTCCCGCCCGACGAAGCTGGTGAGCTGCGCCGGCGGCCCGGCCCGCGCCGTCTCCTGCCGCTGCTCTGCCCCCCGGAGGATGCGCAGGTGCACGGCCGCCAGCTCGGGCGACGGATCCGCGCCGAGCTCGTCGGCGAGCAGCCGCCGCGTGTCCTCGAACACCGCGAGCGCCTCCGCCTGCCGCCCGGCCGCGTGCAGCGCCCGCATCAGCAGCCCGCGCGCCCGCTCGCGCAGCGGATGGGCGGCCACCAGCTCCTGCAGCGCGGGCACCGGGGCCGCCTCGGGCAGCGCCAGCTCGGCCTCCAGCAGGTCCTCCGTGGCCGCCAGCCGCAACTCTTCGAGCCGCCGCGCGGCGGGCTCGGCGAACGGCGCGTCCACGATGTCCGCCAGCGCCGGCCCGCGCCACAGGTCGAGGCCCTCCCTGAGCAGGGCGGCCGCGCCCGCGCCCTGGCCGGCCGCCAGCAGCCGCCGCCCCTCGCGGGCGAGCCGCTCGAACCGGTAGGCGTCCACGTCGTCGGGTGAGACCGCCAGCCGGTAACCGGCCCCGTGGAACTCGATCAGCTCGGCGGGCAGGCGCCGCCTGAGCCGCGAGATCTGCGCCTGGACGGCGTTGGCGGCGCCGGCGGGCGGGCGGTCGCCGTACTGGCCGTCGATGAGGCGGTCGGTGCTGACCGTCCGGCCCGCGTCGAGCAGCAGCAGCGCGAGCAGAGCACGCGGACGCGGACCCCCGACGACGACCGGCTCGCCATCGGGCGATCGCACCATGAGCGGGCCCAGAACGCCGAACTGCACGTGACCGATTGTCCACCATGCCCGCGTGAACAGGCGAAACGGAATTATCGGTATGAGCTACCGATGTACCTACGTATTTTCGCGGCGCGAGCCAACGCTTAGCCTCTGGCGGCAACAAGGCGAAACGGTCCGCTCGCTTCCTCGTCACCCTCCCTCACCCCCCCCATTTCCCTGTTGTCCGCGTGGCCCAGGCGATCCCGGGCGCGTGGTGGCCGCTGCGTGCTCACAAGCGCGGGGCGGCCCGGGGAAAGCCGAAAGGAGCACCACGCGTGAAACGCCAAGCCTTACTCGCGGCGGTCGTGGGCATCGCCACGGCCGCGACGCTGGCCTCGCCGGCGCAGTCCGCGGCGGCCAGACCACCCGGCGCCGTCCCTGAGCAGCAGAGCTCGGTCAAGCAGGTCGCGGCCGACCCGGCGTCGCTCGCGGCGGCGGTCGCCGACAAGGCCGTCTCCAGCCAGCTCGACGAGCTCACCCGGGGTCCCGACGAGGCCTACAGCCGCGTCGGCGTCACGCCGGGCGCGAGCGAGATGTTCTACGTCGCGTACGAGCGCACGTACAAGGGCCTGCCGATGGTCGGCGGCGACGCCGTCGTGGTCACCGACGCGCTCGGGAACGTCAGGGACACCGTCGCGGCGGCGGGCCCGAGCCCGCGCGACGTGCCGACCAGGGCCACGATCAGCGCCGAGCGGGCGACCGAGACGGCCAGGACCACGTTGTCGCGGGTGGACGACACCGCCGCGCCGCGCCTGGTCGTGCTGGCCTGGGGCGAGCGGCCGAAGCTGGCCTGGGAGGCCGTGGTCAGCGGCATCGCCCAAGGCAAGCCGAGCATCCAGCACGTGTTCGTGGACGCGCGGACCGGCAAGATCGCCGACTCCTACGACCTCGTCCGCGCGGGCACCGGCAACGGCTTCTACTACGGCCAGGTCACCATCAACACGAGCGGCTCCGGCAGCTCGTACGCGATGACCGACACGACCAGGCCCGGCGTCCAGTGCGGCGGCCAGGGCGGCACCGCCTACACCGGCACGGACGACGCGTGGGGCACCGGCTCCGGCACCAACCTGGAGACGGCCTGCGTGGACGCGCTCTACGGCGTGCAGCGCGAATGGGACATGCTGCGTGACTGGCTGGGCCGCAACGGCATCAACGGCAGCGGCCGGGGCTTCCCCGCGCGGGTGGGCCTCGCGGACGTCAACGCCTACTGGAACGGCAGCTACACCAACTTCGGCCACAACCAGGCCAACACCCAGCAGGCGACCCCGATCGACGTCGTGGCCCACGAGTTCGGCCACGCCATCTTCCAGACCACCCCGGGCGGCGCCGGCTCCGGCAACGAGAACGGCGGCCTGAACGAGGCGACGGGCGACATCTTCGGCGCGCTCACCGAGGCGTTCGCCGCCAATGCCAACGACCCGGCCGACTACCTGGTCGGCGAGGAGGTCAATCTGGTCGGGCAGGGGCCGATCAGGAACATGTACAACCCGAGCGCGCTCGGCGACCCGAACTGCTGGTCCTCCTCGATCCCGAGCACCGAGGTGCACGCGGCGGCGGGCCCGCTGAACCACTGGTTCTACCTGCTGGCCGAGGGCAGCGCCCCGGGCGGCGGCAAGCCGTCCAGCCCGATCTGCTCCGGAGGCCCCTCGTCGGTGACCGGCATCGGCATCCAGAAGGCCGGCAAGATCTTCATGGGCGCGCTCGGCCGCAAGACCTCGGCCTGGCGCTACACCAACGTCCGCGCGGCTTCAGTCGCGGCCGTGATCGAGCTGTACGGCGCCGCCAGCGCCGAGTGCAACACCACCAAGGCGGCGTGGAGCGCGGTCAGCGTGGCGGCGGCGTCGGGCGAGCCCGCGTGCGGCACGGCGGGCAACGACTTCTCGCTCACGCTCAACCCGGCGTCCGGCAGCACCCAGCCGGGCACGCAGGTGACGGCCACCGTCAACACGCAGACCACCTCCGGCAGCGCCCAGACCGTGAGCCTGACCGCGTCCGGACTGCCCGGCGGCACCACGGCCGGCTTCAGCCCGTCCTCGGTGACCTCGGGCAACTCCTCGACGCTGACACTGACGGTCGGCTCATCGACCGCGCAGGGCCAGTACGCGATCACCGTCACCGGAGCCGGCTCGACGTCGCACTCCGCCACCTACACCCTCACGGTCGGGCAGGCCCCCGGCGGCGGCGACCCGCCCGACATCAGCCTGACCAACATCAAGACGCACCTGGCGCAGTTCCAGTCGATCGCGACCGCCAACGGCGGCAACCGCAGGTCCACGACCAGCGGCTACCTCGCGTCGGTCACCTACATCGAGGACAAGCTGCGCGCCGCCGGCTACACCGTCGTCCGGCAGAGCTGCACCACCACGTTCTGCACCAGCGGCGCCGGCCCGAACCTGATCGCGGACTGGCCGGGCGGCGACGCCAACCAGGTCATCATGTCCGGCGCCCACCTCGACAGCGTCGCGGCCGGCCCCGGCATCAACGACAACGGCTCGGGCTCGGCCAACCTGCTCGAAGTCGCGCTCACCCTGGCGCAGCGGAACCCGGCGATGAGCAAGCACGTCAGGTTCGGCTGGTGGACGGACGAGGAGCAGGGGCTGAACGGCTCCGAGTTCTACGTCAACTCGCTCAGCGCCACCGAGCGGTCGCGGATCCAGGTCTACTACAACTACGACATGACGGGCTCGACCAACGGCGGCTACTTCATCAACAACATCACCACCACCGGGGCCGCCTACCTCAAGGAGTTCTACGACCGGCTGAGCCTGCAGCCCGAGGAGAACGTCGAGGGCGCCAACCGCTCCGACGACGCCTCCTTCCGCAACGCCGGCATCGCCAGCTCCGGCGTGGCGGCGGGTGCCAGCGCGACGAAGACGTCGGCGCAGGCGGCCAAGTGGGGTGGCACGGCGGGACGCGCGTACGACTCCTGCTACCACGCCTCCTGCGACACCACCACCAACATCAACGACACCGTCCTGGACCGGGCGGCGGACGCGGCGGCGTACGCGGTCTGGAAGCAGGCGGTCGGCGGCACGCCGCCCGCGCGTGACTTCTCGATCTCGGCGAGCCCGGCCTCCGGCACGGTGCAGGCCGGCTCGCCGGCCACGTCCACGATCGGCACGAGCACCACGGCCGGCACGGCGCAGACCGTGAACCTGTCGGCCGGCGGCCTGCCGACCGGCGCCACGGCCACGTTCTCCCCGGCCTCGGTGACCACGGGCGGCTCGTCGACGCTGACGATCGCGACCTCGCCCACCACGCCGGCCGGCGGCTACACCGTCACGGTGACCGGCACCGGTGAGACGGCGACGCGCACGACGACGTACGCGCTGACCGTCCAGGGCACCTCCGGCGGCCGGACGTTCACCAACGACACCAACTATCCGATCTACGACTACAGCAACACCCAGAGCTCGATCACGTCCACGGCGAGCGGCACGGCCGTCACGCCGGTGCGGCTGTCCATCACGATCAGCCACACCTGCGCCGAGGACCTCGACATCTGGGTACGCGGCCCGAACGGCACCTGGTACGCCGTCGACAGGTACGGCGGCACGACCTGCACGCAGTACGGCACCAGGACGTTCTCCGTCCCGGTGAGCCAGCAGGCGGCCGGCACCTGGGTGCTCGACATCGAGGACGTCTACTCCGGTGACACCGGGGTCCTCGACTCCTGGAGCATCACCGTCTGACCCGCCACCCCAGGGAGCCCCGCCCGCTCGTCCGGACGGGGCTCCCGCACGTGTGCCACTAGCGCGGCGGCTCCCGCACGTCCGCCCTGGTGCTCCTAGCGCGGCGGCTCCCGCACGTCCGCCCTGGTGCTCCTAGTGCGGCGGCTCGCGCACGTCCGCCCTGGTGCGCACGCCGAGCTTCTGCAGCACCCGGGCCACGTGCGTGTCCACCGTGCGGCGGGACAGGAACAGCACCTCGGCGATCTCCCTGTTCGTCCGCCCGAGCACGACCAGCCTGGCCACCTCGCTCTCCCTCGGCGACAACACGCCGCCGTGGCCCTTCCGGCCCCGGCGCGGCGCGCTGGAGGGACCGATCTCGCGCAGCCGCCGCCGGCATCGGGCCGCGTCGTGGGTGGCCCCCAGCGCGGCGTACCGCTCGCCCGCGTCGGCCACCAGATCGGCGGCGCCCGTCCGGTCCCCGAGCGCGAGCCGCGCGCCGGCCTCGGACTCCACCGCCTGCGCCGCGCCGTACGGCCTGGACATCGCCTCGTACGCCCGCCGCGCCCCTGCGTAGCACCGCGCCGACTCCTCGAACCGGCCGGCGTGCCCGGCCAGCGCGCCCCGGGCGGCGTCCAGCCCCGCGTGCGCGGACGGCGCGTTCCTGCCCTCGATCCCGGCCGCGAACTCGGCCACCAGGTCGGCCGCCTCCCCGGACCGCCCGGCCCGCAGCAGCGCGACGACGGCGGCCGGCACGAGCTGGTCGCCCCACACCCACACGCCCTTGCGGCGCAGCCTGCTCACCGCCAGGTCCGCCTCCAGCAGCGCGCTCTCCAGGGAGTCACGCGTCAGGTGCAGCTCGATCAGCCCGCCGGAGCCCGAGAGGGCCACGGGCAGGAAGCCCGAGTCCATGTCCTGAACCCCGGCCGCCTCCAGATGTTCGCCGGCCTCGTCCCACTCGCCCCTGGCCCTGGCCAGCACGCCGAGCGCCAGCCGGGCCTCCACCGCCAGCAGCGGCGCCTCGAAGGTCATCTCCAGGGCGGCGAGTGCCCGCTCGCGCAGGCCGTCCCAGCGGCCGGTCAGCAGGTCCAGCCGGATCGACGACATCTCCACCAGGAACACCGGGTAGAGCGCGCCGGTCTCCTCGGCGATCCGCCTGCTCTGGTCGCCGAACCGCGCGGCCGCCGCGTAGTGCCCCAGCGCGAGCGCGGCGTCGTACAGGTTGGAGTAGGCGCGGGCCACCTGCCGGCGCACCGCCGTGCAGGGGTCGTTGACCGGCAGCGTGGCCACCAGCTCGAACGCGTCGGGGGAGCCGATGAGCATGGCGAGGCTGACCTTGTTGGCGAGCACGGCGGCGGTCAGCTCGGGATCCTGGTCCTCGACGAGCAGTTTCTCCGCGCGGGCCATCCACTCCTCGTGCATGGTGAGCGGCTCGCCGCCCCACACCGGCATCGCCAGCAGGGCCAGGCCGCGGGCGGCGAGGCTGGGGCTGTCGTCCAGGTCGGGGAGCGCGGCGAGGATCTCCTGGCGGCCGGCGGTGATCGCGCCGGCCTGGTTCGACAGGAGCACGCCGAGGTTGAGCCTGGCCTCGCCGCGTACCCGCCGGGACAGGAAGTCGTCGGACAGCAGGTGGCGCAGGATGCGGACGACCCGCCGGTGCGACAGGCCGATGGCGGCGACCCGGCTCAGCCGGAGCGTGAGCGGGCCGCGGGCGTCACGCGGGAGCTTCGGGTCGGCGAGCAGCCCTTCGAGCACCTCGACCGCGAGCGGGATGTCGCCGAGCGCGGCGGCGTGGTCGGCTGCAGCGCTGCCGTGCCGCTGCCACGCCGCGAAGTCGCCCGCGCGGCGGGCGTGGTAAGCGAGCTGGACCAGCGGCGGCGGGTCGAGGACGGCCAGCGCGGCCATGGCCCGCTGGTGGGTGCGGCGGCGGTCGGGGCCGGGGATCGCGTCGTAGACGGCCTGCTGGGCGAGGGCGTGGCGGAAGGCGTACTGGCCGTCGCGGTCTTCCAGCAACACGCCCGCCTTGAGCGCCTCGCTCAGCCCCGGCTGCGCGGTGCCGGACACGGCGGCGATCAGCGGTTCGTCGGCGGGCAGGCCCAGGACGGCGGCGGCGTGCACGGCGCGCAGCGCGGCGGGGGAGAGCCCGGTGAGCTGCTCGGCCATCGCCTCGCGCAGCAGCAGCGGCACGGCCATGCGGTCGAGCACGTCGGGCTCGTCGGGTAATCGGCCCTCGTCATCGAGCAACGAGCGCACCACCTCCTCGATCACGAACGGCACCCCGGCGGTGCGTTCGTGCAGCTTCGCGGCGAAGCCGGTGGAGGGAGCGGGCCGGCCGAGCAGCGCGCCGGTCAGGCTGCGCACCCCTTCGACGTCGAGGGGCGTCAGCGAGATCACCTCGCTGCGCACACCGGGCGGACGCCGGTAGGCGTGCCCGAACGGCAGGCCGGGCACCGGAAGGTCCTCCCGGCGGAACGTCACCACCAGCGCCAGCCCCTCAGGCGGCTGGTCGGTGAGGAAGCGCAGCAGGTCCCGTGTGCCATCGTCGGCCCAGTGCAGGTCTTCGACCACCAGTACGACGGGGCCGGCGGCGGCCAGCAGCGCGTGCACCGCGCGGAAGAGGCGGTGCCGCTGGGCCCGCGGATCGTCGTGCGGCGGCGGCGACGGGTCCGGTGGCAGATGGCCCGACAACTCGGGCAGGTAGCCGCGCAGCGCGCCGGTGACCGGGCTGAGCCGGTCCGAGCCCGGCAGCGCGGGGCCGGCGTGCCGCAGCGCGTCGAACACCGGCCCGTACGGGAACGGCTCGCGGATCTGGTGGCAGTGGCCGAGCAGCACCGTGCGCTCGCCGTGGCGCAGCCGGTCGATCGCCGCCCGGACGATGCGGGTCTTGCCGATGCCGGCCTCGCCCTGCACCTGGGTCACGGCGGGCGGGCTGGTGATGGCGCCGATGAGCGAGCGTAACTGGGCGTCACGTCCGACCAACGCGGGAGAAGCCAGGCTTGTCATCGGGGTCTCCGTAACAGTGCAGGTTTACTCCCCCTGTCGGAATACTGTTATCCACTAAGGGTCAGCGGCGGTCAAGGTGGCGGCGTCAGAAGGCGTGCGAGCCCGCCCGCGACCAGGGTTCGCACACCTTCGGGTGTGCGGACCCCGCCCGCGACCAGGCTCGCACGCGTTCGACGCCGTCCAGGGACGCCCGCGCGGCTTACGCCGAAGCCGTCGCCTTCTCCGCGGACGGGGCCGGCCCGGCGGGCAGGTCGATGCTGTCGCGGAGCTTGACCGGCTTGAGGAACAGCGTGGCCAGCACGCCCGCCGCCGCGATGAACGCCGAGACGAGGAAGATGTGCCCGGTGGCGTCGCCGTAGGCCGCGCGCACGATGGTCAGGAACGGCTCCGGCAACGAGGCGATGTCCAGGTTGCCGGTGCTCGCGCCCGCCTTGTCGGGGTCGATGCCGACCTTGGTCAGCCCTTCGTTGATGCCGGCGGTGACCTGGTTGGCCAGCACCGCGCCCAGCACGGACACGCCGATGGTGCCGCCGAGCGAGCGGAAGAAGGTGACAGCGCCACTGGCCGCGCCCAGTTCGCGCAGCGGGACGGTGTTCTGGATGGCCAGCACGAGGTTCTGCATCGACATGCCGACGCCGATGCCGACCAGCAACATCGCGCCCATCATGAGCGGGATGGGGGTCAGGTGGTCGGTCGTGGACAGGATGAAGAAGCCGATGGTGAGCACGACCGAGCCGGTCACGATGTACGGCTTGACGTTGCCGCTCTTGGAGATCATCCGCCCGGTGATCGTCGAGGACAGCAGCACGCCGAGCATCAGCGGGATCGTGAGCAGTCCCGCCTGGGTCGGGCTGAAGCCGCGGCCGGTCTGGAAGTACTGGCCGAGGAAGACCGAGCCGCCGAACATGGCCATGCCGACCGCCAGGCTGGCCACGATGGCCAGGGCGGGGGTGCGCCGCCGGATGACGTGCAGCGGCACGACCGGCTCCTTGGCCACGGACTCGACCCAGGTCGCCAGTGCCAGGAGCACCACGCCGCCGCCGGCCATCGCGGCGGTCTGCCAGGAGGCCCACTCGAAGGAGTTGCCCACGAAGGTGACCCAGATGAGCAGCACGCTGACGCCCGCGGCGATCAGGGTGGCGCCCAGGTAGTCGATCTTGACGTCGGGGCGGCGGACGGTGACCACCTTCAGCGTCTTCTGCAGCAGGAAGAAGGCGACCACGGTGAACGGCAGCGCGATGAAGAAGCACCAGCGCCAGCCCAGCCACGAGGTGTCGGCGATCAGGCCGCCGAGCAGCGGCCCGCCCACGGTGGCGACGGCCATGACGCCGCCCAGGTAGCCGTTGTACTTGCCGCGGTCCTTGGGGCTGATCATCGCGGCGATGATCACCTGTACGAGGACCTGCAGCGCGCCCATGCCGAGGCCCTGGAACGCGCGGAAGGTGATCAACATAGCGGTGTTCTGTGCGAAACCGCAGGCCAGCGAGCTGACCGCGAAGATCACGATAGAGATCTGGAGCAACAACTTCTTGCTGAACAGGTCGGCCAGCTTGCCCCAGATCGGGGTCGAAGCCGTGGAGGCCAGCAAGGACGCCGTGACCACCCAGGTGTACTGCGACTGCGTGCCCTTGAGCGCGCCGACGATCTGTGGCAGCGCCACCGAGACGATGGTGCTGCTGATCATCGCGACGAACAGGACGAGCAGCAGCCCGCTCAGGGCCTCCATGATCTGGCGCGTGGACATCGATTGCGAGTCCTGGGCCGTGGGTGCGCTCACGCGCGGACCTCCCCTAAGGGTCTTGAGTAAAGATGTGCTCATTGGGCAACTTTTCCCACTGAGCATATATTCCCCAAAGGTAGGATGAACCACATCATGGACACCACGGTTGGTCTGCGCGAGCGCAAGAAGGCCGAGACGCGGCAGGCGGTGCACGAGGCGGCGCTGCGGCTCGTCGTCGAGCACGGCCTCGACGACGTCACCGTGGAGGCGATCGCCGACGCGGCCAACATCTCGCGCCGGACGTTCTCCAACTACTTCGCGGGCAAGGAGGACGCGCTGCTCTACGGGGAGGAGCAGCGCGTGCGGCAGCTCGTGGGCCAGGTCCGCGCCCAGCCCGCCGAGCAGACGGCCTGGCAGGCGCTCTGCGCGGCCGTGAAGTTGCTCGTCGAGGACGTGGGCGAGCCCGAGCGCGAGTGGTCCCAGCGCACCCGGCTGGCCAAGCGCCACCCCTCGTTGATGGCCAGGCAGCTCGCCAACCTCGCGGCGCTGGAGCGCGACCTGGCCGAGGTCATCGCCGAGCGCGAGAGCCCCGTCCCGCCCCGGGTGCTGGCGGCGGCCTTCATGACCGCGATGCGCCTGGCCATGCACCTGTGGACCGAGGAGGAGCAGGAGCGCACCATGCGCGAGGTCGTCCTGGAGACACTGGAGCATTTCGCGCGGCCGTTCGCCTGACGGGCGCCTGACGGGCGCCGTTAGATCGTGGCGGGGCGGCCGTCGTTCGCTTCCCGGGCTGACGCCGCTAGATCGTGGCGGGGCGGCCGTCGCTGACCAGGCGGCGTACGCCGGTCGCGATCCAGATCGTGGCCAGCCCCGCGTAGACCGGCAGCAGCGCGAGGACGGGCGCGGCCAGCAGCAGCGCGGCGGCGATGGCGACGACCAGCAGTCCCGCCCAGCCGTAGAGGATCCTGCGCCCGGCGGCCGAGCCCGTGTGCGCGGCCTCCTGCACGGGCGTGACCAGCGCCAGCACGGCCACCCCCGCGGTGCCCGCGGCCTCCTGCCCGAGCGCGATGCCCAGGGCGAGCAGCGCCGCGCCCGCGACCACGAGCGCGCAGCAGGCCACGGCGACGCGGGCCTCGCCGCCCTCGAAGAGCAGCCGGGTGGACTTGGCGCGGACCAGCCGCACCATCGTGCCCGCCTCGGCCACCCACGCCGCCCAGTGCAGCACCGCGATGAGGATGAAGACCACGATGAACGGCGGCGCGGCGGGCAGCAGGAACACCATCCGCCAGCCCCCGAGGAACCTGCGCTGGAACCTGCTCAGCAACCGGTAGAGCGGGTTGCGCTCCTTGAGCGCCGTCACGAGCAGATCCCTGGCCGACCCGAAGCCGGGGTCGAGCCGGAGCACCTCGCGGAAGGACTCCGCGGCCCGCCGGGGCTCACCGAAGGCCAGCGCCGCCCGGCCGGACACCAGGTGCGCGGTGGCACT
Source organism: Nonomuraea sp. NPDC002799 (assembly GCF_053592075.1). NCBI lineage: Bacteria > Bacillati > Actinomycetota > Actinomycetes > Streptosporangiales > Streptosporangiaceae > Nonomuraea > Nonomuraea sp. NPDC002799. The sequence goes on from NZ_JBSFVA010000002.1 coordinate 191,941, forward strand.
CTCCGGATCGAGCTGGACGGCATGCGCCGCGGCGGCCTTGGCCGGCTCCGCCTCGCCCAGCTCCGTGTGCGCCAGCGACAGCAGGCTCACCAGGTCGGACTCCTGCGGATCGATGGCCAGCCCGCGCCGGGCCGCCCCGGCCGTCAGGTGCCACTCGCCCTTCAGCAGGTGGGCGCGGGCCAGCAACTCCCAGGTCGACGCCTCCTCGGGGGCGTGCGCGAGTGAGCTCCGGGCGGCGGCGATCGCCTGGTCGGCCTGACGGAGGCGGAGGTATACCTGCCCGGCCATGTAGTGCGGGTACCAGTGCTCGGGCGAGAGCCGTACCGCCTCGTGCGCCGCCTCGACCGCCTCCCGCGCGCGGCCCTGCTGGACCAGGGCGAGGGCCAGCAGGGCGTGCGCGGTGTCGTGCTGCGGCTGCTCGGTGAGCACGCCGCGCAGCTCCCGCTCGGCGTCGGCCGGGCGGCGCATCGACAGCAGCGTGCCGGCCCGCTGGATCGCGTCGCCGGTCTTCACCACTTGCCCTTGATCCAGGGCATCAGCTCGTCCCACGCGCCGGACTCGTTGGCGTGCAGCACGTAGTTGCGCGCGGTGGCCAGCCATTCGCGGACGGCGGTGGGCCTGGCGTCCTTGGCGACGGCCAGCAGGTCGGAGGTGGACATGGGGATGGGACGGCCCGCGCTGATCGACTGGCGCAGCTTGACCTCCACCGCGCGGTCCACCAGCCCCTTCAGGTCCGCGCCGACGAACTGGTCGGTGACCTTCGCCACCGCGTCGAAGTCCATCTCGGCCAGCGGCTTGTCGCGGCAGAGGATGCGCAGGATGGCCGCGCGGGCCGAGGCGTCGGGCGGCGGCACGAACACGAGCTGGTCGAACCGGCCGGGGCGGCGGAAGGCCACGTCGATGTACCAGGGCGCGTTCGTGGCCGCCAGCACCAGGACGCCCTCGTTGGCGCTCTCGTCCACCCCGTCGAGCTCGGCCAGGAACTGGTTGACGAGCTGGCGGGTGTGCGCCTGGCGCATGTCGGAGCGGCGGGCGGCGAGCGCGTCCACCTCGTCGAAGAAGAGCACGCACGGGCGGTTGCGCCGGGCCAGCTCGAACGTGGCGCGCAGGTTGCGCTCGCTGGAGCCGACGTACATGTCGAGGATGTCGGCCAGGCCGACGTTGACGAACGCCGCGCCGAGCTCGCCGGCGGCGGCCCTGGCCAGGTGGGTCTTGCCCGCCCCTGGAGGGCCGTAGAGCAGGACGCCGCCGCCGGCCCGCTTGCCGTACGCGGCGAAGAGCTCGGGCTGCTGGATCGGCAGCAGGAGCTTGACCCGCAGCGCCTCCTTGACCGCCTCCATGCCGGCCACGTCGGCGAAGGTGAACTTCGACCGTTCCACCTCCGCGCTGCTCGGCGCGGGGTCCGCCGGCGCGGGCGCCGCGTACGCGGGCTGCGTCTGGGGCGGCCCCGACAGCCGGGCGGCCAGTTCGGGGTCGGCGACGGACGGATCGCGCGAGATCGCCTCGTGATAGCGGTAGCCGGCCTTGCCCGTCTCGGCCTCGCCGAGCAGCGCCCTGGCCGCGAGCACGCCGAGCCGCGGCGGGTAGCCGGGCGTGGCCAGGAACGGTTCGAGCGCCGCCAGCGCCGCGCCGTACGCGCTCTGCCGGACGAACGCCTCCGCCAGCCCCGCCGTGATGTCCACGTCCTTGGGCGCGAGCAGCAGCGCGGCGCGGAACTCCGCCTCGGCGTCGGCCAGGTAGCCCCTGGTCAGGAGCTGCTCGGCGAGATGCCGCCGGAGGGGGAGATTGTCCGGAGACAGGCGGGCCGCCTCGCGGAGCGCCTGGAGGCCGGCATCGTCGGGCACGGGCTTGATCCCTTCTGTCACGGAAGTCGATGGGTACCAAAAGTACGCAGGCTATCGGAATCTGGTTCAAAGATCCCTGGTAGTGCTGGGTATGCCTGCGAGCTCGCGGCACCGCGGACTCAGGTCCCGAGCAGCCGGGAGGGCGCCGGGCGGGGGAGCGCGCGCTTGAGAATCTTGCCCGTGGGGCTCATCGGCAGCTCGTCCACGAACGACAGGTGCCGGGGATACTTGTAGGCGGCCATCCGCTCGCGGGCGAACTCCCTGAGCTCCTCGCCGGTCACGGGCGCGCGCAGGGCCACCACGGCCTCGATCTCCTCGCCGAGCTCCGGATGCGGCACCCCGAAGACGGCCGCCTGCCGCACGGCCGGGTGCTCGTACAGGACCTCCTCGACCTCGCGCGGGTAGACCGTGTAGCCGCCGCGGATGATCACATCGCGGCGGCGGTCGACCAGGAAGAAGAAGCCCTCCTCGTTGACCCGGCCGAGGTCGCCGGTGTGGAACCAGCCGTCGCGGATGACCTCGGCCGTGGCCTCGGGGTCGTTCCAGTAGCCCTTCATGACGTTGGGTCCGCGCACGACGATCTCGCCGATCTGGCCGAGCGGCGTCTCGCCGCCGTCCTCGTCCACGACCCGCATCTCCACGCCCCTGATCGGCCAGCCGATCGAGCCCGCCCGGCGGTGGGGGCCGCCCCGGTTGGCGGCGATCACCGGGGAGGTCTCGCTGAGGCCGTAGCCTTCGACGATCTCGCAGCCGAAGCGGGTCTCGTACGCGCGCAGCACGTCCAGCGGCAGCGCCGCGCCGCCGGAGGCGCAGACCCGCAACATGGACAGGTCGGAGGCCCCCGGATGGTCGAGCAGCGCGATGAACATCGTCGGCACGCCCTGGAACACCGTGACCCCGTCGCGCCTGATGACCTCCAGCGCCCGCCCGGCCTCGAACCGCCGCAGCAGCGTCAGCCGCGCGCCCGCCTGCACGGTCGCGTTGAGCGAGCAGGTCTGGCCGAAGGTGTGATAGAGCGGCAGCGCGCCCAGCACCACGTCGTCCACGCCGAGCGCGTGCATGCGGGCCACCGTGTCGGCGTTGCCGCCCAGGTTCGCGTGGGTCAGCTCGATGCCCTTGGGGCGGCCGGTCGTCCCCGAGGTGTAGTGGATGACCGCGGTGTCGCCGGCGGCCATGGAGGCGATCTCGGGGTCGGCCGGCACGGCCCGCAGCAGCCGCCGGAACTCCCCCGGCACCACGAAGAAGCAGTCGGTCCCGGCCGAGCCGGCCTCGGCCGTCTCCGCGAACGCGTGCCAGGCGATCAGCAGCCGCGCGCCGCAGTCCCCGAGGTAGGCGGTGATCTCCCGCTTCTTCAGCAGCGGATCCAGCGGTACGAGCACGGCTCCGGACCGCAACACCCCGTAGTAGACGACGCCGAACTCGGGCACGTTCGGCAACATGATCGCGACCCGGTCGCCGGCGCCGATCCCGCGGGCCCGCAGCAGGCCCGCCAGCCGGGCGCTCAGCTCGTCGAGCGCGCCGTAGGTGAGCACCGCGTCGTCCAGCGTGAGCACCGCTCTGCCACCGAGCCGCTGGGCGGCGGTCGCGAGCCGGTCAGCCAGGTTCATGGAAAGACCGTACGTCCGCTCTCCCACGCCCCTCATTGGTCGCGGTGGCCAGTCTTTCCCGCCCGGCTTTGGTCGGCCCGCCAAGAGTCGGCTGGGCGTCTTGGAGTGCGATCGCCACCAGTAGCTCGACGAGGTCGTTGATCGAGCGCAGGCTCCGCCCGGTGCGCTCCTGGATGCGCCGCAACCGGTATTGGGCGGTGTTGGGGTGGATCTGCAACTTCTCGGCCGCCGCCCGCAGGTTCAGGTCGGCGGCGGCGAACGCCCTGATCGTGGCGGTGAGCACGCCGCCGCGCTCGCGGTCCTCGCCGAGCAGCGCGGTGATGCGCGGATCCACCAGGTGGCGGGCGGTGTCGTCGGCCTTCAGCGCCAGATACTGGAACGGCGTGATCCGGGGCAGCGCCGCGACCCCGCCCTCCTCGGGCACGAAGTCCAGCACGGCCCTGGCCTCCTGGTAGGCCTGCGGAAGCTGGGCGGCGCCGGCGGCGACCGTGCTGACGCCCATGGCCAGCCGGATGCCCTCGGTGGCCAGGCTCTCCAGCACGGCCTGCAGCCGGTCGCACAACTCCTCGGGGCCGGAGCCCAGGCCGAGCACGGGGATGGCCACGATCTCCGACTGGCGCACGACCGACAACGTGCGGACGCCGTTGCCGCCGGTCCTGGCGATGGCGGCGCAGGCGGCGTGGCGGGCGTCGGCGCCCTGGTCGGGCCCGGTCGCCACGGCGGCCGGCGATCGGACGAGCACCGCGATCACGACGAGCAGCGGCAGGCGGGCCTCGGGGGCGAGCCCGTGCGCCTGCGCGGCGGCCAGCTCCCTGCCCCGCGTCGGCACGCCGCCGGCCAGCAGCGTCTCCAGCAGGTCCCGGCTCTCGCGGACCGCCTCGGCGGCGGCGTACTGCTGGAACTCCATGTACGCGTTCGCCGCGTGCGTGCTGGCGAAGTCGCAATAACGCATCAGCGGGGCCGCCAGCGCCAGCGCCGCCTCGCGCCCCGCGAAGGTGTGCCCCGCCCGTTCGACCACCGACTCCCAGAAGACCTGCTGCCCGACCCTGAACGCGTTGATGTAGTCGGCCAGCGCGATCCCGGCCCTGGCCCGGCGCATGGCGGCCTGCCGGGTGAAGGAGGAGATGTCCTCGAAGGCGACCGTGCGCTCCTCCAGCAGCACGGCCAGCTTGGCGCGGTAGTGCTTGACGACCTGGTCGCGCACGTCGGCCTGGAACTCGGGCCCCTGCGCGGCGTAGGCGGGGATCTCCTCGCGCATGGTCACGACCGCCGCGTCGGCCAGCCCGCGCAGGTCGCCTAGCAGCTCGGAAAGGATGCGGGCGCGCTGGGCGCGGACGGCTTCCACGGTGCTCGAACCAGTGGACATGCCGGGATGATCCATGGCAATGGCCGGGCGGTCAACGGATCGTAACCGGTCCGAGACCCAGGCTGTGCTCAGCGGACAACTTGCCTGAAACATCTTGGGTGACCGTGCCCAATGCGGCCGTTGACGAGCGGCTCCTACGCTGAGGCCAGTTTCAGAACATTGTTCTCCAGGAGGCCCGATGCTGGAGGTACACGATCTGACCGTTCGCTTCGGTGGCATCACGGCGCTGGACGGCGTCGGCTTCGAGGTGGCGCGCGGCGAGATGGTGGGGCTCATCGGGCCGAACGGCGCCGGCAAGACCACCCTGTTCAACTGCCTGACCAGGAGCTACGACGCCGGCTCGGGAACGATCGTCTACGAGGGCGCGGACCTGACCTCGGTGGCCCCGCACGCCATCGCCCGGCTCGGCATCGCGCGTACCTTCCAGAACCTGGGCCTGTTCCCGCGCCTGTCCGTCCGTGACAACGTGCTGGTGGGCGCGCATCCCCGGGGCCGCGCCGGTTTCGTCACGGCGGCGCTGCGGCTGCCGGGCGTCCGGCGTGAGGAGCGCGCCCTGCGCGCCGACGCCGACGGCGTCCTCGCCCGCCTCGGCCTGAGCGAGGTCGCCGGCCACCCGGCCGCCGGGCTGCCCTTCGGCACGCTCAAACGGGTCGAGCTGGCCCGCGCGCTCGTCGGCCGCCCCCGGCTGCTGCTGCTGGACGAGCCGGTGAACGGGCTGAACGCGGCCGAGGTGGCGGAGTTCGCGGGCACGCTGGGCGCGATCCGCGACGAGTACGACCTGACCGTGATCGTCGTCGAGCACCACATGGGCTTCGTCATGGGGATCTGCGAGCGGATCGTCTGCCTGGACTTCGGCCGCAAGATCGCCGAAGGGCCGCCGGCGGCGGTGCAGCGCGATCCCGGCGTCATCGAGGCCTACCTGGGGACGGCGGTATGACCGAGCTGGTGGTCGAAGACCTGGTGGCCGGATACGGCGCCGCCCGCGTCCTGCACGGCGTGAGCCTCACCGTCCGCGAGGGCGAGGTCTGCGCGATCCTCGGCCCCAACGGCGCGGGCAAGACGACGTTGTTGCGGGCCCTGTCCGGCATGGTCAAGGCGCGCGGCCGGATCGTACTCGGCGGCACCGGCCTGGCGGGCCGCTCGCCCGACGCGGTCGCCCGGCAGGGCGTGGCGCACGTGCCCGAGGGCCGTGGCACGTTCATGTCGCTCACCGTCGAGGAGAACCTGCGGCTCGGCGCGTTCGTGCGGCGCGGCAAGGACGGCGTGGCGGCCGACCTCGATCGGATCCACGGCTACTTCCCGGTGCTGAAGACGCGGCTCAAGCAGACCGCGGGCAGCCTCAGCGGCGGCGAGCAGCAGATGCTCGCCATCGGCCGGGCCCTCATGTTGCGGCCCCGGCTGCTCCTGCTGGACGAGCCGTCGCTCGGCCTGGCCCCGCTGGTCACCCGGGAGTTGTTCCGCATCGTCCAGGCCATCAACGCAGAGGAGCGCACCACCGTGGTCGTCGTCGAGCAGAACGCCCACCTCGCTCTGGGCATCGCCCAGCAGGCGCACGTCCTGGAGACCGGGCGGATCGTCCTGTCGGGCACGGCCGAGCAGATCAGGGCGGACGAGCAGGTCGCGCAGTCCTATCTCGGATACCGGGTGTAGGCCATGGCCGGATTCCTGCAGCAGGTCGTCGTGGGGCTCGGCGCGGGCGCCATCTACGCCAGCCTGGCCCTGGCCCTGGTGCTGATCTACCGGTTCACCGGGATCGTCAACTTCGCGCAGGGCGAGCTGGCCATGTTCTCCACGTACGTGGCCTGGCAGTGCGTGGCCGCCGGGCTGCCGTTCTGGGCGGCGCTGGCGCTGACGCTGGTGGTGTCGTTCGCCGGCGGGATGCTCATCGAACGGGTGATCATCCGGCCGGTCGAGGGCGCGCCGGAGCTGACGCTGGTGATCGTCACCGTGGGCCTGTTCATCTTCGTCAACGCCGCCGCCGGCTGGATCTGGACGTTCCTCATCAAGGACTTCCCGAACCCGTTCCCCGGCGGCGGGCTGGAGCTGGGCGGGGTCACGCTCAGCTTCTCCACGCTGGGCGTGCTGGGCGTGGTGGCGCTGGTCATGGGGCTGCTCTACCTGCTCTTCCAGCACACCAAGATCGGGCTGGGGATGCGCGCGGTGGCGACGAACCCCGACTCGGCGCGGCTGGTCGGCATCCGGGTGGGCTGGACGCTGGCGCTCGGCTGGGGCCTGGCGGCCACCGTCGGCGCGGTGTCGGGGGTGCTGGTCGCGCCGCTGTTGTTCCTGGAGCCCAACATGATGGGCGGCGTCCTCATCTACGCCTTCGCGGCGGCCACGCTCGGCGGGTTCGACAGCCCGGTCGGGGCGGTCGTGGGCGGCGTGATCGTCGGGGTCGCGGAGACGCTCGCGGGCGCCTACGCCGGGTTCGTCGGGTCCGATCTGAAGATCGGGGTGCCGCTGGTGATCATCCTGGGCGTGCTGCTCCTGCGGCCTCAGGGCCTGTTCGGGCGAGCGGTGGTGGAGCGGGCATGAGCGGTCCGGCGGAGACGAACTCGGCGCCGGTCAGGCAGGCGCCCCCCGCGCCCGTCCCCGTGGCCGCGCCGGCCGCGTGGTGGACGGCGCGCCGCCGGTGGGGCGCGGCGGCGCTGCTCGTCGCGGCGGCCTGCTACGCGCCCTTCCAGCTCGTCCCGTTCCACGTCTTCCAGCTCACGATGGTGCTGGTCTACGCGGTGGCGCTGCTCGGGCTGAACCTGCTCGTCGGGCACGCGGGCCAGATCTCCCTCGGTCACGGCGCCTTCTTCGCCGTCGGCGCGTACGCGACGGCCATCCTCCTCGACCGGTGGGCGTTGCCGTACCCGCTGACCCTGCCGATCGCGGCGGCCGTCGCCTTCCTGGTGGGCCTGGCGCTCGGCGTGCCCGCCATGCGCCTGCGCGGCCTGTACCTGGCGCTGGTCACCCTCTCCATCGCGATCTTCCTGGTGCCGCTGCTCAAGCGGTTCGAGACGGTGACCGGCGGCTCGATGGGCCTGACGCTGGCCAAGCCGCAGGCGCCCGCCTGGACGGGGCTGGCCGAGGACCAGTGGCTGTACTTCCTCGTCCTGGCCGTCGCCGTCACCGCGTTCCTGCTGGCCGGCAGCCTGCTGCGGTCGCGCGTGGGCCGCGCGCTGCACGCCGTCAGGGACAACGAGGGCGCGGCCGAGGTCATGGGCGTGCGCCTGTCGTTCTACAAGACGCTGGCGTTCGCGTGGAGCGCCATGTTCGCCGGCGTGGCCGGCTGCGTCTACACGTGGGTGATCGGCTTCGTCTCCCCGGACTCCTTCACCGTCAACCTGTCGATCACCCTGCTGGCCGGCCTGGTCGTCGGCGGGCTCGGCTCGCTCTTCGGGCCCGTCCTGGGCGCGCTGTTCGTGATGTTCGTCCCCACCATCTCGCAGAACGTCAACGACGCCGCCCCAGGCGTCATCTTCGGCCTGCTGATCATCGCGGTGATGTACGTGGCCCCCACCGGGCTCGCCGGGCTGGCCGCTCGCTTGATCAGGAAAATTCCCCGGAAGGAGTAAAGGGATGCGTGTATCCGCGATCGGCGCTGCGGCGCTGCTCCTGCTCGCCGTCACCGCCTGCGGGGGGCGGGACGACGCAGGCGGCACCGGCACGGCCGCGTCGGGCCAGTGCCAGGGTCAGCAGACCACCGGCATCACCGACAAGAGCATCAAACTGGGGGGCATCTACCCGCTCTCGGGGCCCGCCTCCGCCTACGGTGCCATCCCCAAGGGCATCAAGGCGTACTTCGACTACGTCAACGCCGAGAAGAACGGCATCGGCGGGCGCAAGGTCGAGTTCGTCGTGCGTGACGACGGCTACTCGCCGCCCAAGGCCGTGGAGGAGGCCCGCAGGCTGGTCGAGCAGGAGCAGGTGTTCGCGCTGTTCCAGACGCTGGGCACCCCCTCGACGACGGCCACCTGGGACTACACGAACCAGCGCAAGGTGCCGCAGATCTTCGTCGCCACCGGCGCCTCCAAGTGGGGCACCGACACCGCCCACCCGTGGACGATCGGCTGGCAGCCCAACTACGTCTCCGAGGCCCGCGTCTACGCGGCCTACCTCAAGAAGGAGAAGCCCGAGGCCAAGGTCGCCGTGCTCTACCAGAACGACGACTTCGGCAAGGACCTGCTGGGCGGGTTCAAGCGGGCCCTGGAGGGCGGCAAGATCCAGGTCGTGGCCGAGCAGAGCTACGAGGTCTCCGACCCGAGCGTCGAGCCGCAGATGGGCACCCTGGCGGAGTCGAAGGCCGACGTGCTGCTCAACATCACCACGCCGAAGTTCGGCTCGCAGGCGCTGGCCGCCGACGCCAAGAACACGAAGTGGAACCCGCTGCACATCGTCAACAACGTGGCCGCCTCGATCACCGTGCTCAAGCCCGTCGGCTTCGAGAACGTCCAGGGCGTCGTGTCCGCGACCTACTACAAGGACCCCAACGACCCCATGTGGCAGAGCGACCCGGAGATGACGCTCTACCGCCAGAAGATGCAGCAGTACGCGCCGGGCGCCGACCCGAACGTCCCCTACCACACCTTCGGCTGGGCGGTGGCGAGCAGCTTCCACAAGGCCATGGAGGCGGCCGCGTGCCCGACCCGCGAGGGGCTGCGCGACTCCATGCGCAACCTCAAGGGCGTGCAGGTCGACATGTTGCTGCCCGGGGTGAAGATGGACACCGCGCAGGGAGACGGCTTCCCGATCGAGTCGATGCAGCTCATGACCTTCAAGGGCACCCGGTGGGAGCTGTTCGGGCAGGTCATCGACACGCGTAAGGAGTTCGGGCCGCTGACCGGCTGATCCGCGCTAGGCGGAGTGGCGGGCGAGGGCACCCGTCTCGGTCAGCCGGACGACCGCCTCGGCGATCGCCTCCAGCGAGGTGTACCGGGGCCGGTGCCCGAGCAGCCGCTCCGCCTTCTCCATGCTGCAGTGCGGGCTGTGCGCGATGTGGTCGTAGGTGATCAGGGCGTCCTCCTCGGAGACCGTGTCCCGCCACTGCTCCCAGGGCAGGTACGCCAGCCGCGCGTCCCGCCCGAACCAGCCCGCCACCGCCTCGGCGTAGCCGCGCAGCGTCAGGGCGGTGGTGGCCACGGAGTGGAAGCTCTCCCCGATGGCCGCCGACGGGCTCGCCAGCGCGTCCATGAACAGCTTGGCCACGTCGTCGGCGTGCACGTGCTGGACGGTCTCCATGCCCAGGTTGGGCAGCGTCAGCTCGTCGCCGTCGGCCAGCGCCTGGAACACGGCGGGATTGACGTTGCCGGCCGGGTTGACCGGCACCCAGCCGGGGCCGGTGATGTGGCCGGGGTGGATGATCGTGACGGGGAAGCCGGCCCGCTGGGCGCGCTCCAGCAGGTAGGTCTCGATGGCGGCCTTCTGGCGGCCGTACTCGCCGATCGGCCGCTTCGGCCGGTCCTCGGTCGTCGGCACCTGGGCGCTCGGGCCGTGCGTCCAGATCGTCCCGCAGTGCAGGAAGTGCCGGACCTGACCGGTCAGCGCCTCGGTGAGCGCGCGGGCGCTGGACTCCGTGAAGCAGATCAGGTCGATGACGACGTCGGCTTCCAGCTCCGCGATCCGCCGCCCGAACGTGCCGTCGGCGTCCTCCGCGTCCCGGTCGGCGGTGACCTGGGCGACGCGCTGCCAGGCGCCGTGCGGGCTGTAGGGCCCGCGCTTGCCCCGGCTCACCGCGATCACGTCGTGACCCGCGTCCACCAGCCGGGGGATGAGATACGTGCCGATATGACCGCTCGCGCCAATCACCGCTACTCGCATGCGCTCAGCGTAGACCCGGGGTCCCCCGCCGACGGAGACCCGATACCCTGCTAAACGTCCGATTTCGGAGGGTTTGGGTTGTCAGGGGTCGTCGCGGCGTTCGCCGCACTGGTGTCCATCGCCCTGCTCGGCTACCTCATCGGCCTGGGGGGCCTGCTGCGCGCCGCCGACGAGCTGGTGTTGTCGCGGCTGGCGTTCTACGTGGCGACGCCCGCGCTGATGTTCCTCACCGTGTCGCGGGCCGACCTCGGCACGCTGTTCTCGCCGGTGCTGCTGACCGAGGTGGTCGCGGTGCTGTTCGTCCAGGTCGTCTACGTCCTGGTGGCCGTGCTGGTCTGGCGGCGGGACCGCAGGCAGGCCACGATGGGCGCGCTGGCCAGCTCCTACGTCAACGCGGGCAACCTCGGCGTGCCCATCTCGATCTACGTGCTCGGCGACGGCGCCCTGGTCGCGCCCATCCTGCTCTTCCAGCTCATCGTGCTCACACCGGTCTCCTTCCTGATCCTCGCCAAGGGGGCCAGGTCGGTGCGGACGGCGCTGCTCGTCCCGGTGAAGAACCCGCTCACGGTCGCCTCGCTGCTCGGGCTCGCGTTCGCGGTGAGCGGGATCTCCCTGCCGGACACGGTCCTGCGCCCGGTCGAGCTGCTCGGGGGCGCGGCCGTGCCCGTCGCGCTGCTCGCCTACGGCCTCAGCCTGTACGGCTCCCAGCACGCCCCCAAGGAGCCCGTCGGCAACGACGCCCGCTGGGACGTCACGCTCGTGGTCGTGCTCAAGGCGCTGGTCCAGCCGGCCATCGCCTACCTGGTGGCCCGCTTCGCCATCGGCCTCGACGGCAGCGCGCTGCTGGCCGCCACGCTGCTCGCCGCGCTGCCGACGGCGCAGAACATCTACGTGTACGCGGTGAACTACGACACCGGCCGGAAGCTGGCCCGCAGCGCCGTGCTGCTGACCACGATGGCGTCCATTCCGATCATGACGGCGATCGGCGCGTTCCTGGGCTGACCCGGCCCTTCGCCGGGGTTGTCAGGTCCGGCCCTTAGCGGGGCTGGTCAGGAGGGCATCCCCAGTGCGCGGCGCAGGGCGCCCGCCGGGTGCTCGCCGCGCCAGGCGACGTGCTGGTCGGGCCGGACCAGCGTCAGGGGCTCGTCCGGCAGATCGACGACGCGCAGGGGCAGGCCCAGGTCGCGCGCCTGCTCGATCAGCACGGCGGCGTCCAGCGTGCTCTGGTCCCCGACCAGGCTGAACACCGGCCCCAGCCGGTCATAGAGCGAGTCGCCAGGCGCCAGCCACCGGTGCGGCAGCCGCCCGCCCCCGCCCTCCGAGACGATCGGCGAGCCCGCGTAGCTGTAGCCGAGCACCAGGTCCAGGCTGTGGAACTCGCTGTCCTTGGTCCTCAGCACGGCCTCCGCCACGGCGGGCCGCACCTTCTCGAACTCGGTCGCGTCGCCCATGAGCGCCGGGTCGGCCAGTTCGGGGGCGAGGGTGGCCATGTTCGCGGCGGCGGCCGCGATGGTGTCGGCGGCGATCGGGCGGCGCTCGGCCTCGTAGCTGGCCAGCAGGGTCGCGGGCGCCCAGCCGTGCAGGACGGCGGCCAGCTTCCAGCCGATGTTGACCGCGTCGCCGATGCCGGTGTTGAACCCGTGCCCGCCGTAGGGCGGGTTCTGGTGGGCCGCGTCGCCGGCCAGGAACACCCGGTCGCTCGCATACCGGTCGGCCAGCAACATCCGCGCGGTCCACGGGTCGGTGGCCAGCACCTCCACGTCGATCTCGGCGCCCGCCAGGTTGTGGACCAGGCGCACCGGGTCCGCGTCCGGACCGACGCCCTGGGCGATGCACCACCAGGTGTCCTTCAGGTCGAGGCGGCCGACGAGTCCCGGCTGGGCGGGGTTCAGCACCCAGTAGTGCACGGCCGGGCCGTGCGGGACGAGGTCGGCCAGGCCGGGGGCGCGGAAGACGACGTTGAAGTTGGGCCGGCCGTCCTGGCGGCCCTCGTACCGGGCGCCGATGGCCGCCCTGGTCACGCTGCGCGGGCCGTCGCAGCCGACCACGTACTGGGCGCGTACCTCGCGCTCGTCGCCGTCGGCGGACGTGATCCGCACGGTCACGCCGCCCGCGTCCTCACGCAGTCCGGCCACCTGCCAGCCGGTGAGCAGCGCGTCACCGGCCGCCTCGCGCAGGACCTCCTCGATCAGCGGTTGCGGCACCTGCTGCCCCGGCTCGGCCGCCAGGTCGGAGCCCACCAGGTCGAGGCCGAAGCAGCCGCCGATCCTGGCGATCTCCCTGCCGAGCAGGCTGGTGACGAACACCGCCTCGTCCGACCAGGAGACCGCCAGGGGCGCGCGGGCGCGTACCGTCTCGGCCAGCCCCCACCTGCGCAGCAACTCCATCGACCGCGCCGACGTCGTCTTGGCTCTGGGCCGCAACCACGACACCGTCTCGCGCGGCTCGACCACCAAACTCTGAATCCCGTGATGGGCCAGCTCCACAGCGGTGGCGAGCCCCACGGGCCCGCCCCCTGCGATCAGCACCGGCACGGAGTCGGGAATGTGCGCCACCAAATCCATCGAAACCGTCCTATTTCCTGATAACGATCAGGGGAATGGTCCTGGTGTCGCGTCACCCGCGTCAAGCGAACCGGGATTTAGTTGAAGATCACACTAGAGCAGGGCGTGTTGCGTTGTTACCGTTTACGCCAACGACGATCATCTAGGGGTTCCCATGACCGAGTCCTCGCCGATGCCGCTGCACATGCGACGGGTGGAGTTCGACCCGACTCCGGAGCTGGCGGTGGCGCGCGAGGAGGGACTCAAGCGCATCCCGACCGTGTTCGGAACGGACGCCTGGCTCGCGACCCGCTACGCGGACGTGCGCGAGGTGCTGGGGGACGCCGAGCGCTTCAGGATCGCCCGCCAGACCATCGCGCGGCTGCCCGGCGCGCCGCCCCTGACCGACGAGCAGCTCGCCAAGATGAACGCGGGCAACCTGCTCGGCCAGGACCCGCCGGAGCACACCCGGCTGCGCCGCCTGCTCACCCCCGAGTTCACCATCCGGCGGATGCGCCGCCTGGAGCCGCGCATCAGAGCCATCGTGGACGAGCACCTGGACGCCATGGAGGCCGCCGGCTCGCCGGGCGACCTGGTGACGTCGTTCGGGCTGCCGATCCCGTCGCTGGTGATCTGCGAGCTGCTCGGCGTTCCGTACGAGGACCGCGACGGCTTCCAGAAGCGGACCAGCCGCATGCTCGACCTGACGGCGCCGCCGGAGCAGCGGGTGGCGCTGCAGTTCGAGGCGCGGGCGTACATGGACGACCTGGTCACGCGGATCCAGGCGGACCCGGGCGAGGACCTGCTCGGCATGCTCGTGCGCGAGCACGGCGACGAGCTGACCAAGGACGAGCTGGTCGGGATCGGCAGCCTGCTGCTGTTCGCCGGCCACGAGACCACCTCGAACATGCTCACCCTGGGCACGTACGCGCTGCTCCGCCATCCCGGCCAGCTCGACCTCCTGCGCAAGGAGCCGGAGCGGATCGACGGCGCGGTGGAGGAGCTGCTGCGCTGGCTCAGCATCGTCGCCGGCGGCACCACCAAGGCCGCCACGAAGGACACCGAGATCGGCGGCCATCCCGTCGCGGCCGGGGATCTGGTGATCTGCGCCCTGCCCGCCGCGAACCGGGACCCGGAGCTGATGTCCGACGCCGACACCTTCGACCTCAGCCGGGAGGCGGCCGGCCACATCGCCTTCGGCCACGGCATCCACCACTGCCTGGGCGCTCCGCTCGCCCGCATGGAGTTGCGGATCGCCTTCCCCGCGCTGCTCCAGCGCTTCCCCGAGCTGCGCCTGACCGACCACGAGCCGCAGTTCCGCCCCTACAGCATCGTGCACGGCCTGACCACCATGGAGGTGGCCTGGTAACGCGGCGCGGATGGGAAATGTCGGTCCTGGCGGATAGCGTGCGAACGTCATGCCTATCGACGTCGCGGCGCGTGAGCTCATCGGCAGGGAGCACCCGGCCGCGCTGCTGCGTGCCGAGATCGCGCGGGTGATCGGCAGCCACGGCGGGCTGGTGCTGGTCACCGGCGAGGCGGGCATCGGCAAGACCACGCTCGTCACCAGCGCGGCCGGTGCGGCCCGGCGGCAGGGCGCGATGGTGGTCGGCGGGGCGTGCTGGGATTCCGGCAGCGCCCCCGGCTACTGGCCGTGGGTGCAGGTCATCCGGGCGCTGCGCCGGGCCGCCGGGCCGGCGGAGTGGGCCACGGCCGAGGAGACGGCGGGCGGCGACCTGTCCGCCCTGCTCGGCGAGGCTTCGGGCGCGGGTTCGGGTGCGGGTTCGGGTGCGGGTGCGGGTTCGGGTGCGGGTGCGGCGTCGGGTGTTTCGCGGGCGGCCGGGGAGGGGGGCGGCGAGGTCCCCGACGCGTTCCGGATCTACGACGCCGTCACCTCCGCGCTGGTCTCGCTGTCCCAGCGGCGGCCGGTCGTGATCGTCATCGACGACCTGCACGCCGCCGACCCCGCCTCCTTGCGGCTGCTGGAGTTCGCGGCGCGGCAGACGTGGTTCGAGCGGCTGCTGCTGATCGGCACCTACCGCGACACCGAGGTCGAGCCGGTCGACCATCCGCTGCGTGACCTGCTGTCCCCGCTCGTCGCGAAGGCCACCACCATCACGCTCAGCGGCCTCGACGAGGCGGGCGTGGGCGCGCTCATGGCCCGCACGACCGGGCACGATCCGCCGCCCGGCCTGGTCGCGGAGGTTCACCTGCGCACGGGCGGCAATCCGTTCTTCGTCGAGCAGACCGCCAGGCTCTGGCGCAGCGGCGGCTCGGCCAGCGCCGTCGCGCCCGGCGTGCGCGACGCGCTGCTGCGCCGCCTGTCCCTGCTGCCGCAGCCGGTGGCCGAGGTGCTGCCGGCGGCGGCGGTGCTCGGGCGCGAGTTCCACCGGCGCCTGCTCGCCGCCGTCGTCGCCGCCCCCGTCGCGCACGTCGACCGGCTGCTGGAGCTGGCCGTGGTCGCCAAGCTCGTGGTGACCAGGGGCGGCGGTGTGTTCGCCTTCGCGCACGACCTGGTGCGCGAGACCCTCTACGACGCGCTGGACGACCCGCGCGACCTGCACGCCGCGGTCGTCACCGCGGTGGACCGCTCGCCCGACCTCGCCGCCAAGGTGCTGCCGAGCGACCTGGCCAGGCACGCCTACCTCGCGGGCGACCGCCTGGCCCCGGATCGCCTGATCGACCTGCTGCTCGCCGCGGCCCGTCACGCGCGGAGCCGGCTGGCCAACGAGGAGCACTTCGGCCACCTGCGCAGGGCCCACGAGGTCAGCGCGGCCCGGCCGCGCCGGCGCGCCATGATCGCGCTCGACCTGGGCCGCGACCTGCTGCGCCACAACGGCGATCCCGACGAGGCGCGCCGCTACTTCGACGAGGCCGCCGCCATCGCCCGCGAGCTCGACGACCCCGAGCTGCCCGCCCGCGTCGCGCTGACCTTCCACTCCCACTACGGCTTCGGCCAGGCGCTCGACCGGCTCAAGGAGGCGCACGGCAGGCTGGTGGGCAGCGCGGTGCCCGACGAGCGGCTGGCGCTCGACCTGGTCCTCCACCTCGCCAGGCTGGCCAGGCAGGGCGGCGACGACGACGCGCTGGCGTTCAGCCTCTGGGCGCACCACGACATCATCTGGGGGCCTGGCACGGCGGAGGAGCGGGTGGCGCTGACCGGCGAGCTGATGGCCGTGGCCCGGCGCACCGCCGACTCGGAGCTGGCCCACTTCGCGGGCGCGCTGCGCTGGGTCGCCATGATCGAGCAGGGCGATCCGCGTTACCTCGACGCGTTCGACGACTACGCAGCCCGGGGCCGGCGCAGCGACCAGCCGCAGCTCACCATGTCCACGTCCATCGACGCGAGCATCCTGGCCACACTCGCCGGACGCTTCGCCGAGGCCGAGTCGCTGATGGCGGAGCTCCACCTGGACGCGGGACACCCGGAATACGCGTTCATGATGGAGCACCACCGGTGGGCGCTCCGGTCGCTCCAGGGCAGGACCGCCGAGCAGCAGGAGTCGCTGCGCGAGCTGAGGTCCACCGCCCATCCGTGCGCCGAGCTGCTGGCGGCCCTGACGGCTCTGCAGGCCGGCGACCTCGACACCGTGCTGCGCCACCTCGGCGACGTCGAGCCGCGCGAGCGCATGGTCAAGCCGTTGTGGTTGCGGTTCCAGGCGGAGCTGGCCGCGTTCACCCAGGACCCGGAGCTCTGCGCCAAGGCCAGGGCCGCGCTGACGCCGCATCGGGGGCGGTGGGCGGTGTCGTTGTACGGCTGGGACGTCAGCGGGCCCTACGACCTCTGGCTCGCCATGGTCGACGCGGCTGAGGAGCGCTGGGCGGAGGCCGTGGCGGGCTTCACGGCCGCCTACCGCTCGGCCGACCTGATGCGGGCGCGGCCGTGGTCGGTCATGGCGCGGGCCCACCTGGCCGAGACCTTGCTCGCCCGAGCCGGGCCCGGGGACGCGAAGACGGCTGCGGAGCTGCTCGACGGGGTGCGCCGGGAGGCGGCCGAGCTGGGCATGCGCCACATCCTGGCATCCGTGGCAAGCAGCGCTTCACAGATGGCTGGGGGAGCGACGAGCGGGGGCGTGACGGCCGATGGCGCGACGCTTGGTGACGCGACGGGCGGCGGCCCGGTGGTTGGCGGCCCGGTGGTTGGCAGCCCGGTGGGCGGCGGACCAGTGGCCGGCAGGCCGGCCGTCGGCAGTCCGGCCACCAGCAGCGGGGCCGCCGACAGGCCGACCGGCGGTGATCCCGGCACCGTTGCCGGTGGTCCGGGCGGGGGAGTGTTCAGGAGAGACGGTGCGGTGTGGATGCTCGCGTTCGCGGAGCGGGTCGCCCACCTGCCGGACGCCAAGGGTCTGCGCGACCTGCACACCCTGCTGAGCCGCCCGGGCGACGACCTGCCGGCCGTTCTGCTGCTCGATCCCGAAGGCGGCGAGGTGGTGGTCGCGGCCCGCAGGATGGGCGGGGACGACGTGCTCGACGAGGAGGCCAAGAGCCGTTTCCGCCACCGCCTGGCCCTGCTCGACGAGGAGATCGACCGGGCCGCCGAGCTGGGCGACGATCTGCGGGCGGCCGAGTTCGACCGGGAGCGGGCGGCGTTGCTGGAGGAGTTGCGGGCGGCGGCCGGGCTCGGCGGGCGTACGCGCCGCCTGGGCGACGAGGCGGAGCGGGCCCGCAAGACCGTCACCGCCCGGATCCGCGACGTGCTCCGCAAGCTCGACCGCGCCCACCCCGAGCTGGCCGCCCACCTACGCGCCACGATCTCCACCGGCGCCACGTGCCGCTACCAGCCGACGGACCAGACCACCTGGCGCCTCTGAC
The DNA here is from genome assembly GCF_053592075.1 of Nonomuraea sp. NPDC002799. Classification (NCBI taxonomy): domain Bacteria; kingdom Bacillati; phylum Actinomycetota; class Actinomycetes; order Streptosporangiales; family Streptosporangiaceae; genus Nonomuraea; species Nonomuraea sp. NPDC002799. The sequence continues at coordinate 209,918 of NZ_JBSFVA010000002.1, forward strand.
GACACCCGGGCGGTCGACCGGCGCCGCGCGGCATCCGAGCCGGTCGCGAAATCACCTTGGCACGTCCTCAGGGCGGTCCCAGCCGGAGACGAACCAGCGGGCCTCGCCGGTGGCGAGGTCGTACGACCGCCGTCTCATCGTGCCGATGTTGCCGCCGTAGACGTGGATGCCGATGGTGGGTTCGCTGCCGACGGCCGCGACGGCATGGACATCGTCGTCGGTGGTGCAGCAGACGGTCACCTGCCCCGGCACCCACCGCGTTTCGCCGGCCGGTGTCAGTGGCGCGTTCGCGGTGGACGTCGCCGGCTTGAGGTAGCGGCTCTCGTGTTCGGCTCCCGCGTAGACGGCGGCGACGCCCCACGTCTCGTGCGAATGCACGCCGGTCCGCTGACCCACGTCCCAGACCACGGACGCCATCGACCAGCTGCCGTCGGGAGCGATGTGGAGCGGATACGTCACGTGCCGTCCGGACGATGGCCGGGTGACCTCCGGGGGAAGCCGGTAACCGCCGGCCAGGAGAGCGGACAGCCGATCGGCCACCCGTGCCGTGATCTCGTGCTCGTCGTCGGTTTCGCGCACCACGAGTCCCACGTCGTCGATGAAGGTCCGCAGGCGATCAGGCTCCATGGTGCTCTCCTCCGCGCAGTGCCGTCAGCGCGGCGCCCCAGGCGATGACCTGGCCCAGCAGGTGTCCTCGTGGCGTCCGGCCGGGTGGAAGTCCGCGGCTCATGAGGGAGCACCCGGCAGGATCCGGTACTTGAGGTGGGTGACGCCGGGCGCCTCGACGGCCCGGATCTGCTCAAGCCGCACATCCGCGTCCCCGAGGTCGTCGAGAAGGCGGGAACCGCCACCGAGCAGCACCGGAACGACGTGCAGTTCGAGCTCGTCCAGCAGTCCCGCCGCCAGGTACTGCCGGGCGACGTGGCCGCCGCCCCACAACATGACGTCCTTGCCGCCGGCGGCCTTCTTGGCCTGCTCCAGCGCGGACTCGATGCCGTCGGTGACGAAGTGGTAGGTGGTTCCTCCCTCCATCTTCACCGGCTCACGCGCGTGATGGGTGAGGATGAACACGGGGTAGTGGTAGGGCGGGTTGTCACCCCACCAGCCCGTCCATTGCCCGTCGCCCCAGGCGCCACCGCCGATGGGGCCGAACATGTTCCTGCCCATCATCCCGGCGCCGATGTTGCCGATCGACTCCTCGAACACCGGTGTGCTCGCGTTCACCTCGCCACCCGGCTCGCCGTGGGCTCGGCGGAAGGCGGCCAGCGGAACCACCCAGTCGTGGAGCTGATCGCCACCCTCGCCGAGCGGGTTCTCCTCGCTCTGGTCGGGGCCGGCGACGAAACCGTCCAGCGAGATCGAGATATGACACCTGAGCTTGCTCATCGTGCTCCCTCAGCCGGCTCGGCGCCGTTGTCCGGCGCCCTCACCCGAGAGCATGGCCGCATGAATAAATGACGTCTAATGCCAATCCTTCGACATTTACATCGATATCTTCTATCTATGCTGAACCTGATCCATCTGAAGGTTCTGGCCGCGGTGGCGCGACACGGGTCCGTGACCGAGGCAGCCAGGGAGCTGCACTACACGCAGCCGTCGGTGAGTCATCACCTGTCTCGCTTGGAAGCGGCCACCGGGGTCAAGCTCGTCCAGCGGGTGGGTCGCGGGATCCGGCTGACCCCGGAAGGGCGACTGCTGGCCGGCCGGGCCACCGAGATCGTGGGACGGGTCGACGCGGCGACCAACGAGCTGGCCGCGCAGGTCGGTCTGCGGACGGGGCGGGTTCGCCTGGCCGCCAACGCGTCGCCGCTGAGCACGATCGTGCCGAAAGCGGCCATCGCCCTGGACCTGGCGCACCCGGGACTTGAGCTGATCCTGATCGAGCGGCACCCGGTCGAAGCGCTCCAGATGTTGCGACAGGGCGAGATCGACGTCGCACTCATCTTCCGGTACGCCGACGCCCCGGTCGAGGAGGAGGGATTTCGCCTGGTCCACATCGGCTACGACCCGATCTACCTGGTGAGCCGGCAACCCGGCGACACCATCGCGAACCATCGCCACTCCGCCTGGATCGGCGGTTGCGAACGGTGCCAGAACGAGCTGGTCACGCTGTGCCGGCAAGAAGGCTTCACGCCACGCATCGCATCACTCAGCGACGACATGGTCGTCGTGCAGGCCCTCGTCGCCGCCGGCAAAGGCGTCACCACCCTGCCCGGACTCGCGCTGCAGGCCCACCGCCGGCCCGACATCCACACCACCGAACTCACCAGCTTCACCCGCCGGCTCTACGCCGTCACCTACGGCGATCCCCCCGACCCGCCCGCCACTCTCGCGCTGATCCAAGCCATCCAGGACGCAGCCCGCTAAGGAAGTCGGTCCGGCAAGAGCTCGAATGCTTGTCAGTGTCTTTTCTATTTCTTTATGCTGGATCGGGCAGCTATGTCGTACCGCTATTGATCCCCGCGCAAGGAATTCAGAGGAGACCTCATGGATGCGTCCCTGCTTGCCGAGATCGACGCCATGGCCGCGTACGGAAAGATCGTGGTCTCGGCGGACGACGAGAATGTCATCGCCCTGATCAAGGATGCGATCGAGAATGACAGATCAGTCGCGTTCTACTTGACCCGCGCGCAAGCGAATGCGATCACGGAGTGGTACTGGACGCCCGATCGGGTCAGGGAAAAGGGGCTCCAGGAGGTGCCGGGCGAAGAGCTGGAGCGGATCAGGTCGGAGCTGGGGATCGAGGGCATCACCAGTTTCCGCTTCGCCCCGATCTCGTGTGCGTGCGGACATGACTACGGGGCATTCGACTTCTTGCAGCAGGGAGCCCGCGAGCATGGCCTGGACGCGGTCAATGCGATATTCGCGCTGAAGAACACGAAGCTCTTCCAGGTCAATCCGCCGATTGTCCCGATTTGCCCGGAATGCGAAAGCGCCATTGCCAGCAGCCCCGACGACGGAATCACGTACGAGAGTCCCGACTACGGGGGCTGCTCCTGCTGCGCGCAGCAATAGACGGCGCCTGGTCAGACCACGATGGCCGGATAGGGACTCCTCATCGCGCCGAAGTAGGCCTCGGGCGCTCCTTCGATGTGCTCGGACAGTTCGTCCAGGAAGGCGCGCATCAGCGGGGTCGCGTTGTGCCGGTCGAGGTCCTCCTGCGAACGCCAGACCTCATAGAGGAAGAACCGGCCGTCCTCCTGCTCGTGGAGGTGGTACTGAAGGCTGCCCTCGTGTCCACGGGACGGCTCGACGAGGTCCATCAGGAGCTTCCTGAACTCGTCGGCGTGTCCGGGCTTGGGGGGCAGGAATCCGTAGAGCGAAACGGGCGCTGGTGTGGTCGAAGTCGTCGTCATGTGAGCAACGCTAGGATGTGACATAGGTGTCAGATTCAAGTCGTTGCCGTATGAGGTGGGTCACATGAAGATCGGGGGCCTGTCCCGCGAAACGGGCGTGGCCGTACGCCTCCCCAGTACGCCGACCTGGACTCCCGCATAGCCGACCGCACCCGAGCCCGCACCGCTCCGGGCGACATTCTCGAAGCCTCCACGCGAGCACTCACCCACGTCTGAGGCCGCGAGCTACTTCCGGTTGTACAGCCGCATCGTGAGCGCACCGAACACCACGATGAGCGCCGCCGAGGAGCCCAGCACCCACACGATCTGCCCGGCGTCCGGCGTGCCCGCCATCAGGGAGCGCACGGAGGCCACCAGATGCGTGATCGGGTTGGCGTTCACGAACACCTGCAGCCACCCGGGCATCGTCGAGGGCTCGACATAGACGTTGCTCAGGAAGGTCAGCGGGAACAACACCAGCATGCTGACCCCCATCACCGACTTCTCGCTCCGCAGCAGCAGCCCGAACATCGTCCAGATCCACGAGAACGCGAACGAGAACACCAGGAGCAGCAGGATCCCGCTCACCACCCCCACGAGGCCGCCTGCCGGGCGGAAGCCCATCACCAGGCCGACCAGCAGGATGACCGTCGAGGCCATCGTGTAGCGCAGGATGTCGCCGAGCAGGTAGCCGACCATGGTCGACGGCCGCCAGATCGGCAGGGTGCGGAAACGGTCGAAGACCCCCTTCTCGATGTCCTTGTTGACCTCCACGCCGGTGTACATGGTGATCATCACGACGCTCGTCACCATGATGCCCGGCAGCAGGAACTGCAGGTACTCAGTCGGCGAGCCGGCCAGCGCGCCACCGAACAGGTAGGTGAACATCAGCGTCATCATCAGCGGGAACGCCGTCACGTCGAACAACTGCTCCGGCACATGCTTGATCTTCAACATGGAGCGCCAGCCGAACGTCATGGACGCCGACCAGGCGCTCGGCCGCGGTGGCCGCGTCCCCGGGGCCAGGACGGCGCCGAGGGTGTCGGCCGCGGGGGCGTAGCCGGTGGTGGTGGTGTCGGTGGTCGTGCTCATGCTGCTGCCTCCTCAGTGGCGGGGTGATCGGTGAGGGCGAGGAAGACCTCGTCCAGGCTGGGCTGCCCCAGGGAGAAGTCGTCGACGACGATTCCCGCCTCGGCCAGCCGCCCGAGGGCGCGTGCGGCCAGTTGCGCCTCGTTGCCGTCCCCGGTGACGCGGGCGGTGAGCGCCACGGGATCGGCCTCCAGATAGACGGGGGCGTCCAGCGCCTCGGCGAGCAGGCGCTCGGCGTCGTGGCGGGCGGCGGGGTCGCGCAGCCGTACGTGGACGGAGCCGGAGCCGACGGACGACTTCAGCTCGCCGGGTGTGCCCTCGGCGATGACCTTGCCGTGGTCGATGACCGCGATGCGGCTCGCGAGGCGGTCGGCCTCCTCCAGGTACTGGGTGGTCAGCAGCACCGTGGTGCCGTGGGCGACGACGATGCGGATGATGTCCCAGACCTGGTTGCGGCTGCGCGGGTCGAGGCCGGTCGTGGGCTCGTCCAGGAAGAGGAGCTCGGGTGTGTTGAGGATGCTGGCCGCGATGTCGATCCGGCGCCGCATGCCGCCCGAGTACGTCTTGACCTGCCGCCCCGCCGCGTCCGTCAGCCCGAACGCCTCCAGCAGCTCCGCGGCCCGCGCCCTGGCGGCCGGCTTGCGGTGGCCGAGGAGGCGGCCGAGCAGGATCAGGTTCTCCGCGCCGGTCATCTCCTCGTCCACGGAGGCGTACTGGCCGGTCAGGCTGACGCGGCTGCGTACGGCGTCCGCCTCGCGCACCACGTCGTGGCCGAACACGGTCGCCTCGCCGGCGTCGGGCCGCAGCAGCGTGGCCAGCACGCGTACCGCGGTCGTCTTGCCGGCGCCGTTGGGTCCCAGCACGCCGTACACGGCGCCGGTGGGGATTTCGAGGTCGAGGCCGTCCACGGCACGGGTTTCGCCGAAGAGTTTGACCAGGCCGGAGGTGCGTATCGCGATATCTCGCATGATGTTCCCTTTCATGAGACGTACGGCTGGGCGCGCCGGCCGTCGCGCAGCGCCCGGCCCCACCAGGTGAGCTGGTCGAGCATGGCTCCGATGGCCCGCAGGCGGTCGTCGGTGTCGCAGGGCCGACCGGCCCCGTGGACGTCCGGGCCGAGCAGGTCGAGCCCGACCCAGTCGCGCATGGTCGTGGCGTGCAGGGCGGTGAAGACCGTACGGAGCTGCTCGACCGCGTAGAAGCCGGCAGATCCCGCGCCATAGGCCACGAACCCGACAGGCTTGGCCTGCCACTCGTCGTAGGCGAAGTCGATCGCCTGCTTGAGCGAGGCGGGGAAGCTGCGGTTGTACTCGGGGGTGACGACGACGAACGCCTCCGCCGCGCCGATCGCGGCGGCGAAGCCGGACATGGACGGCGTCGCCTCCTGCGGATAGCAGGTGGGGAAGTCGTAGCCGGCCAGGTCGAGGACCTCGATCGCGAGGTCCTCGCGGCGGCGGGCACGCTCGGCGAACCAGCCGCCGACGGTGTCGCAGACGCGCCCGGCCCGGGTGCTGCCGATGATCACCGCAACCCGCAGCAGGCCGCCGTCGCCGTCGCGACCACCGTCGCGGCTGCTGTTGCGGTCGTGTTCGCGGTCGCGGTCGCTGTCGCCCGCCATGCTCCCGCCCCCTCCCGCGCGCCGTCATCTGATAGGCGCTAGAAGGGTCGCTAGATCCGATCTAGCGGCAGCCGGTACGCCTCCCCGGCCGGTCCGACGGTGAGCCCTGTCTCCCAGCTCTCGGCCGGTATCTCGTCGAACGCGCAGGACGGCAGTAGCGTGCGAGCCATGGATCCGGTGATCGAGGTGTCCGGTCTGGTCAAGTCGTTCGGCCGGACCCGTGCGTTGGACGGGCTGGACCTGCGGGTCGAGGCCGGCGAGATCCACGGTTGTCTCGGGCCGAACGGGGCGGGGAAGACGACCACGCTGCGCGTTCTGCTCGGCATGTTGCGTGCCGACGCGGGCGAGGTGCGGCTGCTGGGCGGGCATCCGTGGCGCGACGCCGTACGCCTGCACCGCCGCCTGGCGTACGTGCCCGGCGACGTCACCCTGTGGGACGACCTGACCGGCGGCGAGATCATCGACCTGCTCGGCCGGCTGCACGGCCGCATCGACCCGGGCCGCCGCGACGAGCTGATCGGCAGGTTCGAGCTGGATCCGGGCAAGAAGGCCCGCGTCTACTCCAAGGGCAACAGGCAGAAGGTGGCGCTGATCGCCGCGCTGGCCGCCGAGGTCGAGCTGCTGCTGCTGGACGAGCCGACGTCGGGGCTCGACCCGCTGATGGAGGCGGAGTTCCGGCGCTGTCTGGCGGAACGGCGGGCCCAGGGGGTCGCCATCCTGCTGTCCAGCCACATCCTGGCCGAGGTCGAAGCCCTGTGTGATCAGGTGAGCATCGTTCGGGCAGGGCGTGTCGTCGAGTCGGGCACCCTGGCCGAGCTGCGCCGTCTCACCTGGACATCGATCACCGCCGAACTGGAACGGCCTCCGGACAAGCTGGACGGCGTGGCGGGGTTCGAGGTGCACGGCACGCGGGTGAGCTTCCGGGTCGACGCGGGCAGGGTCGGTGAGGTGCTCGATCGGCTGAGCCCGTTCGGCGTGCGCGACATCACGGCTCAGCCGGCCACGCTGGAGGAGCTGTTCCTGCGGCACTACCGCCAGGGCGACGGTGAGCACACGAGCCAGGGCGACGGTGAGCACACGAGCCAGGGCGACCGTCCGTGAGGGCGCGGGGTCCTGGCGATGCCTTCGCCGGCGTCGGTGCGCTGATCAGGCTCATCGTGCGGCGGGACCGGCTGCTGCTCCTCACCTGGATCGCCGTCGCGGTCGCACTCCCGCTCTTCAACGCCTACTCCCTCGCAGCCCTCCTCCCCACCCCCGAGGCGCGCACCCACTTCGCCGAGGTCACCAGCGCCAACCCCGTCACCGAAGCCCTCCTGGGCCCCCTCCGCGACACGTCGATCGAGGGCATCGTCGCCTGGCGGTCGAGCCTGCAGTGCCTGCTCGTCATGGGCCTGGCCGGGTTGCTGTTCGCCATCAGGCACACCCGCGCCGAGGAGGACGCGGGCCGCCGCGAGCTCACGGCGGCGGGCGCGGTGGGCAGGCACGCGTCCATCACCGCCGTGGTCACCGTGGTCGCCGCCGTGAGCGTCGCCGTGACGGTCCTGCCGGCCGCGGCCCTGACCCTCGGCCCCGGCTACGACCTGGCCGGATCTGCGCTGTTCGGGCTGACGCCGGCGGCGAGCGGCGTGCTGTTCGCCGCCTGCGGCCTGGTGACGGCGCAGCTCGCCCAGAGCGCCGCCCTGGCGCGGACGACGGCCGTGGGCATGCTGGCCGCGGGCGTCCTGCCGGGCTTCGCGGTGCCCGTGGACGAGATCGTGTTCCTGCCCGCCAACTGGCCGCGCCTGGCCGCCCCCTACGCCGCCGGCCGGTGGTGGGTGCCGCTCGTGCCGCTGGCCCTGGCCGCCGTCCTCATCCTGGTCGCCTGTGCCCTGTCGGCCCGCCGCGATCTGGGCGCGGGCCTGCTGCCCGACCGCGCGGGCAGCACCGGCCCGGTACGCGCGGGCGCCCGGCTCGGCAGCCCGATGGCGCTGATCTGGAGGCTGTACGGCGGCACCGCGATCACCTGGAGCGTCACCCTGGCCACGATCTCGGTGGCGGTCGGCTGGGTGTCCGCCTCCGTCGGCGCCGTTTTCGGGGGCCTGCTGACGATCGAGGTCTACACGTACGTCCTCTGCCTGGTCGTCGCCCCCCTGACCGCGGTGAGCGCCCTGCGTCCGCACGCCGAGGAGCGCGCGGGCCGGGCGAGCCCGCTGCTGGCCACCCCCACCGGCAGAGTGCGGTGGCTGGCGGGCCATGTCACGCTCGCCCTCGCCGCCCCGGCCGGCATGTTGCTGGCCGTCGGCGCCGGCACCGGGCTGGGCCACGGCCTCACGATGGGCCGTCCTGGCGCGATCCTCACCCAGGTGGGCGCGGCCTTGCTCTTCCTGCCCGCCGCCTGGACGATCACCGGCGTCACGATCGCCGTGTACGGCCTGCGTCCCCGCCTGGCCACACCCGCGGGCTGGGTGACGGTCGCCGGCTCGGTCGCGTTCGTGGCGTTGTGGGAGGCCGGGACGATCGGGCGCACGGCGTTCCTGCTGACCCCGTTCGGCTACGGCTATCCGGCGATCTCACCTGGCCCGGCGGCCCCGGCCGCGTTCGCCCTGGTGGCGGCGGCGCTCATCGTCACCGGCGGCGCCACGTTCGCCAGACGCGACCTGCTCGCGTGAGGCGGGCGGGGCGTCCTGCTCGCGTGAGGCGGGCGGGGCGTCCTGCTCGCGTGAGAAGGGCAGGGAGTCCTGCTCGCGTGAGAAGGGCAGGCTGAGGGTGAAGACCGTGTTCCCGGGGGTGCTGCGCGCCTCGACCCGCCCGTCGTGGGCCGCCGCCACCGCCGAGACGATCGCCAGCCCCAGCCCGCTGCCCCCCGCCACCCGGGACCGGGACCCGTCCCCCCGCGCGAACCTGCCGAACACGCGCGGCAGCACATGTCCGGGAATCCCGGGGCCGTCGTCCGCGACCTCGACGCACACCCGCTCACCGAGGCGGACCGTCGTGGTGACGGTGGTGCCGGGCGGGGTGTGGGTGCGGGCGTTCGCGAGCAGGTTGGTGATCACCTGGTGCAGGCGGTCGGCGTCCCCGACGACGAGGGCGGGCTGGTCGGGCAGGCTGATCAGCCAGCGGTGGCGGGGCGCGGCCGCGTAGGCGTCGCCGACGGCGTTCACCACGATCGGCGACAGGTCCAGCTCCAGCCGCTCCAGCGGCCGGCCCGCGTCCAGCCTGGCCAGCAGCAGGTCCTCGACCAGCGTGGTCATCCGGCCTGCCTCGGAGCCGATGCGGCCGAGCGCGTGCGCGGTCTGCGGCCCGTGCGGCTCGCCGCTGCGCGTGGTGAGCTGCGCGTAGCCGACGATGGAGGCGAGCGGCGTGCGCAGCTCGTGGCTGGCGTCCGCGACGAACTGCCGCAGCCTCGTCTCGCTCTCGCGTCGCACGGCGAAGGCGGTCTCGACGTGCCCGAGCATGCGGTTCAGCGCGCCGCCCACCTGCCCGGCCTCGGTGCGCGGGTCGGTGTCCACCTCGGGCACGCGCGACAGGCGTACGGCGTCGCCGGTGGCGAGCGGCAGCTCCGACACCCGGGCGGCGGTGGCGGCCAGGCGTCCGAGCGGGCGTACGGCACGGCGTACGAGCAGGGTGCAGGCGACGGCCGTCAGCGCGACGCCCGCCAGCGTGACCGCGGCCTCCACCACGACGAGCCGGGTCAGCGTGTCCTGCATGCCGAGGACGGGCAGGCCGGTGACGAGCAGGTCGCCGTCGCGGGCACGGGCGCCGACCATGCGGTACTCGCCGAGCGGCCCCAGGTCCACGGTGACGGGCCGGTCGGTGACGCGGGCGAGTGGCGGCGGCGCGGGCACGTCGCGCAGGGTGCCCGCCCCGGTCAGCACGGCGGCCCTGCGCACCTCGCCCTGGTGGACCCGCGCGCCGAACGTGCCTTCCGGCTGCCCGGGGAAGAGCAGGAACGACACGTCGCGCGACTGCGGCGGCGCGATGCCGACCGCGCTGGTGGAGCGGCGCGCGGCCGAGCTGACCTGGCTGTCCAGCCGGTCGGTGAGGAAGTCGTTGAACAGCAGGGTCGTCGCGGTCGCGATGACGGCGGAGACCGTGGCGAGCAGCGCGATCGAGGAGACCACGAGCTTGGTCTCCAGGGACAGCGTCATGGGGCGGGTCTGAGCGTGTAGCCCACGCCGCGCACCGTGTGGATCATCGGCTTGCGGTGTGCGTCGATCTTGCGGCGGAGGTAGGAGATGTACAGCTCGACGACGTTGCTCTGGCCGCCGAAGTCGTAGGCCCAGACCCGGTCCAGGATCTGCGCCTTGCTGAGCACCCGTCCAGGATTGTGCATGAGGAACCGGAGCAGCTCGAACTCGGTGGGCGTCAGCCGGATCTCCTTCTCCTCCCGCCGTACCACGTGGGTCTCCTGGTCCAGCGTGAGGTCGCCGACGGTGAGCGCGGCGTCGGGCCGCTGCTGGGCCGCGCCGGAGCGGCGCAGCAGGCCGCGCAGCCGGATGACGACCTCCTCCAGACTGAACGGCTTCGTCACGTAGTCGTCGGCGCCGGCGCGCAGGCCGATGAGGCGGTCCTGCATCGAGTCCCGCGCGGTCAGGAAGAGCACCGGCACGCCGGGCAGCACCGCGCGCAGCCGGGGCAGCAGCTCGATCCCGTCCATGTCGGGCAGCATGACGTCGAGGACGATCGCGTCGGGACGGAACCCGCGGGCGGCGCGGATGGCCTCGCTGCCGTTGTGGGCGCTGCGGACGTCCCAGGACTCCTGGCGCATGACCATGGAGAGGAGTTCGGTCAGGGAGGGCTCGTCATCCACGACGAGGATGTTGATCGAGCTGCCGTCCGGTCGGCGCACGGGCTCGGACCGGAAGTTCGGGCTGGTCGTGTGCATGATGTGACGATGGCCGCCGCGGATGAGGGTGGGATGACGACCGGGTATGAATCACCTGTGAGCAGCGGAAGGACCCGGCGGTTCGCCGGGTCCTTCCTATCCCTTTAAAGCGCGTTCAGTGCTACCCAGAGCGATGGTCCCCTTCCCTCAAAAAAGCTTTCCAGACCAGACGGCGGACGCGGATGCGTAGACGCTGTAGGTCTCGGCGTCGAAGTACGGCGAGCTGATGTAGTCCACGCGGTCGTTCTCGTCCTGGTCGTAGAAGGCGCTGGTGATGCCGTTCAGGTAGCCGAGCCGCTTGGTGCTGCTGTACTTCGCCAGCCACGGGCCGCCGTCGGCGCCGGCGGTCATGGAGCACTTGAGTCCCACGTGCTCCTCGATCTTCTTGGCGGCCGACCCGACGGTCTTGCTGGTCGTCGTGCCGTAGCACCACTTCGGCGTGACACCGGTGAACGGCTTGTTGCCGTCGGGCTGCGCGGCCTGCGGGTAGCCGAAGACGTAGTGCGCCTTCTTCAGCGGCTGGTTCCAGGAGATGCCCTGCCCGCCGACGTTGTCGCCCAGGCGGCCCGCGTCCGCGGCCTCCAGCACGTGGTAGGTGTTGGCGCTGCGGTCGTAGTAGCCGAGGTCGGCCTTGGTGGTGTCGGTGCCCTTCTTGGCGCGGTCGGTGTCGTACTCGGACCTGGTGACGGTCGAGTCCTTGACCGTCACGCCGTTGTAGACCGAGACGAAGCCGTAGTCGCGGTCGTAGTCCTCGTACACGCTGTAGTCGTAGTGTACGAACGCCTGCTTGCCGACGTAGATGCCCCACGGGGTCTTGCCCTGGTAGTAGCCGGGGACGAAGACCCAGTTGTCCAGGAGCTGCTCGTCATCGGCGGTGTCGTACACGCAGTGGCCGGCGGTGGCCACCACGTTGGCGTACTTGCCCTGGATCGAGGAGGCCGAGCACCAGCGCTTGTCGCCGTCCGCGTCGACGAAGAAGACCTTGCCGATGGTCTTCGGCAGGTTGACGTTCTTCGACTTCGTGGTGGCCGTGGTGGTGCTGGTCGGGGCGACCGAGCCGGCCTTGGTGTCGGTGGAGGCGGTGCCGGTCGACTTGAGCTTGTCGACCTCGGTGGTGTCCTCCTCGACGTAGGTGGCCGCCTTCAGCGCCTCGGCGTTGTTCTGCAGCCAGAAGGCGGCGATGCCCTTGGCGCTGGTGATGCTGACGCTCTCGGACGGCTTCACGTGCGGGGCCGCCTGGGCGGCGCGGGACAGGGCGGAGCCGAGCAGCGCCGCGGCGGCGACACCGCTACCGAGGGGAACGAGGGTGTGCTTGATCTTCAAGGGGATGTTCTCCTTGTTCGTCGCGGGAACGCCAGGAGCGTTCGGTGCGTCTATGAGGCAGGAAGGTATCCCTGTTGGCCGTGCCTCCATGTCCGTTATGTCCGGATTTAGCGGAGGCACAGGTTCCCGTGGCCGCGCCGTGATCGACCGGCCGCCGTCCGCCCGTACGACGTTCTCCGAGGCCGGGGTCAATCCTGAACATGAAAAAGGTAAAAGGCTGAGAACCGTATGAGAGAAGTTATGTGTTGCAGATCACTGACGCCTGGTCAGGGCCACTACCTGCACTTATCCAATACATAAGCGGGTAACAGGTGCTTCTCAGGTTCGGTGTGCAGAGTTCATGGCGTGGGGATGACCCGCAGGGCTGAATTCCGATGTTCGGCCAGGTCTGCCCCGGAATGGATTTCTCTCTAGTGCGCTTCTCGAAGCCCCTCACCGTGACCCTCGCCGGCGCGGCCCTCATCGTCCTGCCCCTCTCCGGCGCGGCCTTCGCCGACGACGCCCGGCCGCACCCGGCCGCGACCGCCAAGGCGCCGCAGCCGACGCACCCGGCCCCGGCTCACGCCAAGGACGCCAAGGACGCCAAGGACGTCAAGCACCAGGCCGTCAAGCACCAGGCCGCCAAGCCGATCTCGCTCAAGGTCGCCGTGAACCAGAGCCGCGTGCGCGCCGGCGCCTCGTACGGCGTGACGATCGTCGTCAAGGGCGCCTCCTCCGGCCAGGCCACTGTGACGAGCCCGGAGGGCAAGAGCTACCGGGTCTCGCTCTCCGGCGGACGCGCCACCAAGACCCTGACCGTGCCGTCGCGGACGAAGAGCGGCAGCAAGACCGTCAGCGTCAAGGTCGGCAACAAGGTCGCCACCGCCTCGTTCACGGTCGTCGGCGCCAGGAAGGCGCAGCACGACGAGCCCCGCCACGGTCACAAGTAGGAGCAGACGTCACGCTGCCACGATCGCCGGCAGCGGGAGACGTCACGCCGGCGCGGTGCTGGAGCGTACGACGAGAGTCGTGGGGAGCTCCGTCCGCGCCGGCGGCCTGTCGGAGAGCAGGGCGGCCAGCGCCGCCGCGCCCAGCTCGGGCCAGGGCTGGCGGACCGTCGTGAGCGCCGGCGTGACATGGGCCGCCGCCCACGAGTCGTCGTAGCCCACCACGCTCACGTCGTCGGGCACCCGGTGGCCGTGCTCGCTCAGCGCCTGGTAGACGCCCACCGCCATCGCGTCGGAGCAGGCGAAGACGGCGGTCGGCGGCTCGGGCAGCGCGGCCAGCAACGCCCGGGTCGCCCGCAGGGCGCCGTCCTTCTGGAAGTAGCCGCACGTCTCCCACCGCGGGTCCACCGGCAGCCCCGCCGCGGCCATGGCCTGGCGGTAGCCGGTCAGCCGCTCGGCGGCGCACGGCACCCCCGGCCGGCCGGTGACGATGGCGATGCGCTCGTGACCGAGGCCGATGAGGTGCTCGGTGGCCCCTCTGGCTCCGGCCAGGTTGGCGGAGACGACGACGGAGAGCCCGGACGGCGGCTTGCGGCGCGGGTCGACGATCACGGACCGGAGGCCGTGGTCGGTCAGCCAGGTCCGCTGCGTGGCGGTCGGCGCGGTGCGCACCAGCAACACGCCCGCGCTGTCGCGGGCGCTGATCCGGTCCAGCCAGGCGGGCGGTGGCTGGCCGTTCTTGGTGCGGTCGAGCACGGCGGAGACGACCAGGTCCACGCCCAGCCGCCAGGCCGCGTCCTCCACGCCGCCGAGGATGGCCAGCGCGTACGGCGAGTCCAGCCCCTGCAGCATGACGTCCACCATGCTGCCCTTGGCCGGCTTGACCCGCTGGCGGGGATAGCCGCGCCGCTCCAGCACCTCGGCCACCAGGCGCCGGGTGTGCGCGGAGACGTCGGATCTGCCGTTGAGCGCTTTGGAAACGGTTGCAACCGACACCCCCGCCTCGCGGGCGATCACTGCCAGTTTTGGCAGCGGCGGGGGCGTCTCGGGGGCCGTCATGCCCCCACTTAACTCCGGTCGGCGGGGGAAAGGCCAGGGCATATGCCGCGAAAATTTCGAAATTTCGCCGTTTGCCCTGCTGGAAGGCCGTGGTGGGTCGGCATGCCATTGACGTTGCGTGCGTGCTACCGCAACGTTTCCTGCAACCGATTGCAGGCTTGCCCCACCGCAGAGGAGTCACACACGTGGCCGTCGCCTCGGCGCTCCCGCCCCGCACGAAACCACGTCGATCAGGTGCGTTAACGCCATATTTGCTGATAGCTCCGTCGTTGATCGCGATGCTCGGGTTCCTCGTGTACCCGATGGCCAGCGTGATCTATTACAGCCTCCAGCGCTACAACGTCACCAAGCCCTGGGACAACGGCTTCGCCGGATTGGACAACTTCCGCACGCTGCTGTTCGACGACCCCATCTTCTGGCAGAGCCTCGGCTTCAGCCTGCGGTGGGTGGTCGTCGAGGTCGTGCTGCAGTTCCTGCTCGGGCTCGCGCTCGCGCTGATCGTGAACGAGAGCTTCGTCGGCCGGGCGTTGTCACGGGCGATGGTCTTCTCCCCGTGGGCGGTCTCCGGCGTGCTGACCACCGCGATCTGGGTGCTGCTCTACAACCCGTTCACCGGCATGTCGCGCTATCTCGCCGACATGGGCCTCATGGAGTACGGGGCGGCGCCACTGGCCGACCCGGACACCGTGTTCTGGGCGGCGGTGCTGGCCGAGTTGTGGCGCGGAGTGCCGTTCTTCGCGATCCTGCTCCTGGCCGACCTGCAGTCGGTGTCGAAGGAGTTGTACGAGGCCGCCTCCGTGGACGGCGCCACCCGGATGCGCCGCTTCTTCCACATCACGCTGCCGCACCTGCGGGACGCCATCATCCTGTCCACGCTGCTGCGCTCGGTGTGGGAGTTCAACAACGTGGACCTGCTCTACACCCTGACCGGCGGCGGCCCGGCCCACCAGACCACCACGCTGCCGCTGTACGTGGCCTCGCTGGCCGCCCAGTCGCACGACTTCGGCTACGCCACCGCGCTGACCACCGTGGCGTTCCTGATCCTGACCTTCTTCTCCATCGTCTACCTGCGGCTCAGCAAGTTCGGGGCGAAGTCATGACCCAACGCGGCAGCCGGGTGCCCCGGTGGCAGATCTACCTCCCGCTGGCCCTGTACCTGTTGTTCACGCTGGTGCCGTTCTACTGGATGCTGGTCTTCGCCTTCCGGCCGAGAGGGTCGACGTCGATCGTCCCGTGGCCGATCACGTTCGAGCACTTCGACACGGTCTGGAATGGGATGGGATTCGCCGTCTTCTTCCAGAACAGCCTGCTCGTCGGTCTCGCCTCGCTGGTCACGACCACGGTGGTGGCGCTGGCCGGCGGGTACGCGCTGGCCCGCTACAACTTCCGGGGCAAGGGCGCGTTCCTGATCGGGATGCTCTGCACGCAGTTCATCCCCGGCGCCCTGATGATCATCCCGCTGTTCGAGATCTTCCGGACGTTGTCGCTGACGAACTCCCTGTGGAGCCTGGTCGTCGCCGAGACGGTCTTCCAGCTGCCGCTCTCCCTGATCCTCATCAGCGGCTTCATCCGCAACATCCCGCAGGAGCTGGAGCAGGCCGCCTGGGTGGACGGGTGCGGCCGGCTGCGCGGCTTCCTGGCCATCGTGCTGCCGTTGTTGCGCCCGGCCCTGGTCGCGGTCGGCTCGTTCGCCTTCATCCATAGCTGGAACAACTTCCTCTTCGCCCTCATGTTCATCAACGACCAGGAGAAGTTCACCGTGCCCGTGGGCCTGGCCTACAACCTCGGCGAGAACAGCGTCGACTTCGGCGCACTCGCCGCCGGTGGCGTCGTCGCCGCCGTGCCCGTCGTCATCGTCTTCGCCTTCATCCAGCGCTACCTGGTGCAGGGGATGTCGGCCGGGGCGGTGAAGGGATGACCCCGACCTACCGCAACCCCGTGCTGAACGCCGACTGGTCCGACCCCGACGTGATCCGGGTCGGCGACGACTTCTACCTGACGGCCTCCACCTTCACCAAGGTGCCGGGGCTGCCGATCCTGCACTCGCGCGACCTGGTCAACTGGACGATCATCGGGCACGCCGTGACCAGCGGCTACGACGACGTACGGCCGGGCTGCGGGGTGTGGGCGCCCGCGTTGCGCCACCACGGCGGCCGGTTCTGGATCTTCTACGGCGACCCCGACGTCGGGATCTGCCAGGTGAGCGCCACCGACCCGCGTGGCCCGTGGACCGCGCCGCACGTCGTCAAGCCGGGCGTGGGGCTCATCGACCCCTGCCCGCTGTGGGACGAGGACGGGCAGGCGTACCTGGTGCACGGCTGGGCCAAGAGCCGCGCCGGGGTGAACAACCGGCTCACCCTGCACCGCATGGCCCCGGACGCCGGCGAGGTGCTGGACGAGGGCACGCTGATCATCGACGCCGACCTGCTGCCCGGCTACCGGACGCTGGAGGGGCCCAAGCTGTACCGGCACGACGGCGCGTACTGGATCTTCGCGCCGGCGGGCGGGGTGGAGCAGGGCTGGCAGTCGGTGTTCCGGGCGGAGTCGATCTTCGGTCCGTACGAGGACCGGATCGTGCTGGAGCAGGGCGGCACCGACGTCAACGGCCCGCACCAGGGCGGCTGGGTGGACACCCCGTCCGGTGAGCACTGGTTCATGCACTTCCAGGACCGCGGCCCCTACGGCCGGGTCGTCCATCTGCAGCCGATGGCGTGGGAGGACGGCTGGCCGGTGCTGGGCGACAAGGGCGAGCCGGTCGCCGAGGGCCCCGTGCCCGTGCCCGGCGGCGCCCCGGCCGCGCCCGCGACCTCCGACGACTTCGCCGGGCCCGCGCTCGGGCTGCAGTGGAGCTGGCAGGCCGACCCGGACCCCTCCTGGTGGGAGCTGCGGGACGGGCGGCTCCGGCTGACCTGCGTGCCGGGGCCCGACGACCTCGGGCGGCGCCCGGCCGTGCTCGGGCAGCGGCTGCCCGGCGAGCCGTGCACGGTCACCACGACGCTCACCCTGGAGGGCGCGGGCCGGGCGGGCCTGGCCGTGCTCGGGGCCACCTGCGCCTCCGTGGAGGTGGCGAGCACGGGCGACGGGACCGTGCTGGTGTGCGGGGACGCCGCCCCGGTGCCCGTCCAGGGGCCCGTCACCGTCGGCGCGCGGATCGCCGCCGGCGCGCTCGTCACGTTCCTGGCCGACACCGGCCAGGGCCTGCGCCCGATCGGCGCACCCTTCCAGGCCACGCAGGGCCGGTGGGTCGGGGCGGTGCTCGGCCTGTTCGCCGCGGGGGGCGGCACCGGTCAAGCGATCTTCGACGCGTTCACCGTGGACATCGAAAGGTAGAGACTCATGAGACTACGTGTGCCGGCGATGCTCCTCGCCGCGGCCGTGCTGGCCGGATGCGGCTCGGACGCGGGCTCCGACGGCAAGACCGAGATCACCTTCTGGGACACCAACGCGGGGCCGGCCCGCACGCCGGTCTGGCAGCACGCCATCGCCGAGTTCGAGAAGGTCAACCCGACCATCAAGGTCAAGTACGTGGGCGTGCCGATCGCGCAGTCGGCCCAGAAGATCGACACCGCCATCGCCGGCGGCGGCACGCCGGACGTGGCCGACGTGGCCACCTCCGGGCTGGGCAACCTGGTCGCCCAGAAGGCGCTCGAACCCGTGGACGCGCGCATCGCCGGCAACCCGGCGCTGAGCGGCAAGTTCAACGAGGCGCTCCTGACGACGGTCAAGAACGTGGCGCCGGACGGTAAGGCGTACATCATCCCGATCTCCACCAACGCGGGCGCGTTCTGGTACCGCAAGGACTGGTTCGCCGAGGCCAAGCTGGAGCCGCCCAAGACGTGGAGCGAGTTCTTCTCGGCGGTGGACAAGCTGAACAAGCCGGCGGAGAACCGGTTCGGCTTCACCATCCGCGGCGGCGCCGGCTCCATCGCGCAGATGCTGGAGGTCGTCTACGGCCAGTCGGGGGTCACGGAGTTCTTCGACGCCTCGGGCAAGGCCACGATGAACGACCCGCGCAACGTGACGGCGCTGGAGAAGTACGCCGGGCTGTACAAGAGGAACACGCCGGAGGCCGACCTGCAGAACGACTACGTCAAGATGGTCGCCCAGTTCGACACCGCCGGCAGCATCGCCGTCATGCAGCACAACCTGGGCTCCTACCAGGACCACATCAAGGCGCTCGGCCCCGAGAAGGTGGCCTCCTTCTCCGTGCCGAAGTCCGACGCCGGCGTCCAGACGGTGTTGTCCAACCCGGTCAGCGGCGTCGGCGTCTTCGCGGCCGGGGAGAAGAAGGAGGCGGCGTTCAAGCTCGCCGAGTTCTTCGCGAGCAAGGACATGGGCGGCTACATCGCGGAGAAGAGCGGCGTCATCCCCGCCAACACCGACGTCCAGGGCACGCAGGCGCCGCACATCGTCGAGGCCCAGCGGGTGCTGAACGACCCGGCGACCCAGGTCGTGCAGATGCCCTACTACCTGCCGGAGTTCAACGACATCACCAAGACGTGGTCGGAGCCGCTGTTCCAGAAGGTGTTGCTGGGCGAGCTCAGCGCCAAGGACTTCCTGGACCAGTTCGCGGCCAAGCTGACCGAGGCGCAGGCCGCCTACAAGAAGCGGCACGGGTGAGGTGGCTGGGCGGGCTGACACCCCTTGCCCCAAAGTAATCGGATAGACACCGAGAGTTACTATGGGTCAGGTTCGTGCACGTAGCGCATCGTGCGGCCTGCCCTGGAGTGATCGGCGGCCGACACGGTCGCCGATCACTCCAGGGGGCTGGAAATGACTGACGAGACCCAGACAAACAGGACGGACATCGACACGGTGGTGGGTGGCGAGGCCACGCTGCTGCACTCAGGGGACGACCCGGTGGCCGCCGCCGCCGTCGACGTGGCCGTCGAGGCCGAGCTCCTGGACGACTCCGCGGTGCTGGAGGCGGACTGGTCGGAGACCAAGCGGGAGAGCGAGCGGCAGATCGCCCGGATCGCCGCCAAGGAGCAGGAGCGCGTCCGCCGGCTCCAGCGCGAGCTGCAGGCCCAGGGGGCGGAGGTCTGGCCGATCGCCAGGTGGTGGGGGTTCGAGATCCATCTCAACGAGGCCGCCGCCCGGCGGACCGCGCAGGTCTCGCAGCTCATCGCCGAGACCGCCGGCTCCGTGCTGGGCGCCTGGCTCACGGCGGTCATCGAGCGGTCGCTCCGGGCCAAGTCCGGCTGGATCGCCTCGGTCGCCGGGCCGTACGGCGTCCGGCTGGCCTCGCCCTGGACCGCCCCCGCCACGCTCGTCCCGGCCAGGGAAGCCGGCCGGACGGCCGGTGACGCCCGGCTCTACTGGGCCGTCTACGAGCCCGGCGAGGGCTGGAGCGCCGACCAGAGCTTCGTCGACCACTTCAGCGCCTCCAGCCCGGCGGTGGCCGAGTTCCAGGACCGGCTCTACGTAGCCCACCGCGGCAACGGCGAGGACGCCGGCCTGTGGTGGACGGTCTATGACGCCGAGGAGGGGTGGAGCGAGGACCAGCGCTTCCCCAAGCACTTCAGCACCGCCGGTCCCGCGCTGGCGGCCTACGACGGGCAGCTCTACTGCGCGCACCGGGGCAACCGCGACGACGCTCTGTGGTGGTCCCGCTGGGACGGCGCCGGCTGGAGCCCGGACTTCAGGCTGCCCCAGCACTACAGCGCCGCCGCTCCGGCGCTGGCGGCGTACGACGGGCAGCTCTACTGCGTGCACCGCGGCAGCGGCGACGACGCCTCGTTGTGGTGGACGCGCTGGGACGGCACCCGCTGGAGCCCCGACCAGCGCTTCCCGCACCACTTCAGCCGGTCGGGACCGGCGCTGGCGACGTACCGGGGGCATCTCTACTGCGTGCACCGCGGCAGCGGTGATGACACCTCGTTGTGGTGGACGCGCTGGGACGGCACCTCCTGGAGCGCCGACCAGCGGCTGCCCGGCCACTTCAGCGCCGAGGCGCCCGCGCTGGCCGTCTACAAGGACCGGCTCTACTGCGTGCACCGCGGCGCCTCCGACCAGAGCCTCTGGTGGACCAGCTTCAACGGCACCGGCTGGGCCCCGGACGAGCGGCTGCCAGGGCACCTCAGCGCCGAGAGCCCGGCCGTCATCGCCTACCGCGACCGGAACGCCACCCGCGACCAGCTCCTGTGCGTGCACAGAGGGGTCCGCTGAGAGAAGACGTCAGGTGCCGGCCCACGCGGGCCGGCACCTGCCGGGTCTTCAGGGGCGGATCACCAACCGGCGAGCTGCTCCAGGAACCACTCGACCAGCACCTTGGAGACGGCGCTGTGCTCGGAGTTGACGGCGTCGAAGCAGAACGCGTCCAGGAACGTCTCGTCCTTCGGCAGGTCGCTGAAATCGCGGTAAAGGTCGGACTGCCACTGGAACGGGTCCTTGGTCAGGGCGATCGCGCTGGCCGCCGGCACGAAGGCGCTACGGCGGAAGCGGTCCTCGATCGGCAGCCCGATCGCGTCGGCGATCCGGCCCCACGAGTCGAGCGAGCCGCCGGGCGCACCGTCGAACGCGGCCACGTGCGAGGTGGCGCTCGTCCACACGGGAGCGCCGAAGCGGAGCGTGCCGACGTTCTGCAGCACGCCGTGGTCGGGCTGGATCCTGGCGGTGAGCTGCAGCGGGTCGGCGTGCAGGTCGAAGACCGGCGCGCCGGGCGGCAGGTCGGGGCCGACGCCGTTGCCGACGCCGTTGGCCAGGCCCAGCTTGTACGGGCGCATCGGGAACCAGCCGACCCGGCGCAGGTCGTCCAGGAACTCGGTGCGGAGCTGGCTGGCGGTGGTCACGGGACCGGAGTAGTCCGCGTCCGGGACCCAGCCCCACAGGAGCTGCTGAGCGGCCGGGCTGCGGATCAGCTCGGCCTGGCCGGGGCCGTCCGAGCTCGGCTGGAGCGACTCGTGCAGGTAGGCGAGCTGCTGGAGTACCAGCGGGATCCAGGCGCCCAGGTGCGGGCTGTCGTAGGAGAAGTACTTGTCGGTCTGGTGGTCGAAGCCGTCGTTCTCCAGGCGGGCCAGGGCGTACCTGGTGATGAGGCCGCCCATGCTGACGCCGCCGACGACCAGCGGGTCGTCGCCGCGCCGCTCCTGGATGACGCGCTTGATGCAGGTGGCCGCCACGGCGGCGTTGGCCTGGATGTAGGTCTGGCGCTGGTCGAAGCCGAGCAGGATGACGTCGATGCCCATCGACCTGAGCTGGTCGAGGAAGCCGGGAGAGCCCTTCTGGTAGGGCTTGTTGAAGTGCGTCCAGAGCGCGTCCAGGTCGCTCGGCCCGTAGTTGAAGCCGTCGGCGAAGATGAGCGGCCGGGTCAGCGTGGCGCTGCCCTCCGCCAGGTGCACGGCGGCGCGCCCGGTGGCCGTGTGGCCCTGGTACGGCTGGTCGCCGACCAGCTCCCAGACGTGGTCGGGCCGGTGCGCGTTGCCCTTGCGCTCCTGCGGGGCCGCGAACCAGACGCCCTGCTGCCCGAGTGCGCTCGCGATCCGTTCGATCTGCTCGGAGGTCAGGCTGCTTTCGACGCCCCGCGCCGTGGTCTCGACATCGATTCTGGGTTCCTGGGCCATGATTGATCCTTTCGGTCCATGACGGGGCCACTCAGGGCCGCTCAGACACACCATACGGTTACTCTCTGTGATTGAACGAGAACAAAGGGTGGTGGCGTGGGCAGGGCCGAAATCTACGGCGGCTGCCGTGATATGGGGCGTTTCCCGGCAGATGCCGTTTGTCGGGCGGCTGCATAGGCTGTTTCGGTGACCACTGAGCTGGCGCTGCTGCCGCGAGTGTCCTTCCAAGGCCGGGAGATCACCGGGGCGCGCCTGCACGGTCTGCTCGCCCTGCTCGCCGGCGACCTGCGTACCGGGTGCAGCGCCGCCCGGCTGGTCGAGGGACTGTGGCCGGCGGAGCTGCCGGAGCGGCCGGGCAAGGCGCTGCACGTCCTCGTCTCCCGGGCACGGGCGCAGCTCGGTCACGACGTCATCGCCAGCACCGCCACCGGCTACCGGCTCTCCCTGCGCGAAGGCCAGGTCGACGCCGCCGCCGTGCTGCTCAGCGCGTCGGCGAGCGGCCGGCACGCCCGCGCGGGCGACCACGCAGCGGCACTCACGCACGCCGAGGCCGGCCTGGCCCTATGGGAGGGAACGGCCGGCGACGACCCCGGGTTCGACGACCCGCTGTCGGCGCTGCGCGCGGAGCGGGCGGCCACCTACCGGACGTTGTGGCGGGCCCGCGCGCTGGCGTTGTCGCGGCTGGGCCGCTCGGCCGAGGTCACGGGGACGCTGGAGGAGCTGTTCCATGAGCATCCGCGCGACGAGGAGGTGCTGCTGGAGCTGCTGCGCTCCGAGGCGGTGACGGTCGGGCCGCCGGCGGCTCTGACCAGGTACGACGGCTACCGCCTCGGCCTGCGCGAAGAGCTCGGCGCCGATCCTGGGCCGGCGCTGCGGGCCGAGCACCAGCGGCTGCTGCGCGGCGAGGTGGGCGTCGTCAGGCACGGCGTCTCGTACGAGCCCAACCCGCTGGTGGGCCGGGACGCTGACCTGGTGGCGGTGGCCGCGCTGCTGAGCACCTCCCGGCTCACCTCGATCGTGGGCACCGGCGGGCTGGGCAAGACCCGGCTCGCGCACGCGGTCAGCCGGCGGGCCGAGCAGCCGGTCGTGCACTTCGTGGCGCTCGCGGGCGTCACCGGCGACGCGGACGTGACCGGCGAGGTGGCCTCCGCCCTGGGCATCGGTCCGGCGGGCCTGGGCGCGGACGCCGTCGACGGGATCATCAACGTGCTCGGCTCCGGTCCCGCGCTGCTCGTCCTCGACAACTGCGAGCACGTCGTCGGCGGGGTGGCGGAGCTCGTACGCGTCCTGCTGGCCGCCACTGGCGAACTGCGCGTGCTGACCACCAGCCGGGCCCCGCTGGGCCTGTCGTCGGAGTCGGTGTACCCGCTGCCCGAGCTGGATCCGGTCACCACGGTCGAGCTCTTCATCCAGCGCGCCAAGGCCGCCCGGCCCGGCGCCGACCTGTCCGGCGAGGTGGTGGCGGCGTTGTGCCGCCGGCTCGACGGGCTGCCGCTGGCGGTGGAGCTGGCCGCGGCGCGGGTGCGGGTCATGTCGGTGGCCGAGATCGCGCGGAAGCTGGCGGACCGGTTCGCGCTGCTGCGCGGCGGCACCCGTGACGCGCCGCCGCGGCACCACACGCTGCACGCCGTCGTGGACTGGAGCTGGAACCTGCTCACCCCGGCCGGCCAGGCGGCGATGCGGGCCCTGTCGGTCTTCCCCGGCGGGTTCACCGCCGGGGCCGCGCACTACCTGCTCGGTGACGCCGACGGCGTGCTGGAGGCGCTGGTCGACCAGTCGCTGCTCAAGGTGTCGGACACCGAGTCCGGGACACGTTTCCGGATGCTGGAGACGGTGCGCGAGTTCAGCGCGGAGCGCAGGGAGGCGGCGGGGGAGAGCGGCTGCGCGGTGGCCGGGTTC
This sequence comes from Nonomuraea sp. NPDC002799, assembly GCF_053592075.1. Classification (NCBI taxonomy): domain Bacteria; kingdom Bacillati; phylum Actinomycetota; class Actinomycetes; order Streptosporangiales; family Streptosporangiaceae; genus Nonomuraea; species Nonomuraea sp. NPDC002799. The sequence continues at coordinate 233,593 of NZ_JBSFVA010000002.1, forward strand.
CTCGACTGGGCGCGCGACTTCGGCCGCGCGCACCACGAATCGCTCTTCGGGGACGGCGTGGCCGACTCGGTCGTGGGGGTGCGCGCCGAGCAGGACAACCTCGTGCACGCGCTCCGGTCGGGGCTCGCGGCGGGCGACCGCGCGACCGTCGCGGCCACCGCCGCCGTGCTCGCCGGCCTGTGGACCGTCGAGGCCGATCATCTGCGGATGATGCGCCTGATGGAGGAGACCGTCCGCGCCCTGTCACCCCCTGACTCCCCGCTGGTGCCACCGCCGGTCGCTCCGCCGGTCGCCCTACCGGTTTCCCCGCCGGTCTCCCCGACGCAGCCTGGGTCGGCCCTGGTGGAGACGGCGCGTACGGCGTTGACGTTGTGCGCGTTGAGCGCGTTCATCTCCGTGGGACCTCGGGCGACCAGCCCGCTGAGCGCGCTGCGCAGGCTGCCCCCGTCGCCGCCCGACACCCTGATCCGCGCCGCCGCGACCGTGATGTGCGCCGACCCTGCCAGGTTGCCGGAGTGGTCCACCGGCGCCGAACCGCTGCTGGCGGGTGTCGCCGGCGCGTTCCACAGCTACGTCCACGAGCAGGCCGACGACCTGGACGGCGCGCTCGCGGTCGCCAGGCGGATGCTGACCGCGTTCGAGCAGCGGGGCAATCCGTGGATCGTGGCCCTCGCGCGCTCGCGGATCGGCGAGCTGTGCGTGCGGCTCGAACGGCCGAAGGAGGCCAGGCGCGAGCTGCGGGCCGCGCTGCCGGTGCTGGAGGAGCTCGGAGCCCGTCCCAGGGTGTTGCAGACCCGGTGGGGGATCATCCTGTCCGACCTGCAGCTCGGCTACCTGGACGAGGCGGCGCGCGAGCTGGAGCTGGCCACGCAGAGCCGGGCCGACGACGCGCTCGGGCCGCTGCTGCCCAGCCTCGGCGCGCAGGCGGAGATCCACCTGGCCAGGGGCGAGATCGACGCCGGTCTGCGGCTCTGGCGGCGGGCCGTCGAGCGGCTGCGGCACGCCGAGAGCCCGGCCTTCCCTCTCGACCCGCCCGGTCTGGAGCCGTGGACGCTGGAGGCCCAGGCCGCCGCGGTGGTCGCGCACGCCCAGCACGGCAGGCTCGAACCGGTGGCCGAGCTCGTCGGCGAGCTGCCGGGCAAGCTGCGGACCCTGCTCGCCGAGCCGCTCGGCGCGCCGGCGCCCTACCAGGTGGACCTTCCGGTCTGCGGCGCGCTCCTGCTGGCGCTGGCGATGGTGGACATCGCCACGGGCAAGGGCTCGGGGGCGCGGATGGTGGCGCTGGCCGAGCGGTTCCGCTACCTGCGCACGTTCCAGCCGACCATGTCCTCCACCCGCGCCCGGCAAGCGGCAGTGGCGGCGAGCAGTATGGCGGGCGGGACAGCGGGCGGTCTGGCGGGCACGGCGGCGGGTGCGGTGGCTTATGCCGACGCGGTGGCCGCGTACGCCGGGCTGAGCCGCGACGAGCTGCGCGGCGCCGCACTGGCGGCGCTGCGAGCACGCTGACGAGCCCACCGTCAGGTTGTGGCGCGGTCCCACACGTCGCGGACGGCCTTGACCACGGCGTCCGCCCGGTCGGTGTGGATCGTGCTGTGGCCGGCGCCTTCGAGCGCCCGGTGCTCGCCGTGCGCGGTCGAGTCGGCCAGCGCCTGATAGAGGCGGCGCTTGGCCTCACTCTGCGCCCGCATGGCCTTCTTGGACATGAGCAGCGCCTGACCGGCGTCCACGGACAGCGCGGTGAGCGCGATCAGCGGCACATCGGGCACCTTGCCGGCGGCCTGGAGCTCGTCGCGGAGCTCCACCAGGCCCTTGCGCTCCTCCATGCCGGCCAGGATCCACTCGGGGCTCGCATGGTGGTCGACCAGCGTCGTGCGCAGCTCGGGCGGCCATTCGGCGAGCATCCGCCCGTAGACGCGGCGCGTGAACAGGCGGATGAGCCGCATGCTGAGCCGGCCGGGCCGCGGGTGGCGGGCCCGCGCCAGGTGCATGGACTCCGGCATGTACGTGTCCCACTCCTCGTAGAAGGCGTCGAGCATGACGATCCCGGCCACGTCCTCGGGGAAGAGCTGCGCGAACCGCCGGGCGTAGGCCCCGCCCAGCGAGTGCCCGACCAGCACGTACGGCCCGGCCACCCCGGCGGCGCCGAGCAGCTCCCGCAACTCCGTGGCGACGTCGCCCGCGGACCGGGGCAGGCCGGCCGGGTCGCTCCAGCCCGTGCCGCCACGGTCGTAGACGACGCAGGTCGTGAACTCGGCGACCCGGTCGTGGATGTTCAGGTAGTCCAGGCCGACGGCGCTCGCCCCCGGCAGGATCACCACGGCCGGCCCGCCGGCGCCAGAGCTGTGCAGCCACAGGCGCCGGCCCCCGACCTCGTGGTGGCGCCCGATCGGCGGTGCTTCGAAGACGGTCATCGGCATCGCGACCTCCTGACTGACGGGGTTGCTGCTGTCAACCCTGCCCGCAGCGGGTCTTACGACGGTTTCACCACGGTTTCACGCCCCTGCCCGCGCCTCCCGCCCGTGTCCTCCATGCCCCCGATTAGCCCCGTCCGAGCCTCCGACCAGGGACGGGAGGAGTTTGTGGCCGGATCCGGGGGTAGGCGTACCGCTACACCCGGACAGCGGCCGACGTACCGGGGACATCGGACAGGGGGAGGTGAATGCGGTGGACAGGCGATCCGACGAGGACGACGAGTTCTTCGCTCCCGTGTTGCGCGATCCGCCCGAGCAGGGCGGCGTGGTGAGCGACACCGGCGTGCCGGACGTGCACGGCGGCGGCCCGGGGCGGTGGGCGCGGTCACCGCAGCCCTCGAACGCGCTCAGCATCCGCCTCCTGCTGGCCGCGCTGGCGCTGCTCGTCGGAGTGGTGCTGACCGTGCTGGCCCTCTTCGCCGGACGTGCCCTGCTCGCGATCCCGCCCGCCGTGGTGGCGGTGGGGGCGGCCGTCTATCTGGTGGCGTTCGGCGTGCGGCGCTCTCGCTCCGACGGCGGCCCGCCGACGTTCGGTTGAGGCAGAGGTTGAAGGCCATGATCCAAGCACAGGGCAACCATCACAACAGGAGCCGAGATGTCGCAGATGTCGCTGATCGATCGAGAATGTGTTCGCCGGCTACTGGACTCGCAGCACCCCGACGCCACGCTGATCTTCCTCCAGGGTGACTGCGTCGTGCTCCCGGCCACGGAGGTGGACGACGCGCATCGGGCCCTGATCATCACCAGCCGCGCGGAGGTGCTGGCCCAGCTCCCGGACGGCCCCGTGACCGACCGGGCCCTGGACGACCTGGCCGTCCGGCTGGACAACGTCGTCCGCGACCTGAGCGCCTGACTCCGCGACCTGAGCGCCTGACCGTGTCATCCGATTTGCCCTCTATCGCCGGAGGCCGGGGGGAGGTTTCATCGAGGGACACGACGACCCCGGAGGCGGACAGTGGCATTCCAGCTCATGGCGCTCTATCACCACCCCGAAAGCGTTACGGCCTTCGACAAGCACTACGAGCAGACGCACGCGCCGCTCGCCGCCGCCCTTCCGGGACTGCGCGCCTACACGGCGCTGCATCCCGCCGCGGGGCCCTCAGGGGAGCGGCCCGCCTACCACCTCGTCGCGGTGCTGACCTTCGACGACGAGGCGGCGTTCAACACGGCGATGGCCGGTGAGCAGGGCCAGGCGACGGCAGCCGACCTGGCGAACTTCGCCGGGGCCGGCGTCACGCTGCTCACCGGCGCCGCGGACAAGGTGACCTGACCACGGCCGGGGCTCATCCCGGGCTACTTCTTCTCCTCCATGGTGACGGTCACGGTGCTCGCCTTGCCGTCGCGCTGGTAGGCGACCTCGACCCGCTGGCCGACCTTGTAGCCGCGGACCTGGCCGACGACCGTGTCGCCGCCCTGGACGGCCGTGTCGCCGATCTTGGTGATCAGGTCGCCCTGCTTCAGTCCGGCCTTCGCGGCCGGGCTGCCCGCGGTGACCTGGCGGATCAGCGCGCCGGGCACCGTGCCGGTGGCGTCGGTGACGCTCACCCCGAGGAAGGCGTGGCTCACCTGGCCGTTGCTGATGAGCTGCTCGGAGACCTGCTTGGCGGTGTTCACGGGGATCGCGAAGCCGAGGTTGACGCCGTCGGCGGCGATCGCGCTGTTGATGCCGACCAGCTCGCCGGCGGCGTTCACCAGGGCGCCGCCGGAGTTGCCCGGGTTGATCGCCGCGTCGGTCTGGATCATGCCGCCGAGCGTGGTCGTCTGCTCCTCCTGCTGGCTCTGCCGGTTCCAGCCGGGCGGCAGTTGTTGTTGGTCCCCGCCGTTCCCGGAGGTCACGGTACGGTCCAGCGCGCTGATGATGCCCGACGTCACCGTCCCGTCCAGGCCCAGCGGGCTGCCGATGGCCAGGACGTCGTCGCCGACCTTGAGCTGGTCGCTGTCGCCGAGCGCCACCTTGGCCAGCCCTGACGCGCTCTCGGCGCGGATGACGGCGAGGTCGGTGGCCGGGTCGGTGCCGACCACGGTCGCCTTGGCGGTCTTGCCGTCGTTGAACTTCACGGTCAGCGCGCCGTTCTGCCCGTCCACCACGTGGTTGTTGGTGAGGACCAGCCCGTCCTCCGACAACACCACGCCGGAGCCTTCGGCGGTCTGCCCCTGGATCATCACGACGGACGGCTGCACCTTCTCGGCCACCTGCGAGATCGTGAGCTGGTCGGCGGCGGTCCTGAACACCGGGCTGGGACCGGCCGCGGTGACGGTGGTGACCGGCGCCGGTTGCGCGGAGCCTGCCAGGGACGCTCCCATGGCGCCGCCGCCCACGGCCGCCACCGACAGGGCGGCCACGGCGCCCAGCGCCAGCCCGGCGATCGCCTTCCTGGTCAGCAGGAAGGCGCGCTGGTGCGCCTGCGGCGGCGGCGGAGGCACCGGGTTCGGCCGGGTGAAGCCTCCGGCGGCGGGCGGGGTGTCGCCGAACTGGGTCCAGCCGCCGGCGGTGTGCTCGCGAGGCTCGTTGGCGTCCATGTCATCTCCTGATGTCGTTAACACCAGGGTGCTCAATGGGAGGTAAGTCCTGGTTAAGCCCTGGATGGACATCTTCGTCTGCCGCTGACGCCGGCCTTATCACCGCTGGCCGGCGCGATCATCACGGCGGAAAAATATCTTGAAGACGTCCGCCGGCCCTGGACGGCGGGCCGGCCTGTTCCCCGCCCCGGAATGTGCGCCCTCAATGCGGCGTGGCGGGAACGTCCAGTGTGGGGTTTCGATCGAAAAAGCCGACGGGCTTCAACCGGAAGCCGGTGTGGTCGGCGGGCATGATCGGCCAGTCCTCCGGCCGGGGCGCGTGGGTGAGCCCGAAGGTGTGCCAGACGACGAGGGAGCGGCCGTCGAGATCGCGGTCCGCGGCGGCGTAGGCGGGCAACCCCGCCTGGCCGGGATGCTGGTTGACGAAGTCGCCGGCGGGATAGCGCTCGGCCGGATCGTAGGCCGTGACCCAGAGGTGCTTGGTGGCGAACGCGGCCCGCGCCGCGATGGAGGAGCCGGGATCGGCCAGCAGCGCCGGCTTGCCCTCGGGAAGGAGGGCGTACCCGACGGGGTTGCCCAGAGCGTTGAGCGAGGCCGGGTTGATGATGTGCCAGACCCGGTCCACGCCGGCGTCGGCGGGGCGCTGGGCCTGGCTCTCCCGGGCCAGCGGGGTGCGCCGGTAGGTGTAGGCGTTGCCGCGCGGGTTGTCCGGTCCCATCGGGACGCGGGCCACGTCGACCTCCTCGACGCGGTTGGCCGGCCCGTCGACCGCCATGTCCAGCCGGGCGCAGAACAGGTGCTGGTGGTAGGGGGCGCCCAGGCCGGGAGCGACCTCGGCCGCGTTCGGGTGCCGTCCGCCCGCGTGGGCGGAGGTGAAGAGCACGCCGGTGGCCTTGGCCTCGAACTCGATGGCGCCGTCGAGGTAGAGGTACCAGTAGAAGCCGTAGTCGTAGTTGCCGACGGTGGTGAAGAAGGACAGGACCATGCGGCGCTGGCGACGGGTCTCCGCGGCCCCGGTCCACAGGTCGGTGTGCTTCCAGAGGATGCCGTGGTCCTCCTCGTGCAGGCAGACGGCGTTCGAGAGCGTGCGCGGGGCGCCGAGCTCGTCGGTGATGACGGCGTCGAGGTAGGTGATGTCGCCGAGGCAGTCGCAGTGCGCGTTGAGGGGGTTGGCGTACTGGCCGATGAGGTATTCGCCGACGTCGAAGTAGTTCTGCCAGGAGCGCACCGGCGAGGGGTCGGCGTAGGGGACGACCATCTCGGCGATCGACGCCCGGTGCACGATCGAGCGGTCCTGGAAGGCGATCTGGTGCAGGACCAGGCCCTCGCGGGCATCGAAGCCGATGCGCAACGACCAGTTCTCCCAGAGCAGCAGGTTGCCGTCCAGGGTGAACCCCGGGCCGTCCGGCTGGGTGATCTCGATGGGTTTCAGGGTGGTGCGCGGCGGGCCGGTGACGGCGGGGTCGTCGTAGTTGCCCGAACCCGCGGGCACCGGGACCGGGCCGAGGTCGATGACGCGGTCCACCGTGCGGTTGAGCACGTCCACGTACGCGACGAGGCCGTCGACCGGGTGCGCCCAGGCATGGTCCTTCTCGTGCTCCTGGACGAAGGCGAGCCCGCGCAGGATGCGGCGGCCCGACTCCTCGGGGTACTCGTCGGCGTACACGCCGGCGGACAGCGGCGCGACCCTGACCCGCGCCACGTCCAGGCCACGGGCCTTCAGCGCCGCCAGCCACCGCTTGTCGGCGGACAGCACCTCCTCGACCAGCGCGAACTCCCCGTCCAGGACGGGGAGCTGGCCGTCGGTGGCGGCGTCCAGCGCCCGGTTGACGTCGATCACCCCGCGGCTGAGCGAGACGATCACGTCCCGGGCCGGCCTGCCGCCCGTGTCGTGCAGCAGGACCCGGATCCGGCGGTCCACCGGGTCTCCCGGCCGATGGGCGAGCAGGGCCTCCTTCGCCGGTTCCTCGATGCCGGCGTACACGAAGCGGGTGGCGCTCGTGACCAGGCCGGCGCGGGTCAGCACCGTGCGGGTGGTCGTGATCTCGTCCGGCGTCAGCGGGTCGAGCGGGTGCTGCGTGGCGACCATGGGATCTCCTCCGGAGGTTGCGGAGCCGAGTACCACTTCGTCAGCGAACACCACGGGTACGGTGATTTCCAGGGTCGCCGGAGTCCTCCGGGGGTTACGGTCCGGCCGTCACAGGCTGGTGACGAGGTCAGAGCGCGTTGGCGTTCTGCGCGGCCTGGTAGACGGACATCGCCTCGTTCCCGAAGAAGGGGCCGAACATGAACTGCGGGGCGCCGTCGTACTTGAAGCTGTTGACGGAGTTCAGCCAGCCCAGGCCGGTGCGCTCGTCGAAGCCCTGGAACCACGGGCCGCCACTGGATCCGCCGGTCATGGCGCAGCGCAGCCCCAGGTCCTGGGTCATCACGGTGTCGTTGAAGGCGCGCCCGCTGCAGTACGTCAGGTCCGAGCCGTCGAACGGCGGCGCCGCCGGATAACCGAAGGCGAACATCTGCCGCCGCCTGGCCTGGTTGAAGGCCACCCCCTGCCCGCCCACCACATCGGTCAGCGTCCGGCCCTGCAGCGGCGCGACCACGGCGGCGGCGATGTCGAAGTTGATGTCCTCGCGGGCGTTCCACTGCTGCGTGGTCAGCAGGGTGGTCGCCACCCAGGTCCCGAACGGGCGCCGGCCGTCGTCGAAGGCGGGGACGAACGCCCAGTTGCGGTGGGAGGCGCCGTTCAGCTTCACGCAGTGCCCTGCGGTCATCACCACGCTCTCGTTGGCGCTGGTCACCGCCGAGCCGGAGCAGGAGGCGTTCTGGCCCTCGGCGGTGGTGAAGAAGACACGTCCGGTCGTCCGCACGATGGCGCCGCCGTCCGTCCACGGCAGGCCGGGGCTGTTGGGGATCCGGGCCCGCTGCTGGTCGTTGGCCGCGACGCCGCGCACGGCGAACGGCGCGCCCTGACGGGCGGCGGTGTCGATGGAGGCCGAGAAGGTGCCCGTCCACGGCGAGCGCCGAGCCGTCGTGTCCGAGGCGCCGCGCGTGGCCCACGGGGTGCCCCGGGTGGGGCCGTTCGACTGCGTGCCACGCCGGGGCGCGGGCGTGTCCAGCGGCTGCGCCGCCAGCATGCGCTGGGGCGTCCAGTACTGCGCGACGGTCCTGCGCTCCGTTCCTGAGTCGGTGACCGACCATCCGACGGGCCTGCGGTCGAGAGCGTTCCCGGCACTGGCCTGGGCGGTGCTCGCTGGAACCAGGGCGCCTGTCACGGCGAGCGCGACAACGGAGAGCAGGGCGACTCTGCGGTGCATTACGTACCTCCTGATACCGGGGTCTGCTGATGAGAGGTACGTACGGGGTTGTCCATCTTCCTCAAGGCATGCGCATAAAGGTATGGCTCGCTGACGGTCTCGTGATCTGCGGCTGCCACGATCCGGACGCATGGTCCGTCTCTCGCTGGCAGCCACGTGCCTGATCGGCGCGCTTGTGGGCTGCACCGCCCCCCTGGAGACCGCAGGCCCCGCCGCGGCTCACTATCACGCCACGGAACTGCGTCCAGGCGACTGCGTCGAACCCCTGCCCGTGGACGCCATGGTGAACGTGGTCAGCTGCGAGATGCCGCACGCGGCGGAGTTCGCGACCACGTACGTGCTCGCGGACGGCCCGTGGCCCGGCCTGGAGGAGACCCAGCGGCTGGCCCTCGACGGATGCGGGCCCCTGATGCGGTACGTGGAGGCCAGGAAACACGGGCTCGAAGTGGTCCCCATCCTGCCGGCGGAGGAGTTCTGGCCGAGGCAGCGCACGGCGTACTGCCTGGCCGCTCCGTCGGACGGCGAGCCGCTGACCGGCCGCGTCATCAAGTAGCCCGGCTCGCACCTCCGTCTCACTCCTGAGAGGGAGTCGCGGGATCGCCCGTACCGGCGATGTGCGCGACCACCCCGAGAGCCGAGCATTTACCCCATGAAGAACTCCCGCTTCCCCTTCATCGCCGCGCCGCTGCTCGTGCTGGCCTACGGCGTGATCCGCATCCTCGACGGCCTCGACGGCAGCCGTGGGCCGGGTCTCGCGTGGACCACCGGCCACCTGGCCTTCATGGCGGCCCTCGTCCTGTTCGTGATCACCTTCTGGCGGATGCGCCGCATGGCCGGGAGCGACACGGTGTCCACCGTGAGCGCGGTGGCCGGTACGGCCGGCGTCGCGGCGCTGCTCGCACAGTTCGGCATCGACGTCGTGGTCGGGTTCATGTCCGCCGACCACGAGGCCATGGGCGTCCTGTTCGACCAGGTCCAGGCCGTTCCCGGGGTGGAGATCATCGTCTACACCGGCGCCCCGGTCCTGTTCTACCTGGCTCAGGTCGCGATCGTCGCCCGGCTCGCGATCCTGCGCCGCGTCAAGTGGTGGACGCCTGCCCTGGTCCTGCTCGACATGCTCCTGCCGTTCGTCGACAAGGACTTCATCCCGCTCGGCGCCGTGTGCCTGCTCGTCTCGTTCGTGGCGCTCGCCCGCCTGGACGCGGCGCCGAGGGCCAGGCATGCGGTCGCCCTGGCATGACGCGACCGGCAGAATGGGATTCTGTGTCCGACATGGGGTTTCTCGCGCCGGTCCGGCGGTGGTCGCGGACGCTGCCGCCGATCTGGGTGGACGCCGCGCTGGCGGCCGTGGTGCTGATCGTGCAGCTCTGGCCGCTCCTGACCCGCGACAACCCGGACGGCGGCCCCTGGCACTGGTGGGGCTACGCGGTCGTGGTCGCCTCCGCGCTGCCGCTGATCTGGCGGCGCCGCGCGCCCGTGACCGTCCTGCTGGCCACCCACGGCGCCATGATCTCGTACGACTTCGCCGACGAGGTGGCCGCCCAGCCCATCTGGTACGGCGGGCTGATAGCCGTCTTCACCGTGGCCGCCTACAGCCCCCGATGGCTCCGCCTGCTCACGCTGCTCTTCACGGTCTCCGGCGGCCTGCTCCTGGTCGGCTCGGCCGACACCGCGGTGCGCGGCGTGGTGCTCGCCGTGGCCGCCTACGCCATCGGCCGGGCCTCGGCCACCTCCCGCGCCCACGCCGCGGCGCTGGAGGAGCGGGCCGCCCAGCTCGCCCGTGAGCGCCAGGCCGAGGCCGAACGGGCCGCCGAACGCGAGCGGGCCAGGATCGCCCGCGACATGCACGACATCCTCGCCCACGCGGTCAGCCTCATGGTGGTGCAGGCCGAGGCCGGGCCGGTGGTGGTCACCAGCGATCCGGCCAGGGCCGAGGCCGTCTTCGACGCGATCGCCGCCGCGGGGCGCGACGCCATGGTGCAGCTCCGCCGCATGCTGAGCGTCCTGAAGGAGGAGGAAGGCCCGCGGTCGCCGCAGCCGACGATCGCCGGGCTGCCCGCCCTGGCCGGTCAGGTCCGGGCCACCGGGCTCGAGGTGACATACTCCACCTCGGGCGAGCCGGGGCCGTTGCCGCCGGACGCCGAGGTGGCCGCCTACCGCATCACCCAGGAAGCCCTCACCAACATCGTCAAGCACTCCGGCGCGACCCGCGCCGACATCCGACTCGCCTGGCAGGACGGCACTCTCATGATCGACATCAAGGACGACGGCCGCGGCGGCGGATCGGCTCTGCCGTCGGGCGGCAACGGCCTGATCGGCATCCGCGAACGCGCCGCCGCCTGCGGAGGCACCGCCGTCACCGGCCGGCGCTCCGACGGGCCCGGCTTCCAGGTGCTCGTCCGCCTGCCGCGGCCGGTGACCGCATGACCGTGCGGATCGTGGTCGCCGACGACCAGGAGCTGGTGCGGGCCGGGTTCAGCATGATCCTCGACGCGCAGCCGGACATCGAGGTGGTCGCCGAGGCCGGTGACGGCGCGCAGGCCGTGGCCGCCGTCCGCGCGCACGAACCCGACCTGCTCCTGCTGGACATCCGCATGCCGATCATGGACGGCATCGAGGCGGCCGGCATCGTCTGCGCGGAGAGCGACTGCCGCGTCCTGATGCTGACCACGTTCGACCTCGACGACTACGTCTATGACGCGCTGCGCGCCGGGGCCAGCGGGTTCCTGCTCAAGGACGTCCGCCGCGACGACCTCGTCCACGCCGTGCGCGTGGTCGCGGCCGGCGAGTCGCTGCTCGCGCCCTCGATCACCACGAAACTCATCGCGGACTTCACCTCCAGGTCGGCCGCCCGGCCGGCCGCCCAGCCGCCGGAACGGCTGAACACGCTTACCGCGCGTGAGCAGGAGACGTTGCGGCTGATCGCGCGCGGCCTGTCCAACGCCGAGATCGCGCGGGCCATGGTGGTCAGCGAGCACACCGTGAAGACACACGTCAGCAACGTCCTGACCAAGCTGGGCCTGCGTGACCGGGTGCAGGCCGTGATCGCCGCGTACGAGAGCGGACTGACCGTGCCAGGAGGCGCCTCATAAGCCGGTACCGGTGGCGCGACCGCGACGGGCCCGCCGGCCCGCTCTGCCACGCTCACTGGGCGGATCAGCAGGGGGTCACGCCGTCATCAGGGGGTCACGCCGACTCGCGGATGGTCAGGGAGGGGCGCAGCAGGACGTGCGCCGGCGACGGCTGGGCGCTGTCCCTGGCGTCCGGGCGCTCCAGCGTGCGGGCGAGCAGGTCGACGCAGGCCGCCGCCGCTGCGGCGAGGGGCGGGCGCACGCTGGTCAGGCCGACGGCCGCCGCGGCCGGGGTGTCGTCGAAGCCGACCACGGCGACGGGCTCGCCGCCGCGCGCGCGGGCCGCCCGCAGCGCCCCCAGCGCCAGCGAGTCGCTCGCGCACACCAGGGCGGTGACCTCGCCGTCGGACCGCAGCAGCGCACGCGCGGCGCTCTCGCCGCTCTCGATGCCGTCCGCCACCGCGCGCTCCCACCGCGCACCCTCTTCCGGCCCGAGCGCTCGCACCCATCCCGCGCGCCGGTCGTCACCCACGCCCGACCCCGCCGGCCGGCCGATGTAGCCGATGTGCCGGTGGCCGGCGGCCAGCAGGCGCCGGGTGGCCGCCTCCGTGCCCGCGGCCCCGTCCACGTCCACCCACGGGTGGCGGGCGCCGGGCAGATCGCTCCACGGCCGGCCGAAGGCGACGAACGGCAGCCCCCGCTCCAGCAGCCAGGACGTGCGGTCGTCGTCGTGGTGCGTGGCGGTCAGCACAAAGGCGTCCGGCTTGTACGAGCCCAGCAGGTCCGCATAGGCCGCGATCTCCGCACGGTCGTCCGCGGCGGTGTAGAGCAGGATACGGTAGCCCTCCTGAGCCGCACTCTCGGTCAGGCCGTGCAGAAAGCGGTCCAGCACCGAACCGCTGATGCCGTCGCCGCCCGGCCCGATGCGGACGGCGATCAGGCGGGAGCGGCCGGTGCGCATCTGGCGGGCGGCCTGGTTGGCGCGGTAGCCGAGCCGCTCGATCACGTCCAGGACGTGCCGGCGGGTCTCCTCGCGGACCACGTCGGGGGTGTTGAGCGCGTTCGACACCGTCTGGCGTGACACCCCCGCCACCCGCGCCACGTCGATGATCGTCACCTTGTCCGCCATAAAGCGCCTTTCGGGGGGTTGAACGATCAAAGTGATGTAGGGCACGATTTGATCGTTCAAAGTTAGGTAAGTGTCCAGGAATCTGCACCCCGATCTCCCTCCTTGTCAAGACCGGCGGTGTGACGTGAGGAGTTGGCGTGCTTCAACCGCTGCTGCACGACCTCGTGAGCACCGTGATGGCGCCGGCCGGCGCGCTGAGCGACGCCGACGGCCAGATCCGGCCGGCCGGCGTGCAGGGGCTCTTCTGCGCTGACCAGCGGGTCCTGTCACAAGCCCGGCTGCTGGTCGACGGGCGCGAGCCGGACGGCGTGGGGCACGCCCCTGCCGGGCCCGGCAGGGATCGGTTCGTGTCCCTGGCCCGCTGGCTCGGCGACCGTTCGGCCGATCCCACGGTCCGCCTCGACCGCCTGCGCGAGCTGAGCCCGTACGGGATGAGCGAGGTCGTCGAGATCACCTCCACGGCGTCGGTCCCGGTGACGGCCACGGTCACGGTCGAGCTGTCCTGCGACTTCGCGGCGATCGACGTGGTCAAGTCCGGCCGCGCCGCCACCCCGCTCCCGGCCACCGCGCCGGGCGGCGGACGGCTGACGTGGCACTCCGGCCCCACCGCCGTCACCGTCACCGGCCACGCCGCCGAGGTGGCGGCGGGGGGTGGCGCGTGTTTGCGGTGGCGGGTGGAGCTGCCGCCGGGCGGGACGGTGACGCTGCGCTGGGACCTCGCCGTCTCCGACCCCGACGCCGTCGTCCTGCCCGCCACGGGCCCCGCCGAGTGGAGCCGGCCGCGCGTCACCGCCGCCGACCGGCGCATCGACCGGCTGCTGGAGCGGTCGCTGGCGGACCTGAGCTCACTGCGCCTGGCCGAGCCCGGCGCGCCCGAGGACACGTTCGTCGGCGCGGGCGCCCCCTGGTTCCTGACCCTGTTCGGCCGGGACAGCATCTGGGCGGCGCGGCTGCTCCTCCCGCTGGGCACCCGGCTGGCCGCGAGCACCCTGCGCGTCCTGGCCCGCCGCCAGGGCCGCCGCCTCGACCCCCACTCGGGCGAGGCGCCCGGCAAGATCATGCACGAGCTGCGGCGGAACGCGTTCGACCTGGCGGGGGAGGACCGGCGACTGCCGGCCGCCTACTACGGCACCATCGACGCCACCCTCCTGTGGATCAGCCTGCTGCACGACGCGTGGCGCTGGGGCCTGCCGGCGCAGGACGTCGAGGCGCTGCTGCCCAGCCTGGAGGCCGCACTGGGCTGGCTCGCCGAGCACGCGGACCCCGACGGGGACGGCTTCGTCGAGTACGTCGACACGAGCGGCCACGGCCTGGCGAACCAGGGCTGGAAGGACTCGGGCGACTCGGTGCGCTTCCACGACGGCCGCCGGGCGGAGGCCCCCATCGCGCTGGTGGAGGTGCAGGGCTACGCCTACCAGGCAGCCCTGCACGGGGCCGCGCTGCTGGACGCCTTCGGCCGGCCGGGCGGCCCCCGCTGGCGCGCGTACGCCGCCGAGCTGGCGGAGCGTTTCCGCGCCGCCTTCTGGGTGGAAGGACCGCAAGGACGTTTCCCCGCACTCGCCCTCGACCGCGACAAACGCCCCGTGAACTCCCTCACCAGCAACATCGGCCACCTGCTCGGCACCGGCATCCTCTCGCGGGCGGAGACCGTCCAGGTCGCCGCCCTGCTGGCGGCGCCGAGCATGGCGGCGGGCTTCGGGCTGCGCACGATGTCGTCGGCGGACGCCGGGTTCAGCCCGCTGTCCTACCACTGCGGATCCATCTGGCCCCACGACACGGCCATCGTGATCGCCGGCCTGGCCCGGGAGGGCTTCGGCGTGCAGGCCGCCACGCTCGCCGAGGGACTGCTCGCGGCGGCCGAGTCCTTCGACTACCGGCTGCCGGAGCTGTACGCGGGCGACGCCCGCGACCGGCTGGGCCGACCGGTCGCCTACCCCGCCGCCTGCCGCCCCCAGGCCTGGTCGGCCGCCGCCGCGCTGACCATCGCCCACGTGGCGCTCGGGCTCCACCCCGACGTGCCGGCGGGCCAGGTCCACCTCCGCCCCCTGACCGGCGCGCCGCTGGGGGCGCTGACGGTCGGCGGGTTCCAGGTGGCCGGCGCGGACGTCGAGGTGACCGTCGACCACGACGGCACCGCCAAGGTCACCGGCCTTCCTGACGGCATCCGCTCCTGCGACTGCCACTGACCCCACCTGGCGGCGACCCGGCGGCGTGGTGCGCCGTCAGCGGGTGTGCAGGCGGCGGAAGTCGTCCAGGCTCTGGCGGTAGAGGGCGAGGTCGTTCTCCAGCTTGACCCTGGTGACCCGCCCGGGGTCCGACTCCCGCACCACCCGGCCCATCTCCGACCAGAACACGTCGGAGGGCAGCTCGGCGTAGTCAGGGGGGAAGAACTTCAGCGCCTCGGCCACGGCGTCGGCGGCGAAGCGCCAGTCGGCCGAGATCCGCTCGAACGTGTCGGGGTCGGAGGGGTCCTCGGCGAAGAACAGCGCGCCTTCCAGCGCCCGGCTCGCGTAGGTGGTGGCGACGAGCACCCACTGA
Source organism: Nonomuraea sp. NPDC002799 (assembly GCF_053592075.1). Lineage (NCBI taxonomy): Bacteria > Bacillati > Actinomycetota > Actinomycetes > Streptosporangiales > Streptosporangiaceae > Nonomuraea > Nonomuraea sp. NPDC002799. Next base: position 248,636 of record NZ_JBSFVA010000002.1, read on the forward strand.
CCGGGGTCGATCAGCTCGGACAGGCCGCCGCCGAAGAGCACGTCGCCCTCTCTCGCCCAGCTCTCGGCCTCGCGCGGGACGAACACCTCCGCGCCGTCGAGGCTCACCACCCAGCCGTCCGCCTCCTGCGCGACCGTCGCCCGGCTCGACGCGCCCGGCTCGGAGGTCCGCAGGTCGAAATAGACGTATGCCTCCACCAGGGAACGGGCCAGACCGCGCTCAGGCATGCCGGGCCGCCAGCTCCTGGTAGGTGTCCTTGACGACGAGCAGCCGGTCAAGGTGGAACCTGCCGGGCTCGGCCGCCAGCACCGCCCGTCCGCGTTCGGACCAGAACCCGTCTTCGGGCACCGCGTCCGCCCCGGGCGGCACGAACTTGACGACCTCCTCGACGGCCGCGGTCGCGACCCGCAACGCGCGCAGGGCCTCGGCCTGGTCGTCCACCGGCACGTTGCCCGCCGTCAGGTCGGCCACCCACAACCACTCGCCCGCGTCGAGCAACTCCGAGGGCTCCCGGCCGCCGAACGTCGGATAGCCGGTCGGCAGCACCGGATGCTCCGGCAGCCCGAACAGGTGCTCACGCGGGGTGGCACACTCCTCGCACGTGCCCCAATAGCGGCTGACGGGCTGCCCGTCGACGCTGACCAGCCCGCTCTGCCAGGTCGTCTCCGCCGACCCGCAGGCGCATGGGTGCAGGTCAAGATAGAGGTGAGCCTCGTCCCTCGCTCGTGCCACCGCGAATGCCATAGCCGTCCTCTCCTCGTCGATCCATCATGCCGGAACCCGCCGCCCGCTCACGCCGGGATCGAGCGCGGTCGCTCCTGGACGTCGGCCGGGCCCGGCTCGGCACGCTGCCCGCAGACGCACGGTCCGTCCGCGGGGCAGGGGCACTCCCACTCCGGATACCAGCCGGTGCCGTTGGCGATCAGCACGAGGCGGTTCATGAACGCGGTCCAGTCACGGGGACGACGGCCGTTCGCGAGGGTGGCCAGCTCGGTGGCCACCGGTGCGGGGAGCAGCGCCCGCACCTCCGGCCGGACGCCGGTGATCAGGTCGAACAGCACGCCCAGCCGGGCCGCCCGCTGCGCCGCCGTGGCCGCCCGCGCCTGGCGCACGGCCTCGTACAGCTCCGCCTGCTCCGCGTGGTCGGCGGCCGGTGCGCCCAGCGCCCGCGCGACCGCCGCGGCGGCCGTCGCCGCCGCCGCCCGCTCGGTGGCGCCGATCGTGAGACGGCCGTCCACCTGGTACGTCAGCAGGCCCGCCTCGGCCGGACCCGCGCCGGCCGGCCGCACCTCGACCGGGATGGGCGCACGGCCGGGCAGCACGATGTCCATCAGGCCGGAGCCGTACGAGTGGACCCGGGCCCCCATGAGCGCCGCGGCGCGCTCCATGGCCTTGGCCGCCGCCGTCTCGGGCAGCCGCGCGTCGCCGCGCACCGCCGCGATCTCGGCGGCGTTCAGCTCGCCCGCCCGCGCGAGCGCCAGCATCCGGTGCGCCGACCCGGGCCGGCCGGGCGCCAGCCCCGCCTGCTCGGCCGCGGCGCGCAGCGCGGCGTTGTCGGCGGCGGCGCGCAGCGGGCTGCCCTCGGCGATCGCGGCGATCAGGCCGCGCAGCCGCGCGAGCGTCCTGGCGTCGGGCACGCCGAGCACCGGTCCGCTCGCCCTCCCGTCCGGTCCGAGCGCCGCGGTGCCAGGGCGTCCGGCGAGGGCCGCCGCGTGCGCAGCGACCTGCTCGGCCACCGCGATCCTGGCCGCGGGGCTCGCCCCGGCGGGCACCTGGACCGCCAGCCGGTCCTGCGTCCGCGAGGTGACGGTCACCTCCGTCACGCCCGCCGGGGCCGTGCTCAGCGCCAGCGTGAACGTCCCGCGCGGCGTGGTCACGGAGTACTCGCCCACCGCGCCCGGCGCCTGCGCCACATCGGCGACGCCGGCGATCTGCGCGAGCCGGGCGAGCCCGGCCGCCGTGGTGTCCAGCCCCGCGTGGGCTCCGCCGTTGAGCAGCCGCGCGATCCGGCTCTGCGGTTGGGCGGGGGCCGGCGCGCGGGGCCCGGTGCCCCACGGCGCGGCGGGCGGGGTGTGCCCGCGCCGCTCGATGTCGGCGGCGATGGCGTCGATCGCGTCCGCCAGGAGCGCCCGCGTGGCGGAGTCGCCGGCCGCGCGCCACCGGCGTGACAGGTGGGCGTGCTCGTCGAGGCGGGGCAGCAGGCAGAGGTCGGTGCCCTCGGCCTGGTTCTCCGAGAGCGACGGCCTGATGACGCCCTGCGCCGCGTTCGCCATCGCCGTCTGGGCGACGTGCGACAGTTCGTGCACCAGGACGGACGCCAGGACGTCCGGATGCACGTCCCAGATCCTCGTCCGGTGCGGGTCCTCCTTCGTGCCGGCGCGCTGCTCCGTGGCCGCGATGAGCCCGGCGCCCGGGTCCTCGATGAGCACGCGGACGTGCTGGTCGGGCAGCCCGGCGATCTGGAGGACCAGCGTGTCCTCCGTCACCCAGGTCACGCTCGCGGTCGTGCCGCCCAGGTCGCCGGCGGTGACGTCGGCGGCGCGCACCTCGTCCATGGTCAGGTCGGGAGCCCCGTCCGGCCGGGCGGACCTGCTGAACGGCGTGCCCTCGATCGCGGGGTCGCTCACGGTGCCCGTCGCGATCCCTTGGGAGACGCTCCCGCCCTGCGAGGGGCCGGACTGGCGGTGGTCGGTGGGCCAGCTCGGCTTGCCGACGTCTGTCGCGAAGACACCGCTGTTCTTCAGCTCGGCCAAGACCTGCTGGGTGAACGTACCGGGCGTTTCGGAGTTCATGAAGAGGTCGCGCAGGTTGATGCCGGCCTGCTGGGCCGCGTTCAGCACGTGCTGCGGCAGGGTGGAGAAGGCCATGGCGAACCCGCCGTCGGGCTGCTCGCTGAGCACGGAACCGGTGGGCGTGACCAGGAAACGGCGCAACCTGCCGTGCGGGTGCGCGCTGTCGGCTTCGCGGACGGCCACGTGGGCCACCTCGCCGCGCTCGCGGGCGGCCAGCCGGGCCTCATGGAGGACCGGGATGAGCCCGTGGGCGTCGCGGCTCGGCGTGAAGCGGAAGGAGTCCCAGTCGGAGCGGGGCTCCCCGAGCTGGATGTTCCCTTCCATCCGGTTGTCCAGCTCCTCCAGCTCCTCACCGAGGAGCAGCACGTCGATCGTGGCGCCGCTCGCGCTCGGCCGGCTCACCGGGTCGCCGACGGTGTGCCAGTTGCCGTCTCGCAGCCGCGCCACGTACCGGAAGGTGAGGTCGTAGTCCACGCGGAACCGGACGATGTAGCCCTTGCCCTTCACGAACTTGCTGCGCTCCCGGCGCGCCCCGTGATGGTCGGTCACACTCTCCGACACCTGCTCGCCCGCCTGCACGCTGCCGCTGAGGCCCGAGTCCGCGTCCGCCGCGCTCATAGCCGTCCCCACAGGGGCCACCCGGCCGCGGCTGACGGTCACGTTCTGGGCGTCGGCGGCCCTGTTGGCCTCGCCCACCTCGATGTCGTCGATCGGTCCCGCGACGATGGTGCGGTCCGACAGGCGGGCCTGGACGTTGGTCTGGACGCCCTGGTCCCGGAACTTCTGCCTGCTCACCGGTACGAGGTCCTCGCCGCCGGGGGAGATCATCCGCTCCAGCGCGGTCAGCAGCGCCGAGCGCGACAACCGCGTGACGAACTCGGACTCGCGCTCCTGGACCGCCGCGGGGTCCAGCATCCGGGTGAGCTCGGCCAGCACCACGTCCAGCAGGGTGGGTCGCGTGGGATGCTCCCAGAGCGCGACCGGGAAGAAACCGGGGTGCAGCTCGACCTGCCGCGGGTCGGTCACGGTGGCGAACGGCTGCGCCGAGTCCACGTAGGGCCGGATGAAGCCGATCGGGGAGCGCCGCCTCAGCGTGGCGTTGTAGGCTATCGCGGTCTCGGCGGCCGTCCTGCGCCTGCGCCTGCGCAGGACGATGTCGGCCAGGCGGGCCGCCGCGGAGATCGGGCCGGTGAAGGCTGGGCGCCCGGTGAGCCGCCGCAACAGGATCTTGCGCCGCGTGGGCCGGATGGGCCTGCGCACGACCTCGATGACGAGCCGGCCCTCCTGCTCCAGCACGTCGATGCCGTTGAACAGGCCGACCCGTTGCAGCCTGGCCTGCTGCCGGTTGATGGCGCGGGAGTAGGAGCGGCTCCGGTCCGTCGAGACGCCGAGCTTCTGCTCGCCGTCCTGATTTCCGCTGCCGGTCTCCACCCCTGCCGAGTAGGAGCCGCTGTACGACTCCGAGCGCGTGTAGTCGCTGTAGCGATACCGCTGGCGGATGATGCCGGCCTGGAGGGTGCGCAGGAGCAACCTGGCCCGGCGGAAGTTCTGTCCGGTCTTGGGCACCAGCCGGGCCCTGACGATCACCTCCTCGGTCGGCGCGACCTGCGAGTCGCCCTGGACCCTGTAGTGCTTCTCGTAGCCGCGCCGCGACCACAGGTCGTCGACGTGGATCCGGACGGAGTCCTCGGTGAAGTCGGTGGTCACCTCCTCGCGCAGCAGCGGGTTGTTCGCCAGCACGCCGGGCGCCTTGGCCTCGACCTCGTTCAGCACGGCGTCCAGGGTCGAGACCGGCGTGCCCTGCGCGTCGGTCAGGTCCAGCGACTCCACCGTGCCGATGCCCACGGCCTGGTCGTAGGACGGCGCCACCTCGACGTCCCTGGCGCGCTCGATCAGCTCCGCCGCCTCGGTCAGCGTGCCGGCGAGTTGCTGGACCAGCTCTGCCTGCTTGCCGTTCTTCACCTTCGGGCCGAGACCGGTGATCTCCCGCACCTTGTTGAGCAGCGCCTTCGCGGTGTGCCGCGCGGCGTAGGAGACGTCCTCGCCCATCACCCGGGCCGCGGCCACGTCGCAGATGTAGCGCTGCACCAGGGGCACGGCCAGGGTCGGGTCGAGGGGCGAGCTGTCGTTGAGGAAGCGCTCGATCGCGTCGGAGACCAGGGCGGGGGGCAGGTCGAGGGTGCCCTTGGCGTACATGTCCAGCGCCTCGTACTCGGCGATCATGGACAGGACCATGCCGTTCGCCTGGGCCTGCCGCGGATCGCCGCCGGATACCCGGCCCTCCTGCGGCAGGGTGGACGCGGTGCTCTCCGAGCCGGTGACCGTGAACGCCGCCTGGGTCAGCAGCACGTACTGGCGGCCGTGCTTGATGGTGAGCTCCTCGTCGGCCCAGAGGTCGACCTGCGAGGTGCTGACGGAGGTGCCTCCCGAGCGGGACGGCAGCGAGAGCTTGCCGCCGTCGCGGGACGTGCCGCCGTCGTCGAGATCCGACATGCTCGCCGACGCGCCCACGTTGAGGCCGGAGGAGCCGCCCGCCGAGACGCCGGCGATGCCCATCCCGAACAGGATCTCGCCGTTGACCTGGTCCACGATGCCGAGCACCTGGGTCTCGCCCATCCGGCCGCGCATCGACACCTGAGCCTGGGACGGCATTCCCCCGCCCTGGACGATCACGCCGCCGAAGTCCTGGAACAGCAGCCGGGGATTGGCGACGAGCATGCGCTGGCTCAGGGCGGTCGCCAGCGTGAGATAGGCGGCCGAGCCCACCGGCGCCCCCGGAGTGACCCCGCTCGCCGCGTCCAGCAGCCCCGGCACGTCCATGGCCAGGAGCCGCACCTTCGCCCGGAGCTCCTCGGACATGGGGCCCAGGGACGTGGGCCGGGTGGCGCCGTCGGTGGGGGGGAGCAGGTCGGCGGCGATGAGCAGCTTGGCCGATCCGGGACGGTCGGACAGCCGCGTCTCCTCGCCGTCCTGCAGGAGGTCGATGACCAACCGGTGCTTCAGCTCCGCGATGGCGACCGGCCCCTTGTTCTCGTGCAGCCCCACCACGCTCACGCCGCTGCCGTCGTTGGAGCCCACCGAACGGGTCCTGTTGCCGCCGCCGCTGACGCCCACCTCGTGCGAGAGCCCGTCCTGACCCTGGTTGGGCCCATCGCCCTCGGAGACGGACGCGCCGCCGCCGTACGTCCTGGACTGGCTGATCGACCGCCCGGAGCCCTGGTTGCCGATGTCGAGGTTGACCACGGTCTCGGCGTCGGTGTGCGTCATCTTGGGATTGCGGCGGAAGGACTCGAAGTCCTGCACGATCCGCAGGCGCAACACGTGGTGCCCCGGCGCCACGTTCAGGCCGTGCGTGACCAGGTCGACGAAGATGCCGTCCTGCACGGCCGCGTCGTAACCGGACCGGATCCGCTGCTCCGAGAGCTGCACGGTGAGCTCTTGGAGGTTGAGCACCTGGCTGGCGCGTCCGAGCAAGTTCGACGAATACTGCAGCTCCCCGTTGACCACCGGCGGGATGATGCCGAGTTCCCGCAGCTCCCGCACCACGTCCCGGATGGACGGGTCCAGGTCTTCGACGTCCTGGACGAGGACCGCTCCCGGGCCCCGGATCTGGCCGGGGCCGTCGCCCATGAACGTGGGGAGCTCGGCCTTGCGGCCCGGCGGCGGGCCGGGGAGCGGCTCGCCGCGGAAGAGCTGGTTGCCGTCGGCGTCGAGCAGCGGCTTGCCGAACCGGCGGAGCAGCGCCGCGCTGTCGACGGGCAGGCCGAAGTGGTAGGCCAGCGACTCCCGCATGGACACCACCGCCTCGTGCGTGATCGGCGCCAGGGTGACGGGCTGCTTGCCGACCTCCTCCACGGTGAAGGTGGTCTTCAGCACGAGCCGGTAAGCCTGCTTCGGGCTGGTCTTGCGGTGCACGCTCGGGTGGATGGCCTGCTTGTTCGCGCCGGACGAGTACGACCGCGAACCCGACCTGCTCCCCCTCGCCCCTGGGCCGATGGTCGGCTCGTACGTGCCGGGCCCGTTGACGCCCTCCAGCGCGGGGTGCTTGAACCCGGCCGAGACGTTGCCCTCGATCGAGCCGCCGGAGGAGGCGCCGTTGATCCACGCGGCGAAGTCGACGAGCACCTCCTCCTCCCACTCCTCGGCGGTCGGGCCGCCCAGCGGCTCGGCCTCCTCCAGGACGACCTCGGTCTTGGCGGTGATCTTCACGTCCGGCCCGTGGGTGCCCGACAACACCCTCGTGTGCCCGCCGTTGACCATGTCGCGCAGCAGGTGCGGCATCTCGGCGGTGACGTAGACGCGGAGCGCGTCCCGCGCCGGGGTGCCGACCATGGTGTAGTCGCCGCCCAGCGTCGCAGCCAGCAGGTCGAGGGCCTCCTCCAGGCCCGTCATGCTCTCGGGGACGGCCGTGGGCATCTCCGGGTTGCGCCGGTCCTCGGAGATCCTGGACAGGTGGCTCGGCGGCTGGTCGGTGTAGGAGTGCGAGACCCACAGCCGCTGATCGGCGACGTCCCCGGGCTTGCCGGAGTCCACCGTGGTGGTGTTGCGCCAGCCATTCCCGTTCCGGGAGCGGATCTCGACGGTCCAGGACGCGGCGGAGCTGAACAGCAACGACTCGCTCCGGTTGTCGCTGACCGTGCCGGTCTGGGCGTACATGCCCGCCCCGCTCGTCGCCGACCAGTTGCGGCCCATGGAGCCGCCCACTCCGACGGACAACCATTCGGCGACCTGGCGCACGTCGTCGTTGGGAATCAGCGGGGTGAGGACGGCGGAGTTCAAGTTCAACGGCGTGCTGGCGGAGCCGGACTCGGTGACGGTGACCGTACGGGAGGACTGCACGAACAGGCCGACCATCATCTCCGACGCCTTGACGGCCGGGTCGATCACCTCCACCAGGTCGGCGAGCGTGAGCTTGACGCGCACCTCGGCCGCCTGGCTCCCCTCGCCCACCCGCAGCACGAGGCCGTCGGTGGACATGGCCTTGTGCCAGTCGGCCCGGATACGGCGCTCCAGCTCGTGCACGGTGAACCGGTACGTGTTCCCGTCGCCCTTCAGCATCTCGTTGACGGTGTCGGTGAGGGCGCTGATGTGGGCGAGGCGACCGGCCGGCTGGCCCGTGGCGAGCGCGAGCTCCTGCGGCAGCGCCTTCTTCAGTGCCTCCAGGTAGGCCTCGTGATGCTGCTTGGCCGTCGCGTGCAGTCTGGCGCCGATGTCGGCCATGGGGACCGTGCCGGGAGCCGTGGTCCTGCCCGTCTGAGCCAACGCCGTCGCCGCTTGCTCGTACGTTTGCCGCGCCCGCGTCGCCTCGGTCAGCGCGGCGACGTAGGCCAGGGCGATCCGTTCGTGGCGCTGCGCGGTGGCGCGGTGGAGGGGGGCGGCTCGACGGGCGGCCTGCTCCCGCTCGTGACGGCCCGAGTCACGCTGGCGGGCGGCCTTGCGCGCCTGCCTGGTGGCCCTGCGGGCCTCCTTCCGCGCGTCGTTGGCGCTCTCCGTCTTCGCCTTGATCTGCGCCTGGAGCGCCTCCTCGGCCGTGGTGAGCGCGGCGACGAGGTCCCGCAGCTGCTTGACGGTCGGCTCGCCCTCAGGCGCGGCCGGGGCCGATGGCGGGCGGGTGGCCTGGGTCGGCGCCCAAGGCAGGTCCGGCGCGGTGTGCCCGCGCCGCTCGATGGCGCGGGCCAGGCCGTCGATGTCGACAGCCAGCAGGCGCTTCTTCGGCAGGGTGTCGGCCTGGTTCCACTGGTCGGTCAGCAGCGCCATCTCGCTGACCTGCGCGGCCACGCACGCGTCCTCCGTGACCTGGCCGTCGGGCCGGCCGCGCAGGAAACCTCGCCTGCCCGTTCCCCGCGCGGCCAGTAACTGCAGAGTGTGGGCGATCTCGTGGACCCAGATCCTGGCGACCTGGTCGTTGCTGACGCGCGGGTTGAAGTGGACCAGGTGCGGGTGGTCCGCGTCCGTGCCGCCGGTGCGGACGTCGGTCTGGCCCATCAGGCCGGCGGACAGGCCGCCGACGGTCGACTGGAAGTAGTGGGTGCCGTTGTTCTTGGTCTCGACGACGACGATGTCGGAGTTCGCACCGGTCAACGAGATGGTGACCACGTCCAGGTCGCCGAAGTACGCGGCGCGCAGCTCGTCCACCGGGGCGAGTGTTTCGTTCTGTTGGAGGTCGACGCCCTGACGGCCGTCGGTGACGTAGCGGGTGTCCGCCACCGGGCTGGAGGCGACCGTGGTGGTGCCCGGCTTGCTGGTGTGCGTCTCGGGCGCCGGGTCGGTGCCGGTGTCCGGGTCGGCGGCGTTCTGCTGGTCGCCGGCAGGGGCGGCGGAGGTTTCTGCCGCGGCCTGGCGCAGCAGGGCGGCCGCCTCCGTCTTCAGCGTGTCGACGTCCGTGCCCTGCTCGGCACTGGCTTCGAGTGAGGCGCGGATGCGGGCCACCGTGCGGGCGGAGATCGCGCCGACGGTCGTCTCGCCGGCGGCGACGAGCATGTCGCCGTCGGGGCCCACCACGACGTCGCTGAAGGCGTCGGTGAGGGCCAGCTCGGCGCGAGCGGCCGGGGACAGGCCGCCGAGGTTGGCGGCCGAGGTGGTGGTCTGGGTGGTGGTCTGGGTGGTGTTGTCCGGCTGGGTGGCGCCGTCTGACTGGGTTTGAACGTCGGCGGTGCTGTCGGGTGCCTGCGCCGTGGTGCTTTCGGGCGCCTGCGCCGTGGTGTTGTCCGGCGTTGGGGCCGTGGTGTTGTCAGTGTCCTGGGCGGTTTCGCCGTCCGGTGTCTGGGCCGTGGTGTCGGTCGTCTGGGCCGGCGTCTGCACAGCGTCGTCGGGCGCGGGCGCGGCGGCCGTCTGGTCGTCCTGCTCCGGGTCCACGGCGGCGGAGTCGTCGTTGTCCCTGTCGGGCGAAACGGTGTTGCGCCGCTGCTGATCGGCGTCGGCCTCAGGAGTGGTGGTGTTGCGGCGCTGCTGGTCGGTGTCCGTGTCGGGGGTCGTGGTGGTGCGGCGTTGCTGGTCGGTGTCCGTGCTGCCGGGCCGGGGTGCGGGCGCGTTCGGGGACGTCGTGGTGGTCGGGCCGCCGCCGCGGGCCGGCGCGGGCTCGGGGGAACGGACGGCACCGGGCTGGCCGCCGGGCTGGCCGCCGGTCGGGTCGGATTCGCCCGGCGTCATGTTCCCGGGCGGACCCCCCGGAGGGTGGCCGGCCGCCCGGGCGGCGTCGGTACGCGCGGCGGTGTCGTAGGCGGCCATGAGCGTGGTCGCCGGATGGGCCAGCGCGGTGTAGACCTCGGGGTTGAACGGGCTGATCGACCCGGTACGCCCGACGCCGCCGAAAAAGCCGCCCATGACGGCATCGCCCGTGAACGGAAACTCCCACTGCTTGTAGATGACGCCGTTGGCGATGAAGCTGCCGACCGGGGAGGCGATCGTGTTGGTCAGGCCGGTGGTGAGCGCCCGCCCCGCGAACCCGGGCACGCTACGGGTGACCCGGGCCATGGGCCCGGCCAGCGACGTGCCGGTCACCGCGCCCGTGCCGGCGCCGAGGACCGCGGCTCCCGACTTCCTCCAGTCCCACTCGGTCGTGGTGCCCAGCTGCTGCTGCTCCAACTGGGAGAAGAAGTCGATGAAGAACTCTTCGCCGATCTCCTCGACCAGCTCACGGCCGATCGGTGAGGCCAGCAGCCGCAGGATGGCGCCGCGCCCGGTGGCGCCGGTGAGCGCGGTCACCCTGGCGAGCCGCCGTGCGCCCAGTTCCCTGGCCCCCACCGTGAGAAGCCTGACCAGGATCCGCTGGATGGCCGCGCGGGCGCCCGCCGCGTACGGCCCGATGATCGCGGTGGTGGATCCGGCGGTGAAGAAGGACGCGACGATGGCGATGGCGATGGCCACGACCGTGACCCAGAAGGCCACGTTGATGGAGATCTTGGAGTACTGGGTCTCGACGGCGAAGTTGTGCGCCTGCTGCGAGTAGGCCTGCGCGTTCCCGGCGACCCCCGCCATGCCGCCCTCCTGGCCGTACAGTTGCTTGGCCCTGATGACGAAGTTCGCGGTGGCTGGAGAGGTCCAGCCGGCCACGACGGTGCGCGCGACCGAGCCGGCTTGCGGCACCGAGCTGGTGGTCCCCGCGGCCAGGGCACTGCACGCCTGCGCCAGCTCCGACAGGCCGCTCTCGCTCGCCTCCGGCCATTTCTGCCCGGCCGACAACATGGGGATCAGCCAGTGCACGACCCAGTCGGGCAGCACCTCGGTCTCCCACACCGGGAGGATGTCCCGGTCGATGCGGACCATGCCGCCAGGCCGGCCGTCGCCGGAGACCGCGACGTGGGAATCGCCGTTGACCGCCACGCCCTGGGCCTCAGATCTCCCGAATCAGCCCGGCTTGGATGTCGCGCTGGATGTCGGCATCGGTCTGCAGGGTGTTGTCGACGGCCGCGCGCACACGGTCGCCCGCGTCGGCTATCTCCTTGAGGAGCGTGACGCACTGGGTGAGCATCCGCGTGGGGCCGTCGTCGCGGAAGTAGGCCGCGCTGAACGCCTTCCCCTCGGCGCCGCCGCCCCACGGAGCCGCGGCGAGGGCCGCCTTGACGTCGGCGACCAGACCCGCCGTGTCCCGCTGGACGTCCTCGACCATGGTGCCCCACTGCGTGAGGCCGTAGTCCACGACGGGCTTGACGATCTGCGTACCGTCCCAGAGCTTCATTGCCTGCCCCCCATCCGATCGGCGAGTTGCGTCAGAAGAGTTTCTAGGTCACCTTCCAGATGTGCCTTGAGTTCCGCAGGGGGGATCACCGGTTCGAAGATCTCCACGACACGCTCCTGTGCCCTGGTCGCCGCCCGCTGCGCGGTCGCGGTGATCGTGTCGGCCAGGTGCCGGGCGTCCGGCCGCCGGTAGACGCGCGGGTCCAGGTCGAGCCGGATGAGTTCGCCGCGCGAGCCGACCGTCACCGACACCAGCCCGTCACGGGACTTCTCGGTGATCTGGACCGCTCTGGCCTGGGCGTGCAGCTCCACGCCGGCGTCCTCGATCCCCCGGAACAGGTCGCGCAGCTCGTCGGCGTACGCGCGCATCGCCGCCACATCCGGCTGATCGCGCGACTCCACAGGACCCCCCAGCCCTCGCCTCGTATGTGCGAACTCTTACGACACTTCAGCGTTTCTAGTCAGTTTCCGTCACATGAACATCGGGAGACAAGGGGGTGTGTCTAATGTGTTAGATTCCGACATTTACCGGCAAGGCGCTCTCCCCTAGATCGGTGACCTCCGCCCGGGGTACCCAGAGGCGGTACACGCCCCGCTCGACGCGCTCCAACCCCAGCTCACGGGCCTTGATCGCGGACGCGCCCAGGTGCTCGACGAGCAGCAGCCCGTCCCTTTCGCCGTGCACCTGGAACGGCTCTCCCCGCCAGCGGCACTCCGTCGTCACGAAGTGCAGGGCCGAGCATTCCGAGGCGGGAACCACCCGCACATGGCAGCCGGGCTCCACCTCGTCGAAGCCGGCCACCGGTTCGGGGCTGCGCAGCCGTATCCACAACTCCAGGGAGTGGGGCTCGGGGCTGGCCGGGTAGTCGGTGCCCTGCCAGCGGGCCCGGTAGAAGTGCCAGGTCATCCCGCCCGCCTTCCGACCATCAACCACCGCCGCAGGTCGCCGTGGTAGATCGCGCGCCGGTGCTCGATCCCCTCGGTGGTCAGCTCCCAGATCTCGGCGCCGTGGGGCAGGCCCACGCCGTGCACCTTGTACTCGCGGATGACGTAATCGACGTTCGGCACCAGACCCAGGCCGATGAACGGCGGCTCCTCGATCACCCATCCGGCCACGGCGGCCCGGCCTTCCTCGTCGGTGCCGCCGTAGGGGGTGCGGTAGAGGTCGAGGCCGGCGGGGCGCCAGCGCAGGATGTTCAGGGAGCCGGTGGCGGTCAGCATGTCCGGCTGGCCCAGCGCCTCGGCGAGCACGGCCGGGGTGGCGATGTGCGAGACGTCCAGGGCGTGGTGGCAGTAGCCGGACACCCTCGGGTCGTTCCCCGTCATGAACGCGTGGACGCCGGCGGGGGAGAGCAGCTTCTGCACGGCCGGCACCCCCGACGCGGGGTCGAGCTGCAGGTCCTGGACCAGCGTGGGCACCGCCAGCCTGGCCACCGCGCCGGACTGCAGCAGGAACGAGGCCCCCAGCCCCGGATTGACCGCCAGGCCCCAGCGCGGGTCCGGCCAGCCGGCCGCCAGCTCGACCAGGGACAACACCCGGCAGTGCGTGGCGACGCCGCCGGTGGCCAGCCGCATCGCGTCGACGGAGGTGAAGGCGATCACCCAGGTCCGCTCGGCGTCGGCGACCGTGGCCCAGGCGGGCCGCTCGTCGCCGGCCGCCGCCGCGGCGGTCACCGGCAGCGCCAGGTCGGCGCCGCGCAGCAGGCTCAGGCACAGGGCGTCCTGCCCGTCGGCGCGGGCCGCCCACAGCAACTCCTCGAACGGCGTCGCGGGCCGGTGCTCACTCGACGTCATCCGCCCAGTTTGCCCTCTTCGCCCGGATAGCCGGCAGACGGGCGTCGGCCTGGGCCAGGTGGCGGAAGATGTGAGAACACTGGCAGCGCTGACCTGCGGAAACGTCGGCGCTCAGGTGGCGGTTTGGAGCTTTTATCCAGGAAAGCGGCGTAATGTAAAGCGCCGCCCCCCACGGAGCCTTCCAGCTAGGAGAGCCAGCACGCATGTCCGTCACTCCCCGTGGTTACACGCGTACGCCGGAGCACGGGCTCGCCCGGTTGAGCTGGACCGAGGCGGGCTGGTCCGTCACGCGCGGCGTGGCCGAAGGAGCCGCCCCGTCCGAGGCCGCCGGCGGAGCGCCCGGGGCCGATGGGGCGATCGCCGGCGGAGCGCCTGCGGTCGATGGGCCGATCGCGGACGGCGAGGCCGGGATCGACGTGCTGCGCCCGTTGCGCGGGCTGGAGATCGCCTGGCCCGGGCGTGAGGTGCCGCTGGACGGGATCATGCGGCTGGCCGCCGCGGGCGTGCCGCTGACCGCCGAGAGCGCCCCCGCCTGGCTCCCCGCCGGCCTGGCCGCGCTGCTCACCGACCGCGACTGGCTGGCTTACGAGGCCGACGGCACCCCACGCTCCCTGGCCGACCTGCGCCGCGAGGAACACAGCGTACGGCTGCGCCGCCTGGCCCACCGGCCGCCGGGCGATCCGCCGCGGATCAGCGTGGTCATGTGCACCAAACGCCCGCATCTCGTCGGCGGCGCGCTCGCCCAGATCGCCGCCCAGCGCGGGGTTGCGGCGGAGGTGCTGCTCGGCCTGCACGGGGTGGCCTTCGAGCAGGTACGGCAGGCGGTCGAGGACTGCCCGCTGCCCGTCTCCTGGATCGAGGCGCCGGCCGCGACGCCGTTCGGCCGGGTGCTGACCGACGCCGCCGCGCGGGCCGACGGTGACTATCTGGCCAAATGGGATGACGACGACTGGTACGGCCCTGACCACCTCGCCGACCTGGTGATGGCGGAGCGGTACGCGGGGGCCGACATCGTGGGCGCGACCGGCGAGTTCTTCTACCTGGAGCCGCTCGACGCGACGGTCAGGCGCACGACGTTCGGCAGCGGCGCGGCCTGTCCGAGCGAGGTGTGGTCGGATCACGTGGCAGGGGGCACGATCCTCCTCCGTAAGACGAAATTTGGTGACATAGGCGGATTCCCCGCCCTGCCCAGCGCCGTCGACCGCGAGTTCCTCAGAACAGCCCACGAGGCGGGCGCCCGCATCTACCGCACCCACGGGCTCGGCTACGTGCTGCGCCGCGCCCTCGCCGACCAGCACACCTGGCAGCTTCCCCTCGCGCACTTCCTCAAAGGCGCCGCCAACCAGTGGCGCGGCTTCCGCCCGAGCCTGCTGATGGAGACGGCATGACACGAATCTCGCCCGGTGCGACGTGGACGTCCGACGATGGACGCGGCACGACATGGCGCTCCGCCCGTGGCCAGGCCCGTGGGACCGCCGTGCGGCGGGTACGCGGGAACGACTACCGGATCCTCCAGCCGCCGGAGCACTTCACCCCCGAACTCCGGGTCAGCGTGATCATCCCCGCCTACGGTGCCCAGGACAAGCTGGACCTGGTGCTGCAGGGCCTGGCGCGGCAGACGTACCCGGCCGCCCTGACGGAGATCATCGTCGTCGACAACGGCAGCTCCCCGCCGCTGCGGCTGCCCGAGGGCACGGCCGCCCGCCTGATCCACTGCGACCGGCCCGGCCGCGCCGCCGCCCGCAACGCCGGGCTCGCCCAGGCCACCGGCGACGTCATCCACTGGCTCGACTCCGACGTGGTGCTCACCTCCGGCGCGGTCGAGGCGCACATGCGCTGGCACCACGCCGCCCCGTACCTCTCCGTGACCGGCTACATCAGGTTCACCGACGCCGAGCTGCCGGCCACCCTCCCCGACGACCTGGAGCAGGTCTTCGAGCCGGCCGAGCCGCACGCCTGGCTCGTCGGCCTGGTGGAGCGCACGAACGGTCTCACCGCCCCTTCGCCGCGCCCGTTCAGCCTGCACGTCGGCGGCGCCACCTCCGTCAGCGCCGCCCTGGTCGAGGCCGCCGGGCCCATGGACGAGGAGCTGATCCTGGGCCAGGACACCGAGATGGGCTACCGGCTGGCGCAGGCGGGCGCGGTGTTCGTGCCGGAGCCCCGGGCCCGCGCCTATCACCTCGGCCCCACCATGCGGATGCGCCACCAGAAGCGCATCGACCGGGTCAGCCACGCCTTCGTCGCCGACCGCATCCCCGCCTACCAGTGGTTGCGCACGCATCCGTCCCGGCAGTGGCAGGTCCCCAACGTCACCGCCGTCCTGGACGGCACGGCCGGGTACGAAGCCGTCCGCGCCACCGTGGACGCGCTGCTCGCGGGAACGGTGGCGGATTTGTCTGTCGTCCTGGTCGGCCCCTGGGACACCCTCGACCGAGACCGCCGCGCCCCGCTCAAGGACCCGAACCTCGACCTGGTGCTGGTCCAGGGGCACTACCAGCATGAGAGCCGGGTACGCCTGGCGACCACGGAGCAGGTGGACCCGTCCACCCCGTTCGTGTTGCGCGTGCCGGCGGGCTGGGTGCCCGGCGAGGACAGCGTCGGCAAGCTCATGAACGTGGCCCGCGCCGAAGGGCTCGGCCTGGTCAACGTGCTGCTCGACGAGTCGTCCCAGGACATCGTGGCGGCCCGGCTGGAACGGGTGTCCGCCTTCGCCCGCGCCCGGCTCGTCGCCCGGCCTGGTGAGCCGCTCGACGCCGCCGTGGACGACGTCTCGGCCGTGCGGTGGGTCGTCGGCGAGGTGTACGGCTTCACCTCCGAGCCCGTCCCGTTGCCCGGCCGCCGCGCCGCGTACCAGGCGAGGGTCGAGGCCGTGGCGGAGGCGGCCCGCCTGGCCAGGGAGGCCGAGCGGCTGCGCGCCCAGGTCGCCAAGTGGCGGGACGAGGCGGCGCGCTGGCGCAAGAGCACCGTCGAGCTCCGCCGCGAGGTCGGCACGCTCCGCCGCGAGCTGCACGCGGCCGGCCGGCCGCAACCGGGCATGCGCGCCCTCCTGTCCGGCAAGGTGAAACGCGTCATCCGCAGGAAACCACGCGGCTGAGGGGCGGGAGCCGGGCAGCCGCTTCAGGCGACCGCGAACAGCAGCGCCGCGCTGATGAGGATGACCACGGCGGTGGCGAAGTGGATGCCGAAGGCGATCGCCTTGGTGCCGCCGTTGCGCAACACGATCACCGTGTCCGCCAGCGGCAGGAGCGCGACGACGAGCATGAACCACGCCGCGGCCGTGGCCCCCGCGAAGGCGATCAGGGCCAGCCCGAGGATCCCGTAGGTGGAGTCACGGACGCCCTTGACGGTCAGGTAGGCGGTCTCCTCCGCCGGGACGCCGTACCCCGTGGCGGCCGCGCGGGGCACCATCAGGAAGCGCGCGCCGATGAAGAGGCAGAAGAGATCAAGAACGATCGCGAGCCCGTAGGCGACCTGGGTAAGCATGTGCACTCCATATTTGCTAGCGCTGCTAGATGCAGGAGTGAGACTAGCATAGCCACGACAAGACAGCTAGCGACGCTAGAATGAGGTCATGTCCATCCAGACGCGCCGACAGCGCGAGCGTGCGGAGCGGGAACGGTTGATCGTCACGACGGCGCGCGATCTGGCCGAGTCGGAAGGCTGGGACGCGGTCACCACCCGCCGCCTGGCCGAAGAGATCGAGTACAGCCAGCCCGTCCTCTACAGCCACTTCAAGGGCAAGGACGCGATCATGACCGCCGTCGCCTTGGAAGGCTTCGCCGACCTCGCCGCCCGCCTGCGCGCCGCCCGCGCCGCCGCGTCCGGGCCGCGAGCGGCACTCGCCGTGGGCACGGCCTACGCCGGCTTCGCCGACGAGCGGCCCGCCCTGTACGACGCGATGTTCACCCGCACCGTCGACCTGGAGTTCGCCACTCCGGAGGCGCCGGCCGCGCTGTGGGACGCCTTCGTCGAGCTGCGCGAGAGCCTGCGCACGCCGGCCGGGGACGACGACCTCGAAGCACTCACCGAGACCTTCTGGAGCGGCCTGCACGGGCTCATCACCCTCCAGCGCAACGGCAGGCTCCGCCGCGAGGACCACCGCCGGCGGCTGGCCCTGCTGATCGCCCGCTTCTCCGCCTGACCCGCCCGGCACGGCCGGCACCGCCGTCCCGCGTTACTCGCCGCTGCACCCCGCCGATCGGCCGCTACCCGCCGCCCATCGCCGGCCTCGATTTGCTCGCCCTCGCTCTCGGTCCGGGAGCGGCGAATGGGGTGACACTGGTCTCATGGTCGAGAAGCTGGTCGCGCATGTGCGTGCGGCGTTCGGATGGGACACGGACGTCGTGGTGTCCGCCGGTCCGCGAGGCGCGCTGGGGCAGATCTGGCGGCTGGAAGTCGGGCGGGCGCGTTACGCGCTCAAGGAGATCTTCGCCGAACCGCCGTCGGCGACGCTGATCGAGGCCGAGCTGGCGTTCGCGCGGCGAGCCGCCCGCGCGGGAGTGCGGCTGCCCGCGTGCCACCCCGACCGCGAGGGGCACTACCTGCTGACCACGTCCGACGGGACGTGGCTGCGCCTGTACGACTGGATCGACCTGCGGCCGGTCGAGCTGACCGCGCCCGGCACACCGGAGGACATCGGCGCGCTGCTCGCGCGCCTGCACGGATGCGCCCCCGCCGTGGCCGCCGAGCCGGACGGCGGCCCACCCGACCGCTGGTACGACCGCGTCCCCGCCACCCACGAGTGGGCCGCCGTGTCCGACGCGGACGCCGCCTGGGCCGCGCCGCTGGCCGAACGGCTGGCCACACTGCCCGAGCTCGGCGCGGCGGTCGCGCCGGCCGGCCCCGCGGGGCTGATCGTCTGTCACCGCGACCTGCACCCGGACAACGTCCTGGCCGGCCCGTCCGGCGAGCTGGTGGTCGTCGACTGGGACAACCTCGGCCCGGCCGACCCCGGCCGGGAGCTGGCCCGGGCGCTGTTCGACTGGTTCTTCGACCACTCCATCGCCGACCTCGACGCCATGGGCCGCATGTACGACGCGTACGTGCGCGCGGGCGGCCCGGGACGCATCACCGAGCTCGCCGACTTCTCGATGTTGCTGGCTTCCCGGCTGAACTTCCTGCTGGTCCAAACCCGTGTGGCACTCGACCAGGGAGCCGAGCCCCGGCACCGCGAGTGGGCGGAACGCGAGATCGACGAGTTCCTGCGCCTCCTGCCGACCCCCGGTCAACTGGCCGACGTCCTGGCACTGACCGGCACCCGCTAGCGCGCCGACAACGCAGTGCCCTTCAACCAGCGACATCAACCAGCGACCATCAACCAGCGACCATCAGAAGTGCACCGCGCGGACCTCCGTGACGGTGAACTCGTCCACGATGTGCCGGTTCTGCAGCAGAAACCCGACCAGTCCCGCCACCGCTTCCACCCCCAGGGCGGCCCTGGCCTGCCCGGTCAGGAGGAAGACCAGGGGAGTGGACGGCTGGTCCAGAGAGAAGTTGCGCCCGTGGCGATGCACGTCGTGCAAAGCCCTGATCGGGATGGGCCGGGGTGAGGTGAACCACACGGAGACCGTCCACAGCGGCAGCGCCGGGTCCGCGTCCGCCGCGGCGTGATAGCAGGTCACGCAGCCCCGCCCCGCATGCTCGTCGTGCGGGCAGGTCCACTGGGTGATATCGGCGGGGGGCCGGCCGCGAGCGCCGAACATCGCCGTCTCGGTCACGCGACGGTGCCCAGGCCGTGTCCTCGATGGAGTGGGGTACTCGCTGATGATGCGTCCTTCTGCGTGGGGCGTACGGGGAAACAGGGGCGGTCACTCCGCTCGTCGGGTGTAGGAGGCGAGCAGGTCGATCTCGGTGAAACCGGCGGCGTCGAAGAGGTCCCAGACCGGCTCGGAGTCGCCGGCGGCGTACAGAATCGTCTCGGAGACGCCGTGTTCGGCGAGGAGGGCGTCGGCGGCCCGCAGCAGCGCCCGCTCCAGCCTCTCGTCGGCGTGCCCGGCGTCAGTGCCGAACCACCACAGGACGCCGAGGTCGTCCACCGGCTGCTGGACGACGACCTCGGCGGAGTCGTCGCCGTCCCGGGCTTTGAGCCACCACCCCGGCGGCGCCGTGCTGGGGGTCACCTCGACCAGCGGGCTCGCCTCGGCGTCGAGGTCGCGCGACGCCGCGCGGTGCAGGTATCGCCAGGAGGTGCGTCCGGAGAAGCCCGCGTGTTCGAGCACCTTTTCGGTGACGGGCCGGCGGCTCGTCGGCAGGGCGGCCAGGCCGAGACCGCGCGCGGCGGTGAAGGCGTGGACGGGGTCCCTCCCGCCGAGCTTGCCCAGGGCGTGGGAGACGAGCGCCTCGACGACGTCCGGCACCTCCCGCCCGTGCAGCCAGAGGATCTGCCCGGTGCGGCCGTCCAGGTGCGTCGTGTAGGACACCGCGCCGGCGATCTGGCCGTCCGGATCGACCAGCACGTCGGTTCGCGGGCGTTCGAGGCCGTCCCAGGCGGCGGGGTCGTGCCGGGACGTCCCGGCCACGGCGTCGTCGAGCATGCCGGGCGTGCAGGCGGGCTGGCCGGGCAGGCGGTCGGCGTCGGCCAGCGCGAGCACGGCCCGCCGGTCGGCGCCCCGGTAGCGGCGGGTCTTCGTGCCGGGCCCGGGTGCGCGCGCGGCGACGCGGCAGCAGGCGAGGATCTCGGGCGCGGACAGCGTGTTGCCCGTGCGCGCGGCCGTCCGCATCGCGGCGGCGGCGGTGGGCCCCGTGGTCTCCGGCGGGATGACCAGGAGCAGGTAGCCGTCCTGGTTGCCGCGGATCACCCTGATCGTGTGGGACGTCGTGGTCAGGCCGCTGACGCGCAGGAACCGGCCGTCGATGAGAAGGTGGGCCGGAACGTCCTGCCAGGTGGTCAGATCGAGCCGGACCCGCAGAATGGGCCCCAGCCGGCCCTCCAGAAGGCCGATGAGCGCGGGCAACTCGCGCCGCAGATCGCTGGAGTGCGGCCACCAGGCGCCATCGAGCGTCCCGTCCCGGGTGAGCGTCGGCTCCAGGAACACCCGAGCCGGTTGGAGATCGATGGGCTGGTTCGGCATCTGGCGTGCCGCCTGTCTCCGGTGCACGAGGAACCGGCTGCGCCTGAGGCAACGCCGACGCGGCTGCCGACATGGGAAATGGCCCAGGTGAATCCACCATACGCCTCCCGTCCCGCCGTCATAGAGCGCCGCACTCCGCGGACCGGCGTCAATCACGCGCCATGAGCCAATGCGGGCCACGAGCAGCACGAGCAGCCACCGGATCGCGGCCGGGCCCGTAATGCGTAAAGGCCCGGATCGCGGCCGGGTCCAGAATGCGTAAAGGCCCCGGATCGCGGCCAGGCCCAGAATGCGTAAGGGCCCGGATCGCCGCCAAGCCCCAGAAGGCGTAAAGGCCCCGGAACGCGGTCAGGGCCCGCACCCGGGGAGGGTGCGAGCCCTGACGCTTGCCGTCAGACGGCTAGTCAGGCGGCGACGATGTTCTCCGCCTGCGGGCCCTTCTGGCCCTGAACGACGTCGAAGGACACCTTCTGGCCTTCGGTCAGCTCACGGTAGCCACCGTTGGCGACGATGTTGGAGTAGTGCGCGAAGACGTCGGCGCCGCCGCCGTCCTGCGCGATGAAGCCGAAGCCCTTTTCAGAGTTGAACCACTTAACAGTACCGGTAGCCATGTTCTCTCCTTCAGATAAGTGCAGGGAACCCCCGAAATCCGCACTGTGCGGACCTCGTGTCGCCGCGATGAGCCCATCCGGAGATGACCGGCAAACAAAACGCGCCTGACTAGAACGCTGTCAGACGCGCACAAAGTCTTTTTATGGGTACCACAACTGCAACAAGGCAAGTCTAACACACGTCCTCGGGTGCCTTGCGCAGGTCCTCCAGATCCCCGAAGGGGCCTACGAACGGAGCGCCGCGTCGACCTGGCCGCGCTGGTAGATGGGCAGGCTCCGGTCCAGCCCGGTCACGTGCAGGAGCTCGCTGGTGTATCCGGTCGGCGCCGTCAGAGCGAGGACGATGCCCATGGCCTTGGCCCTGCGCCGGATGCCCATCAGCACCCCCAGGCCGGACGTGTCGATGAACGAGATGTCGGACAGGTCGCAGATCAGGGTGCTCTCGCAGGTCGAAAGGGCGGTGAGCAGCCGCTGGCGGAGCGTCTCGCTGGAGAAGATGTCGATGTCGCCATGCAATCGGATCACGGTGGCGGTGGGGGAATGTGCGTTTGAGGTCATGATTTAAGCCCGTCTCGGTGCTCAGAGGACCGAAGGTCGTCTATCGCCGCGGGCGACGCCGGCGCGGGTGCCAGCGTACGGAAGTGTCCTCGGTGCACTTGAGCTTACTCGCTCTGCGCGAGGCGGCCAGGGCCCCATACGCCTCTGGCGCAGCGACGGGCCGGGGAAGCCGTCGCGTGCTAGCTTGTGGGCGTTGCGGTGATGGACCCATGACTTCTGTGCGCCTGATGGCTGCGGCCGCGGGCGCACGCCTGTTTCACCGGCCGTCGCGGATGGGCCATTACGGCGACCTGGGAGCCCGTGACGTTCGGGTGCCCGCTCCGCGCCAGCTCGAATGGAGATCGACATGGCGACCGGCACTGTCAAGTGGTTCAACTCGGAAAAGGGCTTCGGCTTCATCGCCCAGGACGGCGGTGGCGCCGACGTCTTCGCCCACTACTCCAACATCGCCGCCGAAGGCTACCGCGAGCTGCGGGAGGGCCAGAAGGTGTCCTTCGACGTCGTCCAGGGACAGAAGGGCCCGCAGGCGGAGAACATCGTTCCCGCCTGACCTGGCGTCGGTGCTGTGATCGGCCGCGTCAGGCGGCCGATCACGAGCTACGATGGTCAGCGCTTCAGAGTTTGAAGAGCTTGGGATACGGCGCGGTGATGCGGTGGGTCTCGGCCCCGAAGTCGACGAGGACGGCGACGCCTTCTTCGACACCGATGACCGAGCCGAGGCCGTATTTGTCATGGCTCACCCTGTCCTCCAGCACGAACTGCTGGACAGGCGGGAGGGCAACCTCGGGAACGTTGAACGGGCTTCCGGGCAAGCGCTGCCGACCCGCGGCTCGATTAGGCCTCATTAGTGCAGTATGCGCTGTTCCGAGAGATAACTCGAACCTCTTGCGAAGACTCGGGCCGGACCGTGACCAGTTCCTGAGCCACGAAAGCCCTGCCGGAGCTACGATTCCACCGAATCTTCCACCACTCAGAGAACGTCCGAAACTCCTGACAGTCTGTCGCCGAATTCACCGGCTCGACCGCCTGAAGAAGCCCGCTCGCCACGACGGCTCCGAGGTCCGAGTGGGCCAAGTGGTCCATGTGGCGCCTGGGTCCGCGGCGAAAAGGGCTCAGACGAACGCGCTGTGCCCCGTGATCGCGCGGCCCACGATGAGCGTGTTGATTTCCCGGGTACCCTCGTAGGAGTAGAGCGCTTCGGCGTCGGCGACGAACCGCCCGATGTCGTAGTCGAGCACGATGCCGTTGCCCGCCAGCAGCTCGCGTGCCCAGCCCACGACCTCGCGCATCCGGGTGGTGCAGTATGCCTTGGCCAGCGCCGAATGCTCGTCCCGGTAGGTTCCGTCGTCCTGGAGCTGGGCCAGGCGCACGACCATGCCGAGCGAGGCCGTGGCGTTGCCGAGCATCCTGACCAGCAGATCCTGCACGAGCTGGAACTTGGCGATCGGCCGGCCGAACTGCTCGCGCTCCTTGGCGTAGTCCAGGGCGATCTCGTACGCGGCGAGCATCACGCCGACCGCCTGCCAGGCCACCCCGCTGCGGGTGCGGCGCAGGATCCCGGCGGTGTCGCGGAAGGAGGTGGCGTTCGGCAGCCGGTTCGCCTCCGGCACGCGGCAGCCGTCGAAGGTGAGGTCGGCGTTCTGGACGGCGCGCAGCGCCATCTTGTTCTCGATCTTCTTGGCGGTGAAACCGGGGGTGCCCTTCTCCACCACGAAACCCTTGACGTGCTGATCCTCGGCGTCCCGGGCCCACACCACGATCACGTCGGCGAAGGTGGCGTTGCCGATCCACCGCTTGGCTCCGTCGAGCACCCAGGTGCCGCCCTCGCGCCGCGCGGTCGTGCGCATGCCGCCGGCCACGTCGGAGCCGCCGGTGGGCTCGGTGAGCGCGAACGCGCCGATCTTCTCCATCCGGCTCATCGGCGGCAACCAGCGCTCCTTCTGCTCCGGCGAGCCGCAGGCGGCGATGCTGCCCATGGCCAGGCCGGTGTGCACGCCGAAGAAGGTGGCCATCGACGGGTCCGCGTGCGCCATCTCCATCGCGAGGAATCCGCTGAGCAGGCTGCTGGGCTTGGGGCCGGCGGAGCCGTCGTACGCCAGGCCGGCGATGCCCAGGTCGGCGTAGCCGCGGACGAGCTCGGTGGGGAACTCGGCGCGGGCCCAGTAGTCGTTGGCGATCGGCACCACCTTCTCGCGCAGGAACTCCCGTACCCGCCAGAGGATCTTCCGCTCCTCGTCGGGGAGCAACTCCTCGAAGGTGTAGAAATCTCCGGTCAGCAGGTCTGCCATGGCCATCCGTCCTCACTCCGGGTTCCCGGTTCCGCTACCCCCAGACGTCCGGACAACGCCGGCCGGGTTCACCTCGGGGGCCGCCCCGCGAGCACCCGCCGGTACACGTCCTCGTACGCCGCGGCCATCGCGCCGAGGTCGAAATAGCGCTCCACGTGGTTCCGGCACACGAGCGGGTCCAGGCTCTCGACCGCCTCGATCGCGGCGGGCAGCTCGTCGGCCGACTCGACGACGAAACCCGTACGGCCGTCGACCACCAGCTCCGGCACCGCCCCCCGGCCGATCGCGACGACGGGTGTGCCGCACGCCATCGCCTCGATGACCACCATGCCGAACGGCTCCTCCCACTGGATGGGGAAGACCAGGCAGCGGGCCGCCGCGAGCAGCGCGTGCTTGCGCTCGCCGCCGACCTCGCCGACGTAGGTGGCGTCAGGACCGAGCCTGGGCACGACGTGCTCGTCGAAGCAGGCGTGCTCGACGCGTTCGACCAGCTTGCCGGCGAGCACGATGCGGCGGCCCGCGGCGCGTGCGGCGTCGATGGCCAGGTGGGCGCCCTTGCAGACGTCGAACCTGCCGAGCCAGAGCACCCAGTCCTCCTTGACCTTCTGGAACGGGAAGGCCGCGACGTCGATCGCGTTGTGCACGGTGCCGACCCAGTTGAGGTCGGGCGCACCCGACCGCTGCGCCTCGGAGATGGCCACCAGCGAGATGCCGTCGCCCAGCGCGCGGTAGCAGTCGCCCAGCTCGCTGTCCGAGGTGCCATGGCAGGTGACGACCGTCGGGATCGCCCGGCCCGTCGCGGTCAGAGGACCGGCCAGCGAGTGGTCGTGCACGATGTCGGCGTCCACCTCGGTCAGCATGCGCTGCGCGTGGGCGGCGTGCAGCAGCTCCGGCAGCGGCTCGCCGATCCGCTCGGAAGGCGGCCGGTCGAAGGTGGACAGGAACGTGGCGGGGACCGTGGTGCGGCCGGCCCCGATGAGGGTCACCTTGTGGCCGCGCCGGTCCAGGCCGGTGATGAGGCCGGCCAGCATCTGCTCGATGCCGCCGTACCCGATGGGTGGCACGTCCTCCCACGGCGGCGCGATCATCGCGATGTGCAGGGGATCCCCCCGCCGCGCCGGCTCGGTCACGATGGGCCCGTCCAGCGGCCCCTCCCCGCCGATCACAGCGCCGCCAGCCCGTAGACGCGGCTGGGGTCGGTGCGACACGCGCCGCTGATCGGCGCGCGCGGCTCGGTGACCAGCTCGATGCCCTCCGGCAGGCCCGAGACCATGGGCTCGCTGCCGTCGTCGGAGACGCGGATGGTGACCCGGGCGCGCGCCACGGGCATGTCCTTGATCTCCAGCGCCCCGAATCCGGTCGGCAGCGCCGGCGCGAGCCAGACCTTCCCGTACGGCACCCACGGGTCGAACCGGAGCAGCGTGCGCAGCAGGTGGATGGGCGCGGCCGAGGCCCACGCCTGCGGCGAGCAGGAGGTCGGGTACGGGATCGGCTGCGAGAACTCGCTCTTGTCGAACCCGCAGAAGAGCTCCGGCAGCCGCCCGCCGAACGCCTGCGCCGCGTCCAGCAGCCCGACCGCGATGCGCTGCGCGTCCTCGACGAAGCCGTAGCGCATCAACCCGGCCGCGATGATGGCGTTGTCGTGGGGCCACACGGAGCCGTTGTGGTAGCTCATCGCGTTGTACGCGCCCATGGACGAGGCCAGGGTGCGCACCCCGTAACCGGTGAACATCTCGGGCGACAGCAGGTGGCCCGCCACCTGGGCCGCCTTGTCCTCGTCCACGATGCCGGTCCACAGGCAGTGGCCCATGTTCGAGCCGAGGCCGTCGATGGGCCGGCCCTGGCCGTCCAGGCCCATCGCGAAGTAGCCGGCGTCGGGCAGCCAGAAGCGCTCGTTGAACGCCGCCTTGATCGCCCTGGACCGTTCCACGCAGCGGCGCTCGGTCGCCTCGTCGCCGTGCCCGTGGGCGAAGTGGGCCCGGGCGAGGTAGGCGGCGTAGACGTAGCCCTGCACCTCGGCCAGGGCGATGGGCGAGCGGGCGATGGTGCCGTCGCGGAAGTTGACGCCGTCGAAGGAGTCCTTCCAGCCCTGGTTGATCAGGCCGCGGTCGGTCTTGCGCTGGTAGTACAGGAAACCGTCGTGTTCGCCGTACTCCTCGATCCAGCGCAGCGCGGCGTCGGCGTTCGGCAGCAGGTCTTCGACGGATTCCGTGTGCAGGCCCCACCGGCGCAGCTCGCCGAGGAGCATGACGAAGAGCGGGGTCGCGTCGACCGAGCCGTAGTATGCCTGGCCGCCGTAGGGCGATTCGTCGTCCTGGGTGCCGAAGCGCAGCTCGTGCATGATCTTCCCGGGCTCCTCCTCGGAGAGCGGATCGACCTTGGTCCCCTGGAGCCGGGCGAGCCTGCGCAGCGTGCCGAGGGCCAGCGACTGGTCCAGCGGCAGCGTCATCCAGGAGGTCAGCAGCGAGTCGCGGCCGAACAGCGTCATGAACCAGGGCGCGCCGGCGGCGATGGCCGGCGGCTCGTCCGGATGGTTGGCGTCGAACAGCCGCAGGCTGCCCAGATCCTCGCGTGAGCGGCGCATGACCTGGACCAGCGTGAGGTTCGTGCTCCGCATCGTGGGGCTGGTCCGCGTCCAGGTGGCGAGGCGGCGAGCCGGCTCGGCGTGCTCGATGGAGTGGGCCGCCGGAAACCAGGCGGACGACGACTCCACGCCCTGGATGATCGGATTGACCACGAACGTGGTGCGCCACTCCCCGCGAGCGGGCACCACCACGGTGAAGGTGAGCAGCCCCGGTGTGCATTCCACGGGCGTGCCCGGCGACTCCACGATGATCCGGGCCCCCCGCGCCCGGTAGGCCGAGAACACCTCCATCCCCGAGTCGAGGGGTTTCATCTCCACGTCGGACACCGGACGGACCCGCTCGGCCTTGACCTCGAACAGATCGGCCACGTCCGACCCCACGTGCATGGTCACCGAGCACCCCGCGGGCTCCTGCGACATGTTGCGCAACATCAGGTCCTCGCGCAGGCCGCCGCCGACATAACGGTCTCTGACCACCAGCATCGTGCTCTCCGCCCAGCCCGGCCGCGGTCGCGCCTTGGCCACGAACGTGGCGTGGTACGGCTCGGACAAGAACGTCTGCAGTGGCTCCACCGGATGGTCGTCCACTCGCAGCACCCATTTCGACAGGAGCCGGGTGTCCGAGTCGTAGACACCCTGCGCCCCGCCGGGGACGATGTCTCCGCCGTGCTGGCACAGACAGAACGAACCGCCCTCGACCAGGGTGACCGTATCCCCCAATGCCCCCGGCTGCCCCTCGAAAGTCCACGCGTTCATGGACTGCCCCCTATCACTTCCCCCACCGCTACCTGTCCACGGAGCGCTTCTGCATCCCTGCCCTCCATCAGGCCTTCGACGCGGCCTTTGCCTGCCGCCGGTCCGCAGGTGGACGAACGCTGGACTGGATCAGACGCCTTCCACCGCGTACGTGACCAGCGTGGTGAGCACCTGCTTGATCGACTCGCGCCGGCGTACGTCGCACAACACGATCGGGATGCCCTCGGTCAGCCCGAGCGCCCGCCGCACCTTGGCCGGATCGTGCCGGCGGGCACCGTCGAAGCAGTTCACGGCCACCACGAACGGGATGCCGCGCTGCTCGAAGTAGTCCACCGCCGGGAAGCTGTCCTGCAGCCGGCGGGTGTCGGCGAGCACGACGGCGCCCAGCGCGCCCAGCGCCAGCTCGTCCCACATGAACCAGAACCGGTCCTGCCCGGGGGTCCCGAACAGGTACAACCACAACCCTTCGCGGATGGTGATGCGGCCGAAGTCCAGCGCCACCGTGGTGGTGACCTTGGTCTCCACACCGGACAGGTCGTCGATCCCGACGCCCCGCTCGCTCAGCAACTCCTCGGTGTGCAGCGGCCGGATCTCGCTGATCGTGCCGACCATGGTCGTCTTCCCGACACCGAAGCCGCCCGCGATGAGGATCTTGATGGCCAAGGCCGAGGCGACCGCGGTCGTCCCCGGCTCAGAGGCTGCGTAGTCCATGCAGCACTTCCCTGTAGATGCGTTCATCGATCGTCTGGGCGGCGGGGCGCGGGCGCTGGATGGTGATGAGGCCCTCGCGCCGCAGGTCTCCGAGGATCACCCGGGTGATGTTGAGCGGCAGCCGGAGGTGCGCCGCGACATCCGCCACCGGCGTGGGCTTGCGGCACACCGACAACACGGCCCGATGCTCGGGGATCAGGTCCGATGGCTGGTAGACGCCGTCGACCGTCGTGACGATGGCCACCAGGTCGAACGTCTCGCCCTGCGGGCGCGCCCGGCCGCCGGTCAGCCCGAACAGCCGGATCAGCGGCCCGGGATCCTCCCCGGTCATGGTCTCGCGCCGTTCCAGGCGGGTGCCGGTGCCGCTCCCCTCGGCTGCGCGGAGAGGTGCTCGCCGACCCGCTTGACCATGAGCGCCATCTCGTACGTGACCATGCCCAGCTCCGCGTCGGCCGTGGCGAGCACGGCCAGCCGGGCACCCTGGCCGGCCGCGGTCACGAACAGGAAGCCACCTTCCATCTCGATGATCGTCTGCCGTACGCCGCCCAGGTCGAAGTGGCGCCCCGCGCCCATGGCCAGACTGTGGCTGCCGGCGGAGATGGCGGACAGATGCTCGGCGTCCTCACGGGTCAGCTCCCGGGAGCCGCCCATGGCGAGCCCGTCGGCGGACAGCACGATGGCGTGCCGGATGCCGGGGACGCGCTGGGTGAGGTCGTCAAGAAGCCAGCTCAGTTCACTTCTGGGGTCGGGCATCGGGATGGTCGTCCTTTCGTTTCCACACGTCTTGTCCAGGTTCCGTCTGCTGGCGGCCTTGCTGCCAGCCACGTTGCATGGACGACATGAGCTGTGCGAGCTCCTCCGGCGAGCGCCCCGCGACCGAGCGCCGACCGGCGCTCGGGGCGGTGCGTAGCTGGGGAGCCAGGTTGGCCTGCGGGATGCGCATCGGCAGCCCGTCGAGGTCCTCGTCCGCATCCTGGGCCGGCACCGTGACGCTCCACTCGACCGGCGGGCCGGGGGGCGTCGCCGAGGCGGGCATCCGCCTCGGCTCGGCTCCCGCCTTCGGGCCCGGCCTCGTCGCGGGTCCCGCGTCGAACCAGGTCGCGCGCTCGGGCTCGGCGACGTGAGCGGGCTGGGCATCGGGGCCGGGGCCGGGGGACTGGGCGGACTGGGCTACGGGGCCGGCGGCGTGGGCGGGCGCGGCCGGGAAGCTGTCCGGGAAGTGGTCCGGGACGGTGTCCGGGAAGTGGTCCGGGACGGTGTCCGGGAAGCTGCTCGGGACGGTGTCCGGGAAGTTGCTCGGGACGGTGTCCGGGAAGCTGCTCGGGACGGTGTCCGGGAAGTTGTTCGGGAAGCGGTTCGGGACGGTGTCCGGGAAAGTGTCCGGCGTGAGGTCCGGAAGGCTCTCCTGCGGGGTGCCGGGATCGGCCTCCGCTGCGGCGGCCAGGCCGTACGGCCGGGATTCCGCGGGTGCCGCGCCGAGCGCGCGCGGGGGCCTGGCGGCGTGGGCCACGGCGTGGTCGGCCGGACGGGCCGCCGTGGCGTCGGCCGGAGGTTCGGCCCCGGCGAGCAGCGCGGAGGGCAACAACACGATCGCCGTGGTCCCGTCGTACGGCGAGGGCCGCAGCGCGATCTTGATGTTGTGCCGGGCCGCGAGCCTGGACACCACGAACAGCCCGAGCCGGTCGCTGTCGGCCAGGTCGAACTCCGGCGGCTCGGCCAGCCGCGCGTTGAGATCGTCGAGGGTGGCCTGGTTCAGCCCCAGGCCGCGATCCTCCACCTCCAGCGCGAACCCGTTGGCCGCCCGCATGCTGCGGATGTGCACGTTCGTGTCGGGCGGGGAGAAGACGGCGGCGTTCTCGACCAGCTCGGCGACCAGGTGGATCACGTCGGTGACCGCGC
The DNA here is from genome assembly GCF_053592075.1 of Nonomuraea sp. NPDC002799. Lineage (NCBI taxonomy): Bacteria > Bacillati > Actinomycetota > Actinomycetes > Streptosporangiales > Streptosporangiaceae > Nonomuraea > Nonomuraea sp. NPDC002799. The sequence continues at coordinate 278,375 of NZ_JBSFVA010000002.1, forward strand.
CGCCGACCAGCAGCGGGGCGTCGGGCATCGGCGCGACGGTGACGCGGGTGTAGTCCTCGACCTCCAGCACCGCCGCGCGTACGACGTCGAACAGCGGCACCGGGTCCCGCCAGCGGCGGGCGGGCGCGGAGTCGGACAGGATGATCAGGTTCTCCGCGTGCCGCCGCATGCGGGTGGTCAGGTGGTCGAGCTTGAACAGGTCCTCCAGGACCTCGGGCTCCTCGATCCGGCGCTCCATGGTGTCGAGCAGCGCGAGCTGCCGGTGGAGCAGCGCCTGGTTGCGCCAGGCCAGGTTGAGGAAGACCTGGCCGACGCCCTTGCGCAGGGTCGCCTGGCCCACGGCGGCCTCGACCGCCGTGCGGCGTACGGCGGCGAAGGCGTGCACCACGCGATCGACCTCGGCGGTGTCGGCCGGATCGAGGCCGGGGGCCTCGGTGGCCGGGTCCACGTCTTCGCCGCGGCGCAGCCGTTCGACGAGCCGGGGCAGCCGCTCCTCGGCCAGCTCCACCGCCGACGCCTGCAACCGCAGCAGCTCGGTGATCAGCGAGCGGCCGAACCGGTACGACAGCGCGACCGACACGATCACCGCCGCCAGGCCCAGGAGCAGGACCAGCCCGATCCGCCAGTAGCCCCCGGTCTTCTGCCCCTCGGACTCCTCCGCGGCGCGGGCCAGCTCCGCCTGAGTGTCTTGGTTGAGCGTACGCAGGACGGCTTCGGCGTCGCCCTTCCACTGCGCGGGCTCCACCGGCGGCGCGCCGTCGGTGTCCCACCCGAACAGCTCGTCCTCCACCTCGATCAGCCGCTTGTACTGGGCGCTCGCGACCAGGTCGTCGTGGGTGGCCCGCAGTTCGGGGCCCATGTCGCGCTCGGCGTTGGCGAAGACGAGCCGGCGGCTGGCCATCGCGGCGACGAACGAGGCACGATCGGTGGGGGTCATTCTGCCCTGCACGATCGTGCTGGTGAGCACGGCGTGCTCGCGGCCGAGATACTCCGCCGTGGCGCTGTAGGCCGCCATGCCGCGCACCGCGCGGTAGGACGAGACGTCGCTCAGCGCGTCACGGTCGCTGAACTGGCCGTTGGCGACGCTGATCAGGTTGTTGTACGCGTTGATGATCGTCAGTGGCGGCGCCAGGACGCCTCCGTCGGCGGAGGCGCGCAGCGCCCGCAGCCCGTCGAGCGCCTGCACCAGAGCCCGCACCTGGGCCGGGGTCTCGGCGCCCGCGGCCTCGACGTCAAGGGACCCGATGACCTCGCGCAGCCGCGCCACCCGGACGTCGGTGTTGCGCCGCTGGTCCACCAGAGGCGCGTACGCCCCGGTGCTCCGAGGCGCCTCGGCCGAGAGCTGACGCTCCCGCTGTAACGCGATGATCAGTTCGAGCACTGGCGACCCGATGGCCTCCCAGCGGTCCTGCGTCTGGGAGACCGTGGCGATCTCCTCCACGCTGGAATAGGCGATGAACCCCCACAGGGCGATCATCGAGACCAGCGGAAGCAGGAGGATCCTGAGCAGCTTGGTACGGATCGGCGGAGGCGAGCTCATCCATATGTCCAATTCCGCGCGTGGAGATAGCGCCGCTGGGCAGTCGTGAACTGGGTGCCCCCGAGGATGCCCGCCACAACTGGAACGCCTGTGGTTCGTCCACTATGCCGATGGGGCACATGCACTTCAAGCTACAGATGCGAAGAATCATCCCGAATGGTGGGTTGACTCTTTGTCAGCACACGATTCGTGACCGTAACTGTGGGCGTCTCACGGACGGTGACCATCGCCGGGGCCTTTCGGGGTGAATTCCCCCCTTTTCAGGTCGCGATTCGTCTGGCAAAGACTTCGTCCCGACTCGATCGACACTCAGTACGAAAGAGGTCTTAGTCGCCCTTAGTGGGCACTTTCCAGGACAACTCGACATGCGACGCATTTGTCAGGTTGGGGCAGCGGCGGCCAAGTCCTGAGGAGAATCATGTATCGCGAGCTCAGCACCGTCCTCAGTGCCATCGTCACCGCCGCCCTCGGCGCCGTCCCCAGCGCCGTCCCCACTGCCGCTCTGACTGCTCACGGCATGACGGCCATCCCCGCCGCCGCTGCCGCCGTCGCCCCCTCCGCAGCCTCCTTCGTCTCGTCTCCGGAGATCGACAACATCGCGCATCGGGGCGGTGCCGGGTACGCGCCCGAGAACACCGTCGCGGCCTGCGCCCTGGCCCGCGCGCAGGGCGCCGACCTGTGCGAGTTCGACGTCCAGGAGACCAAGGACCGTCAGCTCGTGCTGATGCACGACCAGACGTTGTCGCGCACCACCAACGTGGAGAAGGTCTTCCCCAGGCGATCCCCGTGGAAGGTCGCCGACTTCACGCTCGCGGAGATCCACCGGCTGGACGCCGGCTCGTGGTTCTCCTCGCGGTACCGGGGCGAGGGGGTGCCGACTCTCAGGCAGGCGCTGCAGACCATGCACGGCAGCGACGGCGGGCTCCTGCTGGAGATCAAGCACCCGCCGCACAGCCCGGACATCGACCGGAACGTTGCGGCCGAGCTGGAGGACACCAAAGCCTGGTGGAGCGGCGGGCGGCTGGCCCTGCAGGCGTTCGACTGGCGGTCGATGCGGGCCTTCCGCGACATCAGTCCGCAGGTGCCGATCACCCTGCTCGGCAAGCCGCCCGCCAAGCGCCTCACCGAGCTGGCCACCTACGCCAACGGCATCAACCTCCCGCACGCCGGGCTCACCGCGCGGTACATCAGGAAGGTCCACACCAAGGGCATGAAGGTGTACGCCGGGACCACGAACAAGCCGGACGTCATCCGCCGCCTGATCGCGTACGGCGTGGACGGGATCATGACCAACAAACCCGATCACCTGGAGAACGTCACACGCCGCCGGTAAAAGTACGCTCTGGCTTACATAGCTAACTATGAAAAAAATAGTAGGCTACTGATATGAAACTAGGAATCGCCCTCCCCACGTCGGGCCCGCTGGCCGGCCCCGCCAACATCGCCCGCGTCGCGCAGGACGCGGAGCGCCTGGGCTACGACTCGGTGTGGACCTACGAGCGGCTGCTGCGGCCGACCGCGCCCGTCTCGATGGGCGGCGGCGAGCCGCAGCCCATGCCGGAGACGTACCGGCTCACCTACGAGCCGCTGGAGACCCTGAGCTATGTGGCCGCGCTCACGGAGCGGGTCCAGCTCGGCACCAGCATCATCGACGCCCTGCTGCATCCGGCCGTGGTCCTGGCCAAACGTTTCGCCACGCTCGACCAGCTCAGCGGCGGCCGGGTCGTCGCCGGTGTCGGCCAGGGATGGATGTCGCAGGAGTTCGCGGCGGCCGGCGTGCCGATGAGCCGCATCGGGCCGGGCATGGACGAGGTCGTCGCGGCCATGCGCGCCTGCTGGGGGCCCGATCCCGTTTCGTACGACGGGAAGTTCACCCAGATCGCCGAGTCGGAGATCAACCCGAAGCCGGCGCAGGCCCACGTGCCGATCCTGCTCGGGGCCATGACGCCGGGTGGCGTGCGGCGGGCCGCGCGCATCGCCGACGGCCTCAATCCGGTGGTCGTCTCGCGGGACATGCTGCTGGACCTGGCCAAGGTCTTCCGGGCGGCGGTGGAGGAGTTCGGGCGCGACCCCGGCGCGGTCACGGTGGTGGCGCGGGCCAACGTGCCCATCACCGCCGAGGCGCTGGGCGACGACCGGCCGTTTCTCGGTGGCTCGCCGCGTCAGATCGCCGACGATCTGGCCGGGCTCGACGGCACCGGCGTCGACCACGTGTTGTTCGCCGACTCCGGCCACGACGCGCAGGGGCGGCCCGTCGAGATCGACGCGGCCATCGCCCGCTACGCCGAGCTCATCGACCTCGCCCGCCGCTAGACACCTCGCCACCGTTCGCGGCGCAACCCGGGGGCGCGCCGCGCCGGTGGCGGGTCGGGGCGCTAACCGGGGTTGGGCCGCGCTGGAGGGCGGGTCCGGCCGTCGGGGCGCTACCGAGGTGGGGCCGCGCTGAAGGCGGGTCCGGCCGTCGGGGCGCTACCGGGGTTGGGCCGCGTCGAGGGCGCGGCCTGCGCGCTCGGTGGCGCAGTGCTCGCCGATGTCGTTGCGCTCGGCCCAGGCGTGCAGCTCCAGGAAGGCCCCGCGCAGGTCTTCGCCCACGGAGGTGAGCCGGTAGAGCACCGCGGTGGTCGGCCCGTCGGCGAGCTGACGCTCCACGAGCCTGGCCGCCATCAGCTCCCGCAGCCGCTCGGTGAGGATGCCGTCGGTGATGCCCGGGATCATCTTGGCCAGCTCGCTGAACCGCGAGGGCCGGTGCAGCAGCGCCACGATGATCATGCCGTTCCAGCGCTTGCCGAGCACCTTGAACACGACCGTGAACTGCACGTCGCAGGAGATGCCTTCCTCGCTTCCGTCCGAGGCGAGGCTCTCGGAAACGTATCCGGCCATGTGGCCAGCTTACCTGCCGGTAGTGCCCCCGGCCGGGCAGGCGGCGGAGCGGCCTGGATCACCTGCCGCGCCGCCCTTGGCGAGGCGTCAGGCGGCTCAGACATACCCGATAGTCGATCAGGCACGGTTCCTCTATGTTGGCCTGAGTATGCGACCCCCCAAGGAGATGCTCCTGTGAAGAGACTTCTCGAAGGAACCCCGCTGCGTACCGGTGTCGTCGCGGCCGTCGTGCTGGCAGGCGGCCTGCTGGCCGCTTCCCCCGCCGGAGCCGTCGTCGTCGGCGAGCGTACGGTCGTCGTGGCGCCGCAGACGGCCGGCCCGGCCGCCGCGGCGCGTCCGCGCAACGGCAGGATCCTCTACGACCGCTACAGCGGCGGCGAGGGCACGCTCAAGGTCAAGAACGGCACGTCGAAGGACGGGGTCGTCACGCTGGTCAAGGGGAAGACCAAGGCGATCAGCATCTACGTCCGCGCCAAGTCCACCGCCAGTGTCAGGGACGTCCGGGACGGGACGTACCGGATCTACTTCACCACCGGCTACCGGTTCAGCACGTCGAAGGGCAGGTTCACCCGGGCCGCCGTGTACAACCGGTTCAACGATCGGCTGAAATTCACCACGACCTCCGCCGGGACGAGCATCTGGACCCTGACCCTCAACCCGGTCAGAGGCGGCAACGCGCGGACCAGCCGGGTCAACCCGAAGGACTTCCCGGCCTGACGGCACCCGTACGCGCACAGAACTCCATGGACTGCCCCCGGCTCGAGGTGAGAGGGCCGGGGGCAAAGCCATTCCACCGTGGCCGAAGATGGCGATGATTGTTTTTGTAAGCGCTTTACACAGAGTGACCAACTGACTATGTTGAGTGCGTTCTAGCAGGTCAAAGGCTTGCGATTTCTTTGGAGACGGTCAACGGCGCAGGCGTGGTCACCAGGGTCACCCGAAGGGCCGCGCGCCACGGCGGCGCGACCGGCTCGCGGCGACCGAAGGACACGATGCCATTGACCGGCGCCCAGATCTGGGCCCTCGCCGCCGCCGCCTCGACGGCCGTGCTGGCGGCCGGCGTGCTGTTCGGGCCCGCGATGCGCCCCGGCACGGCGACCAGTCACTGGGACGCGCCGGCCACCACGCTCGACAAGCAGATCGACGCGACCGACCTGTACGCCTTCACCAGCCCGGACCGGCCCCGCAGCGTCACCGTCATCGCGAACTACCGCACGTTCCAGTTCCCCGGCAAGCCGTGCGCGTTCGACACCAACGCCCGCTACGAGGTGCACATCGACAACACGGGCACCGGCCAGGCGGCGCTCACCTACCGCTGGACGTTCAGGAACAAGGGCCTTCCCGTGCCCCCGTTCGTCCGTGCGAAGCCGCCGGCCGGGCCGGAGCCGCTGGTGGAGCAGGGCTTCACGCTGACCAGGCACCAGCCGGGCAGGCCGGCCCAGACCCTGGTCAAGGACGGTCACGTGGCGCCGGCGGACCCGGGCGCCCTGGTCGCGCCCGGCGACCCGAGCCGGGCCGTCATCGACCTGCCCGGCGGCGTGAAGGTGTTCACCGGCCCGTTCTTCTCCGACGACAAGGCCGTCACACTGCTCCGGTTCGGGCTGCCGTTCTTCCCGGTGCGGACCGGCGTGCCCGCCGGCGTCAACGCGCTGGCCATCCAGGTGCCGAAGGCGGACCTGGCCCGCGGCGGCGACCCGGCCCGCAACCCCGTCATCGGGGTGTGGACCACGGCCTCCCGCAGGTCGGTCTCGCTGCGCGGCGGCTCGGGCGACTACAAGCAGGTGTCGCGGCTGGGGAACCCCGGCTTCAACGAGGTCCTGATCCCGAAGTCCTCCCGTGACCGCTTCAACGGCCTGCGCCCCGAGGACGACGAGGGCGGTGGCCTGGTCGTGCCGTCCACCCTCGATCCCGACCAGGCCAAGGTCATCGCGGGGGAGGCGGGCGTCAAGGCGCCGGCCGCGCCGCGCAGGGACCTGGAGGAGATCTACCTCACCGGCCTGACCCGCGGCGGCCCGATCAAGCACGACCTCAACGGGCACCTGCTCAACCGCGACGCCTCCGGCGTCGTGCGCGCCGAGGAGTTGCGGCTCAACATGAGCACCCCGGTCACCGCCGAGCCGCACCAGTACGGCTATCTCAAAGGGGACGAGCAGGGTTACCCCAACGGCCGCCGCCCGATCGACGACGTCGTCACCGTCAATCTGCGGATGCTCCTGGGCGAACCGGCGGGGCCGGGCGTCCCCGCCCTGACCGACGAGACCAGTCCCGCCTTCCTGACCAGACAGGTCACCGGCTCCTTCCCGTACCTCGCCCTGCCCAGCAACGCCTAGCCCGAGCCCGAGGACGGCCGACAGATGACACGCGTACGGAGAATCCTGCCGCTGCTGGGCTGCGCACTGCTGGGGTGCTTGGTGCTGGCCCTGTTCGCGCCGGGCGGGCCGCTGCGCCAGGACGATCCGCCCGCCCGGTGGACGCCGTACGAGCTGAGCGCGTTCATCGTCGACATGCAGCGGCACCTGCGCCGGCACCCCGCCGACGCGCCCACCTGGGCCCAGCTCGGCGGCGCGTACCTGGAGCAGGCCCGGCGCACCGGCGACGTCACCTACTACGGCAAGGCGCACGGGGTCTTCCTGCGTTCGCTGCGCCTGTCGCCGGGGGAGCCCGACATCGACGCCGTGATCGGCATGGGCGCACTCGCGAACGCCAGGCACGACTTCGCCGCCGGGCTGCGCTGGGGCGCGCGCGCCCGCGCGGCCGCGCCGTACCGCTGGCCGCTGTACGGCGTGCTCACCGACGCCTACCTCGAACTCGGCGCGTACGACAAGGCCGAGCGCGAGCTCCAGCGCATGCTGGACGGCCGGCCCGACCTCGCCTCCTTCACCCGTGCCGCGCGCCTGCAGCACCTGCGCGGCCGGACCGGGTCCGCCAGGCAGACCCTGGAGCGGGCGCGGGAGATCGCCGGCGACGCCGCCGAGTACGCCTTCTGCCTGTGGCAGCTCGGTGAGCTGGCCTGGCACGAAGGCGATCCGCGCCATGCCCTGAACGCCTACGCCCAGGCGCTGGCCGCCGACCCGCAACACGCCCCCTCACTGGCGGGCCGGGCCCGCGCGCTGGCCGCGCTCGGCCGGACCGCCGAGGCGCTGCGCGACTACGCCGCCGCCGGCGCCCGCTCGCCCGCGTTCGCCGTGGAGCACGCCGAGCTGCTCGAACACCTCGGTGACCGGGACGCGGCCGACCGGCAGTACGCGCTGTTCACCGCGCAGATCGGGCTCCTGGCGGCCAACGGGGTCCGCGACGACCTGGCCGCCGGCCGGTTCGAGGCCGATCACGGCGATCCGCTCGCCGCCGTGCGGCACCTGCGCAAGGAGTGGGCGCGGGGGCGCAGCGTCGAGGTCGCCGACGCCCTCGGCTGGGCCCTGCACCGGGCGGGACGCTCCGTCGAGGCCGTCCGCTACGCCGCCCACGCCGACCGGCTCGGCGGGCGCAACGCCCTGTTCGCCTTCCACCGCGGCGAGATCGAGCGGGCCCTCGGCGACACCGCGGCCGCCCGCGCCCACCTGTCCGAAGCGCTGTCCATCAACCCGTACTTCTCCTTCGGCGGGCCCGCCAAGGCCCGCGCGGCGCTGGCGGCGCTGGCGTGACGGTGCTGGGTGCCGTTCATCCGATGCGGCGCCACCGCCGAACCGCCTTGATCGGGTGAGGCGCCCGCGTCCGGACGGGGCTACCGGCCGGCCGCGCCGGAGCCCGCCGGACCCGGCCCGGCCATGACCGGCCGGGCCACGGCGCGCCGGCCGAACGTGACGCCGCCGCCCAGCAGGACCACCCCGGACAACACCCCGCTGACGATGGGCACCCAGGCCACGGCGTCCGTCGACGCCAGGACGAGCCCGGCGGCGCCGAGCAGGGTGAGCAGCACACCGGGTACGGCGATGCTCCAGTCCTTCCAGACGGGCGCCAACGCGATGAAGTGCACGCCGACCACGAGCGCGATCCAGGCCACGTTCGCCTGCGGGGGACGGTCCCACGCGGCCAGCAACCGGAGCCCGCCGAAGAGGAGGACGGCCTCGGCGGCCACCACGACCAGGTAACCCCGGCCGAACATGCCCCCCGGCCGGCCCCCGGCAGACCGCTCCTGCCGGGCGCCGGCGGACCGCTCCTGCCGGGCGCCGGCGGACCGCTCCTGCCGGACGGCGGCGAACCACAGGGCGAGCACGCTCGCGGCCGCCAGGCACGCGGCCACCCGCAGGACGTACACGGTCGCGGTGTTCAGCGGGCTCTGCGCGTTGACGACGACGAACACCGCGCCGAAGGCCGCGCCCACCAGCAAACCAGTCATTCGTTGCATACCCTCATCAAAGGGGGTGCCGCGACGCCGTGGCATGGGGGCTGGGGCGAGGACGGGGTAGGTCTGGCCCTACCCGTGCCACGCACATCGCTCTATGGCGCTACCTGACCGCGCCGCGCAGGTAGGCCAGCACCGCCAGCACCCGCCGGTTGTCGTCCTCGGTCGCGGGCAGGTCGAGCTTGGCGAACACGCCGGCCACGTGCTTGCCGACGGCCGCCTCCGTGATCGACAGCGCGCGGGCGACGGCGCTGTTGGAGCGCCCTTCCGCGATCAGCGCCAGCACCTCGCGCTCGCGCGGGGTCAGCCGGTGCGCCGGCTCGGTGACCTCTCTGGCCCTGGCCCAGGTCTGCTCGAACAGGTCGATGAGGGTGGTGATCAGACTCTGCTGCCTGATCGCCAGCGCGCCCGGCGCGTAGGGGACGGGCGTGATGCGGAGGAAGGCCACCGTGCGGTCGAAGATGAGGATCTGCTGGATCGGCTCGTCCACGACGCGGTGCAGGTCACCGGCGGCGTGCAGCTCCCTGATCCGGGCCGCCTTGCGCGGGTCTTCGAGCATGCTCGCGTTGATGATCGTGCGCATCGTCATGCCGCCGCGCAGCGCGTCGAGCACGCTGCGCCGGCTCCGCTGCTCCTCGCGGCCCTTCTCCGCCGAGCCGACCGGCTGCATGGCCCGCAGCTCGCGTGCCGAGGCGGCGGCCTGCGCGATCTCCCGGCGGACGAGCTCGCTGTCCTCCAGCCGCTCGACGTCGACCGGGATGCCACGCAGCTCGCCCACCACCTCTTCCAGTCGATGGGCAAGCTGGGCCAGCGACACGCTCTCGTCCACACGCCTCCTTGACCTGCTCGTGTTGACAGTCCATCACGGTTTCGAGTGCACTCCTGCCGTGAAAATCAACAGTCCCACCGCCATCACCCTGATCCTGGCGTTATGCCTCGCCGCCGCACCGGTCACGACCGCCGGCGCGGCCGTCGACACCGCTGCGGCGGCCGTCACCGGCTCACCCGTCATGAACGCCCCGGTCTTCAACGACCCGACGGCCGACTCGGGCGTCGCCCACAGCCCGAGCGTCAAGCAGTCCGCCGTGATGGACCAGCTCATCCGGCTCATCAAGGCCGTCCCCACGGCCGGCGAGATCCGTTTCGCGATGCACGAGTTCGCCCCCGGCGACAGGTCCGGCGAGGTCGCCTCGGAGCTGATCGCCGCCCACGCCCGGGGCGTGAAGGTGCAGGTCATCCTCGACAGTCAGGACGACGGCCAGAACAACGCGGTGTTCGCCCAGCTCAGCACCGCGCTCGGCACCACGGAGACGGCCGCCTCCTGGGCCGTGCGCTGTGAGTATCCGAACGAGAGCGCCGACCGGGGCTGCATCGCCAGGAACTACCTGCACGACAAGTTCGCCACCTTCTCCAGCGTCGTCGCGGACGGGGTCACCCACACCAACGTCGTCTTCCAGACCTCGTCGAACATGACGGACTGGTACCTGTACAACTCCTACAACGACGCGTTCACCCTCACCGACGCCGTCGTCTACAACGGCTACGTCCAGTATTTCAAGGACCTGCGGGCCCGCCGCATGCAGCCGGTCAACCCGGACTACTTCTGGACGACTCCCACCGGCTCGGCGTACAAGGGTCACTTCTTCCCCCGCCTCAGCTCCAGCGGCGACCCGATCGCCAACGTGCTGAAGCTGGTCGAGTGCAGCTACCAGGACGCGGCCGGCGTCACCCGCCAGACCGACATCCGCCTGGCGCTCACCGCGTTCAACGGCACCCGGGACGCGATCGCCGACGAGCTGCTCCGGCTGCGCGGCGAGAACTGCTGGATCGACGTCGTGTACTACGACGAGAGCGCGCACTCCAACGTCACCGACCACATCCGGGCGAAGCTCGCCCAACCCGCGTCGAACGGCAAGTACATCCAGGTCCGGCCGTGCAGGTTCGCGGTGGGCAGCCGTTCCGTGGTCCCGCACACCAAGATCATGATGATCGACGGTCACTACGACGACGACATCACGCCCCGGGTCTACACGGGCAGCGCGAACTTCACCACCCTGGAGAACGCCGACGACTCCATGCTCAGAGTCGCCGGCCGTGACGTCCATACCAAATACCTGTCCTGGTTCTACAACCTCCGCAGCGCCTGCGGCGGCTGACCCTGCTCCGCGCCGGTTACGGCGTCCACCTGATGCCCGGGTTGACGCCGCCGGTCCAGTTGAAGGTGGCCATGTTGTCCCACTGGTTGCCGGTGCCGTTCATGTTGGCCGGGTCCCAGCCGTGGCCGGTGATGGCGTACCAGGTGGGCTCCCAGTAGAAGACGCCGATCGCGCCGGCGGCGCGGGCGGTGTTCTGGACCGCGGTGAAGTTGCTCGCCTGCCCGGCCCAGGTGGCCGGGTAGCCCGAGCACGGCGTCGAGCCGCCCACCGCGTTCGCCTCGCTGTCGGCGTTGGCGGCGGTGAACGGGTAGGCGGTCTCCGCCACGACGACCGGCTTGCCGTAACGGGACCTCGTGTCGTTGATCACCGTGGACAGGGTGGACAGCGGGCCGTGCCACATGCAGTAGTACGACAGGGCGGTGATGTCCCAGGGCACGCCCTTGGCGCGGATCCCGTCGTAGAACCAGCGCGCGTGCGCCTGGCTGTCGGCGTTCGCGGTGTGGATGATGACCTGGGTGCCGCCGTTGCACGCCTTGGTCGCGTTGTAGCCGGCCTTCAGCAGCAGGCTCAGGTTGGTGAAGTCGTTGTTGACGACCTTGCCGTCGTTCCACAACATGCCGACGTTGATCTCGTTGCCGATCTGCACGCTGTCCGGCGTGGTGCCCTGGGCCTTCAGGCTGTTGCAGATGTCGTAGGTGTAGTTGTAGACGTCCGTCTGGAGCTGGCCGATGCCGTGACTCGCCCATGCGGCGGGTTTGTACTGCTTGCCCGGGTCGGCCCAGGTGTCGGAGTAGTGAAAGTCGATCATCAGGCCGAGGCCCTTGGCCTTGACCGTCCTGGCGTAGGCCAGGACCTTCGCCTTGTTGTTGTATCCGCTCGCCGGGTTGTTCCAGACGCGCAGCCGCACGTAGTTGACGCCGACGCCGGTGAGGATGTCCAGCGGGTCGGCGGCGGTTCCGGCCGCGTTGTAGTACTTGGCCCCGAGGTCCAGGCTGCGCTGGACCGAGGAGATGTCGGCGCCGCGCATGGTCAGCGTGGCGGCTGCGGCCGGCGTGGGATTCAGCGGTACGAGGGCGAGCAGCGTCACGAGTGTCAGCAGGAGCGTGACCCTGATGGTGCGCAGGCGGTGGACGGCCATCCCGATCTCCTTGATCAAGAAATGGGCGGTGGTGGTCTTGGTGCCGTGCACTTCTCTATGTGAACGTTCACGGACGATTGAGGCGACGAGGGGCCCGCCAATTCGCCTTCAAGATGCTTAATCGCCCAGATGCGCTCTGTGAACGTTCACAGAATTCTTGAGCATGAGGATAAAGCTGAATGCCGCGCTGGGGAAGAGCGAGTTTCAGCGGTGTTTCGCCGAGCTGTCCGTCGGGGCTGGGGCGCGGTGGGGAGCGGCGCCGGGTTCGATGGGCTGCTCTTCCGGGTCGGTAGGCTGTGACTCAGGCTCTCCGCGATCTTCGGGGTGCCGCCGCAATCTGAGAGCGAGACGCAACATGAGCAGTCCTCGCAAAACTGACGACGACACGGCAGCCGAGGCGCCCGCCGAGCGGAGTGAGGCCGACCGGCAGGCCGAGCACGCGGACAACGCGCAGTGGCTCAAGGACAACCCGGACGCGATGCCGCAGGTGGACGGGGGACGGTGGGCCGTGTACGACCGCGACGGCCACCTCTGCGGCCACCTCGTCGGCGACGGCCCGACCCGCGACACCCGCTTCAAGGCGATCGCCGAGTCGGGCACGGGGACGCCGCCCGATGACGGGGCCGGCGGCTACGGCATCACCCTGCACGACGCGGGCGCGCACCTCCTCGACGCCACACTGCACGACGATCCGAACCCGCACACCACCTGACCGCGCACGGCTCGCGCCCTACCTGAACGTGTACTCGGAGCGGCCGAAGTCGAGAGTCCAGGCGTACCTGGCGAGGAACGCCTGTGAGAGCAGCCCGTCCACCCTCATCCCGCCGAGGCGCGACCACGGCGTGGTCCTGGCCGGCGCGATCGACAGGAGGTGCTCCGGCTGCGCCAGCGGCCCCAGGCTCAGGGGGCCGGCGGCCTTCAGATGGGTGGCGGCCAGGTCGGCGCGCGGAATGCCCCACGAGCGATACTGCGACCTGGTGGCCAGCACGGCCGCCTGCCGCAGCGTGCCGTCCTCGTCCTCCAGGACGTGGACCAGCCCCGAGTCGACGAAGAACGTGAGGTCGCGGCGGAGGCCGTAGCCGCCCCTGGCCAGCATGTAGTGGTCGCCCCACAGCGAGAAGGGCACGCGGACGCCGTCCAGGGGAGCGGGGTGGCCGCGCGGGGCGAGGAGGAGGCGGCCGGCCGGAGTGTCGATGGTGGGCAGGAACCGCCGCAGCAGGGCGGTGCCCATGAGCGTGACGTCCTGCGGGCCGGTCAGCGTGGGAAGCACGTCCACGGGGACGTTCGTCAGCCTGGCGCCGCCGAGGTCCAGCTCACGGACGATGCCGGCACGGACCGGCGTCCGGGTGACGCCGTGGAAGCGGTGGCCGTTCGGGAGCGTCTCGATGCCCGTCCGCGCCGCCCGCCGGGTGCTCATCACCAGGAACGCGCCTCCGGTGTCCAGGTGGAGCAGCGTGCGGTGGCCGTTCAGCACGCCTTCGACGGCGGGCAGGTAGGGGGCCAGCGGATGGTCCTGGAACGGCAGCGCGACCGGCTCGGCGGCCTCGACCGTCATCGGATGGTCGCGCCGCAGGGCCAGGTCGCGCGGGACACGGCGGCGGCGCCGGCGTAAGTGCTCGCAGGCTCTGTGTGCCTGGTCCAGGTGCAGCCACGCGTGCGCCACCGGCAGGTCGAGCGCGGGGTGCCGGAAGGTGAGGGCCGCATAGCGGGCCAGCGCCTGCTCGAACCGGCCGCGTACGAGGTCGGCCAGGACGAGCAGGCGGTCGTTCCCCGCTGCGGCGGCCCGGCGCGCGGCCTCCTCGACGTCTCCTGAGATCCACGCCCGCCGGGCTGCGCGGTGTCGTGACAACGTCATGACTGCTCCGTTCCTGACCGGTCGGGGCTGTCGCCATCAGGAATTATTCGCTTTTCCGTAATTACGTAAAAGCGTACTTACTCGGCGGGCGATGTCAACGAGGTCAGCGGGGCTCGTGGACGTCCGAGTGGAACCGGGTCCCCAGATCCGGCCAAGGCAGGAAATAGAGGGAGTTGATGGTCCGGCTGGAGATCAGCCAGGCATCGTCCTGCCTGACGTATTCGTCGTCGTACCGTACGCCCGCGATCAAGCACACCCCGTCCTGCCCGTGCTCGGCGTGCGCGCTCACCATCCCGGTCGCCCGGTCCCCGTCCCCTTCGAAGACCTGCGCGTGCGGATAATGGAAGGTGAACTCGTAAGCGCCTACGCGCTCGGCGTAGAAGCGGGCCAGCTCCGCCCGCCCGGTCACGCTTCCGCCGGTGAAGCGGAGGCTGCCCTCCTGCGCGAACAACCGCGCGGCGCCGTTCCAGTCGCGCGCGTCCAGGGCGAAGCCGTAGCGGGCCACCAGGTCGGACAGTTCGGCTCGGGTGATCAGATTCATGACCGCCAGTAGAGCGTCCTGGGAGTTCAGCGGTCCAACAACTTGTTGGGCGCATTGACGACCGGGAGGAGTCAATGGTGGACCTGGAACAGGTCAGGGCCTTCGTGGCGGTGGCGGATGAGCTGCACTTCGGCCGCGCGGCGCAGCGGCTTTTCGTCACTCAGCAGGCGTTGTCCAAGCGGGTGCGGCGGCTGGAGCAGGTGCTGGGCGGCGCGCTGTTCGTCCGGGGCACCCGCCGGGTCGAGCTGAGCGAGGCGGGACGGCGCTTCCTCGACCCGGCCAGGCGGTTGCTGGAGGCGGCCGAGGTGGCGCGGGCGGCGTTCGGCGGCGCGCCGCGCCCGCTCAACCTCGACGTCTGGGGCTACCAGCAGTTCCCGTGGACGCTGACGGTCGGCTTGGCCGAGACCATGCCAGAGCTGCTGATCCAGCCCAGCGTGCGGCGCGGGTTGCCGCGCGCGCTGGCCGCGCTGCGTCGCGGCGAGGTCGACGCCGCGTTCGGCAACCCCGCCGACCTCGACGAGCCCCTCCCCGCCGACCTGACCAGCCGGCTGGTACGCCTCCAGCCGATGGTCGCGGTGCTCGGCCCGCTGCATCCCCTGGCCGGCGCGGCCCACGTCGGCGCCCGCGACCTGGACGCCCTGTGGTGGCCCAGCACCGACCCGCCCGACATGGCCGCCTTCGCCCGTCGCGTGGCGGACGACCTGGGCATCCCGATCGAGTTCGGCGGCACGGCCTGCGCCGACGCCGGCTCCTACGCCCGGCGTCTCCCGCCCGACCGCCTGTCCCTCGCCCCTGACGACGTACGCCTCGCGGACGGCGTCCAGATCGTCCCCATCACGGAGCCGGCCATCCGCTACCCCTGGTCGATCGTCTGGCGGCGCGGCGACCGTAACCCCGCACTCGCCCGCCTCCTGCGTGAACTGGCCGAACGCGGCCACACCAGCGGCTGGACGGAACAGCCAGATCAGGACGCGGAGGCCCCTCCTGGACGGGCTCACGCGAAGTAGCCGCGCGCGACCAGGTCGGTCGTCACCAGGATCGCCACGGCCTCGGCGGCCAGCAGCGCCACCAGCACCACGAGCTGCACGACCCCGGCCTCGATCGGGCTCGCGCCGCCGAGCAGCATCCCCACGAAGGCACCGGGAAGCGTGACCAGCCCCACGGTCCTGGTCTGGTCCAGCGCGGGCACCAGGGCCCGGTTCGCCGCGGGGCGGCAGATCTCCAGTGCCGCGTCACGCGGCAGGAAGCCCAGCGCCAGAGCCGCTTCCACCTCTCCCTTGCGCTGGACCAGCTCCTCAGCCGCCCGCTGCCCGGCCAGCGACGTGGCGGTCATGCAGCCGCCCAGCAGGATTCCCGCGATGGGAATCACCACGATCGCGTCCAGGACGACCACTCCGCTGCCGGCCAGGACGGCCAGCACCGGTGCGGTCCCGGCCGCGATGGGCGCCGCCGCCCACCACGCGTTCCGGCCACGGGTGATGCGCCGGCCCGCGGTGAAGGCGGCGACGCCGTACATGAGCAGGATGAAGCCCGTCGCGGCCGTGAAGGAGGCGACCACCCAGGTGATCAGGGCGGAGACCGCG
This sequence comes from Nonomuraea sp. NPDC002799, assembly GCF_053592075.1. Taxonomy (NCBI): domain Bacteria; kingdom Bacillati; phylum Actinomycetota; class Actinomycetes; order Streptosporangiales; family Streptosporangiaceae; genus Nonomuraea; species Nonomuraea sp. NPDC002799. Next base: position 294,410 of record NZ_JBSFVA010000002.1, read on the forward strand.
CCGAGTTGCGCGGCCGCGCGCAGGCAGGCGGTGAGAACGGCCCGTCCATGGCCGAGCCGGCCCAGCCAGGCGACCACGGCGCCCAGGACGACGAGGGCCACCAGGATCACCGGGAGAAGAGGGGTCAAAGAGATCAATGACGTGGAGCGCACAGCAGGTAGTGTGCCGCCTGCCGCGCAGAGGGCCCGCTTCGTGGCAGACGCCGCAGGAGGACAGACGGGCGCATGGAGGTCGAGAGAGGCCGTCGAACGTGCTCACCACTGAAGCCGCAGCGCGAGCGGGCCCCGGTGGTCCAGCGTGCTGCGGTACTCGATCCGCTGGTCCGGTACGAGACGGAGGCCGGGCAGACGTTCGGCGAGCAGGCGCAGGGAGATCTCCACCTGGCGGCGGGCCAGCCCCGCGCCGGGACAGTAGTGGGCACCCTGGCCGAAGACCACGTTCGCCTGCGGAGGCCGGGTGATGTCGAACTCCTCGGCCCGCTCGAAGGCGTCCTCGTCCCGGTTGGCGGAGGCGAGGCAGACGGCGACCTCGGCGCCGGCGGGCAGGTCTCGCCCGCCGAGGCTGGTGTCGGTGGTCACCACCCGGAGGAAGACGTGTGTCGGGGTGTCGTAGCGGGCGATCTCCTCGGCCGCGTTCGCCGCGAGGTCGGGCCGTTCACAGAGCAGTTGCCACTGGCCGGGCTGGGTGAGCAGCCGGAGCAGGCCGTTGCCGAGCAGCGCCGAGGTGGTGATGTGGCCCGGCATGGCCACCGACAGGACGAGGCCGACGAGCCCCGCCATGTCGTCGGTGCTGAGGGGCGCGTCACCCGGGGCGCACAGGGCGATGTAGTCACTGATCAGGTCGTTCTGGGGCGCGGCGCGGCGATCGGTGACGTACCGCATGATGAGCCGCTGGAAGCGGACCCAGCCGCGCGCGCACTCGATCTGCTCCTCGTCCGACCCGAACTGGTGCCCCATCCCCATGGCCGCCGCGGCGCGGCTGTCGTCCCCGAACGCCCTGCTGTCCTGCTCCGCGAAGCCGACCAGCCGGGCGGTCACGTCGACGGGCAGCACGTTGGCGTACGCCGCCATGAAGTCGGCGTGGCCGTCCTTGGCGAAAGCATCGATGAGGACCGACGCCCGTTCGGTGATGTACGACTCGGTCGCGGCGACACGTTCGGGGGAGAGGGCCGCGGCGGCGGGGGCCCGAAGCCGCCGGTGCGCCTCGCCGTCCATGGTGATGAAGAGCTCCCGCGGCGGAAGGCCCTTGGCCAGTTCCTCCAGGACGGCCGGGGGGAACGGGGTGTACGGCCGCAGGGTGTTCGCCGAGGAGAAGGTCCGCCCATCGCGCAGCACCGTGCGCACGTCGGCCATCTTCGTCACGACCCAGGCGCCGATCACCGGGGAGAAGAACAGCGGCTCTTCGCGCCGTGCGCGCTCGTACAAGGGGTAGGGGTCGTGCAGGTGCGTGCGGAGCGGGTCGTACAGGTCGCCCAGGGACATGCCCATCACCTTTGCCCGGAAGGTGGAAATTGCCCTGACTATAACCCGGCAAAGACGACAAAGGGCCAGACCATCAAGGCGCGCAACAGCGCCGGATCCCCGACGCGCAACGGCGCCGGGGCCGGCCGGTCAGGGGGCGGGCCAGTGGCGCAGCAGGGTGTCGAGGGCGTCCAGCACTCGGGTCCAGGTCTCCTGCGTGTCAGGGGCGCTGTGGCTGAACCCGCCCCCCAGCTCCAGGCTGACGTAGCCGTGGAAGACGCTGCCCAGCAGCCGGACCGCGTGCGTCTGCTCCGGCTCCGCCAGGTCGTAGCCGCGCAGGATCGCACGGGTCATCTGCGCGTGCCTGCCGCCCGCGCTGGCGGCCGCCGTCTCCGCGTCCAGTCTCAACTGCGTCGCGGCGTAACGGCCGGGATGCTCCCGGGCGTAGTCGCGGTAGACGTTCGCGAAGGCGGTCAGGGCGTCCTTGCCGGCCCGCCCGGCCAGGGCCGCGCCGACCCGGTCGGCGAGCTCTTCCAGGGCGAGCAGGGCGATCCTGGTCCTGAGGTCCTGGGAGTTCTTCAGATGTGAGTACAGGCTCGCGACCTTGACGTCGAACCGCCGGGCGAGCTCGGAGACGGTCACCTGGTCGAAGCCGATCTCGTCGGCCAGCTCCGCCCCCGCCTGAGTCAGGCGGGCCACGGTCAGCCCTGCGCGTGCCATGATCCACCTCTCCTCGGCCAACGCAGATTATGCTTTTGCCTAATGGCCTTAGGCAAGTCAGCCGGGCTGTCCAGGGCGGATGGCGTCAATCGCAGATCTGGGTGCTGACGGGCCTGGTGGCGGTCTCGGCGCGGCGGGCGTCGGGGGAGACCTCGGAGGAGGTCAGCACGTAACCGGTGTCGGCCTGGCCGACGACGGCGGCGAAGACCACGCCCAGCACCCGGCCGTCGAGGGACAGCAGCGGGCCACCCGAGTTGCCCTGCTGAACCGCGCCCCGGATGAGATACACCTCCCGCGTCACCTGGGTCTCCCGGTAGATGTCGGGGATGGAGGCGCGCTGCCGCTCCGCGATCCGGGCCGGTTGCGAGGTGAACCCGCGGTCCTTGGGATATCCCGCGATGACGGCGTCATCGCCCTTGCCGGCCTCGCCGGTGAAGGTCAGGTGCGCCAGCCCGAGGTTCGGCACGTGCAGCACCGCCACGTCCCGCTTCGGGTCGAACAGGACCACCGCCGCCGGGTGCGGCCGCTGCTCGTGGTCGATGACGACCAGGTCGGCGTCCACCCCAGCGACCACGTGCGCGTTGGTCATGACGTGATCCGGCGCGTACACGAACCCGGAGCCGGTGATGTTCTTGCCGCAGGTGCCGGCCAGTCCCTGCACCTGCACGATGCCCGCCCGGGCCTGTTGCAGCGCGGCGCTCGTCCGCACGGCCGCGTCCGGCGGTGGGACGTCGATGGTCGGCTGGCCGGCGATCGCGTCCAGCACCGGCGGGAACTCGGACCGGTCGACGAAGCGCTTGAACGGTTTCTGCCAGTCGCGTGCCGCCTCGGGAATCGCCTGGTCGACCGTGGCCAGAAGCAGCGAGCCGCGGATCTGCTCCACGATCGGCGTCAGTGAGCTGGACACCAGCAGGTTTCCGGCGAGCCAGGCGATGACCAGCACCGACAAGCCGGACATCAGGGCGCCGCCCAGCGCGTCCAGCCTCCGGGCCGCTTCGTAGCGCACATGGGCGCGCAGCACGGCCCCCACGGTGGACGTGCCGAATTGGGCGAGCGTCCCGGTCAGGAACACGATCACGATGGCCATCACGGACTGCGGCACATCCCCGTCCAGGACGGCGCCCGCGAGGGACGGCGCGATGTGGATCCCGAGCACGCAACCGCCGACGAAGCCGACGAAACTCGCCGCCCCCACGATGAACCCCTGGCGATATCCGGCGACGCCGGCGACCACGAGCAGGGCCAGCAGAATGAGGTCGAGCAGATCGCCGAGCACCAGACAAAGGTAAGCACAATATCGGCCCCGCGCTTGTCGCGATGATCAAACCGTATTGTGGTATCAAGAGTTTCCCGACACCTTCCGGACGACGGGCCGGCGCCTTTTATCCGCGACATTGTCGCGGCCTTTCCGCACGTTGTTCAGGCCGCGACCCGGCGTGCCGCCGATCGCCTGCCGAGCTCGGTCTCCAGGGCGGCCAGGTAGCGCTCGTGGCCGGCGCGGAGCTTGCCGGCGCCGAAGACCAGGGAGACGAGCGGGCCCGCGAGGCTCTCCCGCATGGTCACCTTGGTGCGGCCGCCGGGAAGGGCCTCCAGGATCTGCTGGTCGACGGCCTTGTAGCCGAAGACCAGGCCGCTCCAGGTGAGCTCGCGTCCGGGAGCGACGACGGCGAACGTCGACGCGATCTTCACCTTGCCGAGCCGCCAGCGGAAGCCGGCGCCAGGCGTGATCTCGTCGAGCCGCAGCACCTCGTAGCCCGGGGCCCAGGACGGCCAGTTGCGCAGGTCGGTCAGCACCTCCCAGACCTGGGCGGGTGTCGCGTCGACGACGACGCTGGACTCCGAGGTCACCGGGGCCTCGTCGTCGATCCGGCCTTGGGCGGCGTAGTCGGCGTGCAGGGTCGTGAGGGAGGGGCCCCGCTGGAACAAGCTGCGCATGATGACTCCTTGGTGATCGATGAGAGCAATGCTCTCGTTTCGGAGCGATGATGTCAAGAGCGGTGCTCTCTTTTTCGGTCGCCGCTCTCTCCGGGGTCGTCCGCTTGGGCGGCTGCTAAAATGGGGGTCAGTTGTGATGGAGGAGACCAGACGTGGCAGGTGACGACGACATCTCCGGGTGACACCGGAGGTTGATCGGCCCCGGCAGGCGCGCATGACCGCCGCCGGTGGGCCCTGATCGTCGTTCCCGAATCCCTGTCCCCTTCCCGGGCGGCTTCGGCGCGCCCCGGATCACACCCGTACGAGGTCTTCCGCATGTCCGATGCGTTCATCAACTGCGCCAACCTGTCCTTCTCCTGGCCTGACGACACGCCTGTCTTCAGCGACCTCTCCTTCACCGTCGGCGCCGGCCGTACGGGCCTCGTCGCCCCCAACGGCGCGGGCAAGAGCACGCTGCTCAAGCTGATCGCCGGCGAGTACCGGCCCGGCGGCGGCAGTGTGTCCGTCAACGGCACGCTCGGCTACCTGCCGCAGAGCCTGCCGCTCGACGGCGGCCTGACCGTGGCCGAGGTCCTGGGCATCGCGCCCGTGATCGCCGCGCTGGACGCCATCGAGTCGGGGGACGCGAGCGAGGAGCACTTCACCACGATCGGCAACGACTGGGACATCGAGGAGCGCACCCGAGCCCAGCTCGACCGGCTCGGGCTCGGCGACCTTGAGTTCGCGCGCACGCTGCGCACCCTGAGCGGCGGTCAGATCGTCTCGCTCGGCCTGGCCGCGCAGCTCCTGCGGCGGCCCGACGTCCTGCTGCTCGACGAGCCGACGAACAACCTCGACCTCGAAGCCCGCCGCAGGCTCTACGCCGTGCTCGGCGACTGGACCGGCTGCCTGCTCGTCGTCAGTCATGACCGGGCCCTGCTCGACCGCATGGAGCGCATCGCCGAGCTGGACCGGGGCGAGGTCCGTTTCTACGGCGGCGACTTCACCGCGTACGAGGCGGCCGTGCGCACGGAGCAGAACGCCGCCGAGCGCGGCGTGCGCAGCGCCGAGCAGGAGCTCAAGCGGGAGAAGCGGGAGTTGCAGCAGGCCAGGGAGCGGGCCGAGCGCCGGGCGGGCAACGCCGCCCGCAACCTCAAGAGCGCCGGTCTGCCGCGCATCTTCGCCGGCACCATGAAGCGGGGCGCCCAGGAGTCGGCCGGGCGGGCCGGCCAGACGCACGCCGCCCGCGTCAGCGACGCCCAGGCCCGGCTCGACGAGGCCGGGCGGGCCGTGCGGGACGACCAGAAGATCGTGTTGCGCCTGCCCGGGACGAACGTTCCCGCCGGCCGCACCGTCTTCACCGGCGAGCAGTTGCGGGCCCGCGGCCTGTTCGCCGAGCCCGGTCTCGACCTGGTGATCCGCGGGCCCGAGCGCATCGCGCTGACCGGCCCCAACGGCGTGGGAAAGTCCACCCTGCTGCGCCTGATCAGCGGCGACCAGGAGCCCGGCGGCGGCCTGGCCAGGCGGGCCGACGGCCGGGTCGCCTACCTGTCGCAGCGGCTCGACCTGCTCGACGTCGAGCGCACCGTGGCGGAGAACCTGGCCGCGTTCGCCCCCGGCATGCCGGAGGCGGAGCGGATGAACCTGCTCGCCCGCTTCCTGTTCCGCGGCGTCCGGGCGCACCTGCCGGTCAGGGTGTTGTCCGGCGGCGAACGGCTGCGCGCCACGCTGGCCTGCGTCTTGTGCGCCGAGCCGGCGCCCCAGCTCCTGCTGCTCGACGAGCCGACCAACAACCTCGACCTGGTCAGCGTGGGGCAGCTGGAGAGCGCGCTCGCCGCGTACGAGGGGGCGTTCGTGGTGGTCAGTCATGACGAGCGCTTCCTCGCGGAAATCGGGGTGAACCGCCGGCTGGAGCTGTCCGGCGGGCGGCTGCTGGAGACCGGGGGGATCGCCGGTGATTGACGCACCGACATAATCTCCACGCCGGATTGGCATAATTCTGGAATGGATCCCTCTCCGTATTCCTGGAAATTCTACCTTTCCACGACAATCGGAGTTTTATGGACGATTGTCCTCGTCGCTCTCATCGCTTCCCGGGCGACCATGGCACTCACCATCGTCACGGTGGTCGTGGGAATCGTCGGTGTCGTGGGCCCCGTCCTCGGTATTTACGGGGTCAGGGCCCTCAGGGTCCCGAAGATAAACCCCCGGCACGCCCGCCGGGTGATCGGCGGGATCATCGCCGTGAACGCCTTGGTGAGCGCGACCTGGGCGGCCGTGCTCTTTTACCAGGCCAACCGCGACGTCGACATTCGCGCGGTGAGCCGGCTCAGCGGACAGACGAACGTGCGTCCCGGCGGGGTGGCGTCACTGGCCGCCGCCCTGCCGGCCCGTCGAGGTCACGTCGTGCTGACGTTCCGCATCGCCGACCATAATGAGGAAATCGGCTATTGCGCGCCGTTCACGACACTCACGGTACGACCCCGCGCCGACGGAAACGCCGCCCTGTCCGTTACCCGCCGCACCGGTGAGCAGATGCGGCTGGACATCGCGCCGGGCGCCACGGAGCTTCATCTCGACATCATCGTCAGCAGCGTACGGAACGACGCGAACTGCGCCGTGGACCTGTCGCTGACCGAAGCCGTGCTCACGAATTCATAGCGGAAGCCCGAATTCATCGCGGAACCTGAAGGACAATCAGATGCGCGTGCTACGAAGAGCATTACGTCTTACTCTGTGCGGCGGGCTCGTCCTGGTGGCGGGCTGCGGCGGTCCGGCTCCGGCTCCGGGGCCGACGGTCCTCGAAGGCACCATCGTGGTGGGGGTGCCTCACGACGCCCCGGGATTCGCGCTCGGCACCATCAACCCGACCGGCATGGACATCAACGTCATGAAGGCCGTCGAGGCGAAGCTCGGCGCCAGGCTGGTGTCCACGCCCATCACCTCGGCGGCCCGGGCGCCCATGTTGAAGGGCAAGCGGGCGGACCTCGTCATTCACACGTACTCGATCACGCAGAGCCGTAACGATGACGGCATCGACTTCGCCGGGCCGTACATGGTGAGCACCCAGGCGCTGCTGGTGCGCTCCGACGACAAACGTTTCGACGGCAAGGACAGCCTGAAGGGAAAGACCGTCTGCACGGTCGGCACCACCACCGGCGCCAGGGTCGTCATTCCCGGGGCCATCATGGGAACGCCGGGCGCCATGCGACAGACGACCAAGGAATGCGTGGAGGCGCTTCTGGAGAAGAACACCGACGCCATCTTCACCGACACCCTGCTCCTGTACGGATACGCGGGCGCCTACGCGGGCAAGTTCAGCGTCATCCTGCCCGGGGTCTTCGGCGAGAACCAGTATTACGGGATCGGCCTGCTCGGCCCCAACAAGGCCGACTGCCTGAAGCTGAACGACATCATCCAGGAGTATCTGCGGGTGCAATGGCGGCGGGACTTCGAGTCCACGCTTCCCGCGGCCGCGCGCGCCTTTCCCGGCAACTCGGACGCGGGCGACTACGAAGGGCAGTTCAAGCCGCAGGCGACCGACATGAAGCTGCTGTCCTGCAAGTTGTGACGCGGGAACGAGGCCGTCAAGCCTCGTGGCACACGGGCTTGCCCGCAGGCATCGGCGCGGCCTTCGCCGCGCCGATGGAGCCGGCGATGCCCTGCGACAAGACCGCCGTGGCGTCGCCGGCTCGCGGCACCTCGGCCGCGCTTCTCCCACTGGCAGGCGGGTGATCAGGTGTCGCGGAAGGTACGCCGGTAGGTGTCGGGCGGGACGCCGACCGCTCGGTTGAAATGCCGGCGCAGGGTGGCCGCGGTCCCCATGCCCGTACGCGCCGCGATCTGCTCGATGCCGGCGTCGGTGGTCTCCAGGAGCTCCTGCGCGCGCCGGATCCGCTGATCGTGCAGCCAGCGCAGCGGGGTGACCCCGATGGCGCCGTTGAAGTGACGGGCGAGGTTGCGGGTGCTCATGCCCGCCCGGCCGGCGAGATCCTGAACGGTCAGCGGCTCATGCAGCCGGTTGAGCGCCCAGTCCTGCAGAGCGGCGAGCGGGCTGCCCGCACCGTCCCCGGGCGACAGCGGAGCTCCGGCGAACTGGGCCTGGCCGCCCGCCCGATGCGGCGCCACGACGAGGCGGCGGGCCAGCTCGTTGGCGACCGCCGCGCCATGGTCGTTCCTGACGACGTGCAGGGACAGGTCGAGGGCGGCTCCCTTGCCCGCCGAGGTCAGCACCGGCCCCTCATCGACGTAGAGCACGCCGGGATCGACGTCGATCGCGGGGTAACGTGCCGCGAGGCGGTCGGCGTGCATCCAGTGCGTGGTGGCCCGCCTGCCGTCCAGGAGCCCGGCGGCGGCGATCACGAACGCTCCCGTGCACAGCGACACGATGCGGGCGCCGCGCTCGTGGGCCGCGCGCAGCGCCGCCAGCAACTCGGCAGGTGGGTCGGCCTCGACGTCGGCGCAGGCCGGGACGACGACCGTGTCCGCGCCGGCCAGGGCGTCGAGCCCATGGCGGGAGTCGAGGCGCAACCAGCCGCCCAGCAGGGTCCGGGGCGGCCCGCAGACGCGGAAGTCGTACCAGGGGTCGGCGAGGTCGGAACGGTCGACCCCGAACACCTCGCAGGCCACCGCGGCCTCGAACAGCAGCACGCCCTCGTACAACACCAGCACCACCGACGTCATGTCCGAAAGTGTACGCATGTCGTCGCTTCAGACACTCGTGACCCGGGTCCGGGGCCGCGAAGATCAAGCCATGACGCAGAGGAAGACAACCGTGGCCGTCTACGGCGCGTACGGCCACACCGCGCGATTCGTGATCGCCGAGCTCACGCGGCGCGGCTTCGGGCTGATCCTGTCCGGCCGCGACGAAGAGCGCCTGCTGGCCCTCGACCACCTGGGAGTGCCGATCAGGCCCGCGTCGGCCGACGATCCCGAGTCGCTCGACCGCGCGTTGTCGGGGGCCGCGGCGGTCATCAACTGCGCCGGGCCGTTCGCGCAGACCGCACTGCCCGTGCTCGACGCCGCCGTCCGCGCCGGCGCGCATTATTTGGACGTCTCGGCGGAGCAGGTCGTCTCCCTCGCGATTTTCGAGCGCGCGGCGGACGTGAGCACGGTCGTGGTCCCGTCCATGGCGTTCTTCGGCGGGCTCGGCGACCTGCTGGCCACCTCGGCGGCCGGCGACTGGACGGACGCGGACGCCGTCGAGATCGGGATAGCCCTCGACAGCTGGCATCCGACCGAGGGCACCAGGCGGACGGGGAAGATCAACGCGCCCAAGCACCTGATCTACACCGGGGGCACGTTCGTCTCTCCTCCGCAGCCGCCCGAGATCCGCATCTGGGAGTTCCCGCCGCCGTCCGGCACGCTGGAGGTCAGCGAGCTGGCCACCGCCGACTCGGTCGCGATCTCGCGCCACCTGAGCACGCCCGAGATCCGGGTGTACATGAACCGGCAGCCGCTGCGCGACGTCCGGGATCCCGGCAGCCCCGCGCCCGTGGCCGCGGACGGCAGCGGGCGTTCGTCGCAGACCTTCCTCGTGGACGCCGTCGTGCGCAGGGGCGGGGAGCAGCGCCGCGCGACCGCGTCCGGGAGGGACATCTACGCCGTCACCGCGCCTTTGGTGGTGGAGGCGACGGCGCGGATCCTCGACGGCCGCATCACCCGGACGGGCGCGGCGGCCCCCGGCGAGTTGTTCGACGCGCCGGACTTCCTGCGGGCCCTCGCCCCCGCGCCCCTCACACTCGGCCGCGCGGAGGCGACAGCCCGCCTGTAGCCTCACCCGGCCGGGTAGTCCGCAGACTAGTCGGTGAGTGATCTGTTCGCTCACCTACCATCTCGTTATGTCGTGGGATGCCGAGCTCCGGGCCCTGACCGAGCGGGTCGCGGGCTCGCTGTTCAAGCGGCCAGAGCCCCGTGCAACTGCTGGGAATCAGCCCCGAGACCGCCACCGCCTGGACCCAGGCCGGCGGCAACTGGGCCCGCTAGGCGGCTCAACTCCCTGACCGACCCAACCCCAGAACCTAAGGTGTCATCTCATCTGTTGTCCCCGCGTAGCAGGTGAGATGACATCTAAGAATATGGTTCTACCTGGGCAGACTCTCAGAGCGCTCCAGACAACCGGGATTATGCGCCTGCTCATTCCTTCGCGGAGCTCGTGAGAAATCGGATGATCAGATCGGTGAGGTCGCTGGGCTGCTCCGCGACCATGTTGTGGCTCGCGGCCAGCTCGGTCACGCGAACAGTGCTCGGGATGTCGTGAAGGTCGCGCCGTACCCCTCGGCGGAAGGCAGTCATGAGCTCACCGCCGTCCATTCCCGCCGGGTCTCGGTCGGACAGGACGACCAGCGCGGGGCACGTCACCGCGCGGAGGAGGGGGATCGCATCGCGAAAATCCGGCGCGTAGCGCAGCGCCGCCAGAGTCTCCGGGCCAGGGCGAAGGTAGCTGTGGCCGTCCCGGGCGGTGAGGGCTCTTTGAGGGAGCATCGGTGCCTGCTCGGCGGGGACCGGCCGGCCCATCATCGCGGCCTGAGCGTCGAAGGTGGCCTTGAGCTGGTCGAGGGCCGTCTTGAGCGCGTCCTGCGCCATGCCCGGATAGTTGCCCGGGTCGTTCTCCGCGGACCTGAGTCCGTCGAGGTTGACGATCGCCGGGCATCCGGGGTGGCGTCGCGCCCACATGATGGCGAGCATGCCGCCGAGAGAGTGGCCCACGATCGCCGGACGGTCCAGGCGGAAATGCTTGACCACGGCATCAAGGTCGTCGAGAACCGCGTCCCACTCCCAAGGACCGTCCCCGGACAGCCCGTGGCCGCGCAGGTCCATGGCCACGACCCGGTGCCTTCGCGCGAGGAGCGGTGCGAGCGCGTCCCAGGCTTCGAGCGTCCCGCCCAGCCCATGAAGGAGCAATACGGCGGGGCCGTCCCCGCCATGGTCACGGGCCGCCAGAGGAATGACATGGTCGGTGATGGTGATGTCCTGAGGGGACACGCTGCTCCTTTGGTTGGTTGAGCCGGGCGCGCACGGACTCCGTGGTCACCCCGCCGTCGGGATGGCGTTCGAGCTTCGCGCGCTTGACGAGGTCGTGAACCCCCTGGCGGGTGATGCCGAGCATCGCCGCAGCCGTGGCGTACGGCACGGCTGCGGCCCCCGGGTGCCCCGCGCGGCGGGCGACGGCCTGCCCGAAGGCTGAACGCCACCACGCCTCTGGAGGGTCGAACGGCTCGTCGCCAGGGAAGGCCGCCGCGATCAGCCGTGCCGCCGTACGGACCGCGAGCTTGTCGTCTGGGCCGAGCAGCTGTGCCGCCCATACCTCGGCCGCGATACGCAAGCGTTTCCGTATCGGCCGGACCTGATCATCCGACTCGAAAAGGATCTCGAGCGGGTCAACGATCCGGGTTTCCATCAGCCGGACGAGCTCTCTGGTCAGTTCGACGTGCTCTGCCGTGCTCGCATGGTTCACTTGACGAACAATAGCAAGTACTTGGCAGAGTATGTCAAGAAGAAAGGAAGCGTCGGTAGACGGGGCTGAGAGAGCGCTCTCTCAGCCCGCAAGGCTTGTATCAAGAACTGAAAAATGTGGTCGGACTTTTCTCTCGCGGTCACCGCACGGATCACAAGAGCACAGACGCCCGGCAGGGCCGGGCCCGGCTCAGGCGGGTTGCCCGGCCGCCGCGCGCGCCGCCATCCGCCGTTCGAACCACAACGAGGTGAACGGCGGCACCGAGCACGCCAGCCCCAGGATCACCGCGCCCCGGCTCCAGCCCGCCTCCCGCGCCGAGAGCAGCACCCCGAAGATGTACAACGCGAACAGCGCCCCGTGGATCGGCCCGAACACGTTCACCCCGAGCTCCCCGGTCTCGGTCACGTACTTGAAGAACATCCCGATGAGCAGCCCTGCCCACGAGCACGCCTCAGCGATGGCCACAATTCTGAACAACCGCAGCATGCCCCGCCCTTTCACCCGATTTCCGCGCACACTCTACAGGCCGTAGAGGAGGGCGCACTCGCCGGAGGGCGGCGTGCGGCGCGGACCGTTAGGCTTCGGCGGATGAAGGCGATCTTTCCCCGCAAGCTGCACGAGGGCGATGTCGTACGCGTGGTGGCGCCGTCCAGGTCGCGCGCGATGGTGATGGAGCACGACCACACCGGCATCATCGACTCCAGGTTCGCCGAGCTGGGCCTGACGCTCTCGTACGGCGGCCACGTCGACGAGCGGGACGCGTTCGACTCTTCCAGCGTCGCCTCGCGGGTCGCCGATCTGCACGAGGCCTTCGCGGACCCGTCGGTGGCCGCGATCCTGACGGTCATCGGCGGTTACAACGGCAACGAGCTCCTGCCGTTCCTGGACTGGGAGCTGATCCGCGCCAACCCGAAGATCCTGTGCGGATACTCCGACATCACCGCCCTGCAGAACGCCATCCTCGCCCGGACCGGCCTGGTGACCTACTCCGGGCCCCACTGGTCGACGTTCGGCATGCGCGATCATGTCGAGCAGATCGTGGACTGGTTCACCTCGGTCATGTTCGACAGTGCTCCGGTCAGCCTCGCGCCGTCGGCGTACTGGAGCGACGATCTCTGGTTTCTCGACCAGGACGAGCGCGAGCTGCTCCCCAACGAGGGATGGTGGCCGATCCGGCCCGGCGCCGCCGAGGGACACATCGTCGGCGGCAATCTCTGCACGCTGAACCTGCTGCAGGGCACCCCCTGCATGCCGTCCCTCGACGGCGCGATACTGATCGTCGAGGACGACCTCGAGTCGCACCCGGCGACCTTCGCCCGCGACCTGACCTCGCTGCTGCAGCTTCCCGACGCGCCGGGTGTCCGCGGACTGGCGATCGGGCGCTTCCAGCACGCCAGCCGGATGACCCGCCCGCTGCTGGAGCAGATCGTCGACGCCCAGCCGGCGCTGGCCGGCGTCCCCGTCCTGGCCAACATCGACGTCGGCCACACCTACCCCTTGGCCACCTTCCCGATCGGCGGCCAAGGCGGGCTCACCGTCACCGGCACCCAGGCAAGCCTGACGCTGCTGCGCCACTGACCTCATCGCCGGTGCGCGGCCATGCGTGGCCGCGCTGACGGGGGAGAGCGGCGGGTCAGGACGAATCCCGCTCCGCTGTCTCGGCGATGCGCTTGATGTTCGCCAGGCGCCGATCCCAGTCGGCCGCGAGCCCGGCCATCCACCGCGCCGTCGCGTCCAGCGCCGCCGGCCGCACCGCGTACCGCACCTCGCGTCCGACCCGGCCGCCGGAGACCAGCCCGGCGGCGTCCAGGACGGCGAGGTGCTTGACCACCGCCTGCCGGGTGACGGGAAGTCGTTCGGCCAGCGTCGTCGCGGTCGCCTCGCCCTGGGCGGCGAGCAGATCGAGGAGCTGACGCCGCGTCGGGTCGGCCAGTGCGACGAGGACGCTGTCGACCGACGCGACGTCGCCGCGCTGTTCGTCCGTCACACCGATGGCTGCTCGGTGCGCGTCCTGAACGCGTCGAGGACCTGGGGCCACCCGCCGGCATTGTCCTTCAGCGCCTGACCGCGCAGTTCCTCGCTCCCCGCCAGCGCCGCGAACCCGCTCTCGACGACCCGCAACCGCGTCTTGTCGCCTTCCGGGGTCAACGTGAACTCCACCAGGGTGCTGTTGTCCTCGCGCAGGTCCTCTCCAGGGAACGCGCTGGCCCAGCGATAGGCCAGGTACGTCGGCGGCTCGACCTTCTCCACCCGTACCGGGAAGTCGCCGTACTCGGCGTTCTTCGCCACTGTCGACTCCCCTTCTCTGGCCACGGTGCCGGACACGGTCCCCTGGTCGGCCACCCAGAAGCCGGGCTCGGCCACCAGCGACCAGACCCGCTCCAGAGATGCCGCGATCAGTGTTTCGCGCTCGATCCGATCCTCGCTCATAAGAGGGCTCCTTCGTTGCCGTCGGCTGATGTGCAACTCAAAGATTGCACATCAGCTCTCCAGGTGCAACTCTGGAGTTGCGCGATAGGGTGAGTCAGGTGGGCAGGGGGGTGGGGCGGTCGACGACGATCTCGTAGACCAGGTCGGTGGTGATGGAGCCGACCCGGGCGAGTTCGGAGGTGATCTCCTCCAGGTCGCTCATGCCGGTGGCCACGATCTCCATCACGTAACAGGACTCTCCCGTGACGCGCAGGCAGCGCACGATCTGCGGCTGGCCGGCCAGCGTGGCGGCGACCTTGTCGTACAGCGAGCCGTGCACCTTCATCCGGACGATCGCGCGCAGGGTGTAGCCCAAGGCTTCAGGCTCGACGCGCGCCCGATAGTCGCTGATGGCCCCGTGCTCCTCCAGGAGACGCAGCCGGGTACGGGTGGCCGAGACGCTGAGCTGGATCGTCTCGGCGAGCTTGGCCAAGGTCGCCCGGCCGTCGGTCTGCACGGCGGTGATCAGGGCACGGTCCACGTCGTCCAGGGGTCTGGCAGCCGGTGTGTTCGTCATTAGTGCAGGATCCCGCAGATTCTGCGCCGGAGCCACCGATGGTCGATCGATTCGAGGTGTGACACCCCCCTATGGGCTCTCTAGCGTTGACCTCATGACGACTTCGACACCGTTCTTCCTCATCGACGTCTTCGCTGAGCGCCCGCTGACCGGGAATCCGCTGGCACTGGTGCCGGACGCGGACGAACTGACCGAGACCCAGATGCGCGACATCGCCCGCGAGTTCAACCAGTCCGAGACCACCTTTCTGCTCCAGCCCACCCAGCCGGGCGCCGCGTGGCGGCTGCGGTCGTTCACCCCGATCGGAGCCGAGGTGGACGGCGCCGGCCACAACGCGCTCGGCGCCTGGTTGTGGCTCGCAGACCAGGGACTGACCGGGGACGGGCCATCACGGACGCTTTTGCAGGAGATCGGCAAGGAGGTGCTGCCCGTCGAGGTCGTCCGCCAGGACGGAGCAGGCGTCCGGATCGTGATGGAGCAGTCGTCGCCCGTCTTCGGGGCCGTGATCGAGGACGCCTCCCGGCTCGCCGCCGCGCTCGGGCTGACGCCCGAGGACCTGGCCGCCGACCGGCCGGCGCAGGTCGTCTCCACCGGGGTCGCCCACCTGCTCGTCCCGCTGGCCGATCGCCCGGCCGTCGACGGCACCGCCGTCGAGAGCCGGGACCTGGCCGCGATCCTCGCCGAGGTGGGCGCCGAGGGCTGCTACGTCTACACCACCGCGCCCGGCGAGCCTGAGGCGGACGCCTACAGCAGGTTCTTCAACCCCACCGTGGGCATCGTCGAGGACCCGGCCACCGGCACGGCCGCCGGGCCGCTCGCCGCCTTCCTCCTTCGCGCGCGCGGCGCCGACGCGGGTCTGGTCGTCATCGAGCAGGGACACGCGCTCGGCCGGCCCAGCCGGATCCAGGTCGAGGTCGACGGCGACCGGGTACAGATCTCCGGGTCCGGGATCGTCACGGCCCACGGCCGGATCAGGGTCGCATGAAAGCGGGGACCACGATGACCATCGACGACCTCACCTCCACCGACCTGGCGCACCTGCGCCGCTGCGTCGAGCTCGCCACCGAGGCCCTTGAGGCGGGCGACGGCCCGTTCGGCTCCGTCCTGGCCGACGCCGACGGGACCGTCCTGGCCGAGGAGCGCAACCGCGAGGTGACCAGCGGCGATCCGACCGCCCACCCCGAGTTCGTCCTGGCACGGTGGGCGGCGGAGCACCTCACGCCGCAGCGGCGATCGGCCGCCACGGTGTACACGTCAGGAGAGCACTGCCCGATGTGCTCGGCGGCGCACGCCTGGGTCGGGCTGGGCCGGATCGTCTACGTGCTCTCCGCCACCGAGCTCGCCGACTGGCGCGCCGGGCTCGGACGGCCCGCCTCACCCGTGCTGAGCCTGCCGATCAACGAGATCGCGCCCGGCATCGCCGTCATAGGACCGGTGCCGTCCCTCGGCGAGGAGATGCGGGAGCTGCACGCGCGGGCGGCCAGACGTTCCGGCTAGGCCCCGGCCGCCAGACGGTCGCCGGGTCAGGCCGGGCCGGTAGGCGGTCGCCGGGTCAGGTGGTTGTTCCGGGCCGGGGTCGCGTGGCGGAGCGAGCCAGGCGGCGGCCGAGCTCCTGGGCCGGTCGTTCGACGAAGCGGTAGCTCAGGGCGGCGCAGGCGACCACCGCCGCCAGCAGCACCACGGCCCAGGTGATCCGCGCGGCGAGGGAGACGCCGGCGGCCGCGGGGACCAGCCGTCGCAAGATCTGCACCGCGAGGGGGTGCAGCAGATAGACGGAGTAGCTGATCAGCCCGAGGCGTACGAGGAAGCCGGGAAACGTGGCCGAGCGCAGCAGGCGGCCGAGCATGAAGGTCAGCCAGGCCGCCACCACGGCGGCGGACCAACTCCACCTGAACGCCAGCGCCTGCTCGTCGGACATGCCCCAGCCGGGCCCGAACCAGATCGCGGCGGTGATGGACACGACCGGCACCAGCTCGATCAACCATCTCCGCGCCCCCCGGCGGAGCTGCCCATGGTCCAGCCGGTAGAGCGCCGTCCCGGCGAACATGACGGACACGATGGACAGGCTCTGCCACGCGCCGACCCGGCTGTTGGCCCCGAGCAGGACGACGGCCAGGACGGCCAGGGCGGCCGCGCCGCACAGTCGTACCCGATGGCCGCCGCCGAGGATCGCGGCGAGTCCCGACATCAGCACGACGGCCACGATCAGCACGACGACGTCACCGCCGAGACCCCGTGACAGGGCGCCGGCCGGGAGCACACCGCCCACGAGCACGCCCGCCATCGCGACGGTGAGAATGCCGGTGGTCCGCGCGCGATGTCGCCCGAAGATGAAGATCGCGGTCACCAGCAGGTAGAACACCATCTCGTAGGAGAGCGTCCAGAACACGTTGACGACGCTGGCCACCTGCAGGAAGTCCTGCAACATCGTCAGGTGGGCGATGCCGGACGTGACCGGGTGGTCGCTCAGCTGGGCGGGCAGGACCGAGTAGACCCGCACGAGTCCGAACACGGTGCCGATGCCCGCCGCGACGATCCACAGGGGGTAGATGCGGAACAGGCGGCTGATCCAGAAACCGGCGACGCTGCCACGCCGTTCGAGCGAGGCCGGCACCACGTAGCCGCTGACGAGGAAGAACAGCATGACGCCGTACTGGCCGAAGTCGAACCACGGGCTGATGGTCGCGCGGACTTCGGGAAAGAGGGGATCCAGCAGGTGCTCGAAGAGCACGGCGAGCACGGCCACGCCGCGCAGGGCGTCCAGCCAGGTCTGCCGGCGGGCCGGTGGGGGCGCCTGTTCCTGGAGCGCGGCCTGCGGCCCGCCGCCTTTCCGGGCCGTCAGGTTGATAGACATTCAGTCACGTTATGGGGTCAACCTGGGTGAATGCTCAAAGTAACCCCAGGTGAGGGACCTGGACGGCCTGGGATCGGCCGGATCGGGCGAGGCATCGAGGCCGGCCGGGCGGCCGGAAAATCGTTCGCTCCCCCTCACCGCCCTGCGGCAGCATGGGTCGTGAGGGCACTCGGGGAGGTGAATGGTCGTGCGCGGGTCACTCGGCAATCCCGGGGACGCTCCATCGGTGCGAAGGTCGGCGGTCCAGCTCGCCCTGCGCTACTACTGCGGCGAGCTGATGCGCCAGTGGCGGGTCGCGGTGCCGGCGCTGACGATGCCGGCGACGGGGAACATCTGCCTGTTCTACCTGGCTCCGCTGATGGTGGCCGGGCTCTTGGGACATCTGGCCGATGGCGGCGACGGCACCCTCGCCGAGCTCCTGCCCTACGTTCTCGGCTTCGGCGCGTTGCTGCTGGCGGGCGAGGTGTTGTGGCGGGTCGGACTGCACTTCCTGAACCGTACGGACGCCCGGGGCGTCGAACGGCTCGGCGTCGTGGGCATGGACGAGCTGCTGGCCAAGGACGCCACGTTCTTTCATGACAACTTCGCCGGTTCGCTGACGAAACGGGTGCTCGGGTTCTCCTCCAGGTTCGAGGACTTCGCCGACACGCTCATCTTCTCGATCATGGCCAAGCTGGTGCCGCTGATCTTCGCCTCGGTGGTGTTGTGGCGTTATCACCCGCTGCTGGTCCTCGTCCTGGTGGGCCTCATCATCGTCACCGGCGTACTCGTCGCCCCGCTCATCCGCCGTCGCCAGGTGCTGGTCGACGAACGCGAGGCCGCCAAGGTGCTGGTGTCGGGCCACGTCGCCGACGTGCTGGCCAACATGGACACGGTCCGCGCGTTCGCCGCCGAGGATCGCGAAGCCACCGAACATCGGGCCAGGGTCGCCGTGCAGAGCAAGTTGTCGCTGCGCTCCTGGGACTACGGCAACCTCCGGGTGGACACCGTCGTCGCCCCGCTGTCCGTACTCACCAGCGTCGTGGGCCTGCTCCTCGCCGTGGCGCTGCGCGGTGGTCTGGGGGTGGAGGCCATCGTGGTGACGTTCACCTACTACTCCAACACGATCAGCATCATGTTCGAGTTCAACCAGGTGTACCGGCGCATGGAGACGGTGCTCACCGAAGCCGCGCAGTTCACCGAGCTGCTCCTCGTCCCGCCCACCGTGCTCGATCCGGGGCAGCCGCAGCCGCTGCGCCCGGCGGACGCGGGGGTGCGCTTCGAACGGGTGAACTTCGCGCACGCCCATGGTCCGCCGCTCTTCGAGAACCTGGATCTGGACATCCGCAGCGGCACCAAGATCGGGCTGGTCGGCCAGTCCGGCGGCGGCAAGACCACCCTCACCCGGCTGCTGCTGCGTCTCATGGACGTCGACGGGGGCCGGATCCTGATCGGCGGCCAGGACATCACCCGGTTGAGCCAGGCCGACCTGCGCAGCCTGATCGCCTACGTCCCCCAGGAGCCGGCCATGTTCCACCGGTCGGTGCGCGACAACATCGCGTTCGCCCGGCCGGACGCCACCGACGCCGAGATCCTCCGGGCCGCGCGGGCGGCACACGTCACGGAGTTCGCCGACTCCCTGCCTGACGGACTCGACACCCTGGTGGGCGAGCGCGGCGTCAAGCTCTCCGGCGGCCAGCGGCAACGCCTCGCCCTCGCCCGCGCCATCGTGCGCGACGCTCCGATCCTGCTGCTGGACGAGGCGACCAGTGCCCTGGACTCCGAGAGCGAGCTCCTGGTGCAGGAAGCCTTGTGGCAGCTGATGCGGGACCGTACGGCGCTCGTGGTCGCGCACCGCTTGAGCACCGTCGTCCGCATGGACCGGCTGGTCGTGCTCAACCGGGGGCGCATCGTGGAGGAGGGCACCCACCACGAGTTGCTCCAGGCCGAGGGTTCCTACGCCCGGCTCTGGCGCCACCAGTCCGGCGGCTTCCTGATCGATGACGAGGTCGAGGTCAATGACGACGTCGACGACGACACCTCGGACGCGCTCCGCCGCTGACCGGTGCCCGGGTCGCCGGGGCCGATGCCGGACCCTGCGGATCCCTACCCCAGCGGGGTGCGGCGCGGATCATCGGTGGTCCGCATACTTGGCTCCATGAACAAGCACGGGCAACTCGCCGGCTTCCTGCAGGCGCGCCGGGGCCTGCTGCGGCCCGAAGACCTCGGGCTGCGGACGTACGGCGAGCGGCGCCGGGTGCCGGGGCTGCGGCGCGAGGAGGTCGCGATGCTCGCGGGCATCAGCGCGCCCTACTACGCTCGCCTGGAGCAGGGCCAGTCGCACAACGCCTCGCGCGAGGTGCTCGACGCCATAGCGAGCGCCCTGCGGCTGGACGACTCCGAACGAGCCCATCTGCACGCCCTGGCCCGGGCGCCGAAGCGGCCAGGACCCGCGAGCCGGCCGCGTGCCGAACGCGTCACCCCGGCCACCCGTGCTCTGCTGGCGGCATTGGCGGGCACGCCCGCCATCGTGATCGGCCGCCGCAGCGACGTCCTGGCCTGGAACCGTCAAGGTCACGCGCTCTTCGCCGGCCACCTCGATCCGGGCGGCCCCGACGACCCGGCCCGGCGGCCGAACATGGCCAGGCTGGTGTTCCTCGACGCGCACACCCGTGACCTGTACGTCGACTGGCTCGCCAAGGCCAGAGCCGTGGTGGGCAACCTGCGCCTGACGGCTGGGCGATACCCGGACGATCCGCTGCTGGCCGCACTGATCGGCGAGCTGACCATGCGCAGCCAGGACTTCGCCGCGATGTGGGCCGATCACCGGGTCCTGCCCTGCGATGTCGCCGACTACGAGATGCGCCATCCCCTGGTCGGGACCTTGACGGTCACCCAGCAGACGGTGCAGAGCCCGCAAGGGGACGGTCCGGCCGTGGTGGTGGCCACGGCCGATCCCGGCTCCTCCTCCGCGACGGCCCTGACCCTGCTCGACCATGTCACGGCACCCCGGGAGCCGGCCCAGCCGCGCCCCGGCGCCGGCGTTCACACCATCTGACCGGCCTCTCCCCGAGGCGCCCCTCGACCACGGCGCCGCACCGCGGC
The DNA here is from genome assembly GCF_053592075.1 of Nonomuraea sp. NPDC002799. Lineage (NCBI taxonomy): Bacteria > Bacillati > Actinomycetota > Actinomycetes > Streptosporangiales > Streptosporangiaceae > Nonomuraea > Nonomuraea sp. NPDC002799. Next base: position 314,884 of record NZ_JBSFVA010000002.1, read on the forward strand.
TGCCGCATGCCCAAAACCGTGCCGACAACCGTGCCACGAACCGTGCCACGAACCGTGCCACGAACCGTGCCAGAACACAGTGAAGGAACCATGTCCAAGCGAAGCATCAAGATCACAATGTCGGGCCTGCTGATGGCCGCGACCGCCCTCATGACGACCGCGCCGGCCGACGCGACGTCCGCTCGAACGTTCCTGACAGACGTACGGGTCGCCACCCACTTCGACGTGGACGCCGACCAACTGCCCGAGAACATCACCCTGCTACCTGACGGCACGGCGGACATCACCTTCGCCGCCGGCCGCCAGGTGGCTCAGGTCACCCCGAAGGGCACGACCCGCATCCTGGCGACGCTGCCTGTCCCCGCCGACGGCGGAGTCAACACACCGGTCCTCGGCTTTCCCCTGACCACCGGCATCGTCCACACCTCGGGCGGCACGGTGTACGTGTTGTACGCGACCGGCACGGCCGATCTGACCGGGTTGTGGCGGCTGCGCCCCGGGCAGGCCCCGCAGCGGGTCGCCGCGCTGCCCGCGAGCGGCCTGCCCAACGGCCTGGCCCTGGACGAGCAGGGCGAACGGCTCTACATCACCGACTCGGTGCTCGGCACCGTGTGGACCGTCCCCCTCGCCGGCGGCACGCCCACCGCGTGGTCCACCGCTCCCGAACTCGCCTCGACCGGCTTCCTCGGCGTCAACGGCGCGAAGGTGCACCGTGGCGCCCTGTGGGTGACCAACCTCGACCGGGGCACCCTGCTGCGCATTCCGATCCGCTCCGGGAACCGGGCCGGAACGCCGCGGGTCAAAGCATCAGGGCTGGCCGGCATCGACGACTTCGCCTTCACCGGCCGCGGCGACGAGGTCCTCGCCGCACTCAACGGCCCCAACACGGTCGTCCGCATCCAGCCCGACGGCACCAGCACCACCGTTCTGGACGCCGCCGACGGGCTGCAGAACCCCACCTCGGTCGCGCTGCGCGGCAACGACGTGTACGTGCTCAGCGCCGCCTACACCACGGGCACCGACCCCAACCTGCTGCGCGCCCGCGTACGCGATCACCGCTAGCACCCGGCACGACACGTGCTGTGCGGGGGCCGGTCGTGAAGGTCCGCGCGCCGGAAGGGCGCATAGCCTTGGACCATGGTGCGATTCGCGGTCGGGTTGCCGAATGTCGGCGAGTTCGGCGACCCCCAGGTGCTGACGGAGTTGGGCGTCGCGGCCGAGGAGCACGGCTGGGACGCGGTCTATGTGTGGGATCACCTGCTCTACTCCGATCGCGAGTGGCCGGTCGTGAGCCCGACGGTGGTGTTGTCGGCGATCGCGGCTCGTACCAGCCGGATCCGGATAGGCGTGTTGATGACGGCCCTGCCCCGGCGGCGGGTGCAGATCGTGGCGCAGGAGACCGCCACGCTGGACCGGCTGTCCGGGGGGCGGCTGGTCTTCGGCGCCGGTCTGGGGTCGATGGACGCCGAGTACACGCAGTTCGGTGAGGATCCCGACCTGAAGGTCCGCGCCGCCAGGCTGGATCATGGATTGACGGAGCTGACGAGACTCTGGGAGGAGTTGCCGCCGCCCCCGGTCCAGCGGCCGCGGATCCCGATCTGGATTCCGGGGCGGTGGCCGACCCGGGCGGGGTTCCGGCGGGCGGCCCGGTGGGACGGGGCGATGCCGACCTTCCAGCACTTCGGGCGGGAGCGGCCGGTGCCCGTCGCGGAGTTCGCCCGAGTGGTGGAGTTCCTGGCTGAGCAGCGGGGTTCGCTGGACGGGTTCGACATCGCGCTGGAGGGACGCGCCGCGGACGGCCTGGTCGACGGGTACACGGCGGCGGGCATGACGTGGTGGGTGGAGGCGATGGGCTGGTGGCGCGGCGGGGTCGAGAACGCCCGGTCCACCATCGCCGCCGGCCCGCCCCGCTGACCGTCGCCAGCCCTTCGGGCACCGAACCGCCAGCCCTTCGGGCACCGAACCGCCCGCCCTTCGGGCACCGAACCGGCCGCTCTTCGGGCACCGAACCGGCCGCTCTTCGGGCACCGAACCGGCCGCTCTTCGGCACCGAGCCGGTCGGGCCGCCCCGCTGCCCGGCGCTCGCCCGTCGGGCACCGAGCCCGCGTCGGCTACAGCGCGGGCTCGCCGGCCGGGCCCCAGGTGACCGGAATGGACTCGGGCTTACGGAAGGCGGCGCCCTGCCGCCAGCGCAGGCCGGAGGGCGGAACCGCCAGGCGGAGCCGGGGCTCGTGGGCGGCCAGCGCCCGCACGACGGCCTCGATCTGCAGGCGCGCGAGCCGGTTGCCCGGGCAGAAGTGCGGGCCGTGGCCGAACCCGAGATGGGCCTGGCGGTCCCGGTCGGGATTGAAGTCCTCGGGGTCGGGAAAAGCCAGCGGATCACGGTTGGCCGCCTCCAGCGAGATCAGGACGAGCTCCCCGGCCTTGATCGTCATCCCGTCGACCTCGATGTCCTCCAAGGCCAGCCGTTTGATGCCGCCGGTCACCAGCGGCGTGTAGCGCAGCAGCTCCTCCACCGTCGTGGCCGTCAGGCCGGGATCGCCGCGCAGGGCGTCCAGCCAGCCGGGGTGGCGTAGCAGGGTGACCAGGGAGCCGGCCAGGAAGCTGACCGAGGTCTGGACCCCCACGAAGAGCATCATCATGGCGAACGCGATCACATCGCTCTCCGCCAGGGCCCCCGTCTGGGCGATGCGCTTGATCAGGTGGTCGCCGGGAGCGGCCACGATCTCGGGCAGACGGCGCTCGAAGAACCGGAACGTCGCCTGGTCGGACCGGCGCATGCGCTCGGCGCTGTGCCCGTATACCGGCCCCCAGGACAGGATCTCCTCCCACCACTGACGCAGGCGCTCCTTGTCCTGCTCTTCGAACTCGCCCAGCAGGTGCCGGTAGGCCACCGCGAAGGCCAGGGAGACGGCCAGCTCCTTGAACAGGTCGGCGGGCGGCTCCCGGCGGGTGAGGTCGCGCAGCAGGCCGGCGGCTTGTGCCTCGGCCCACCCCTGATGCCGGTGCAGCGTGCGCGGGGCCAGCGCGTCGGTCAGCAGGCCCTGGATTCCCGCGTTCCGCACCTTGCCGATGAGGTCGGTGGTCCCGTTGGGGAAGCGCAGCGGCCACGGCTCCTGGCGGGGCGCGCCGGCCTGCATGGCCGCCGCCATGTTGAGCCGGGGGTCGCTGAGCAGTCGCTTGGCGAGGTCGTAGCGGATGACCAGCCAGGCGGTGTCGCCGCTGACGGTGGTGACGCGGGTGGCGGGCGCGGGGGACGAGCGGATCGCGGTGAGCCGCGGGGACAACTCGAAGCCCCAGTCACCGAGGGGGAAGTCGTGGCTGGCGGTCATGCGGCGCGGCCTTTCGACGGCGGGATCTGCCCGATCGTTGCTTTCTGTAATCGAATGATAACAATATGTTGTCAACGAGGAAAGGATGTGACATGGGATCAGTAAAGACAGCGCTGGTCATCGGTGCCGGCGTGGCCGGACCTGTCGTGGCCATGGCGCTGCGCCGCATCGGCATCCGTTCGACGATCTACGAGGCGCACACCGCCGCGCCCGGCGACCTCGGCGGGGTGATCACGCTCACCGCCAACGGCCTCGACGCCCTGGCGGTCGTCGGCGCGGACGACGCCGTCCGGCGGATCGGCTGGCCGGTGACCCGGTTCCTGCTGGCCGACCACAAAGGGCGGCCCATTCCCGGATACGAGCTGCCGCGCGACCTGCCGTGCGCCCAGGCCGTCTGGCGCTACGACCTGTGCCGCACCCTGAGCTCGATGGCACTGGCCGAGGGCGTTTCCATCGAGTACGGCAAGCGACTGGTCGGCGTGTCCGAGTCGGCGGACGACGTCACGGCCGAGTTCGCGGACGGCGGCACGGCCCGCGCCGACGTGCTCATCGGCGCCGACGGAGTGCGCTCGGCCGTCCGCACCCTGATCGACCCCGCCGCGCCGCCGCCGAAGTACTTCCCGCTGCTGGACTTCTACGGCGTGTCCGACCTGGTCGTGCCGGGCACGAGCGACAGTCCGTGCGCGATCGTGGGGCGGCGGGCCGTGCTCGGCTACTGGCCGCAGATCGAGGGCGGCACGGTCTGGTACGGCAACCTGCCCATCGACGGCCCGCTGACCGCGGCCGCGGCCCGCCGCGTGCCCGCCGCCCAGTGGCTCGACCGGATCAGGCGGGTGTACGCCGACGACGCCCTGGCCCGTGACCTGTTCGCGCACACCAGCCCGGACCGGCTCTGCGTCGCCGGCTCGATGGTCATGATGCCGCCGGTCCCGCGCTGGCACCGCGGCCGGATGGTGCTGGTCGGCGACTCCGTGCACGCTCCCTCCTCCAGCTCCGCCCAGGGGGCCGCGCTCGCGGCCGAGAGCGCGGTGGAGCTCGTCCGCTGCCTGCGCGACCTGGGCGATCCCGCCACCGCCTTCACCGCCTACGAGCAGGCGCGCCGCGCGCGGGTGGAGAAGATCGCCGCGCGCATGGCCAAGGGGAACGTGGTCAAGGCGTCGGGCGCGGTGGCCATGTCGTTGCTGAGACTGCTCTGGCCCATCGTGAGCCGGACGGTCGCCAGCCCCGAGGTGCTCTTCGGCGCCATCTGCCGGCACCGCACCGACTGGGCCGCCCCGGCCCGGCCGCCCAGGTGAGCCTATGTGCGCTAACTTTCGGTAGTCATCAGATTACAGCTGATGGTTGAGGCTCGGTGAGAGGAGACCGGTGCTAGATCGCCCCGCGGGAAGCAAGTGGCTGGTCCTGGCCGTCATCGCACTGACGCAGCTCCTCGTCGTGCTGGATTCCACCGTGGTGGGCACCGCCCTGCCGTCGGCTCAGGCGGATCTGCGTTTCTCCGACGGTGACCGCCAGTGGGTGGTCACCGCGTACACGCTGGCGTTCGGCAGTCTGCTCCTCATCGGCGGGCGGATCGCGGACCTGCTCGGGCACAAGACCGCCCTGCTGGGCGGCATGGTGGGCTTCGCCGTCGCCTCCGGGGTGGCCGGCGCGGCCGGCGGGTTCGGCGTCCTGGTCTGTGGCCGCGCGCTGCAGGGTGTCTTCGCCGCCGTGCTCGCGCCCGCCGCCCTGGCCGTGCTGACGAGCACGTTCACCGACGAGCGCGAGCGCGGGAAGGCGTTCGGCATCTTCGGCTCGGTCGCCGGATCGGGCCTCGGCGTGGGGCTGCTGCTGGGCGGGGTGCTGACGGAGCAGTTCGGCTGGCGCTGGTGTCTGTACATCAACCTGGTGCTGGCGCCGGTGGCGTTCGCCGGGCTCGCCCTGCTGCTGCCGCACCGGCCGCGCCACCGCGCGGCGCGGCTCGACACCCCGGGCGCCCTCGTGGTCACCGCCGGGCTGTTCTGCCTGGTGTACGGCCTGTCCAACACGCAGGACGCCGGCTGGGGCACGCCGTCGTCAGGAGGGCTCCTGGTCGTCGCCGTCGCGTTGCTGGCGCTCTTCGCCGCCATGCAGGCGCGGGCCGCGCACCCGCTGCTGCCGCCGGGCATCCTGCTGGACCGCGACCGGGGCGCCGCGTTCGCCGCCCTGCTCGTCGCCTCCGCCGGCATGTTCGGCGTCATGTTGTTCCTGACCTACTACCTGCAGCAGAGCCTGCATCTCGGCCCCCTGCGCGGCGGTCTGGCCTTCCTGCCGATGGTCGCCTGCCTCATGGTGGCCGCGCCCGTGTCGGCCGGCGCGCTCGCGCCCCGGATGGGGATCAGGGCGGTGGTGGCGATCGGCATGGCGGTATGCGCCCTCGCCATGATCTGGCTCACCCGGCTCGGCCTCGACAGCACCTACCTGAACGGGGTCGTCGGCCCGCTGTCGCTCTTCGGAGCCGGCGTGGGTCTCGTCATCGCACCGGTCATCAGCGTGGCGACCTGCGGAGTGGCGCCCGAGGACGCCGGGGTCGCCTCGGCGGTCGTCAACGCCACCCAGCAGGTCGGCGGGACGATCGGCGTCGCGCTGCTGAGCCTGCTGGCCGTCCGGGCCACCGGCGACTCCACCGGCGACTCCACCGGCGGCCTCGCCCGGGCTAGCGCGGCGCTGCAGGCGTACGTCAGCGTCTTCTGGGCGCTGGCGGCGATGTTCGCCGTGGGCATGGTCGCGTCCGCGCTGCTGTTCCGCCGTTCCGAAACCCGGCTCGTCGCCAGCCCTACCAGCGCGGATTCCTAAACATCGCACGGATTCACCTATCGCCCAAGGTTCACCCTAAGTAATGGAGGGAATACTTTGCGTATTCTTGGTCATGAACGGGGGATCAGAACATGGATGGGACGCGGGCCGGCCGCGGGCGAGATGCCTTCGCGGTCGAGCCTTATACCGACAACTGCCGGGATGTCTGTGAGCGGGCGGAGCACGTCCTCGTGGGGGTCAGCCCCGGCAACGGCTACTTCAACAAGGAACGCCTGACGGCTCTGCTGCGCTGGGTCCACGCGGTCTTCGCCCGCGTGGACGTCATCGTGCCCGACGCGTCGCTCGTGCACACCTACCAGGCCATCGGCCACGATCGCGACCTCGCCCTGAAATACGCGCGCCAGAAGTCGAGCCAGATGTGCCGCAGGATCGCCCGCGCGCGCGAGGGCGCGGGCATCGGGCCGGACGCCGGGCCGATCCGGCTGCTGTCGGAGTTCGCCGGACACTCCCACTACCAGCGGCTGCGCGCCCAGGCGGACGTGGCCATCGCCGTCGACCCGGCGCTCCGGCAGGTGCTCTTCGACGGCAGCCGCAAGGTCCTGCTCGGCCATCTGAAGGGCGCCGAGCCCCGGCAGCAGCAGATCGAGGAAGGCATGCGCTATCTGACCGCGGAGATGCCGCTCTGCATGGACACCCCCGTCATCATGGGTGTCCCGAGCTCGGTGGCCGTCTATCACCAGGTGCTGCCCTTCGTCACGCAGATGTACGCCTCCGAGCACCTGACCATCTCGCCGCTGCAGGCCCACGCCGTGCTGCGGCCGGCCGCAGCGACGCCGGGCGCGCGCGACGGGTCGAAGGCCTCCCGGCCGGTCGTGCCGCCCGCCGGCGGGGGAGAGAGCCGACGGTGACCGCCACCCCCCGGACGCCGGACGTGCTCGGGGTCATCCGGACGCGTACGGTCGTCCGCCAGTACACGGCGGAGCCGGTCTCCGACGCCACCGTGCGGACCCTGGTGGCGGCCATGACGGCGGCCCCGTCCGCCTCCAACCTGCAAGCGTGGGCGTTCGTCGTCGTACGCGACCAGGCCAGGGTGCGCTCGGTACGGGCCTTCGCCCCGGGCATGGTGGGGCGTCCCGCCCTCGTCCTGGTCGCCTGCCTCGACCACTCCGGCTACGGCGAGGAGGTCCACCCACGGCAGGTGGGGAGGTTGTGCGTGGCCATGGCCGTGCAGAACTTCCTGCTCGCCGCGCACGCCCTGGGGCTGGGCGCCTGTCCGGCCTCCAGCTTCCTGGCCGCCCCGATCCGGCTCCTGCTGGACATGCCGCCCCATCTGGAGCCCGTCCTGCTCGTGTCCGCGGGATACCCGGCGGTCACGTCCCCGCCCTCCCCGCCCTCCCCGCGCCGCGCCCTGCATGAGGTGGTCCACCATGACGGTTGTGCCTGACGTCCCCTACCAGAGCCCGGGCGTGGAACTCGCCCGGCTGGCCGCCCGGCTGCTGAGCGGCGGCCGGGCCCTGGCCGACGAACCCCGCGACTACGCCGTCGCCCGGCTGATGAGCGCCGCTCACGAGTTGCTGAGGCTGGCGGACGCCCACGGTCTCGTCAATCCGCACTTCGCCGGCGTTCGGGTCCGGCTCGACGAGTTCTTCGAGGTGATGTCGGGTGACGCCGACGTGCCAGGGCTCCTCGACGAGTTGTGCCTGTCACTCGCCCGAGGTCTGAAGGAGGCGACGGAGCCAACCGGACGCTGATTGTCCGGAACCGGTCCTAAGGTGAGGTCAGTGACCGAGTTCCCCGACCAGGACACCCGCGGGAACACCGGCTCTATGCCGAACGGGATTTGACCGCGCTGGAGAGAGAACACTGATCATGGACATCTTGCTTATCGCCGGCCTGTGGCTCGACGGATCCGCCTGGGACGACATCGTGCCCCCGCTCAAGGCACTCGGCCACCGCCCTGTGCCGCTCACCCTTCCCGGGCAGGGTGACGGATCCGCCTCGGCCACGCTCGGCGACCAGGTGGCGGCGGTGCTCGCCGCCGTGGACGCGGCGGACGGAAAGCCCATGGTGGTGGGGCACTCCGCCGCCTGCACGCTGGCTTGGCTGGCCGCCGACGCGCGACCGGAGCGGGTCGCCAAGGTCGTCCTCATCGGCGGCTTCCCGGCCGCTGACGGGCAGCCCTACGCCGACTTCTTCGAGCCGCAGGACGGCGTCATGCCCTTCCCCGGCTGGGGCCCGTTCGAGGGGCCGGACTCCGCCGACCTTGACGAGGAGACCAGGCGAAGCTTCGCCGCCGCCGCGATCCCGGTGCCCGAGGGAGTGACCAAGGGCGTGGTCCGCCTGACGGACGAGCGACGGTTCGACGTCCCGGTCGTCGTCGTGTGCCCCGAATTCACCCCCGCGCAGGCCCAGGAGTGGATCGACGCCGGTGACGTGCCCGAGCTCGCCAAGGCCGAGCACGTCGGCTTCGTCGACATCGACTCGGGCCATTGGCCCATGACCAGCAGGCCGGCCGAGCTGGCCCGGCTGCTGGCCGAGGCGGCGCGCTGATCAGGAACGGACGGCCAGTTCGTCATCCGGAGCGACGGCGCCCGAGCTCCTGCGGCCAGTGGTGAGCCGCAGGAGCAGCGAAGCCGCTGTCAGCGCCACCCCGAACCAGACGACACTGGTGACACCGAGCCGATCGGCGAACAGTCCGCCGAACAGCGCGCCCAGCGCGATCGAGGTGTTGTAGGCCATGGTGTTGAGCGACATCGCGGCCTCGAAGGTCTCGGGCGCCGCGGCGAGCGTCATGTTGACCTGGCACAGTTGCACGGCGCCGAAGGAAAGTCCCCAGAGGACCAGCGCGATGATCGAGCCGGCCGGGCCGTCGCCGATCGTCAGCAGCAGGAGCAGGGACACCACGAGTCCCACGCAGCCGGCGACGAAGGTGCCCCGCAGGCTCTTGGTCACCGTATATCCGGCGATGAAGTTGCCCACGGCGCCGCCGATGCCGAAAATTATCAGCACCACGGTGATGAAGACGGGCGTGGCGGCCGCGTTGGCCTCCAAGAACGGCCGTACGAACGTGTAGGCCCCGAAATGGCCGAGCACGAAGAACACGACGACGAACAGCACCAGGCGTAGCTGGACGTTCTTGAGCGGAAGCCCGAAGACTTCACGGACCGACACCGCGTTCGCCGACGGCAGCGACGGAACCATGGCGGCCACCGCGACGAACACCAGCACACTGAGGCCGGCCCAGATGAGGAACGTGGTCCGCCAGTCGGTGAGGCTCTCCAGGATCGTGCCCAGCGGTATGCCCACCACCGTGGCGATCGAGATGCCGGACATCACGACCGCGGCCGCCCTGCTCGCCTGGCGTTCCGGGACGAGGCGCATCGCCATGCTCACGCCGATGGCCCAGAACACGCCGCTGGCGAAGCCCATGATGAGCCGCGTCGTCAGGATCACCGCGTAGTTCGGCGAGACGGACGTGATGAGGTTCCCCAGCGCCAGGATCACCAGCAGTGTGGACAGCAGCGCGCGCCGGTTGACGCGCCTGGTCCAGGCCACGATGAACGGCACACCCAGCCCGGCTGAGATGCCCTGCAGGGTGACCATCAGGCCGGCGGCGCCCACGGAGATGTTCAGGCTGGTGCTCAAGGGAGTGAGCAGGCCGACGGGCATCAGCTCCGTGGTGAGGAAGACGAACAGACTGGCCGTGATCGCGGCGACACCCAGCCAGGCCCTGAGTGTTGAAAGTGGGCGTTCATCCTGTTGAGGCATGTCATCTTTCCGTTGGTTCTCGGCGCCGGCAGCGGCGCCGCTGGACGTGCCCCACAGTCTCGCCCGGCGACGATCGATGAGTCCAACACATGCTTGTCACCTCATCGATCTCGTTGGACGATAGATCCATGGAGCTCCAGCAGATGCGCTATGTCGTCGCCGTCGCCGAGACGGACAGCTTCACCCGGGCCGCCGAGCGTTGCCTGGTCGTCCAGTCCGCCCTCAGCCACCAGGTCGCGCGCCTGGAGCGGGAGCTGGGCGCGCGACTCTTCGAGCGCACCAGCCGCCGGGTGCGGCTGACGCCGGCCGGCGCGGCCTTCCTTCCCGCCGCCCGTCAGTGCCTCGACGCCGCCGAGCGCGCGGCCGCCGAGGTCGCCGCGGCGGTCGGCGAGGTACGCGGACGGCTCGCCGTGGGCCTGATCCCCACCGTCGCCGCGGTCGACATCCCAGGAGCCCTGCGCGACTTCCGGCACCAGTACCCGCACGTGCGCATCAGCCTGCGCGTGGGCGCGAGCGACGAACTCGCCGAGCAGGTCAGGCAAGGAGCCATCGAAGTGGCCTTCCTCGGGCTGCCGACCACGGCGCGACCCCAAGGCGTCAACGCCCGCGAACTCGCCAGGGACCGGCTCGTCGCCGTGGTCGCGCCAGACCATCCCCTGGCCGGAGAAGCAGCGGTCGACCTTCGCCGGCTCTCCTCCGAGGTGTTCGTGGACCTGCCGCCCAAGACGGCCGGGCGGGTGCAGTCCGACCAGGCCTTCTCAGCCGCCGGCCTCACCCGTGACGTCGCCTTCGAGGTGACCACGGCGGACTTCATGGCTCGGCTGGTCGGCCAGGGCCTCTGCGTCGCCATGCTCCCGTCCGCCTACGTGCCTCAGCTCACCGGCGTCACCACCATCGAGGTCACGGACGCGCCGGCCCGCGTCGAATACGTCATCTGGAGCCGCGTCGGCCGCACGCCCGCGGCGACCGCCTTCCTCGCCCTTCTCGACCTCCCGGCCCTGTCCGGCACGGACTGAAGCCGGTCGGCTCACCCGAGCAGCTCGTGCAGGGCGGTCCGGCCCTCTTCGGCGCGGTGCGGGAGCAGCAGCAGCGTGTGGGCTCGTTCCAGCCGGGCCTCGATGCCTTCCCACTGGGCGACCGAGGCCGTCAGCGCGTCCGGGTCGGCGTGCAGCCGGCCGGCGGCGCGGGCCAGGCACGCGGCGGCCCAGGGGTTCTCCCCGGCGGTCAGGGTCGCCGCCGCCAGCCGATCGGGGGCATCGGGCAGCCCGGCCACGACGGCCAGCTCGGCCCCCGCCGCCTGCGCGTACGCCTCGTAGCGTCCCATCGGGAACGTGCCGAAAGCCCGCTCGACCAGGGCCGCGGCGTCGCTCAGATCGCCTGAGTGCACGGCGTCCCTGGCGTCGACGAACGCGCCGAAGGAGGACAGGCGCGCATGTCCGGCCCGCGCGTGGTCCACCACCACGCCGGCTCGGTGCCGCCACAGGCGGAAGCCGCGCCGGTCGTCGAGCAGGCCGTAGGCGAGCGCGACGGCCGACACCGAAGGCAGCAGCCATCCCGCCGCGGGACGGCCGGCTCGTTCCCAGCCCTCCCACATCCGTGCGCCGTGGCGCAGGGCCGCGCCGAGGTCGCCGGTGAGGACGAGACCGGGGATCAGCCGGCTGGCGGAGATGTACGGGTGGTCGCCGACGAGGTCGTCGTTCACCATCAGCCGGCCGGCGGCGATCGCCGCGGGCAGATCCCCGGCCACGACCGCGTCGGTGCACGCCACGTGGAGGGTGTCGACGATCTCGATGGCCGACCGCGGGTCGTCGCGGTCCATGCCGGCCAGCAGCGCCAGCCGTTCCCTGATGTGCCGCCGGGCTTCGCCGTGCCGGCCGGCCCGCCCGGCGACGGTCGTCACCGCGTCGAGCGCCGCGCTGATGAGGACGGTGTCGCCTGTCGTCCGCGCGGCGGCGAGCGCCGTGGCGGCCAGGGCCGGGTCCGGGTCGAACGCGTCCGGTCGCGCGGTCCAGGCGGCCGCCGTGGCGAGGGCCGCCGCCACGATCGGATCAGCGGGGTCGCCGGCCTCGGTGGCCTCGGCGAGGTGCCGGCGGAGCCGCTCGGCCGGAATGCCCTCGGGGAAGGAGGCGAGGAACCGGCCGGCCGTCTCCACCGCGCGGGCCAGGGCGACCGCGCGGCCGTTCTCGTCACCCGCGGCGTGGGCCTGCGCCGCGGCGGCGAGCAGCAGGTCGAACACGTCCTGCCCTGAGATGGTGTCCAGGGAGCAGTCGGCCGCGCTCCGCAGATCCTTGGCCGCCTCGCCGGGAGCGGGCGCCCGGTCAGCCGCCTGCCGGTAGTGGCCCTGTGCCTCAGTCAGGAATCGGCGGGCGAAGGTGAGATGGCCGAGCGAACGGGCCAGGCGGTGCGCCGGGCCGCCCGGTCGTGCCGGGGCGGCGGCCAGCGCCGCCCGCAGGTCGTCGGCGACCGCGTCGAACTCCTGCCGCCAGCCCACGGTCACGTCCTGCCCGCGGCCTCCGACCGGTGCCACAGCCCCGGATCGGCCGCCGCCGGTGGCGATCAGGCGCTCCTCCAGCGCGGTCGCGGTGTCGGCGGCCCACCGGAGATGGAGTTCCCGGGCCGCGTCGTGCTCGTCGGCAGACCGTGACAACTCGCCGGCGAAGGCCCTGACGGTCTGCAGGAGCCGCCATCGGCTCGCCGTCCCGGGGCTGCGGACGACGAGGCTCTTGTCAACGAGCCGCCCCAGCACGTCGGTGATCGCACCGGGCTCGCCGCCGGCGGCGAGCGCCGTCGCGGCGGCCACGTCGAAGCCGCCGCGGAACATCGACAGCCGCCGGAACAGCGCCTGCTCCTCCTCGTCGAGCAGCTGGTAGCTCCACCCGAGCACCGCGCGCAACGACCGATGCCGCTGGTCGGCCACCCGGCCGCCGGCCAGCACCCGCAGGAGGTCGTCGAGCGCGACCAGCAGCCCGGCCGCCCCCAGAGCCGCACTGCGGGCCGCGGCCAGCTCGATGGCGAGGGGTATGCCGTCAAGGCGGGCGCAGATCTCCGTCAGCAGCGCCGGGTCGGCGCCGAACTCGGGATCGGCCGCGGTGGCGCGGTCGAGGAAGAGCGCCTCGGCGTCGGAGGTCAGCGGCAGCGGGCCGATCGGCACGGTACGTTCGCCGGGCACGCTGAGCCGCTCGCGGCTCGTCACCAGGATCCGGGTGCCAGGACAGGCGGCCAGCATCCGCTCGGCGAACCCGGCCGCCGCGTCCAGCACGTGCTCGCAGTTGTCGAGGACGAGCAGCGCCCGGTCGTGGCGCAGCCGTTGCACGACGGCCTCCTCCAACGGCTGCCGGGCTCGCTCACTGACCCCGAGCACCCCGGCCACCGCCTGCGTGACGAATCCGTCCCGCACCGGCACCAGGTCCACGAACGCCCCGCCCGCCGGATACGAGGCGCAGGTCTCCGCCGCGAGCCGGCTCTTGCCGACGCCGCCCGGCCCCAGCAGGGTGACCAGCCGGGAGACCTCGAACGCCGCCAGGACCGCCTCACGCTCCCGTTCGCGTCCGACGAACGAGGTCAGCGAGACGGGAATGCCCGCCGGAGACGCCTCCCGGAGGCCGTCGTCCGCCTCGTCGCCGGCCGGTCGTCCGGCCAGCGCGGCCAGCGACTGCCGGTCGGCCACTCCGTACTTGCGCAGCAGCGAGGCGACGTGGCTCTCGACCGTGCGGACGGAGATGTGCAGCCTGTTCGCGATCTGCGCGTTCGACAGCCGCGCCGCCACCGCCGCCAGCACCTCGGCCTCACGCTCGGACACTTTTCCGATCACCCGGACATCATCACGTACGTGCGGCGGAGATGGATCTCTCAGTGGCGCCTCAGTAGTGACCACGGATGCCCGGCCGATGCCGCCCGAAGCACACTGATCACGTAACCGACCAGCACAACACGAGGGAAACGACATGAACAAGGTCATCTCGCAGGACGGCACCGCGATCGCCTTCGACCGGATCGGGCAGGGACCGGCGGTGATCCTGATCGGCGCCGGTCCGAACGACCGGTCGGCGACCGCAGCCCTGGCCGAGCTGCTGGCCAAGGACCTGACCGTCTACAACTACGACCGGCGCGGCCGTGGCGACAGCGGTGACACCGCCCCCTACGCGGTGGACCGTGAGTTCGAGGACATCGAGGCGATCATCGCTGAGGCGGGCGGTTCGGCGCACCTGTACGGCACCTCCGGCGGTGGCGTCATCGCGCTGGAAGCCGCCGCCCGCGGGCTCGCCGTCGACCGGCTGGCGGTGTGGGAGGTGCCCTACATCCTGCCCGGCACCCGTACGCCGGTGCCGGCCGACTACCGCGAGCAGCTCGTGGCGCTGCTGGCCGAGGACCGCCGAGGTGACATGTGCGAGTTGTTCCTGACCGCGGCGGTCGGCTTGCCGGCCGAGTTCGTGGCCCCGATGCGGGACTTCCCGGGCTGGACGGCGATGGAGGCCGTGGCCCACACGCTCATCTACGACGCGGCCATCACCGGCGACTTCTCCCTGCCCGCCGACCGGCTGGCCGGGGTCACGGTGCCCACCCTGGTGATCGACGGCGAGACGATCCCGTGGATCAGCGACACGGCGCGGGCGGTGGCCGGTCTGCTGCCGGACGTCCGGCGGGCCAGCCTCACCGGTCAGCCCCACAACGTGGCCCCCGAGGCCATCGCCCCCGTGCTCACCGCCTTCTTCACCTCGGCGTGAGCAAGCGCTCAAGCGGGGACCGCCCGTGGCGAGCGGCTCTTCGGCGACGAGGGCGGTCGTGACTCCGAGCGGAACCCCCGGCCGTCGCGCTGCTTGGCCTGCTCGCTGAGCGCGGGCAGGCAGCCCATCGCCCGGCCGACGGCCGCGGCACGCGCATCGGCGGTCTCCTCCGTGTGAACGAGTTCCCTGGCGAACAGCCGTACCAGGTCATGGAATCCGTAGCGTGGGCAGCCGGCCGGGTCCTGGCCGAGCGGCCGGGCGAGTTGCGCGTCCACCAGGTGCTCGCACAGTTTCTCCGCGATCGGCGGCGGCACCTCGGCGAGCGCGGCCACCGTCCAGGCGGCGAACCCATCGGGCACGTCGAGCAGCCCCAGACGGCGAAAGGCGACCTTGGCCGCCTGGGGAAGATCCCGGTAGCTCAGCGCGAGGTCGTCCCGAACCTCCAGATCGGCATGACGCAGCTCGTCCAGGCGGCCCTGCTCGCTCTCCAGGCGGGCCGCCATCGCCGCCATCGTCCAGTCGCTCCTGGACAACACCTTGGCCGCGGCGATGCGCAGGGCGAGCGGCAGCCGGCCGCACAACTCGCCGACCTTTCGGTCCACGGCCCGCTCACCCGGCATCCGCTCGGCGCCCACCATCCGGCTCAGCAGTTCTTCGGCCTCCTGCGTGCTCAGGACGCCCAGGCCGAGGCAGCCGGCGCCGTCCTGGGCGACGAGCCCGCCCAGCGGTGATCGTGAGGTGATGATGACGCAGCAGGAGGCCGACCCCGCCAGCAGCGGGCGCACCTGCGCGGCCGAGGCCGCGTCGTCCAGCACGATGAGCACGCGCCGGCCTTCGAGCAGGCTGCGGAACAGCGCCGTACGCTCGTCGAGCCCGGCCGGGACGCCGGCCTGCGGCAGGCCGAGCGCGCGCAGAAACCTGGCCAGCACGGCTTCGGGGCGCAGCGGGGGCGCATGGCGGTCGTGTCCGCGCAGGCCGGCGAACAGGTGCCCGTCGGGGAACCGGCCGGCCACACGATGCGCCCACGACACCGCGAGCCCCGTCTTGCCCACGCCGGCCATGCCGTACACCACGCAGAGCGGCAGCTCCCCGCTGTCGTCCTGCCGATCGAGCAGCTTGTCCAGGGCGCTGAGCTCCCTGTGCCGCCCGGTGAAGGCCGACACCGCGGGCGGGAGCTGGGCCGGCCTCACCCTCGGGCTCGGCTGCCATCCGCCTGACGCCTCGCCCAGCCGGACCCTCGGGTTTGCTTGCCATCCGCTCGAAGCTTCGGCGGATCGTGCTCCCGTGGCGATCCACCGTACGCCGCTTCCGTCGCAGAGGATCTCCGCGTGCGTGTCACGGAGCACCTGCCCAGGCTCCAGTCCCAGCTCCTCCACCAGCACGGCCCGGCCGTGGTCGTAGACCTCCAGCGCCTCCGCCTGGCGTCCTGACCGGTGGAGCGCGAGCATGAGCTGCGCGCGGGTCCGCTCACGCAGCGGGTGCTCGGCCACCGACACACCGAGCACCCCCACCAGCTCACGATGCCTGCCGAGCTCCAGCTCCGCCTCGGCCCAGTCCTCCAGCACGCTCAGCCGCAGCTCCTCCCATCGGCCGGCGACCACCCGCAGGGGCCGGCTGCTGATCCCCGACAGGACCTGCCCGCGCCACAACCCGAGTGTCTCGCGCAGCAGCGCGGCCTTGCGGGCGGG
The DNA here is from genome assembly GCF_053592075.1 of Nonomuraea sp. NPDC002799. Lineage (NCBI taxonomy): Bacteria > Bacillati > Actinomycetota > Actinomycetes > Streptosporangiales > Streptosporangiaceae > Nonomuraea > Nonomuraea sp. NPDC002799. Next base: position 331,168 of record NZ_JBSFVA010000002.1, read on the forward strand.
TGGCGCGTGGCGCGCCTGTGCCAGATTCACCTCCACCTGGTGGGCGTCGAGATCGGCGGTGCGGATCCGATAGCCGGACGCCACGGTCTCGATCAGCTCGGGATCGCCGCCGGCCGCACGGAGGGCCTTGCGCAGGGCGGACACGGCGATCATCACCTGGTTCCGTCCTGAAGCCGGCGGCTCATCCCCCCACACCTGGTCGATGAGCCGCTCCATGGGCACGATCCGTCCGCCGGCCAGGAGCAGCGCCGCGAGCGTGGCCGGCGCCCGCGACCCGCCCAAGTGGACCGGACGGCCGCCGACGGTCACGACCAGCGGCCCCAGGATGCCGAACCATGTCCGTGAAGTCAGTGCCATCGGTGAAGCGACGATTTCGCGCATGACGACGATCCCCCTGGTGCCGGCTCTGGTACGCGGCGATACGACAGGCGCCCCCTGGCAACCCGGCCGCTGGAAACAATGGAGCGATGGTCCGTACCGGCCTCGCTCAAGCCTCTGTACTCGTGATGGCATAACGCGGAGAACGCAGCGGGAGAACCCTGGAGCTTCGTGAACGACCGCTGGATCCCTACGGTGGCCGGCCGCCCTAGGGGCAGCTCCAGTCGTGCTCGCCGCCTTGGCAATCGCCCGCCTGGACGCTGATAGACGCCTGCGCGCGGGAGTCGAGGTAAGCGGCGGCCCCGGCGGTCGCCCCCGCGACCGCCGAGAGCGCCAGCAGCAGAGCTGCGAGCTTGTGCTTGAACATGGAAAGGCCTTTCTTTCCTGATGTCGGTGATCACGGAGTATGCTGCCAAAACCCGATTTCAGTTCGTTTACAGCGAATTGATAGGGCGCTCGCCACACTCGGGCAGGCAGCGTGTGCCTGGGGGATACGAATGCCGCACCACAATGAACACGTCAAACCGACGATCAGCATTCTTGGGCCTTTGGAAGTCAGGATCGCGGAACGCGAGATGGCCGTTCCGGGGCGCAACGGTCCCTGGTTGCTGGCCGGAATGGCCCTCGGAGCCGGCCGTCCGGTGCCGGAAGACCGGCTGATCGAGTGGGCGTGGGGGCCGGCCGGGGCGAGCGTGGGCGCGCTGCGCACGGGGATCTCCCGCATCCGCACCTGGTTACGCGACCAGATGTCGCTGCCCGACGCCATCGAGCTGACCGGTCACGGCTACCGGCTGGACATCGCGCAGGTCCGGCTGGACGCCGCCCGTTTCCTGGAGCTGACCAAGGCGGCGGCGACCGAGCACGACGCCACGCGCCGGGTCGGCCTGCTCCAGCAGGCGCTGGCGGAGTGGCGGGCCCCCGTTCTGCTCGGCGCCCCCGAGGGCTTACGCGCGTGCCCCGAGGCTCATCGGCTGGAGACGGCGCACCTGACGTGCGTGATGAACCTGGCAGACCTCGCGCTCGCCCTGGGCAAGCCGGAAGAGGTGGTCGATCACATGACGGCCCTGGCCGGGCGGCATCCTTACGACGAGCGGCTGCACGCGCGCCTCATCACGGTTCTGGGCGCGTCCGGGCGCCGGGCGCAGGCGCTGCGCTGGTTCGAGGCCACCAGGAGGAGGCTCGCGGACGAGCTCGGGGTCGATCCTTCGCCTGAACTCCGTGCCGCCCACGCCGCACTGCTGGCGGAGGAGGCGAGCGCCGGCGGCCAGAAGACGGCCCGTCCGGCGGCGCCGAACATGCTTCCGCCAGACGTGACGGACTACACCGGGAACGACGGCCTCCGCCAGGAGTTGCGGCGCTACCTGGATGACGCGCGCAGGAACACCGTGGCGATCGTGGCGGTCTCGGGCATGGGCGGCATCGGCAAGACCGCGCTCGCGCTGCATCTGGCGTACGAGGTGCGCGTCCGCTTCCCCGACGGGCAGTTGTACCTGGACCTGCACGGCACCGGAACGCAGGCCGAGCCGGTCGATCCGAGCGAAGCGCTCAGCCGTTTCCTGCGGATTCTGGGCGTGGGCGGCGACTCGATCCCACCGACGCTCGACGAGCGAGCCGAGCTGTTCCGCACGCTGATGTGCGATCGCCGGACGCTGATCATCCTGGACAACGCGTCCGACGCGGCCCAGGTCATGCCGGTGCTGCCGGGCAGCCCGTCCTGCGCCGTCATCGTCACCAGCCGCAGGCCCATGGGAGCGCTTGCCGGAGCGCGGCAGGTGGACCTCGACGTGCTCAGCCCGTCGCAGGCCGCGACCCTGCTGGAGCGGATCGTCGGCCGGGAGCGGCTGGCCCGCGACCCCGTCGCGGCCAGGACACTGCCGTCCCTGTGCGGTCACCTTCCGCTGGCCCTGCGCATCGCCGGCGCCCGGCTGGCGGCCAAGCGGCACTGGACCGCCGCCACGCTCGTGGCGCATCTCAGCGACGAGCGGCGCAGGCTGGACGAGTTCGCTTACGGGCCGCTGCACGTGCGTGCCGTCTTCGCGCTCAGCTACCAGGCGCTGGAGCAGGAGCAGCAGCGCGCCTTCCGGCGGCTGGGCCTCATCGAGGTCACCAGCTTCCCCTCCTGGGTGGTCGCCGCGCTGCTCGACATCGACGTCGCCGAAGCGGACAGACTCCTCGAAACCCTGGTGGACGCTCAGTTGCTGCAGGTCGCCGCGACCGACTCGGCCGGGCGGACGCGCTACCGCTTCCACGACCTGGTACGCCTGTTCTGCCGGGAGATGAGCGAGACCGAGGACCCGGCCCAGGTACGCGACGACGCCGTCGGACGCATGCTGAGCTGCGTGCTGACGGTCAGCAGAGCGGCCTACAGCGTGTTGTACGGCGGCGAGCACCAGATCGTCCGCGGTTCCCCCAAGCGCTGGCACCTGCCCGCCGGCTACGTGGCGCAGCTCGTGGCCGATCCGGTGGAGTGGTTCGAGACCGAGCGGCTGACCATCGTCAACGCGGTGAAGCTGGCCGCGACCGCGGGGCACGAGGACCTCTCCTGGGACCTGGCCTACACGACCGCGATCTTCTTCTCGCTCCTGAAATACCTCGACGACCAGCACGCGACCCTCGAAATCGCCTACGCGGCGGCCGAACAGGTAGGTGACGTCCGCGGCATGGCGGCGGTGCTCCACTGGCGTGGGGCGCTGCACACGGACGAGGCGCGCTACGACCTGGCCACGGCCGACTTCGAGCGCTCGCTTGGGCTGTTCCAGCAGGCGGGCGACGTGCACGGCAGTGGCATCGCCCGGGCTTACCTGGCGATGATCGATCGTTTCGTGGGCCGCCCCGACCAGGCCATGACGCGTTACGTACGGGCGTTGGAGGAGGTGAGAGCGGCGGGAGACACGGGCGCCGAGGCGTACATCCTGCGGTGCGTCGCCCAGATCCACCTCGACCACGGCCGGCACCAGCTCGCCAGGGCCGACATCGAAGCCGCCCTGGCGATCTACGAGCCGCTGAACGCCCAGCGCGGCCTCGCGCAGGCCCTCTACTGGATGGGCAACCTCGAACTGCGGGAGAAGAGGTACGTCGAAGCCCGCGCGGCCTTCACCAGAACGCTGGCCGGCGTCCGCACGATCGGCGACCGGGCGGGAGAGGCGCTGGCTCTGTACGGCCTGGGGGTGGCGAGCCTGCGCCAAGGACTGCTGGTGGAGGCCGAGGCCGCGCTGACTCAGGCCGCGGACATCACCAAGAGCATCAAGAGCCTGCTCAACGAGGCGCGCGTCAGGACGGCGCTCGGTGAGTTCCATCACGTGGCCGGCCGGACCGCGGAGGCCGTCGCCGAGTTGGCGGCCGCTGTGGCGATCGCCAGGAGGATCGGCGCCAAGCCCCTTGAGGAGCAGGCCACGGACCTCCTGGACGAGGTCCGCGCGTCACCGGCGTGACCGGAGCCGCGGCGGGCTCCCGGCGGCCCGGACCCGGCGTGACCTCAGGTCACCGGGCCACGGCCAGGCGGTAGCCCTCGTCCGTGGCGAGGAGGTCGTGATGGGTGCCCTCCGCGGTGACGACGCCGTCGTCCAGGACGAGGACCCGGTCGGCCGCGTTCAGGAGGGCCGGGCTGCTGGTGAGCACGATGGTGGTGCGGTCGCGGCGGAGCCGCGCGAGGTTGCGCGCGATGAGCTGTTCGGTGACCGCGTCGACCGCTGTCGTCGGGTCGTGCAGGACCAGGATGTCGGCGTCGGCGGCGAGGGCGCGGGCCAGGGACAGCCGCTGGCGCTGCCCGCCGGAGAGGTTCGCGCCGCGGTCGCGGACGCCGTGATCGAGCCCTTCGCGGTGCAGGGCGACGACGTCGGTCAGCAGGGACGCCTCGACGGCCTCGGAGACCATCCGGCCGGCGCCCGCCGGGTCGATGTTCGTGCGCAGGGTGCCCGCGAAGATCTCCCCGTCGTACGGGTTCACCAGCAGGTGCTCGCGGACCGCCTCGATCGACAGGTCCGCGAGCTCCTGCCCGCTGACCCGCACCACGCCCTCGTAGGCGCCGGGCGGGACGTGCACGGCCAGGATCGAGGCGAGGTCGGCCGCCGCGCGCGGCTGGTAGCCGGCGATCGCCACGAACTCGCCGGCGGACACGTGGAACTTCAGCCCGCGCAGGGACCCGAACCGCACGCTGTCGACCTCAAGGTCTCCGCCTGGGGACGGGCGCCCCGGCCCCGGGGTCAGCACCGGCGGCGCGGCCAGCACCAGCGCCATCCGCTCGGCCGACGCGCGCGCGATCATCACGTACTTCGGCATCTCCGAGAACAGTTTGAGCGGCTCCATGATGAACTGGGCCAGGCCCACGGCCATGACGAGCTGCCCGATGGTGATCCGGCCGTTGAACGCCAGCCAGCCCGCCGTCAGGGTGACCGCGGTGGCGAGGATCGTGTTGAGGGCCAGCGCGGCGCCGGCGTACGCGCCGTTCACCTTGGCGACGGTGATCGCCTGGTCCTTCGCCTCGGAGCTGACCTTCCGGTAGGACAGGAAGCCCGCGTGGTTGCCGCCGAAGCCGTGCAGCGGGCGCAGGCCGGTGATCAGGTCGGCGACCTTCGCGCCCGCCCGCGCCACCCGGGCCTGCTGTTCACGGGTGCTGGCGCCGATCCGTTTGGACAACACGCTCAGGATCGACAGGATCGCGATGGTGCCCACGATCACCAGCACGCCGAGCCGGACGTCGGCCATGCCCAGCGCGACCGCCGCGATCAGCACCGCGACCAGCGAACTGATCAGCAGCGGCACCACTTCGATGATGTCGGCGGTCTGGTCGGCGTCCTCGGTGGCGATGGTCAGGACCTCGCCGGACTTGAGATCGACGTCCCTGGCCACCGGTTGCAGCCCGCAGGCCGCGACCCGCACCCGCCAGCGGTGCGCCTCGGTCGTGTTGGCCTTCTGCAGGATGCGCATCCCGAACCGCCACGACAACGACACGGTCGTGATGATCACGGCCAGCGCGGCGATCGACAACGCGAGAGAGCCGAGGCTGCGGTCCTGCAGCGTGTGCTCGACTATCAGGCCGAGCGCGATGGGGAAGGCGGTCTCGGCGGCCTGGTACATGCCCATGAGGACGGTGCCCCAGGTCATGGCGGCCGCGTTGCGCCGCAGTGCGGTCGCCAGGATGCCGGACCGGGACTCAAGCGGGTTCATCGTCGCTGACTGCCTTCTTGCCAGGCGCGCCACAGCCGCGCGTACCGGCCGCCGAGGGCCACCAGTTCCTCGTGCGTTCCCTGCTCCACCACACGCCCCGCGTCCAGCACGGCGATGCGGTCCGCCGCCATCGCCTGGGTCAGCCGGTGCGCCACCAAGAGCGTGGTACGCCCCAGGCACGCGGCCGACACGGCCCGCTCGAGCTCGGCGGCGCCCTGGCTGCCCGCCTCCGCGGTCGACTCGTCCAGCACCACCACCGGCGCCCGGCCCAGGACCAGCCGGGCCAGGGCGATCTGGGCGACCTTGGTGACGTCCAGCCGCTCGCCGCCCTCGCCGACCATGGTGTTCAGCCCGCCGGGCAGCGCCGCGACCCACGTGTCGGCGCCGGCCGTGCGCAACGCGTCCATCAGCTCGGCGTCGCTCGCCGCCGGCGCGGCCAGCCGCAGGTCGTCGGCGAGCGGACCGGAGAACACGTGCGTCTCCTGCGTCAGGATGCTCACCAAGGCCCGCGCCCCGGCCTCGTCCAGCCCGGCCAGATCGGTGGTTCCGACCCGCACCGACCCGGACTGCGGGGTCCCGATGCCCGCGATCAGCGCGGCCAGGGTCGTCTTGCCCGCGCCCGTCGCCCCCACCAGCGCGAGCGAACCGCCCGCCGGGATCACCAGGTTGACGTCCAGCAACACCGGCCGCTCGGAGTCGGGATAGCTGAAGGTCAGCCCCTCCACCGTCACCGGGTACGGCCCGGCGTCCGCCGGCGCGACGGCCTCCCGGCCCACCAGCCGTTCCTCCGTGGCCTCGCCCAGCACCCCGACCAGCCGGGTCAGGCTCGCGCCCGACTTCTGCGCCTCGTCGAAGGTGAACATGATGGCGCCCAGTGGATTGAACAGCCGGTGGAACAGCAGGGGGGCCACCGACGCCTCACCCAAGGTGACGGCATCGGCCTCCAGCAGGGCGTACCCCACCACGATGATCAGGACGAGCCCGATGAACTCGGCGCGGTTCTCCCTGCCGACGAACCGGCCGAAGAACCGGAACACCTCGACGCCGAGATCGCGCACCCGCCACGACTCGCGGGTGACCTGCTCGCGGAAGGAGTCCTCAAGGCGGTATGCCCGGACGGTGGCGATCCCGTTCAGGCCGCTGATCAACGCCTGCGCACGATCGGCCTGGGCCTCCCGCTGCCGCTGGTAGAGCGGCGCGGACCGGGGGAGATACCAGCGCAGGGCCAGCCAGTACGCGGGCAGCGCGCCGGCGCCCGCGAGGCCGAGCCGCCAGTCAAGACCGAACATGCCCGCCGTGGTGATGACGACCAGCACCCCCGCCGAGAACACGGTGGGGATGGCCGTCCGGATGCCCTTGGACACCACGGCCACGTCGTCACCGACCCTGGACAGCACGTCGCCCCGGCCGACCTGCTCGATCCGCGCGCTCGGCATGCCCAGCACCGCCTGAACGGTGCCCTCCCGCAGCCGCGCGAGCAACTCCGCGCCCAGCCGCCCGATCAGGTACGCCGACGCCGCGGTGGCCGCCGAGCCGAACAGCGCGGCGGCCACCATCAGCACCCCGAACGTGACCAGGATCGACTGCGGCTCACCCTCGACCACCCCGTCGACCACCTGGCCGAGCAGGAACACCGGCAGCACCCCGAGCGCCGACCCGGCCACCGTGGCCAGCACGGCGGCGGTCGTCAGCCAGGGCGCCTCGCGCGAGTGCGCCGTCACCCATCGGGTGGCCTCGCGTCCGGTCGCCGTACGCAGGATGGGCGAGGCCACGCGCGGGTCGGTGGTGCTCACACCCGGACCGGCATCTCTAGAGGGCCGACTTGACGAGCTCGTCGATCGCGTACGGCAGCGACAGCAGGGTGCCCTGCGACATGGCCGCGCCGATCGCCGGGCCCTCGCTGTCCAGCAGGTACGACACCTTGCCGCCCTTGACCGCGGGCAGGTTGGCGAACAACTTGAAGTTCTTCAGCGCGTCCTGGTCCGCCTGGTCGGCGATGACGAAGATGCGGTCGACGTCGATCAGGTCGATGCGCTCGGGGGACAAGACGGTGTAGAAGCTGCCTTCGGCGATCTTGTCGATCTCCGGCCGGCCCTTGAAGCCGATGCCCGTCACCAGCCGCCCGCGCACGTCGGTGGTGGTGAACGGCGCGACCGAGTCCTTGTACCAGGACGTCGCGACGGCGGTCTGGTCAGCGAACTCCGGGTGCGCCGCACGGGCGGCGTCGAGCTTGCCCTGAATGCCCTGCACCAGCTTGGCGCCTTCGTCCGCCTTGCCGAGCGCCTTGGCGATGTGCAGCGCGTTGTCCTGCCACGGCGCGCTGAACGGCTCCTTCTCGGCCTTGGTGCGGCCCACCGTCGGGGCGATCTTAGTGAGCCGGTCGTAGGCGGCCTGGTCGATCTCGGAGTAGACCGCGATGATCAGGTCGGGCCGCAGGGCGGCGATCTTCTCGTAGTTCGGGCCGGCGTCACCGTTGCTCATGATGACCTCGGGACGGGTGTCGCCCCACGCGTCCTTCACCCAGGGCCACTGGGTGTTGATGTCAGGAGTCTTGCCCGCCGGGTTCGGGTACTGGTCGACCATGCCGACCGGCTTGATACCGAAGGCCAGGATGGCCTGGTCGTCGGTGTAGCCGACGGAGACGACCCGCTCGGGCGCCTTGGTGATCTGCGTGGATCCGAACGCGTGCTCCACGGTGACCGGGAACACGCCGCCCGTGGTGGCCGCGGCGGTGGCGGCCGGCTTGTCCGCCGAGTCGGAACCGCAGCCTGTGAGGAGGCCGGCGCCAAGTGCGGCAGCGGACAGAACCGCTGCGAACCGCCGCAAGGTCTTCGTAGCTGTTGTTCGGTGGAGGGGCATCCAAAATCCCTTGCTTTCGTGCAATTCGCCGCAATCCCGACTAGGAGCAGGAAGACCGTAGCACGCGGGAATTAGGTGAGCCTAACCTTGGATGCCGAGATCGGCGGGGGCGCGGTCGATCGGCACGCTGGGTGGCCGGTCGCTCACGTCCGCGCCGGCCGGTGCTCACCTCCGCCTGAGGTTCGCCCGTACCAGCAGGTAGACGAGGAAGGGGCCGCCGATCGCGGCGGTGACCACGCCGACCGGGAGGGTGATCGGCAGCGCCGTACGCGCCACCAGGTCCGCGCCGATCAGCAGCAGCGCGCCCGTCAGCCCGGAGGCCACCAGCGGCGGTGTCGGGCAGCGGGTCAAACGCATCGCGACCTGCGGCGCCACCAGCGCGACGAACGGGACCGGGCCCGCCGCGCTCACCGCCACGCCGGCCAGCAACACCGCGCACAGCAGCAGGACCGCCCGCACCATCGTGTAGCGCACGCCCAGGCCCGCCGCGACGTCGTCGCCGAAGTGCAGCGGCCTGAGCTGGAACGCGATGCACGACACGACGGCCAGCAGGGCGAGCGAGCACCACAGTGCCACCCAGACCTCGCCCCACGACCGGTTGTCCAGCGAGCCGACCAGCCACGCCTGGGCCCGGGCCACGTCGCGGATGTCCGCCGTGACCAGCAGCCAGGCCGTGATCGCCTGCGTCACGGCGCTCACCGAGATGCCGATGAGGATGAGCCGCAGGCCGTTGATCCCGCGCCGCCACGCCAGGAGATAGACCAGCAGACCCGTGCCGAGACCACCCGCCAGCGCCGCCACGGACAGGCCCACGGAGCTGACGATCGCGGCGGCGGTCCCGCCCGACACCGTCACCAGGAACACCGCGACCGCGCTCGCGCCCCCGGTGATGCCCAGGATGTCCGGGCTGGCCAGCGGGTTGCGCGTGATGGACTGCGTGATCGCCCCGGACGCCCCCAGCGCGACCCCCACGATGAGCCCGGCCAGGGCGCGCGGCATCCGCAGATCCATGATCACGAACTCGTCGACCCGCTCACCCTGGCCGAGGAGCGTGGCGACCACCTGGGGCAGGCCGATGGGGAAGTCCCCGAGGCCGATGGACAGGCAGAACACCAGAAAGGCCGCCGCCACCAGCAGCAGCGTGACGAACACCATCCAGGGCCGCCACACGAACGAGGCCCGGCCGAGCCGCACGCCCGGTGTCACGGGCGTCTGCACCGCTGTCTCGTTCATACCGTCTTGAACTTTCCGCGCCACACCAGCGCCGCGAAGAACGGGGCGCCGACGAGAGCGACGACGACGCCTGCCTGCAACTCGCCCGGTCGGGTCACCACGCGCCCCACGATGTCACAGGTCAGCAGGATCACGGCGCCGAGCAGACCCGCGCACGGCACCAGCCAGCGATAGTCCGGTCCGGTGAGATAGCGGGCCACGTGGGCCACCATGAGCCCGAGGAACGCGATGGGGCCGCAGGCCGCCGTCGTCGCGCCCGCCAGCAGGGTGATGGCGACGATGCCGACGGTCCGGCTGCGCGCGATGTTCACGCCGAGCCCGCGTGCCACGTCGTCGCCCAGGTTGAGCAGGTTGATGGCGGGCAGGGTGGTCGCCCCCAGCACCAGCCCGACCACGATGAACGCGAGCACCGGCCAGATGACGTCGAATCCGACCCCGGCCACGGAGCCCGCGTTCCAGAACCGCAGCGCGTTCAGCGACGCCTGGTCCGACAGCGCGACCGCCGTGGTCATCGCGGTCAGGAACACCGCGACCCCCTGCCCGGCCAGCGCGAGCGTCAGCGGATTGCCCGCCCCCCGGCCGAGGCTCGCCAGCCCGAACACGACGACACCGGCGACCGCCGCCCCCAGGAAGGCGAACCACACGTACTGGTACGGATTGGCGAACCCGAACAGGAGGATCACCGTCACCACGGCGAACGAGGCGCCGGAGTTCACCCCCAGCAACCCCGTGTCGGCGATCGGGTTGCGCGTGTAGCCCTGGATCAACGCACCGCTGACCCCCAAGGCGATGCCCGCCACGATCGCGAGCACGGTCCTGGGCACCCGCACGGTCTGCACGATGAGCGTGATCTCGGTGAGCCGCTGGTCGGAGCCCGGCGCCGGGAAAAACCCGTGCCACACCTCCGCGGGACTCAACGCGCGCGCGCCGACGGCCAGCGACACCGCCGCCGCGACCAGGAGGAACACCACAAGCGTGCCCAAGGCCACCACCCGCCGCCGGCGGGTCTCGGTGGCCTCGGATGCGGGACGTTTCCCCACAGTCGTACTCATTCGACGTACGTTATCCCTCCGGTCAACCGGGGACGCACGGCCAGGGGGACCGCCGGGCACCGCCCGGACGGCGATGTTCTGCGAGGCTACGCACGTGCGCATTCGTGTGTTGGGCCCGGTTCAGGTGCTTTCGGAGGACGGGGTGCCGATCGACATCAGCGGCGTCAGGCTGCGGATGCTGGTGGCCAGGTTGGCGCTGGAGGCCGGCCGGCCGGTGCCGGTCGGGTCGCTGATCGACGATCTGTGGGGCGAGGAGCCGCCGTCGAGGGCGGCCGGCGCGGTGCAGGCGCTGGTGTCCCGGTTGCGGCGGGTGCTGGGCGGGGCGGGTGCGCCGGAGCTGGTGGCGGGCGGCTACCGGCTGCCGGTGCGGGCCGGGGACGTGGACGCCTACCGGTTCGAGGAGCTGGCCCGGCAGGGCCGGCACGATCTTGCGGCGGGCCGGGCCGAGCCGGCGGTCGCGGCGCTGACCGGCGCGCTGGAGGAGTGGCGCGGGCAGATGCTCGCCGACGTGTCGGAGGCGCCGTTCGCCGGCGCGGTGGCCGTGCGGTGGGAGGACCTGCGGGCCACGGCCGTCGAGGACCGGTTCGAGGCGCTGCTGCGGCTGGGCCGGCACGACGAGGTGCTGGCCGATCCGCGGTCGGCCGGGGCCGCGCGGCCGCTGAGCGAACGGCTGGCCGGGCTGCGGATGCGGGCGCTCGCCGCCGCCGGCCGGCAGGCGGACGCCCTGGCGGTGTACGAGGAGATGCGCGCCAGGCTGGCCGAGGAGCTCGGCGTCGACCCGTCACCCGAGTTGCGCGAGGTCCATCTCGCCCTGCTCCGCGGCGAGCTGGAACGGCCATCGGGGCAGGCCGAGGTCGCCCGCAGCCGGCTGCCGGCCCGGCTGGCCGGTTTCGTCGGCCGGGAGAGCGAGCTGAGCCAGGTCGCGAAGCTCATGGCCGGCTCCCGGCTGGTCACCATCGTCGGCCCTGGCGGGGCGGGCAAGACGAGGTTGTCGCTGGAGGTGGCCACCCAGGACCCGGCTCATCTCCGCGGCCGCGTGTGGTTCGTGCCGCTGGCCGGTCTGAGCGCCCGGGACCAGATCGCCGACGCGGTGCTGGGCGCGCTCAACTCCACCGACGGCCGTCTGTACGAGGGCGGCCAGGCCGCGGCGACCACCCCGTTCGACCGGGTGGCCGAGCTGCTCGACGTCGGCGACGCGGTGCTCCTGCTGGACAACTGCGAGCACCTGATCGACGCGGCCGCGGAGCTGGCCGAGCAGCTGCTCCTGCGGCTGCCGCAGTTGCGGATCCTGGCCACGAGCAGGGAGCCGCTGGCGATCACCGGGGAGGCGCTGTGCCATCTCGGCCCGCTCGACCTGCCGGCGGAGTCGCCGGAGCTCCATGAGGCGGCCGCGGCGGCGGCGGTGCGCCTGTTCGTCGACCGGGCCGCCGGTGTCCGGCCCGGCTTCGTGCTGGAGGAGTCCACGGTGGACGCCGTGGTGGAGATCTGCCTGCGGCTGGACGGGATGCCGCTGGCCCTGGAGCTGGCCGCGGCCAGGCTGCGCTCGATGAGCGTGGCGCAGATCGCGCGCCGCCTCGACGACCGGTTCCGGCTGCTCACCTCGGGCAGCAGGACCGCACTGCCGCGCCAGCGGACGCTGCTGGCGGTGGTCGAGTGGAGCTGGGACCTGCTGACCGACCCGGAGCGGGTGCTGGCCCGCCGGTTGTCGGTGTTCTCCGGCGGGGCGACCGCCGGCGCGCTGGAGGCGATCTGCTCGGACGGGGCGCTGCCCGCCGAGGACGTCGTTTACCTGCTCGGGTCGCTGGTCGAGAAGTCCATCGTGCAGGTCTCCGGCCACGGCGAACCGCGCTATCGCATGCTGGAGACGATCCGCGCCTACGCGGCCGCTCAGCTCGCGGAGTCCGGCGACGACGTCTCGGCCCGCTTCGCGGCCTACTTTCTCGCGCTGGCCGAGGAGCACGAGCCGCTGCTGCGCAGCGGTGCGCAGCTCCGCGCGATCACGGTCTTCGACGCCGAGCACGACAACGTGATCACCGCGCTGCAGGCGACCCTGGACGCCGGAGACGCGCTCATGGTGTCCCGATTCGTCAGAGCCATGTTCTGGTACTGGGGAATCAGGGGGATGAGCACGCAGTTCGAGACGTACCTGGCCGAGGTGCTCAAGTTCGGCGACGCTCTGCCTGAGCCGGCCCGCGTCGCCTTCCAGGTCGTACGAGGTGTGGCAGGCGGTCGGACCGACGCGTCGCCGGCGGCCGGTTCACCGGTCACGGAAGCCGACCCGGCCGGCACCATGGGCTTCCACCCGGCCCTGCCCTTGTTGCGGATGTCGCAACTGGTGGGCGACCCGCAACGCCGGGACCACCAGTTCGAGCAGGCGTCCCGCTCGCCGGATCCCTGGGTGCGGGCCAGCGCCTACTGGGCCCACGACCTCGTCCGCGCCGAACAGGGCGACCTGCTCGGCGGCGCCCAGGCCCGGCGGGAGGCGCTGCGCGGCTTCGAAGAGGCCGGTGACCGCTGGGGCCTGGTGATGAGCCTGCTCTCGATCAGCAGAGATCATTCCCTGCGCGGCGAGTACGACTCCGCCATCGCCATCTTCGAACGGGCGGTCGCGATCAGCTCCGAGCTCGGCACCGAGGAGCACCTCTACCTCACCAAGAGCAGGCTCGCGCGGGCGCGGATGCGCAGCGGCGACCTGGACGGCGCCCTGCGCGACATGCGGGCCGCGCAGCGCCACGCCGACGAACGCGGCCATCGGCGGCTGGCGGCCACCCTGCTGAACACGTTCGCCGAGGTGCACGTGCACAGGGGCGAGCTGCGGGAGGCCGATCAGGCCCTGGACCGGATGGAGTCACTGTCCCACCGGCTGCTCTACCCCGAAGCCCTCGCCGAGGACCTGATCGCGGGCTACCGGCTGGCCGTCCGGATCGCGGAGGGAGCAGGCGGGCCGGCGCGTGAGCTGCTGCCCGGCGCCATCCGCGGGGTGTTCGCCTACGGCAACGCCAATGGCCTGGCCTGGGGGGCGGAGCTGCTGGCCGGAGTGCTCGCGCTGGAGGGCGACGCGATCGGGGCGGCGACCGCGCTGGGGATGAGCCAGGTCATCCGCGGCCTGTTCGACGAAGGCGCCCCGGAGTTGCGGGTGCTGGTGGCCGAGCTGATCGGGCGGCTCGGCGAGGACGGGTATCGCGCGGCGTACCGGCGGGGCGCCGAGCTGCCCCGGCAGGACGCGCTGAACCACCTGAAGGCAACTGCTTCGGTATGAATTCTTTTACGCAGACAATGCCGAATTCGTCACTCGGAACGCCGCGTTCGTAGCAGCGGAGAGCTTGATATCATGCTAAATACCCCCGGTGTCACATAGCGAGCAAAAGCGAGGGGGCATGGTGGTGAAGGCTCTACTGAACTCGCTGACCGAGGCCGAGATGGACTTGGTGCGAGAGGCCGACAAGGACAATCTGACCGCGCTGGACGAGGACGGCCTCGTCGAACTGCACACGCGCGTACGCCGGGCGCGCAACAAATACGTGAAGATGTACCGGCGGGAAGCCAGTGGCCGGGTCGGCGAATTCGGCGGGCGCGGTATGGCACGACCGAAGAATCGCCGCAATGCGCAGAAGGCCGAAGTGTTCGAGGACACGCTGGCCAGGGTCAGCCGCCACCTGGCCAGGGCGGCCAAGCGCAGTGCCGAGGAGCTCAAGGCCGGACGGCTGGCCGCCGCACGCGGGCATCAGAGCATCCCGCCACCCAGGTCGGCGGATGATGACATGACGTCCCCCATGGCGAGCCAGAAGCGCGATCGCCGGCCGGACTCGGCGGCCCTGCGTCGCCGCCAGGCCAAGACGCTGGCCATCGGCGCCCGCCGGCAGGCCAAACGCGACAGCTCCTGAACCGACGGGGCGGATCTCCGCCCGTCAGGAGCCGGTGGCCCGCACGGGGAAGTTGCTGCGGATCGTGTTGTCCGGGTCGTGGCGGCGCTTGATGTCGCGCAGGCGGGCCAGGACGTCAGGAGCGAAGGCGTCGGCCACGGATTCCTCGGGCTTGAGGTAGGTGTACGGCTTGCGGCCACTGATCGCGGGCGCGAGGTCACGGAGGAGTCGCCGCTGCCTGGCCCGGATGGCCGCGGCGGAGTCCGGGGTGCTCGGCACACCGAACAGGTAGAGGGCGTACGGCTCGGTGAGGGGTCCGTGCGGGCTGTCGGAGGGGCGGGCCAAGGCGCCGCCGAGATGCCGGAGCTGCACGCTGAGCAGCGGGTCGATCGGGGTGGCCAGGAGGGTCTTGGCCGTGAGGTCGTCCAGTGCGGTCAGCAGGTCGCCGTGCGACAGTCCGGGGCCGGGGGTGGTGGGTTCGGCGGCGATGGAACCGAGGTCGGTGATCGGCAGGGGGCCGCGGCTGTCGGACAACGCCCCACCGAGATGCTCCAGCGGCCGCAGGAGGGCGCGGCCCTCGGCCGGGTCACCCAGATAGGTGGCGTCCACGGCGACCATCGGCGGGCTCGCGGGGAAGTTCAGCAGGTCGAACCAGACGGTGAGCCTGTCGGGGGCCGCGGCGGTGATCTGCCGGTAGGCGTCCAGGACGTCGGCCGCCCGGTCGGCGGTCCACGACATCCGTCCCCCGTACAGGGCGGGGGCGGGGTACAGGTCGAATTCCAGCGCGGTGACCAGCACGAAGTCGCCACCGCCGCCGCGCAGGGCCCAGAACAGGCCGGGGTCGGAGCCGGCGGTCACCCGGGCCTGGGCGCCGTCGGCGGCGACGACCTCGAACGCGGTGACGCTGTCGGCCGCCCAGCCGTGGGCGCGGGAGAACCAGCTGAGTCCGCCGCCCAAGGTGTAGCCGGTCACGCTCACCACGGGGGAGCTGCCGGGCAGCCCGGTCAGGCCGTGCTCGGCCGCGGCCCGCTGGACCTGGCCCCAGCGCACGCCCGCGCCGATACGCGCGGTGCGGGTGCGGGGATCCACGGACACCTCGTCCAGCAGGCCGGTACGCAGCAGGATCGCGCCGTCCAGGTCGCCGGTGGCGCCATGGCCGCTGGGCTGGGCCGACACCTGCAGGCCACGGGCGTGGGCGTAGCGGACCAGGGCCGCGACGTCGGCGGCGTCCGCCGCCTCGACCACCGCGGGCACGTCTTGCTCGACCGCCAGGTTCCAGGGGCGGCGAGCCTGGTCGAAGCCGTCGTCCCCGGGCAGCAGGACCCGTCCTCGTACGAGGGCGCGCAGGTCGTTCAGGGTGCTCATCTTGGTCTCCTTGCGAGGTCAGGTGGGTTCTGAGCTCCTCCACTCTCGACTGGGGCGCGGGTCTGATCAATGTGGGTCTGTGGCACGATCGTGAAGTCTGGATTAACGATGAAGGCAGGGGCCATGCTGGAACGGCACGAGCTGGAGGCCTTCCTCACCCTGGCCGAGGAGCTGCATTTCGGCCGCACCGCCGAGCGTCTGCACGTCTCCACCGCCCGGATCAGCCAGACCATCGCCAAGCTGGAGCGCCGCGTCGGGGTGCCGCTGTTCAACCGCACCAGCCGCCGGGTGGAGCTGTCCGCGGTGGGCCGGCAGATGTATGCGGAGATCCGGCCCGCCTGGTCCCAGATCGCCACCGCGTTCGAGCGGGCGATCGACACCGGCCGCGGTCTCAGCGGCACGCTGCGCGTCGCCTTCGTCGGCGCGGCGGGCGGGCAACTGCTGGTCGGCGCGACCGAGCTGTTCCGCGCCCGTGAGCCCGGCTGCGACGTTCAGCTGCGTGAAGCGCAGATGACCGAGATCTTCCCCTGGCTGTGCGACGGCGAGATCGACATCGGGCTGGCCTCCTTCCCCGTCGATCAGCCCGGCATCGTCTCCGGGCCGGTCCTGGTGAGCGAGAAGCGCATGCTCGCCGTTCCGTCCCAGCACCCTTTCGCCCGCCGGACGTCGGTCTCCTTGGAGGACCTGGCCAGAGTGAAGGTGCTGCAGTTGCCCGACACCACGCCGGCCTCGCTGCGTGATGACCGCTCGCCCCGGACCACTCCGGCCGGGCGGCCGATCGAGCGCGGCGCCGCGACCGCGACGTTCAACGAGATGCTCACGCTCATCGGCGCCGGCCACGGCGTCTTCCCCGTCGGCGCGCAGAGCAGGCGCTACTACGCCCGTCCCGACGTCGTCTACATCCCCTTCAGCGACGCGCCGCCGCTGCAGTGGGGCCTGCACTGGCGTGCGGACGGGGCCACCGCTCGCGTCCGTGCCTTCAACCAGGCCGCACACGACCTGGTGAGTGGTTAGCCCGCCCTGGGGCGGCTGTTGGCCCGCGATCTGGCCTTTCCGCAGATACCGGGCCAGGTCTGGATATCGTGCCGCTGTTGCGGTCGAAGATGGGTCTTCAGGCTGGCAGGTGCGGCAGGTAGGGTGAGGGCTTGTGACGACGTTTCGGATCAGTGAGGCCGCGGCGCTGCTCGGGGTCAGCGCCGACACCGTCCGCCGATGGGTGGACGCGGGCCGGTTGGGAGCCGAGCGGGACGAGCATGGCCACCGGCGGGTGAACGGTGCCGACCTGGCCGCTTTCGCCCGCGCGCAGATCGAGGAGATCGACGGCGGTGGCCGCTCCTCGGCGCGTAACCGCTTTCGCGGCATCGTCACCGAGGTGCTTCGCGACGCGGTGATGGCGCAGGTGGAGATCGCCGCGGGGCCGTTCCGGGTGGTGTCGCTGATGAGCCGCCAGGCCGCTGATGAGCTGGGCCTGGAGGCGGGGGTGGTGGCGGTCGCCGTGATCAAGTCCACCAACGTCGTCGTGGAGATCCCCGGCCACGAGCGTGTGGCCAGTTACCTGTGAGGAGCCCCGTGGTGATCAGGCGTGTTTCCCGGTGGGCGGTCGCCTTGCCCGTCGCGCTCGCGCTGGCGGCCCTGTCCGGTTGCGGCTCCGGCGAACCGGCCACGTCCTCGGCTTCGTCCCCGGCGTCCGCCGGGGGCGCGGCCAAGGAGGTGACGGTGTTCGCGGCGGCGTCGCTGACCGGGACGTTCACCGAGCTCGGCAAGGTCTTCGAGGCCGCGCATCCGGGCACGACGGTGAAGTTCAACTTCGGCTCCAGCGCGACCCTGGCGCAGCAGATCGTTCAGGGGGCGCCGGCCGACGTGTTCGCCGCGGCCAGCCCGGCCACGATGAAGACCGTCACCGACGCGTCGCTGGCGGCCTCGCCGACCACGTTCGTCCGGAACAAGCTGCAGATCGCCGTGCCGAAGGACAACCCGGCCAAGGTGGATGAGCTGAGGGACCTGACCGACGCCAAGGTGAAGGTGGCGCTCTGCGCCGAGCAGGTGCCGTGCGGGGCGGCGGCGGTCAAGGCACTGGACGCGGCCGGGCTGAAGGTCACCCCGGTCACTCTGGAGCAGGACGTCAAGGCCACGCTGACCAAGGTGGAGCTGGGAGAGGTGGACGCGGCGCTGGTCTACAAGACCGACGTGATCGCCTCGGCGGGCAAGGTGACCGGGATCGAGTTCCCGGAGGCGGAGCAGGCGATCAACGACTATCCGATCGCCACCGTGGCCAAGGCGCCGGCCGGTGACGCGGCCCGGCAGTTCGTGGATCTGGTGTTGTCACAGCAGGGCGAGGACGTGCTGACCAAGGCCGGCTTCGAGGCCCCCTGATCGGGGATGGAGTCTTCTGTGCCGGAGCAGCTTGACCTGGGGGGCCCGCCTGACCGGCCGGCCGGACGCCGGTCCGGGGGCGGTGCGGCCTCCGGGCGGCTGCCCTGGATGCTGGTGCTGCCCGCGCTGGTGGGGCTGGTCTTCCTGGTGCTGCCGCTGGCCGGGCTGCTGATCCGGGCTCCGTGGTCCACGCTGGTGGCGCGGCTGGCCGAGCCGCAGGTGCTGGAGGCGTTGCGGTTGTCGCTGCTGTGCGCCAGCGTGGCCACGGCCGTGTGCCTGCTGCTCGGGGTGCCGCTGGCCTGGTTGCTGGCCCGGGTGTCGTTTCCCGGGCGGCGGCTGGTCCGGGCCCTGGTCACCGTGCCACTGGTGTTGCCGCCGGTGGTCGGCGGTGTGGCGTTGCTGCTCGTGCTCGGGCGGCGAGGGCTGGTCGGGCAGTGGCTGGAGACCACGTTCGGGATCACGTTGCCGTTCACGACGGCGGGGGTGATCATCGCGGAGGCGTTCGTGGCGATGCCGTTCCTGGTGATCAGCGTCGAGGGGGCGCTGCGCGCCGCCGACCAGCGTTTCGAGGAGGCCGCCGCCACGCTGGGGGCGTCGCGGTGGACGGTGTTCCGGCGGGTGACGCTGCCGCTCATCATGCCGGGCGTGGTGGCCGGGGCGGTGTTGTGCTGGGCGCGGGCGCTGGGCGAGTTCGGCGCGACGATCACGTTCGCCGGCAACTTCCCCGGTACGACGCGGACGATGCCGCTGGCGGTCTACCTGGCGCTGGAGACCGAGCCGGAGGCCGCCATCGTGCTCAGCCTGGTGCTGCTGGCCGTCTCGGTGGTCATCCTGGCCAGTCTGCGCGACCGATGGGTGACCAGCCCATGACGCTCGACGTTTTGGTGGTCGGCCTGGACCGAGGGGTGACCAGCCCATGACGCTCGATGCCCGGCTGGTCGTCGTGCGGCCCGCGTTCGCGCTGGACGTCGCCCTGGAGGTCGCTCCCGGCGAGGTCGTGGCGTTGCTCGGGCCGAACGGCGCGGGCAAGACCACCGCCCTGCGCGCCCTCGCCGGGCTCACCCCCATGTCCGGCGGGCACATCAGCCTGCGCGGCCGGCCGCTGCACACCCTGCCCGCCGAGAGCCGCCCGATCGGCATGGTCTTCCAGGACTACCTGCTCTTCCCGCACCTGAGCGCGCTGGACAACGTCGCGTTCGGGCCGCGCTGCCAGGGCGCGTCCAAGGCCGAGGCCCGCCGCACCGCCGCCGCCCTGCTGGAACGGGTCGGCCTGGCCGATCGCGCCACCGCCCGGCCACGGCAGTTGTCCGGCGGGCAGGCCCAGCGGGTCGCCCTGGCCCGGGCCCTGGCCGTCCAGCCCGAGCTGCTGCTGCTGGACGAGCCCTTGGCCGCCCTCGACGCCCACACCCGGCTGGAGATCCGCTCCCAGTTGCGCCGCCATCTGGCCGACTTCGACGGCGTCACCGTCCTGGTCACCCACGACCCCCTCGACGCCATGGTGCTGGCCGACCGGCTGATCGTCATCGAACACGGCGCCACCGTCCAGCAGGGCCCACCGGCCGAGGTCGCCCGCCGCCCACGCACCGACTATGTCGCCCGCCTGGTCGGGCTCAACCTGTATCGCGGCGTGGCCGACGGTGCCCGGGTCAAGGTCGGCGAGTTGGTGCTGCACACCTCCGAACAGCTCGGCGGGGCCGCGTTCGTGGCCTTCCCGCCCGCCGCCGTGGCCCTGTATCGGACCCGGCCGGACGGCAGCCCGCGCAACCTGTGGCAGGCGCGCATCGACGGCATCGAACGACACGGCGACAACGTCCGCGTGCACCTCGACGGCCCCATCGCCGCCTTCGCCGACATCACCCCCGCCGCTGTGGCCGACCTCGACCTGACGCCCGGCCAGCGGATCTGGGCCTCGGTCAAGGCCACCGAGACCCACGCGTACCCGGCATGAACACCGAGCGGAGCGACAGCGGTCACGACTGCAACGCCAGCTGCCTGGGCGGTCCCTGCCACGGCCTGCTCACCTGCGTCGAGCAGGACATCGGCACTCTCGCCCCGAAGGGCGACCTGCTCAGTGTGGTGGACGCATGGCCCCGATGAGGGTGGTGACCGGCACCCGAGCGAATCCGATGCGAGTGTCGCTCGCCCCGTACGGCAACCACACGGCGTCGTCATGCAGCAGGCCGCCACAGGAATACACGACGTTGGGCACGTAGCCTTCACGTTCGGTGTCACCGGCGGTGAGAAGCGCGCCCGGGAGTTCGGCGATGACGCGATGCGGCTCGCGGGAGTCGAGCAGCAGGGCGCTCATGGCGTATTCGCGCATGGGGCCGACGCCATGTATCAGGACGAGCCAGCCGAACCTGGTCTCGATAGGGGACCCGCAGTTACCCACCTGGATCAGTTCCCAGCCGCGGCGGGGGGTGTGCAGCGGTACCGGCCTTTGCCATCTGTTGCGCCCGTCGAGGGTCGTGAGACCGATGGTCTCGCCGTCGGAACGGCACAGCGCCAGGCTGCGTCCCCCGACCGATCGCGGGAACAGCGCCATACCCTTGTTGACGGCGGCGGGGCCGCGCATGGGGGTGATCGTGAAATGCCGCAGATCATCGCTTTCGATCAAGTGGGAACGGATGTGTCGCCCGTCGTACGCGGTGTAGGTCGCGCGATAGGACGTTCGGCCGTCCTCGTCGACAACCTGGACGAACCGCGCGTCCTCCATGCCGTTGCTCTCGGCCGCGGTCCCGGGCCAGAGCACCCGCCGGTGAAGGGGGAGATCGGCGGAGAAGGCCACGGCGTAGTCGGAGCGCGTCGTGCGGCGCATCTCTTCCACGGTGCGCTGCGTGGTGGTGCGGGTGAGCAGGTCGGCAGGCAACCGGCCGAGCGCCTGCTCGAAGTCGTCGTCATCGAAGCGTTCCGGCAGGGACTCCAGCATGGAGGCCGTCACCTCGTTGTCCCAGGCATCGTCGGAGAGCCCCGCGGCGAGCAGGTCGCGCCGATGGTGGGTCCGGTGCCGGCGTCCGACGGACAGGGCCCCGGAGCGATCGGAGATGACCAGGTCGGAGTGGGGGCCGAGTATCGCCGTGGTGAAGCCGATGGAGGAGAGGTGTCCCTCGCCGATCTGCCGCAGGCTGATTGCCGCGCGAAACTGTCCAGGGCCCAGACCGGACTGGTCGGGATGGGGGACCATCGAGGGATTGCACACCGCCGCGGCTTCTACGGCGTACTCGTGGCTGAAGTAGGCGCCTACGAGGAGGCGACCCGGCAGGGACAGGTCGACGTCGCGCGGGATGCGATGGCGGACCAGGTCGTGGTGATGGGCGAAGGTCGCTTCGAGGTCGTGGTGCCGACCGCCGAATCGCCGCAGCGTCTCCTGGAGCATTTCGGTCGTCTCGTCGTCGTCAAGGAGCATGATGCGGTCGATCAGCGCAGCGGCCCGAGTACGGGTGAGCGCGGCGTCCTCGCCGGGCACGAAGAGCTTGATGATCACTCTTCGCGGGTCCGGAGTGAGCGTCGGGCCGAGCCGGGTGGCCAGATCCCCGCTGGTCATGGGAGCCGCCTGGCGTACTGCATGGTGGAGATCAGCGCGATGGTCGACTCCGCGCCCTGGTTGAGGTTCGGACCGTGCTCGGTGAGGCCGTCGTAGCCTCCGCCGGTCGCCGGGTCCCACATGAGAGCATTCGCGTCGTTGGCACCCTCGAACCACGCCACCGACTGCCGTACCTTCTCCTGCCACGCTTGGTCGCCGGTCACGCGGGCAGCGGTGGCGCAGGCGTCGGCGAGTGCGGCCACCTCGATCGGCTGCTGGTCGTAGCGGGATCGCGGCGCGTTCAAGCGCCAGCCGGTGGCGGGCACGACCGCGAGCCGACCGTCCCTCGTCTGGATGTCACACAGCCAGGCGAGCATGAGCAGGCCGGTGGCGAGCAGTTGCCGGTCATCGCTCAGCTCCCCGGCGGCGATGAGCACCTCGGCGAGAGCGGCGTTGGCGTAGGTCAGGTGCGGTTGCGGCCACGGCCAGGAGGGGTTCTCCGAGGGAGCGCCGATCGCCTCCGCCGCGTCCATCAGCAGGCTGGCGGCCACAGTGCTGTCCGGGCTGGCGCGTAGGACCTCGGCCGCGCCCAGCCCGGCGAAGACCATGGCGCGCGGATGCGGGGAGCGCTGTTCGGCGCCGAGAGTGAAGGCGAGCAGCGCTTCTTCCCGGATCCACGGAGCGGCGTTGCGGGCCGCCGCGGTGCCCAGGCCCCACATCGCCCGTCCCCACCAGTCGCCGACGCCCGGCCGGTCGCTCCAGCGCCGGTCGAAGGAGAGCCGGTTGTGGAACGCACCGGAACGGTCCTGAGCGTGAGTGAGGAAGGCCAGGTAGCACTCCGCCAGCCGGGTCAGCCGGTGGGCAGGGTGCGGTTCGCGGGTGACGACGACGAGCCCGCGGGCGACGTCGTCGGTGCAATAACCGTGATGGCGGCGGACGAGGGCGTGCCGGGCATGCTCGAACAGGCCGGTGTCGTCGCTCAGCCGGAGCAGGTGCTTGAAGCCGGGAGTGGCGGTGCTCATGGCAGCGCTGAGACCGCTGCGGCCGGCCGCTCGGCGACGAGCGAGCGGACGAGGCCGTCATATCGGGCCGCGACCGCGGGCCACAGCAGGGTCGGGATCAGGGTGCGGGTACGCCCGATGAGATTGTCGGCCAGCCCGGGTTGCGTGAGGACCCGGCGTATGGCGGAGGCGAGCTCGGCGGGGTTGCCGTGTGGAACGAGTAGTCCTGGACCGCTGGTGAGCAGTTCCACGGCGTGCGGGAATGAGGTGGCGACGACCGGCACGCCCGCGGCCACGGCCTCGATGAGGACACCGGAGGTCACCTGCTCCGCGGAGTCATAGGGCAGGACGACGACGTCTGCTGAGCGGACGAGCCGGCTCAGCGAGTCCTGATCCCGGTAGACAGGGTCGTGCCGGACGGCCCTGGACACCCCGAGCCGGGCGGCGAGCTCGTGCAGCCCGTCACGATAGGCCTCGCCTTGCTGCTCCAGTACTTTGGGGTGGGTCTTTCCAGCGATCGTATACATCGGTGGCGGGTCGAGGCCCACCAGGAGCGCGAGCGCGCGTAACGCCCACTCGATGCCTTTGCCGGGTCCGATCAGTCCCCAGGTGAGCAGGTGCGGACGGGGCCGGCGTCTAGCCGGGACCCGCATGTGGTCGGCGGCCCCGTGCGGAATGACGGACACCTTGCCGGCCTCCACTCGGTAGCCGGCCGTCAACCGGTCATGAGCGGTGCCGGTCATGGTCACGATGGCGTCGGCGGCGGCCACGATCTCCTCGAGCAGGGCCTTCTGCTGGGGAGTGGGCCTGGCCAGGACGGTGTGCAGGACCACGATGCTCGGCACGGTGAGGCGACGTAGCAGCGGCAGGACGTCCTGGCCGTCCAAGCCGGGGTAGATGCCGTACTCGTGCTGCACGATGGCCACGTCGAAGTTCTCCAGAGCGGAGGCTGCGGCCTTCCAGCCGCCGAGCCCGCCGGGAGTCCAGGTGTGCACGACCCCGGGCTGCGGCCGTTCGTCGTCGCCTTCCGCGGTGACACGGACGATGCCGCCGAACATGCCGCCCCTGGTGAGATGGGCGGCCAGGGCGGAGTTGAAGGTCGCGAGCCCGCACTGGGTGGGCGGGTGGGTGCTGAGAAAGCCATATGTGAGGGCCAACTGCCATGCCTTTCGGTCATTCGGCCGCACCAGAAGGGATGCCGATGCGGCTCGTTCGGTGAAGACGGCTACCCCGTCTGCCTGTGCGGTGGAACCCGGAGCCTTCACCGGGGGCCTGCCCTCATACGGGGGCCTGCTCTCATACGGGGGCCTGCTCTCATACGGCGGCCGCCCGCTAACTTTGTCCTAACATTTCGCGGTAGATGAGCAAGTAACTGGTCACCATCCGATCTGCAGTGAATCTGCGTTCGGCCTGTGCGCGGCAGCCCGCGCGATCGATCGTCGTGATGCGCGTCAGCGCGGTGACCGCCTCGTCAAGGGAGTCCACCAGGAAACCCGTCACTCCCTGGTCCACGACTTCGGCCATGGATCCGCGCCGGTAGGCGACGACGGGCGTGCCGCAGGCCATCGACTCGACCACCGACAGGCCGAAGGGCTCGTCGAACGCGATGGGGTGCAGCAGGGCGGCGCCGCTGCCGAGGATCTCACCACGCCGCTCGGGCCCCACCGACCCGAGGAACCTGACCTGCTCTCCGTCGACCTTCGGAGCGACCTCCTTCTCGAAGTACCGCTCGTCCTGGACGATTCCGCAGATGGTCAGCGGCATCCCGGCCCGCCGAGCGATCTCGATGGCCGTGTGCGTCCCCTTGTCGGGATGAATGCGGCCGAACGCGATCAGCCGCCGGCCGCCCACCGGGTCGAAGGGGAACGCGTCGAGATCGATGCCATGGTGCACCGTGGCGACGTAGTCCAGCTCCGGTACACGGTCCGCGTCCGAGATGGACACGTAGGCGGACCGGGCATGGGCGTAGGCAGGCAGGATTCCCGTTCCGGAGAATCCGTGAACCGTGGTGAGCAACGGGGTCCGGCAATGATCGGCGAAGGCCAGTGGCAGCCAGTCGAGATGGTTGTGGACGAGATCGAACTCACCCGAACGGCTCAGCGCGTGCGCGACATGCATCGCCTCCCACACCCGCCCGTCGAGCGATGGATCGTCGGCGTACCCGCGTGGGCACACTCCGTCCAGCGTTCCGGAGGTGACGGAGTCCAGCGTGGCGAACAGCGTCACATCGACGCCGGCGGCGGCGAGTCCCTCGGCGAGCAGGCTCGTGACCTGCTCCCACGGGCCGTAATGGCGCGGAGGCGTACGCCAGGCAATCGGCCCCAGCAGCGCTACCCTCACGAGACGGAGGTTGCGGTCTGCCGCGCAAGAACATGACCGTCGTCTGACATGGGCGCCATCACTCCTTTGGAATACGTTCCGCCGGATGGCTCCGCGAGAAAAGCGGTCCGCCGTCGACGCCGTTCTGCCCACTGCGGGCAGATGATCGGTTTCCCTCGCGGCCGGGTGCAGGGCGAGCACGACGGTACGGACGCTGCTGAGTCTCCTCACGCTCTTTCATCCCGAGCCAACGCCACGGCGGGCCAGACGGAAACAGCCGTTTTCGCAAGGAGCCATCACCACAACTGATCACCAGGGAGTGTGACCGCCTCCTCGACGCGGCGGGTGGGACGACGAGCAGGTGGAGAGCTCGATCCCAGGATGATCGGATTGACCATCGCGGCAGATCGACGCCTGGTTCAGCCCGCTAGGTGGCCGAGGTGAGAGACTCTTGCGATGCGCTCTTCTCAAGTGACCTTCGACGATGTCGTCGCAGCGCAGGAACTCCTCGCCGACGTGGCGGTCCGTACGCCCGTGATCCAGTCGCGGGTGCTTTCCGACGTGGTCGGCGGGCCGGTCCATCTCAAGTGCGAGAACCTGCAGAGGTCGGGCTCGTTCAAGGTGCGCGGAGCCTACGTCAGGATCGCCCGGCTGGCCGAGAAGGAGCGGGAGAGGGGGGTCGTCGCGGCCAGTGCCGGCAATCACGCTCAGGGGGTGGCGTTGAGCGCGCGGTTGGTCGGAGCCAAGGCTACGGTCTTCATGCCTGAAGGTGCGGCGCTGCCCAAGGTGGAGGCCACCCTCGGCTACGGCGCTGAGGTGATCTTCGCTGGGCGTACCGTGGACGAGGCGCTCGCCGCGGCGCGGGAGCACGCGCGGCAGACCGGTGCGGTGATCATCCATCCCTTCGACCATCCGGACGTGATCGCGGGGCAGGGCACGATCGGCCTGGAGATCCTGGAACAGTTGCCGGCCACCGGCACGATCGTGGTGCCGATAGGCGGCGGAGGTCTGGCGGCCGGGCTCGCGCTGGCGGTCAAGACGTTGCGGCCCGGGGTCAGGGTCGTGGGGGTCCAGGCCGAGCGGGCAGCGGCCTACCCGGCCTCGCTGAACGCGGGGCACCCGGTGATGGTCGAGCCGTTCCCGACGATGGCCGACGGCATCGCCGTGGGCCGCCCCGGAGACCAGCCGTTCGAGTTGATCCACTACCTGGTCGACCGGGTGGTCACGGTGAGCGAGGAGGAGATCTCCCGAGCGCTCGTGTTGTGCCTCGAACGTGCCAAGCAAGTCGTCGAGCCGGCCGGCGTCGTGGGCGTCGCCGCGCTGGCGGCCCATCCGCAGGCGTTCGAAGCGCCGGTGGTCGCCGTGTTGTCCGGCGGCAACATCGACCCCATGCTGCTGGCCCGGGTGCTGCGCCACGGCATGGCGGCCGCTGGGCGCTACCTGGCCGTGCGGGTGCGACTGCCGGACCGTCCAGGGGCGTTGGCGGGGCTGCTGGCGGGTCTTGCCGCCCTCCGGGTGAACGTGCTGGACATCGTGCACGAACGATTCGGATCGAGACTGCACGTGGACGAGGTCGAAGTGCAGTTGCAACTCGAGACGAGAGGCCCCGAGCACTGCGCGGAAGCGCTGGACGCACTCCGAAGAGACGGCTACAAGATCATTCTCGGTTGAGTGGCCCACCGTGTCTCGGGAGAGCCATCGAGTCGGCCCCATCTGGAGAACTCGCTGGACGCCGCCTCATCGGCCAACCGCTCGTCGCCCGCATCACCAGAACGTGGACCGTCATAACGAATCCGGCCGATGGACTCGCTCCATCCCTCCAACTCGGCACGCGCGTCATCATCGTTGCTCGTACTGGCCATCGTGACCCGTGGTCACTCTCTTCGCGAGAGTCAATCCGGCGTGCTCGGTGCTGAAGCACCTCTTCGCAGGCGGCAGGATGAGCCGCAGCCGGCGACCCCGCGGGCGGAGCCGCGCGTCTGCCCTATCGCCGGGATGAGGCACTCAGTCACCTGCTCCCTCATCGGGCTGCCCACCACCCACGCGGGTGTCGAGGAGGTGGGCCCCGGCGTCGTGCAGGGTGATGCCGTAGCCCGGCGTCTGGCCAGGAGGCGACCACTCGTTTGTCGCGCTGATCGCCTTGAAGCGGGTGTCGCGGGTCGGGCCGTCGCCGACGAGGTGGCCGCGTAGATGACCGGCGCGATCGTACACGGCCCACTGGCCGGCGCCCACCTGCGGCATGGCGACTGGGTTGTCCTTGAGCCACTGCGCGTTGGCCGCGTGATTGGGCCACTCATCGGCCCCATTCGGCTGGGAGAGGCTGCCTCCCGAGGCATGATCTTCGGTTTTGCGAGCACTACTCATGTCGCGTCTCGCTCTCTGATTGTGGCTGAAGCCCCCGATGTCTGTGGTGCCGCCGGAGGTCTTGCGCTCGGAGTGGTGGCGCCGGGGTCGTCTCCGCCGAGATCGAGGCTGAAGGTCCTGCTCCATTCGCCGTTCCGGTCGACCAGGCCACGCCTGCCGTAAGCAACCCGAACAAGGCCACCAGCGCCGCCCCGATGACCGCCCGGCGGCCCTTGCCGCTGCCCGGCTGGGAGCTTCTCGCCGAGGGTGTAGCGGTTCCGGGCATGAACGGTGAGGTCGCTGCCACGAGGATGTGCGCGGCGCTGGTCGCTGCCGGCTTGTCCTTCGACGGCCATAGGTCTGCCACGTGCCGGAGCCGCTCGTGGGCGCCGACTGCGTCCAGCCGCGTGGCAGGGTCCTTGTCGAGCAGGCCGACGAGCACGCTCGCCAGCGGTCCGGCCCTTTGGAAGGGGTCGGGTGGGTCGGCGAGCACGGCGACGAGAGTGTGTATCGCCGTGTCACGGCAGAAGGGGGGCCGCCCTTCGACGGCCATGAAAAGGGTGGCCCCCAGTGACCACAGGTCCGACTGTGGGCAGGCGTCACCTGTGACCCGCTCAGGAGCCAGGAAATCCATGGTGCCGGTCAGCATCCCGGTCTGGGTGAGCGGGGCCTCACCGTCCATGGCGGCGATGCCGAAGTCGGTCAGAACCACGCGACCGTCATGAGCCAGCAGCACGTTGTCCGGCTTGACGTCCAGGTGCACGATCCCGGCCGTGTGCGCGGCGCACAACCCCTGGAGCAGGTCCAGCCCGATCTTCGCCACCGCGCGCGGAGACAGCGGCCCGTCCTGGGCCACCTTTTGACCAAGCGTTCGAGAGCGCACCAATTCCAGCACGATCCAGGGCTGACCGGCCACCTCGATGACGTCGTACACGGCCGCGACATTGGGATGGCTGACGCGTGCCGTGGCACGTGCCTCCTGTCGCGTTCGTTCGGCCAGGACCGTCCGTGCGGGCCCGGTCGGCAACGGCACTTCTTTGATCGCGACCTCGCGGTCCAGCAGCTCATCACGACCGTGCCAGACCGTTCCCATGCCGCCCCTCCCGAGAGGTTCGAGCAGCCGGTAACGGGCGGCGAGAACAGGCGCATGCAACGGTGCGTTGAGTCTGGGATGCTCACTCAACGTATCGACGTCATGCCCGGGCGGCAGGTCGAGGACAGGCCCCTGATGACGGCTGCGGGTGCCAAGAGCCGTCATGAGCGCTGTCCGATCGTGATTGCCGGTCGGTGCGGCCTGTGCGCCGGCGCCTGGCCACCATCGCGACGACGATCACGGCCATCCACAGCATGGTGTCGGTGAATATGACTTCCTCCGAGCGGTATCGATGCCGGCGCATACCGCATGAAGACGGGTAGCCGGGCACTGCCAGTCAATGCCGCTGACAGGCGGACGGCTACCGGCGTTCCGTGCAAAGCTCATCGCCATAGCCGATCACCGAGCAACTTCTTCGACAGTCCGAGTCCGATGACGCCGGATCAGGGCGACCGATGCGGACCGCGGTTCTCGCCAGAGTTCGAGGAAGAAGCCATTCGCAGGGTGCTGGAGGGTGAGCGGACGAGACCGGCGACCAACTGCTCTCGGAGACCGCGGCTGGGATCGGGATCGACCTCGGGCTGACGGCGTGTGGGCTGACGGCGCCCGTCGGCGGGCGCTCCACGTGGGGCAACTGCGGCTCGCCCGGCCGTGGGCGTCAGGGCGTCGGGCCGGAGTCATCGGCGGACTCCAGCGGGATCGGCGCGAACATCGGCGGCTCCTCCTCCGGCGTCAGCGCCGTGGGGCCGTAGATCCAGTCGGTGAAGGAGTAGTCGTAGGTGTCGCGGGCCCGCAGGAGCGTGTTGCGCCGGAGGCGGGCGACGCCGTCCAGATGCCACAACTCGCCCCAGGCGCGGGCCGTCGTCAGGACACGCCGGCAGTGCTCGGGACGGACGGCTTCGTAGGCGGCGAGAGCGCCCTGCCAGTCGATCGAGCCGTCCTCGGCGCGGCGCGCGGCGACGTGCCTGGCCAGCACCCAGCCGTCCTCGATGGCCATGACCGCGCCCTGCGCCATGTACTGCAGCGGCGGGTGGGCGGCGTCGCCGAGCAGCACGATGTCGCCGTCGACCCACGTCATGATGGGGTCGCGGTCGAACATCCGCCACCAGCGGTCGCGCCACATCAGCGGGATGCCGGCCCGGACGTCCGCGCAGGTGGCGGCGAAGGCGTGGTCGAGCTCGTCGGGCGTGCCCCAGTCCGCCTCGCCCGCGAGGGCCTTGGGGGACTGGAAGACCGCGACCTGGTTGAGCATCTCGCCGCCGCGCAGCCCGTAGTGGACGAAGTGGCAGCGCGGGCCGACGTGGACCGAGACCTCGCTGAGGTCGACGTCCCGGCCGACCTGTTCGAGGGGTATGGCGGCGCGGTAGGCGACGTAGGCGGAGTTGACCGGCTCGTCGTCGGCCAGGAGCCGGCGGGCGGCCGAGTGCAGGCCGTCGGCGGCGATGACGATCCGGGCCTCGTCGGCGCGGCCGTCCGCCAGCAGCGCCCGGGCGCCGGACGCGGTGTTCTCGTAGCCGCTGACCCGCGCGTCGGTGACCAGGTCGACTCCCGCGCGCCGGCAGGCACGCAGGAAGATGCCGTGCAGGTCACTGCGGTGGATGACCATGTACGGGAAGCCGTACTCGCGTTCCAGGTCGGTCAGGTCCAGGCGGGTCAGCTCGTCGTCGTCGACGGCGTCGCGCATCACCATGCTCTTGGGCAGCACGCCGAGGCTCTTGGCCTCGTCGAGCAGGCCGTAGTCGTGCAGGATCCGGGTGCAGTTGGGCGCGATCTGCAGGCCGGCGCCGACCTCGCCGAACTCGCGGGCCTGCTCCAGCACGCGCACCCGCAGGCCCTCGCGGGCGAGGGCGAAGGCGGCGCTCAGGCCGCCGATGCCGCCTCCGACGATCAGGACGTCGACGGGGTTCGCGGACGCGGTCACGTTGCTCTCCTCGATGCCGTGCGCGCTCACAACCACGCCGGCAGTGCCGGAGCGGGGGAGCCGTCGGTCGTGGTCAGGGCATGCGGGCGGCCGGCGAGGTACGCCGCGACCTCCGCGAGCGGGCCGGTGACCGCGATGGCGTCGTCTTCACCGGACAGTTCCCAGCGGTCGCCGGTGTCGGCGGCGGTGAGGACGATCGCGGGCCCGGGAGCGCTGCCGCGCTTGCCCGCGATGTCGTCGGACAGAGCGGCCAGGAAGCCGGCAGGCAGGTCGGCGAAGGAGACACCGGTAGGCAGGTCGGCGGTGGAGACACCGGCGGCCAGGCCCGCGTTGGAGACACCGGCAGGCAGGCCCGCAGAGACACTGGCGGCCAGGTCGACGGCGTGCACGCAGACCTCGCGCGAACGCAGCCACGGGATCTCGGTCGCGGGGACCGTGCGGCCCTGGGCGGTGACCACCTCGGCGGCCCACTGCCCGGCGCTCAGGGCAGCGGTGCCGGCGGCGAGCCGGTCCGCGGACGCGTGCAGCCAGGCGGCCAGTTCGGCGGCCGGCTTCTGGGAGCCGGCCGCGATGTCGGCGTCGCGCTGGTCCATCGAGGAGTACATCGGGCTCTTCTCGCCGGTCGCGGCCCAGCGCACCAGGTTGCTCAGCGCGTCGGCGTTCGCCGCCACGTGCGCCACCAGGTGCTTGCGGGTCCAGCCGGGCAGCCCGGAGGGGGCGAGGTACTGCTGCTCACCCCACCCGGCGACGGCGTCGAAGAACAGCCGGGTGCCCGCCGCACTCCAGCTCAGCGCGTCCTCGAACGTGCGGCGCATCAGGCTGAGCCCTCCTTGGCCACGGTGTTCCGGAGCCGGCCGATGCCCTGGATCTCGGTGACGACGTGCTCGCCGCCGGTCAGGTAGCGCTTGGGGTCGCGGGCGTGACCGACGCCGCCGGGGGTGCCGGTGGCGATGATGTCGCCGGGGTTGAGTCGGACCACCGTCGAGACGTACTCCACCAGCGCGACCGGGTCGAAGAGCAGGTCGCCGGTGGTGTCGTGCTGCACGACCTCGCCGTCGACGGTGCACTCGACGTCGAGCTCAGGGCGTACGCCGCCGGGCAGCTCGTCCGGGGTGACGACGTACGGGCCGACCGGGGTGGAGGAGTCCCACATCTTGCCCTGCAGCCACTCGCGGGTGCGGAACTGCCAGTCGCGGCAGGTGATGTCGTTGAGTACGGTGAACCCGGCGATCGCGGCCTCGGCCCGCTCGCCCCTGGCCCGGCGGACCGGCGCGCCGATCACCACGGCGAGCTCGGCCTCCCAGTCGAACGCGGTGGTCTCCTCAGGGCGGGCGATCTCGTCGGCGGCGCCGATGAGACAGTCGGCGAACTTCGCGAACAGGGTGGGGTACTCCGGCAGATCGCGGCCCATCTCCTGGATGTGGTTCTTGTAGTTGAGCCCCACGCAGACGACCTTCGACGGGCGCGGGACGACCGGCGCGAAGTCGGCGCCCTCGACGGGGTAGGTCCTGACGGCGTTCGCGGCCGCGGCCCGCTCGGCCCAGCCGTCCTGGGAGAGGAGCTCGCCGAGGTCGGTGGCGCCGAGGTCGGCCAGCCGGTCACCGTCGAGTCGCACGGCCCGGGTCGAGCCGTTGACGCGGAGGGTGGCGAGCTTCATCGGGTGGTCCCTTCGATGTGGGTGCGGTTGAGCTGGAGGGCCTCGAAGACCGGGGCGTCACTGAACCGGAACAGGTCCAGCGAGCCGGAGTCGGAGTCGGTGGCGCCGGCCTCGGATCGGGCGGAGAACGGCTCCCAGGAGGGGACGACGAAGAGGTCGCCGCGGGTGACCGGCCAGGTGCTGCCGCCGACGGTGACGGTGCCGGAGCCGTCGAATACCTGGTAGACCGACGATCCGGTCTCGCGGACCGGGGCGGTCTCCGCGCCCCGGACGACGCGGTGCATCTCGACGCGGATCGTGGGCAGCACGTCGGCGCCCGTGGCCGGGTTCGTGTAGCGGACGGCGGCGTGGCCGGGCTCGACGGTGCCGCCGAAGCCCTCGGACTCAAGAGCGAGCTGGTCGGTCAGGGCGCGGTCGGTGAACTCCCACTTGTAGGACAGCAGCGGGGTGCCCGGGGCGAGGTCGCCGATGGACAGCGGACGCAGCCCGGGGTGGGCCCACAACCGCTCGGAACGGGAGCGCTCGGGTGTGATGCGCTCGGCGTCGCTGATCTCGTCGCGGCCGAACTCGAAGAACTGCGCTTCGGAGACGTACTGGAACGGGATGTCGAGGCCGTCGATCCAGGCCATCGGCTCGCCGGTCGCGTTGTGGTGGGCGTGCCAGTTCCAGCCGGCCTGCGGCAGGAAGTCGCCGCGGCGCATCGGTACGGCGTCGCCGTTCACGACCGTCCACACGCCCGCGCCCTCGACGACGAAACGGAAGGCGTGCTGGGTGTGGCGGTGCTCGGGGGCGTCCTCACCGGGCATCAGGTACTGGATCGCGGCCCACAACAGGGGCGTCGCGAAGGGACGGCCGCCGAGGCCCGGATTCGCCAGCGCGATCGCCCGCCGCTCGCCGCCGCGGCCGACCGGGACGAGGTTTCCGGCCTGCTCGGCGAGCCCGCGCAGGTTCTCCCAGCGCCACAGGTGCGGCACCGCGCGCGAGTGGGGATGCGCCGGCATCAGGTCGCCGATCTCCGTCCACAGCGGCACCAGCAGCTCCTGCTCGAAACCGCGGTAGAGGTCTTCGAGCGCGGGGGTGACGTCGGGCTGGCCCGGCGCGTCGGCCGCACGGAGCCGCACCGGGGACTTCGGCGTGGTCACAGGGGTGCTCATGCGGCTAATATTGCTCCTGTCCCACTCTGCGGGACACAGAATTCTGCTCTGCAGAATCGAGAGGTCATGGACAAGCCACTGAAGACTCCGCCCGCCTACCTGATCAACAGTGTCGACCACGCGTTGCGGATCGCCGCGATGTTGCAGATGGAGGGCGGGCTGACCGTCTCGGAGGTGGCCGAGCGGCTGGGTGTGGCCCGCTCCACCGCGCATCGGCTGCTCGCGATGCTGGTCTACCGGGACTTCGCGGTCCAGGACGATCGGCGCCGCTACCGGCCGGGCCCGGTCCTGGAGCTCGCCGCCCACTCGCCCTCGGTCGCGTCCCGGGTGCGGGCGGCGGCCCTGCCGCACCTGCACCGGCTGGTCGGCGTGCTCGACGAGTCCGTCAACCTGGCGGTGCGCACCGGTGACACGGTCCGGTTCGTCGCCAGCGTCGAGTGCGGCCAGAGCCTGCGGGTGGGGTCCCGCGAGGGCATGGTGTTCCCGGCGCACCGCACCACGGCGGGACTGCTCCTGCTGGCCGAGCTGACCGGCGAGGAGCTGGAGGCGGTCTACCCGCCCGAGCGGTACGCCGGCCGTCCCGCCGACCGGCCCGACCTGGCACGCCTGCGGACCGAGCTGGCCCGGGTGCGGCGCAACGGTTTCGTGCTCAACCAGGGCCGTTCGGAGCGCGGCGTGGTGGCGCTCGGCGTGCCGCTCCGGGCCCCGGACGGAAACGCCCTCGCCGGCCTGTCGGTGTCGATGCCGAGCGGACGCTACGAGCGGCACCGGTTGCCGTCACTGGTCCACGCCCTGTCCCGCACCGCAGGCACCATCGAGGCCGATCTCGCCCGCTCCGCCTGAGGACGAAGCCGGCGGTAGGCGTTCCTCGTGACGGGCGGACGGATCACCGCTTCGTGAACGGCAGCACGAGCCGGGACCGGTGGGCGGCGTCGCGATAGATCTTGTGGGTGACGGGACGGCCCACCGGCAGGTGGAACGCGTCCGGCGGCAGCAGCGCGTTGTGCGCGTCGGCCGGCGGCTCGTCGTTGGACAACTCGGCCACCAGACGGTGGCCAGGGGCGAACGCCGCCGCGAACGGGTAGAGCCGCAGGACGTACTCCTCGATCTTCCCGGGCTCGACCGGCACGGCGCGGGTGTGCGGGTGGTACGGGTCGCCCTCGGTCGTCCGGTCGTCCAGCTCGCGGTGCGACGCCTTGAGGAAGCCCGTGGTGATCAGCTGGCGGTCACCGTTCGGGGCGACGTCCCACAGCCGCAGGATGAAGTTCGTGTCATCCTGGTCGATCTCGGCGAACAGGTGCGCCGCACCGGCGCCGATGAGCTCCACAGGCTCCTCGAACGGCTCGGTGCTCCATCTGACGATCTCCACCTGGTCGGTCACCGTCAGCGGTGCCTGGTAGAAGCCGTCCGGGGCGGCGTGCTCGGCGCCCATCAGCTCGGGCTCCGCGGAGAGCTTGTGGCGCGGGCGCAGATACAGCGGCCGGTACTCGATCTCCTTCGGCGGCCACTGCGCCGCGGTGACCACCTCGCGCGAGCCCTCGACGAAGACGCTCACGGCCGGCTCGTCCATGATGCCGGTGTCGATGCCCTTGAGCCAGTGGTCGTACCAGCGGAACATCTTGTCGTGCTCCTCGATCCAGGGGCGCGACTGCATCGGC
This sequence comes from Nonomuraea sp. NPDC002799, assembly GCF_053592075.1. NCBI lineage: Bacteria > Bacillati > Actinomycetota > Actinomycetes > Streptosporangiales > Streptosporangiaceae > Nonomuraea > Nonomuraea sp. NPDC002799. Next base: position 366,126 of record NZ_JBSFVA010000002.1, read on the forward strand.
GGATAGGACCCGATGTCCAGCTTCTTGGGGCCCTTCAGCACGTCGAACAGCTCGATGTGGCCGTCCACGGTCCAGCCGCGTCCCTGGTCGATCTGCAGATAGACCGGTATGTCGATGTTCTGGGCCAGCGTGATGGGGTTGCGCTCCTCGTACCACTCGCCGTCGAGGTCGTTCATGACGATGTCGAACCAGAACTCGCGGTTCTTCGGATACTTCAGCACGTGCACGAGGTTCGGCCAGGCGGCCACGTCCGGGTCCTGGAGCCGCTCGTCGACGAGCTTCTTGAGCTTCTCGGGGGAGTGGACCTGCTGCATGCGGGACCTGACGTCGGTGTGCGCGATGCCGGAGTCGCCGCCGCGTCCCTCGCGGGCGGCCCGCGGCATGAACCACATGACGCCGCCGTGGTAGGTGGTCTCGTAGAAGTCGAAATGGCCGCCGCTGACGAAGATCGCCTTCAGGTGCGGCGGCCGCTCGGCCGCGGCGAGCACCTGCATCGACCCGAAGTAGGAGATGCCGATCATGCCGACGTTCCCGTCGCACCACGGCTGCCCGGCGACCCATTCGATGAGGTCGTACAGGTCCTGGCCCTGGGGGACGCCACCGGCGTTGTAGTTGCCGATCATCACGCCGCCGGAGTCGCCGGTGCCCCGCATGTCGCCGATGACGTGCACGTAGTCCTCCTTGACCACGCGCGCGATGTCGCCGGCCTCGACGCAGCCGTCCCACATCGGGCTGGGACGACGCTGCGGCGGCGTGGTGAGGGCGAGGGCCTGCAGCTCCTTGCCGTACGCGCTCATCGCGATCAGCGCCGGCCGCGGCTTGTCCTCCGTGCCGTGGTAGGCGTCCACGGCGAGGGTGACCCCGTCGCGCATCGGCACCCGCAGATCCTTGCGGACCGCGATCGTCCGCTCGCCCGCCTGAATCATCTGGAAGTCGGCCATGAGTACGAAGTCCTCTAGTTCTGGGTGAAGTGCGGTCGGTAGCCGTGCATCGACGTGAAGAACGGCGACGGCTCCAGCGTGGGGTCGCCGGTGTAGCCGAGGCTCTCGGCGACCGGGGCGAACGGGGAGTAGGGCGAGTCCGTCTCCCGCAGGCCGTCCTGAAGGCAGCGGCGAGCCGCTTCGCCGACACCGGCCTCGATGTCCAGGCTCTGCTGGAGCGCCGCCCGTGCCTGGACGGCGTCCAGCTCGACGCCGTACGGCACACCATCCACGCCGCGGTACGGATGCCCGAGGTAAAGGTGCAGCGGCCGGATCTCGTCGCGCAGGAACCGCAGGCCCGCGCGGTACGCGACCGGATCCGCGTAGCCGGGGAAGCCGTTGGCGGCCCCGTGGACCTGGACGGCGTCACCGGCGAACACGGAGCGCTGGCCGTCGATCACGTAGGCCACCGATCCGGGTGTGTGGCCCGGGATCGCGTGGACGGACACGGTGACGTCGCCGCCGAGCGAGAGGGTTTCGCCGCCGTTCAGCAGCATGGCCGGCTCCATCTCGCCGGAGATGACGGCGCCGGCCGCGGCCGTCACCTTCGCCGCGCCCTCGGGGTCGTTCAGGTACCGCCCCCGGCCGTGGAGGTACTCGTCCACGTGCGCCCGGCGCGAGCGCACCATCGGGGCGTCGGCCTCGTGGATGACCACCCGCGCGCGCCGGCCGGTGAGCTCCCACAGGGCGTGGGCGCCGCCGACGTGGTCGATGTGCCCGTGGGTCAGCAGGATCCAGCGCACGTCCTCGATGCGCCGCCCGATGGCCGCGAGCGCGGGGGCCATGCCCTCGGCGGGCGAGGAGGCGATCCCGGTGTCGACGATGGCCGGCTCGGGGGCGTCGATGAAGAAGCTGTACAGACCGAACCGGCCCCACGGCGAGACCAGGGGATGAACGTCCGTCATGACGCGCTCCCCCTCAGGAAGGCGGCGGCCTCCTCGAAGACCCGGTGATAGGCCGGGATCCAGGAGAAGTGCTGCACGAAGCCGTGGCCCGCGCCCGGGTAACGGCGCACCGTGACCTCGGCCCCGGCCTCTTCGAGGCGCCGACCGTAAAGTTCGCCCTCGTCGCGCAGCGGGTCGTACTCCGCGGTCACGATCAGCGCGGGCGGCAGACCGGTCAGGTCCGCCCGCTTGATCGGCGAGACCAGCGGATCGGCCGGGTCGGCGCCGCTGCCGAGGTAGAAGGCGTTGAACGGCCGCAGCCCCGCCGTCTCCATGCCGTACCCGACGGCGTTCTCGCGCAACGAGGCGTAGCGGTCGACGTCGAAGTCGAGATCGAGCGACGGATAGAGCAGCACCTGGTGGGTGATCCGGTCGAAGCCGTCGTCGTGCGCCAGACCGGCGACCGCGGCGGCGAACGTGCCGCCGGAGCTGTCACCGGCGACGGCCAGCGTGGTGCCGTCCCAGCCCAGGCTCTCGCCGTGCTCGGCGGCCCACCTGACGGTGGCGTAGCAGTCGTCGAGACCGGCCGGGAAGGCGTGCTCGGGCGCCAGCCGGTAGCCGACGGAGACGACCTTGAGCCCGGTCTCCTTGGCCAGGGAGCGCGCGACGTGGTCGTGGGTCTCCAGGCTGCCGAGGAAGAACGCGCCGCCGTGGAAATAGAGCAGGATGCCGTACGCGCCGGCCTCGACCGGCGTGTAGATCCGTACCGGGACCTGCCCGGCGGCGGTCTGTGCGGTGAGATCCTCGACGGAGTGCAGCGGCAGGCGGCCGGCCACGGGCGGGACCTGGGACTCCTCACCTGCGCGCATCGCCGCCGGGTTCAGCGGGCCGGGCGGCGGCGCCGGCAGGCCGGCGAGGACGTGGGCGATGTCGGGGTGCAGGGGCATGCCGTCACGCCCTCGCCTGGAGGGACGCGGGCGTCTGGCCGGGGAAGACGTCGCTGATCTCGTCCTCGGTCCAGCCCTGGCGCGAGATCCGCTGCAGCTCGTCGGTCACCGGCTTGCGGATGGCCTGGTAGCGCGCCAGCGCCTCCTTGACGGAGCCGGCCTCCTTGAGTGCGTCGGCGAGGGCGCCGGCGTCCAGGATCGCCGAGTTCGCGCCCTGGCCCTGGTGGTGCAGCATCGAGTGGGCCGCGTCGCCCACGAGGACGACGGAGTCCGAGTGCCACGTGTCGACCGCGTCGATGTCGTAGACGGCGCGGCAGTTGACGACGTCCATGTCCAGGTCGCGGGTGATGCGTACGATCCGTTCGTCGAATCCCTCGACGGTCTTCAGCAGGTCCTCCTTGGTGACCTTCGGCGCCCAGGTGCTGTCCGGGCACAGGGCGGTGATGTCGAAGGAGACCTGGCTGCGGTGGCGCAGCGGCAGGAAGTAGATCTTCGTGCCCCGGCCGATGTACATCCGGAGGTTGTCGTCGACGGCCATCCCCCGGGCGTCGCCGACGGAGATCACCGCGCGGTAGGCGTGCTCGCCGGAGAAGACCGGCTGGTTGTCGCTGAGCAGTTGCCCGCGCACGACCGACTTGATGCCATCGGCGCCGACCACCAGGTCGGCGGTGACCGACGCGCCGTTGGCGAAGGTCAGCGTGGCCCGGTCACCCTCGTCCTCGACGCTCTCCAGCTTGTGCCCGAGGTGCACCATGCCCTCGGGGAGCACGCCCAGGAGGGCCTCGATGAAGTCCCCGCGGTGGATGAGGTGGGTCTTGCCGCCGAAGGTGTCGATCTCCGGCCACTCCTCCCGCATGATCGAGTCCGCGGTGGGGGTGAGGATCTCGAAGTAGTCGCTCGGTGAGCTCACCCTCGCGATGGCGTCGAAGATGCCCCACTGGCGGAAGCGGTCCATGGTGGAGGGCCGCAGGCCGATGCCGGCGCCGACCTCGCGGATCCTGCTCGCCTGCTCGTAGACGTCGACGGTGGCGCCGAGCAGGCTCAGGGCCTTGGCCGCGGCGGCGCCCGCGTACCCCGCGCCGACGATGGCGATGTTCAGGTTCTTCAGATCGGAGATCTGCATGCGTCTCGTCCTTGTCAGTTCTGGATCGCCAGGAAGCCGGCGGGGTTGTCGACGAAGATGGTCCTGATCGCGGCCTCGTCGAGACCGGCGGCGCGCAGGTCCGGGATGAGGTCCTCGAAGAGGTAGTTGACGGTGTGGCCCTGCACCCCCGGCCAGCCCAGCGGGCTGCAGTTGGCGTCGGCCGAGGCGAGCACCTTGCCCAGGTGCCCCTGGCCGATGAACCGGAGGAAGTGGTCCAGCCGCTCCTTGCGCGGCCGGGCCCAGAAAGGCGGGTCGGCGAGCTCGGTCTCGTAGCCGAAGGTGTCGAAGCCGACCCGGCCGCCCTGCTCCGCGATCCAGGTGTCGCGGGTCTTGTCCGCGTTCACACCGTCGTCGACGTGCCCGAACAGGACGCGGTCGAGCGGGAGGCCCTCCGCGTTGAAGATGGCGATCGCGTTCTCGGCGTCGATCGCGAGGTGGGTCAGGATGGGCACGCCGGTGGTCAGGGCGGCGCGGGCGGCGGCGCGGTAGATGCGCTTGTCCAGGTCCGTCATGCGGCCACCGCGGCTCACGCCGACCTTGATGATGCCGGCCCGGCCGCCGGTGCCGCCGATGCCGGCGGTGATCTCGTGGATGAAGTGCTCGGCCAGGTAGTCCACGCTCGCCCGGGCGAAGAACGGCAGCGCGGTGTCGCCGCCGACGAAGCCGGTGCTCGCCACGATGTGCACGCCGGTCCGCGCGGACAACGACCTGTAGTAGTCGACGTCGCGGCCGTTGCAGATGCCGGTCGCGTCGACGAACGTGCCGCCGCCGTACTCGTGGAACCGGCGCAGCTTCGGGACGGTCTCGGCGTAGCGCTGCTCGGGGGTCTTCCACCACTTCGTGTCCAGCTCGGAGCCCGGCATGCCGTACCCGATGTGCTCGTGGACGGCCACGAGGCCCAGCTCTTCGGCCGGGATCGGCCCCAGGACGGTGTTCACTCTCGGCACGGCACTCACCTTCAACGGAAGAACGATGGTCTTGGGCTGTCGCGCGCTCAGCGCACCGACAGCAGGTCGCGCGGGTTGTCCACGAGGATGCGCGAGACGTCCTCGTCGCGCAGGCCCTGTGCCTTGAGCAGCGGGACGAACGTGGTCAGGACGTAGCTGTAGGGCACGTCGCCGGCCGGGTGGCCCTTGGCGACGCCGGTCGCGTTGCTGGAGAGCAGGATCCGGTCGCCGTGGCCGGCCTCGATCAGCCCGGCGACCAGGGCGGCGCGCTCGGCGCCGGTGACGTGGGCGTCGTCCTCGGTGCCCGCGTGGTCGAGGGCGACGTAGGCGCCTTGGGCCGCGACCTTGAGCGGCGCGCCGGCCGCGACGGCGTCCTTGCGGTCGAGCCCGCCGACGACGACGCGGCCGGCCGGCACCTTCTCGTCCAGGACGACCTGGAGGTCGTGCACGGCGTCGTTCCCGAAGCGGATGGACAGCGGGACGCCGGTGGCCAGGGCGGCGCGGGCCGCGCCGCGGAACAGGCTCTCGTCGGTCGCGGTCATGCCCGTCCGGGTCGCGGCGGTGGCCACCAGGCCGGCGGCGCCCCGCCGCTCGACCCGGGGAACCACCATGCCCTCGGTGACCTCCTCGGCGAAGAGATCGGCGAACTTCCCGGCCGGCCACGGCGTCGGGGGGTTGGTCTGCGGCGTCAGGAAGTAGCCGCCGAGCAGCTCCTCGGGGCCCTGGCCCGCCGACGCGACGATGTGCACGCCGGTCGTGCGCGACAGGGCCTCGTACAGCCGCACGTCGCGCCCGTGGAACATGCCGGTGTTGTCGACGATCGTCCCGCCGCCGTGCTCGCGGAAGTCGTTCAGCTTGGCGGCCAGGGTCTCGAAGATCTCGGCGCGGTCGATGGTGACGTCGAACGCGTACTCCGCTCCCGGAAACACCGACAGCAGGGCCTCGTGAATCGCGACGACCCCCAGCTCCCGCCCGGGAACGGGGCCGAGGACGGTGTTGACGGTGCTGTCGGCGGTCTTCCCGGCAGTCTGGGCACCCATCGCTGCCCCTCCTTTCGACGTGTGACGCGTCACGTAGATTTAACATGACGTAAACCGATTTTCCAACAAGTAAGTTGAATAATCTACCTGTATGTAGATCACTCGGCGGGGACGAGCTCCTCATCGCTCAGGGGCGCCACGACGTCGGCACGCTCCGCGCCGAACAGCCCGAACAACGTCAGAGCCGCGGCGGCGGCGGCACAGAGGCCGGCGACCAGGAAGGCGAGGTTGTAGGCGCTGCCGAGCGATTCGAGCGCGAGCACGTGCAGGCTCTCCGGCATCGGCACCGGCGGCAGGTCAGGACCGGCGCCGGGCACGACCGGCATCGAGTTGATCGCCATGGCGCCACTCCCGTGGGCGATGCCGCCGGCGATGTCGGTGTAGGGCGGCTTGAGCCCGGACGCGCCGATCGAGCTGCCGAAACCGGCGATCAGGTCGCTGTTCGCCCGGCTGACCGCGAACGCGGCGATGAGCACCGGGCCGAGCGCGAAGCCGAAGTCGCGCAGCAGGTTGGTGGTGGCGCTGGCCATGCCCGCGAGCCGCAGCGGAACGGCGTTGATCGCGACGGCCGTGATCGAGCCGACGGTGAGCGCGAAGCCGACGCCGAGGGCCAGCATCGGAGCGATGAACCGCGTCCAGTCCATGTCGTGGACGTCGAACGTCGAGCACCAGGCGCCGCTGACGGCGATGAGGGCGAAACCCGCGGTGAGCACCCAGCGCGGCGAGAAGTTCCGGATCAGGTGGGAGACGGCCGCCATCAGCACGAAGGCCGGCCCCTGGATGAACAGGAACAGCAGGCCGATCTTCAGCGCGCTCTGGTGCTGGATCGCGCCGAGCCAGATGCTCATCGAGTAGCAGATCGCGAGGAAGGCGAACATGCCGACCACCGTGGCGATCGCCACGATCGCGTACGCACGGTTGGCGAAGATGTTGAGGTGCAGCAGCGGGACCTCGGCCCGCAACTCGACGACGACGAAGGCGCCGAGGAGCACGACGCCCGCGACGAAGGCGCCGATGATCTCGGGGCGGGCGAAACCGGCTTCGGAGCCCTGCGTGGCGGCGAAGAGGATGGCGATCAGGCCGAGCGCCAGCGTGATCTGGCCAGGGATGTCCAGCTTGCGCCCCTCCGGCGCCGCCGAGTCGGCGGCGAACTGGCTGATGACGATCGAGGCGACCGCCGCCGCGATCACCACGAGGTACGACGTCCGCCAGTCGCCCTCGGCGGCCAGCCACCCGCCCATCAACGGGGAGATCGCCGCACCGATCGAGAGGAAGCCGGCCCAGACGGCGATGGCCTTGGAACGGGCCTCCTGCGACGGGCTGACCGCGGCCAGCATGGCGAGCGAGATCGGATAGAGGATCGCGGCGCCGAGACCCGCGACGGCCTGCCCGATCCACAGGATCTGGACCGTTCCGGCGACATAGCAGACGAGCGAGCCGGCCACGGTCAGCACGGCGCCCGCCTGCAGCAGCCGCTTGCGGCCGAACAGGTCGCCGATCACGCCGGTGGTCAGCTCGAAGACGACCATGGGGATGGCGAAGGCGGCCGTGACCCAGGTCAGCTGGGCGCCGGTGGTCTGGAATTCCTGCTGGAGGGTGCCATTGAGCGCGCCGGGCAGCGAGTACGCCACTTGCGCGAGGAGTACGGCGAAGCAGCCGGCGACCACCGTTGCGGTGTAGCCCTGCTTGCGCGCGGCGATCTGCGTCATTGCGATGTCTTCCTTGTCGATGGGCCGGACGATCGGTTCCGGCCGCTCGGGATCGGCTCCCCCGAGGTGAGCACGACCACCTGTTTGATGTGCAAGGTGTCACATGACTTGACATGGCGACAAGAGTTTGAGCAGTCCGTATTAAGAACGATCAGTAAGAGCAGAACACAGCCGTGGTGCTCTATGCTGGCCGGATGGCGACGCTTCGTGCGGCACAGCGGGAGATGACGCGCAAGCTCCTGCTTGACGCCGGCCTGGACCTGTTCGGGTCGAAGGGTTATGCGACGACGACGGTCGACGACATCGCGTCGGCGGCCGGGACGACGCGGGTGACCTTCTACGCGTACTTCCCGTCCAAGGTCGATCTGATGAAGGCCCTCGTCTCGGAGCGGCTCAACGCCGCGCTCGACCGGTTGCCCTCCGCCGAGCACGGGTCGACCGAGCGTGAGCTGGTCGCCGTGGTCGAGGACGGCTCGCCGGCGCGGATCCGCGCGTGGCTCGCGTCGGCCTCGGACCGATGGGACGTGATCCGCCCCTACACCACGGCCGCCTTCGAGGCCGCGGCCGTGGACGCCGAGATCCGCACGCTGCTCGACGAGTGGCTGAACGAGGCCATCGGCGACATCAAGGAGGGGCTCGACCGGGCCGGCCGGTTCCCGCCCGGAACCCGCCACCTGCGCGGCGTCATCGCCATCACCGAGCTCGACCACGTCGCGCGCCACTGGAAACCGGGGACCTGGGGTGCCGGCCGCGACGCGATGCTGGACGTCCTGACAGAGAGCTGGGCCGGCTCGATCGGGCGCCACTGAGCGCTGGGCCGTGCCCGGCCGACGGTGCTGTTCACGCAGGACGGATCGAGGGGTACGCTGCCGGTCATCCGGTTCTATGCAGGATGATGGCCGGCCGTTGCTGAGATGTGCGCCGGGAAGTCGTCTATCAAGGACCTCCCATGAACGCAGACGACCGCTCCGCAGACGGTTTCACCGTGTCCGTCGGCATGCACGAGGACTATCTCGTGGTCCGCGTGGCCGGCGAACTCGACTACCAGCACGCCGCCCGGCTGCACGAGCGGATCAACTACGCCTGGCGGGTGACCCCGTCGTCCGGAGTGGTCCTTGACCTGGGCGGGGTGAGCTTCTGCGACTCCATGGGAGTGGGCGTTCTGGTGTTGCTGCTGAGGCAGAGCCGCGAACAGCGGTCCCCCTTGGTGCTGTCCGACGTGCCGGCCCTGCTGAAGAGAATCCTGCACGTCACCGGCCTGCGCTCGGCGTTCCGGGTGGCCCCGACCGTCGAAGCGGCCATTGAGAGCATCAAGGCGGCGCCGGAGCCGGAAGGCGCGGACGACGTCGGCCCGGTCTAGCGCCGTCGTCGATGACCCGCTCCGACGGCGGCTTCTCGCCGCCCATGAGGGCATCCCGCATTCTCTCGAAGCGTTCGTGGGCCTCCTGGACGTAGCCGGTGCCGATGGTGGTGTAGTCGATCTGGGTGGCGATCAGCTCGCGCAGGTAGCCCTTGTTCGGCTCGAAGGTGACCGGCGCGGGCAGTTCGGGGGCGCACACCTGCTCGGGGTCGCGGCCGTCGTGCTTCTTGAACAGCTCGGCGGCCAGGCGCAGGTGCTCCAGCTCCATGGTGAGGTGCAGCTCCCAGACGGCCTTCACCTTGGGGTCGGACTCGGTCTGCAGGAAGGAGTGGTAGAGGTAGCACTCGTTGTACTCGTGGTTGAGCAGCATCTCCCACCAGCTCTCGCCGGGGTCGACGAGGGATTCGTAGTGGGTGACGTGCTCTTCCTCGATGAGGCCGATCTCCTGGTAGAGCCGGCGGGCGATGGGCTCCATGTAGGTGGGGCCGACGTTCAGGTAGAAGTTCATGGTCTGCTGCTCGGCCGACATGATGGTCAGGGCGTGCAGCTTGGAGATGGGCGCGGCCGAGCTCTTGTCGTAGGGCTCGCGGACGTTGTCGATCGGGTCGCGGTGGTGCAGGTGGGTGGGGCGGCCGGGCATGACCTCGGTGAGCCGGTCGACGATCTTCTCGGCCTTGCGGTGCTCGATCAGCTCGTACAGGTTGGCGTAGCGGTAGAGGTGGTCGAAGTCCTCCAGCACGCCGAACTCATAGGCCTGCCGCAGATACCGGTCGGGCTCCATGCGGGCGACCCAGGCGGTCAGGTCGACGGCGACCTGCTCGTAGGCGATCGTGGTCTCCAGCACCGAGGCCACGCCGGGCAGCAGCCAGTTGACCACCTTCTGCTGCTGGGCCTCGATGTAGCGCACCCGGGCCAGGTGTCGTTTGAGCTCCAGGTCGGGGCAGTGGCGGGCCATCCGGTGGCTGAACATGATCGCTTCGACCTCGATGCCGTTCATCGTGATGATGCGGCACCGGGTGTAGGGGTCGGCGTGGTCGGGGTCGATCGGGGTGACGTTCAGCTCGCGCCAGTTGCGGAGCTGCCTGTCCAGGGGGATGCCCCGCTCGCGCAGCGGATTGAAGGTCATGTGCGTGGGCTCCTTGCGCCGGCGTGAAAGGTGCGGGTTGCCCGCCTCTTCGAGGCTTCCCGGCGCAACCTCTGCCCGCCCCCGCGCACGACCCTGGACTCGGCAAGGATCGTGGCTGCCCATGCCCGCGTGCCGGGCCTTCACCAAGCTGACCCGCAGCCTTCCAGCGGTTGTCAAAGTTCGCCAGTCGCTGCAGAACGAGGGCCCGCGGCTCATCATCGAGGTGAGCCGGCTGGACGGCCTCGACCTCGCCGGCGCCGATCTTCTGGCAGACCTGTCACGCCGGATACGGACTCGCGGCGGCCGGCTGGCGCTGGCCGGCGTGCAGGAGCCGGTCCGGCGAGTCCTGCACCAGCACGGCGCGGCCGGCCTGATTCCGGTGTATCCCTCGGTGGCCGACGCCGTGCTCAGCCTTGACCGGCTCGACCAGAACGAGGCTGAGTGATCTCCCGGGTTCGCCGGGCGAGCTCGTCAGCGGCCGAGGATGTCGCGCAGTCGTGCGGCGTAGGCGCGGGGGTGGGTGGTGTTGCCGTTGTGGCCGCCGGGGAACTCCTCCGGGCCGGTGCCGAGCAGGCCGGCCAGCGCGACGGCGCACTCGTGGTCGAAGACGGTCCGGGGCGTGGTCTGTCCTGAGGCCGGGATGATGCGGGTCGAGGCGGTGGTCAGCGCGGCGACGTCGATGGTGTCGTGGAGGACGGCGGTGAAGTCGTGCTCGACGAAGAAGCCGAAGTTGCGCATCCGCTGGGGCGTCATCGGCTGCGGGGTGAGGCCGGCTTCGGCGCCGGGGTTGGCGGGGTCGATGCCGAGCACCTGGGCGATCGCCTTGAGGGTCGCGCCAAGGCCGTCCTTGCGGTGGATCTCCTGGATCTCCCGCAGCTCCGCCTCATGGTGGGCGCGCTGTCCTGCGGGGAGCAGGCGCGGGGTGACCGGCTCGTGCGCGATGAGCACGCTGATCTGGCCGGGGTGACGCAGGGCCAGGTGGAGGCCGATCGAGGCGCCGAGGCTGCAGCCCAGCATGAAGGCGGGTCCGTCGGTGAGCTCGGTGAGCAGGTGGTGCACGTCGTCGGCGTGCTGGGCGAGGGTCACGCCCTGGGCGGGGTCGGTCAGGGTGCTGCGGGACAGGCCGCGACGGTCGTAGGTGATGACGGTGTAGGCGTCGGTGAGCCGGCCGACGAGGTCGGTGCTGCGGCCGGCGTCGCCTTCGCCGCTCTGGGAGATCAGCAGCGCCGGACCGGTGCCCCGCACTTCGTAGTAGAGGGTGGCGCCGGAGACGGGCAGGTGGCCGGTGGTCATGGTGGGTCCTTCGCTGAGCGATCGGTGGGCCTGACCTCACCGACTATAAATCATCAAATCTGATGTATCAACCTTGATGGATTTCGACTCGTGGAGGCGGAGTAGACCTGTTCCTGCTGGACTGCACGCTGATGAGAAGCGGTGAAGGGGCGCTGCCTGCGCGGGGCTCGGTGAGGGGCCGGCCATGGAGGAGAAAGGACTATACCAGTGGGACCTCCTCGTGAACGGATGTGCACCAATCGGTGCCGAGATGGTTGCGGGCGCCCCAGTGGCCGGCCGGGCGGGTGGCTGACTGCTTCTCTCGTCAGGATGAAAAGCAGCAGGTGGAAAGCTTCTGTGCCCATTTTCGCGACGCCTCGCCCGCTGCTCGGCCGACATGTGTCCCATGGGGATGAGTGGGACATAAGTGGCAGTCTTGACAAAATGGTATATACCTATTAGCTTTCCAGGCCATACCACTCAGTCAGGGCCTGCGGTGACGACGGCCGAACGCGGGAGTTAAAGATGATCAGACGAAGGGCCGTTGCAGCCGGTGCCATCCTCGCGAGCACGGTGCTGTTGTCCGCCTGCGGCCTCTCCGGAACGGACGACGGCGCCCAGCCGACGGCCGCCGGCGAGGTCACCGGCGCGGTCACCGGCAAGGTGACGTTGCAGACCTGGAACCTCAAGTCCGGGTTCGCCGACTACATCGAGGGCGTCATCGCCGGCTTCGAGAAGACGTACCCCGGGACCAAGGTCACCTGGCTCGACCAGCCCGGCGACGGTTACGAGGAGAAGCTGCTCACCCAGGCGAGCGCGGGCGAGCTGCCGGACGTGACCAACACCACGCCCGTCTTCAGCTACCAGCTGGCGAAGGAAGGTCTCCTGGTCGACCTCGACTCGGTCGACGACTCGCTCAAGGCGACGTACGTCCCGGGCTCGCTGGCCGCCTTCCAGTTCAACGGCCAGAAGGGCACCTACGGTTACCCGTGGTACATCACCACGGAGCTGAACTACTGGAACACCGCCACGATGGCCGCCGGCGGCCTCGACGCGAAGACCCCGCCCACGTCCCTCGACGAGCTGGTCGCGCAGGCCCGCACGCTCAAGGAGAAGTCCGGCGGCAAGTCGTTCCTGATGAGCAACAAGCCGTACATCGGCACCTTCACCGCGGCCGGCATCCCCGTCATCAACGAGGACGGGACGAAGTTCATCTTCAACTCGGACCAGGCCGTCGCGCTGCTCGACACCTACCGGGCGGCGTTCAAGGACGGGCTGCTGCCCAAGGACGTGCTCACCGACGACTTCCTCGGGAACACGCAGTTGTTCACCAAGGGGTCGGTGGCGTGGACCACCGCCGGTGGCAACTTCATCGGCACGGTGCTGGAGAGCAACCCCTCGCTGAAGGGGAAGATCGGGTCCTCGCCCTACATCGGGACGGCTCCGCTCTCCGTGCAGGGTGTGTCGGTGCCGAAGTCGTCGAAGAACCTGCCCGCCGCGAAGGCCCTGGCGCAGTTCCTCACCAACGCCGCGAACCAGGAGGCGTTCGCCAAGCTGGTCCCCGGCATCTTCCCCTCGACCACCGCGTCGCAGGCGAACGCCGCGTTCGGCGAGAGTGACGGGACTCCGGAGGGCGACGCCAAGGCGATCGCCTTCAAGGCCCTGACGCAGGCGACGGTGCCTGAGCCGGTACAGCTCACCGGGGCGATGTCGACGTACGTCAACCAGCAGATGGCGGCGGCCATGACCGGGGAGCTGACGTCCAAGGAGGCGCTCGACGCCGCGGTCGCCAAGTGCAACCAACTGCTCGCGCAGTAGGGCGCAAGGTGGTGCCGGGCCGGAGCACACCGGCCGGCCCGGCGCACGGATCGGGAAAGCGCAGATGACCAAGATCAAGACACTGCTTCGCCAGGACTCGTCCGTGAAGCCGCACAGCCCGGACTCGGCCGGCTCGCCACCTGCGGGTGGCCGGCCGGCGGCCGTGCAGGTCCGCACCCACTCCTGGTTCACCCCGTGGTTGTTGTGCCTGCCGGCGATCGTGTTCCTCCTCCTGTTCAACGTGTGGCCCGCGCTGAACGGGACGGTACTCGCCTTCACCAACGCCAAGCTGCTGACCGGCGGGCAGTTCACCGGCCTGGACAACTTCGGCCAGATGATCGGCGACGATCAGCTCGCGTCGGCGCTGTTGAACGCCGTGATCTATCTGGCCGTGTGCCTGCCGATCCTGCTCCTGCTGCCGCTGGGCCTGGCGCTGCTCGTGGAGAAGAAGCTGCCGGGCATCACGTTCTTCAGGACGGTCTTCTACACGCCGGTCGTCGCGTCGGCCGTGGTCGTCGGTCTCATCTGGACCTGGCTGCTGGACGACAGCGGCGCGATCAACTCGATGGCGAAGAACCTCGGGTTCATCAGCGAGTCGATCCCGTTCCTGACCGACCGATGGCTGGTGGTCCTCAGCGCGATCACCCTGACGATCTGGAAGGGCCTCGGCTACTACATGGTCATCTACCTGTCGGCTCTCGGCAGTGTGCCCCCCGAACTCCACGAGGCGGCCGCGGTCGACGGCGCCGGAGCGTGGCGCCGGTTCTGGGCGGTGACCGTGCCGGGTGTCCGCAACACGATGCTCCTCGTCGCAATCCTCATCACGGTGGGCGCCCTGCGGGTGTTCTCCGAGCTGTACATCCTGACGAACGGCTCCGGCGGAGTCGGCGGGGACGCCTCCTCGGTCGTCATGCTGATCCAGATGTACGCCCGCGGCTTCAGCGGCAACCTCGGCTACGCCTCGGCCCTGTCGTTGTTGCTGTTCTTCGTCACGCTGGGACCGCTGCTCCTTCTCGCACGTATCAACAGGGTGAAGCCGTGACCTCCACATCGGCGCAGGTCCGCCCGGACCAGAAAGCCAAGGCCAGGCCGCGGCGCGGATACCGGGGGTTCGCCTCCATGTCCACGCGCGAGAAGGTCATTCGTTACCTGCTTCTCGTGCTCGTGCTGGTCATCACCGTCGGGCCGTTCATCTGGCAGTTGTCCACCTCGTTCAAGGGCGCGGGTGAGGACATCTACACGCAGACGCCGTCCCTGCTGCCCCAGGACCCGACGCTGGCCAACTACGTGACGGCCGCCGAGACGGTCCCCATCCTGGGGTTCGCGTGGAACTCCCTCCTCGTGGCCGTGATCTCCGTGATCGGCAACGTCGTGGGGACCACCATGGCCGGTTACGCGCTCACCCGGCTGCGCTTCCGCGGCGCCAAGCTGATCCTGGGCGTCATCCTGGCGAGCATGCTGATGCCGGCCGAGGCGACGCTGGTGGCGCAGTACCTGACGATCCGGTCCATGGGCCTGACCGACACGCTGCTCGGCGTCGCCCTGCCCGGGGCGATCGGCATGCTCAACATCCTGCTCATGCGGACCGCGTTCCTCGCGATTCCGAAGGAGCTCGACGAGGCGGCGATCGTCGACGGCGCGAACGCGTGGCACCGCTTCGTGCGCATCGGACTGCCCAACGTGAAGGGCATGATCGCCGTCGTCTCGGTCTTCGCGTTCATCGCCGCCTGGGACGACTTCCTCTGGCCGTTGCTCGTGCTGACCACTCCGGAGAAGCTCACGCTCACCGTCGGGCTGGAGTATCTGCACGGGACGTTCTCGGCCAACCCGCGGGTCATCGCAGCCGGAACGATGATCGCTTTCTTCCCGGTGGCCATCTTCTTCGGCCTCCTCCAGAGGTACTTCTTCCGCGGCGTCGACGCCGGCGCCGTCAAGGGATGACTCATCCCGAGAAACCATTCCGATCGGATTTGTACAGATCGGCAGAATTCCCACAGGGAGCCATCATGGGTGTTCATCGACGTGCCGTGTTAAAGGGAATCGTTGCCGGCGCGGCCGGCGCGCTCGCCGCGCCGGGGTTGTCATGGGCCGGGGAGGCGTCGGCCACCAGCTCGGAGGCCGGCGCCGAGGTGTCGGCCGTCACCGTGGATCAGGTCACCGTGCAGGCCGCGGACGGGACCCGCTGGCCCATCAACGCGACGGACGGAGCCAGATGGGAGGGCATGCTCGTCCAGTACACCCCTGATTACGGCTTCACCACGTTCACGAACCCGTGGGGTGCCGAGGTCGCGCTCGAAGCGACCAAGGAGCCCAACCAGTACCGTGTGACAGCCGTGAACTCGGCCCTGGTCGACTCGTCGAAGAGCGGCAACACCACCATCCCCGCGAACGGCATGGTGCTCAGCGCCGGGCCGGGAGGCGCCCAGGACGCGGTCGCGTTCGTCACCGGGCACTTCGCCGTCGGGGACACCGTCACGATCCTCCGGCCCACCACGGTCGACTCCTCGCAGGTGGCGGCCGCGTTGGACCCCACGGCGGAGTCCAACCCCGACGGCGCGGCGTTCCCCGGCTTCCGGGGTGCGGACCAGCTCCTCATCTACACGCCGGCCTACGGCAAGTCGACGGGGACCAACCAGTGGGGCTACGAGCTGATCGTCCAGGGCGGTGTCGTCTCGGCGTTGGCCGGCGCGAACACGGTCATCCCGGCCGACGGTTTCGTCCTGAGCGGCCACGGCACCATGGCGACCTGGCTCCAGCAGAACGGGCTCGTCGGCGCGGAGGTGAAGCTCGACGGCAAGACCGTGTCCGTGCACCGGGACGTGACCATCAACATCGTCAGTGCGAAGGACGAGGTCGAGGAACTCGCCGCCGGTGTGCAGGAACGGCACGACGCGTTCGTCAACGCGCCTTTCGACGCCGCCTTCCAGGGCCTCGCGGCAGCTCGCGGCTGGCTCGCGAAGGCGGAGGCCGCCAAGGGCACGGACGACCAGAAAGTCCTGTTCTACTGCAGTGCGGCCATCACCGCGGCCCGGGAAGCGTCCTATCGTTCCCTTCCGAGCCGCCCGGCCGACGCGCGCGGCGTGTGGTACCGGCCGGTGGAGAAGAACGCCGAGCAGATCGCGGCGACGCTGGCGAAGATGAAGCAGACCGGCGTCAACGAGCTGTACCTGGAGACCCTCTGGGGCGGGTACACGCTCTACCCGAGCAAGGTCAACGTGGCGCATGACCTGCCCGCGCAGCGCCCGGAGTTCGCGGGCTTCGACCCGTTGCGGGCCTGGAAGAGGGAGGCGGACCGCCAGGGGATCGCGCTGCACGCGTGGATCGACGGGCTCGCGGTCGGCAACGAGCTCGGCGACGGTCTGGGCCCCATCCTCACCAAGCATCCGGAGTGGGCCGCGGTCGGCCGTGACCACGTCGAGGACGGTAAGCCGTCGACGTCGCCGAACGGCTTCTACTGGCTCGACGTCACCGACCCGGTGGCCCACACCTACTTCCTCGATCTCTGCGCGGAGATGGTGCGGGAGTACCGCCTGGCCGGCATCGACCTCGACTACATGCGCTACCCGGACGAGAGCGACTGGCAGCACAGCTTCAACTTCTCCGACGACGCCCGCCGCGTGTTCCAGGAGCGGGAAGGTGTCGATCCGATCACCCTGAACCCGGACGAGACTCCCGAGCCCTGGGCGAAGTGGACGGCGTTCGTGGGGGAGGAGGAGACGCGCATGGTCGCGGACATCTTCCGGACGATCAAGGCGAACGATCCGGCGGCTGTCGTGTCCGAGGCCCCGGAGGCCGGCACCGAGGCGCGGAAGATCGGGCAGTGGTCCGAGATCGTCGACGTGGTGATCGCCCAGGCGTACACGGAGAATCTCGAAGCCCTCCGCGCGACGGTCGTCGAACACCGCGACAAGATGACCGGCGGGCAGCTCATCTACACCGGCATCGGGTCGATGTACAACCGCGCCGGGAGCCACGCGACGATCCGGCAGTCCGGGGCGGCCGAGGACATCGACACCGGGACGATCATCTTCGCCTTCGGGCAGGCGGGTCCCGCACACGTGCGGGCACTGTCGATCGGCCCGTGGCGCGCACCGGCCATCCCGCCGGGCCAGCGCCCCGTGGCCGCGGCGCGGGCGCTCCTGGAGGAGAGCCGCGACGAGATCGGCAAGCGCTACCTGCCGCGCAACGGAATGGCGCCCTCCGTCGCCACGTCGCTGACCGCCGAGATCAAGGCCCTGGCGCGTGCGCTCGACCGGGATCGTCCGTCCGACGCGGAGCTCACGTCCACCGACAAGCGGCTGGACGCGCTCGCGGGCACCATCCAGCAGCTCACCGGCAAGGGCAAGATCAAGTCCGCTGTAGCGCTTCAGATGACCGAGCAGATCACCCGCTGCCGCTCCATCATCGACTACGCGATCAAGCGGCACATGCGTTGACCACGATGAAGGGATGAATTCCATGGATGCCGAAGGGCTTGTCCATCTGCGTGCCGGCGGCGTGTCGCTGGTCGTCGACACCCGGGGGAGCGGCCTGCCCAGGGTGCTGCACTGGGGTGCCGACCTCGGGGCGCTCGACGCAGCGGACCTGCTCGCGCTGAGCGCCGTCTCGATCCCGCCGACGGGGTTCGGCCCCGTCGACCAAGTGGTCCCGCTGTCGATCGTTCCCGAGCAGAGCGCCGGCTGGCTCGGCACGCCGGGCCTGTCCGGTCACCGGGGCGGACGCGACTTCTCCGCCCAGTTCGTGACCGAGCGGGTGGAGCGTCAGCCGGGCTCGGGGCCGATCGCCCACCGGTTGTCGATCAGCGCGGCCGACGAGCACGGCAGGCTGGGGATCCGGCTCGACATCGAGATGGCGCTCTCCGGCCTCGTCCGGCTGCGCGCCACGCTCGCCAACGACGACCCCGGGCTCGACTACACGCTGGACGGTCTCCTGCTCACGCTCCCCGTGCCGCTGCGGGCGCAGGAGATCCTCGACTTCTCCGGCCGGCACCTGAGGGAGCGCTCACCTCAGCGGCACACCTTCACCCAGGGCACCCACCAGCGGGACAACCGCCGCGGGCGCACCGGCGGGGACGCCACGCTGCTGCTCCTCGCCGGCTCGCCGGCGTTCTCCTTCGAGCACGGCGAGGTCTGGGGACTGCACGTCGCCTGGAGCGGGAACCACCGGACCCTCGCGGAGCGCAACCCCGACGGCGTCGGCCTGCTGGCCGGCGGTGAGCTGCTCCTGCCTGGCGAGGGCACGCTCGCGCCGGGGGAGTCGTACACCTCGCCGTGGGTCTTCGGCAGCTGGGGCCGTGGCCTGAACGACCTGTCGGCGCGCTTCCACGACTACCTGCGGGCCCGCCCGCAACATCCGGGCGCACGCCGGCCCGTCGTGCTCAACACCTGGGAAGCGGTCTACTTCGACCAGGACGCCACCGTGCTCGGCGAGCTCGCCGAGCTGGCCGCCGGGATCGGCGTCGAACGGTTCGTGCTGGACGACGGCTGGTTCCGGCACCGCCGCGACGATCGCGCCGGACTGGGCGACTGGTACGTCGACGAGAACGTGTGGCCCGGCGGGCTGCACGCGTTCGTCGACCGTGTTCGCGCGGCCGGGATGCAGTTCGGGTTGTGGTTCGAGCCCGAGATGATCAACGTCGACTCCGACCTGGCGCGCGCCCACCCCGAATGGATCCTGTCGGCCGGCTACCGGCTGCCGCCCGAGGGCCGCCACCAACAGGTGCTCGACCTGGCCGAGCCGGGGGCCTTCGCGTACATCCTGGAGCGGATGAGCACGTTGATCACCGAGTACGGCATCGACTACCTCAAGTGGGACCACAACCGCGACCTGGTCGAACCCGGGCGAGCCGCGCACGGCCGGGCCGGGGTGCACGAGCAGACCCTGGCGGTGTACCGGCTGATCGACACCCTCAAGTCCCGCCATCCGGGGCTGGAGATCGAGTCCTGCTCCTCTGGTGGTGCCCGCGCCGACCTCGGCATCCTCGACCGGACGGACCGGATCTGGGCCAGCGACTGCATCGACGCCCTGGAGCGGCAGCAGATCGAGCGCTGGACCGGTCTGCTGCTGCCGCCGGAGATGCTCGGCTCGCACGTCGGCGCGTCGGCCGCGCACGCCACCGCCCGCGTGCACGACCTGGCGTTCCGCGCCGGCACGGCCCTGTTCGGCAGCTTCGGGATCGAATGGGACCTGCGCTCGGCCACACCGGCCGACCGGCAGGCCCTGGCCGAGTGGATAGCGTTCTACCAGCGGAACCAGGAGCTGCTGCACACGGGACGCGTCGTCCACGTCGACCATCCGGACCCGGCGCTCCAGGTGCACGGGGTCGTGGCCGCGGACTCCGCCGAGGCGCTCTTCAGCTTCGTGGCCGTCGCCACGTCGGCGCAGACCCGGCCGGGGCCGGTCCGGGTGCCGGGGCTCGACCCGGACGCGGACTACCGGGTCACCCCGGTGCCGCTCACCGCGGAGGTCTCCAGATTCCTCGCCGCCACCTGCCCACCGTGGTGGACCGGCGGCGTCACGCTGTCCGGCCGGGTGCTCGCCGAGCACGGTGTGCAGATGCCCGCGCTCTTCCCCGACCGGCTCGTCCTGGTGCACTTCGCGCACGTGTGACCGTACTCATCCGACCCGCCCCGCAACAGAGAGGGATCATCCCGTGACCGACGTCAAGACCGGACCGGCGCGTGTGCTCGCCGCCCGAGCAGGCGACCCCGACTGGTGGCGGCAGGCCGTGGTCTACCAGATCTATCCGCGCAGCTTCGCGGACGGGAACGGCGACGGCATCGGCGACCTCGCGGGCATCATCTCGCGGGTCGGCCATCTCGCCGAGCTCGGCGTCGACGCCGTCTGGATGAGCCCGTTCTACCCGTCGGCGCTGGCCGACGGCGGATACGACGTCGACGACTACCGGGACGTCGATCCCCGGATCGGCACCCTCGACCAGTTCGACGAGCTGGTCGAGGCGCTGCACGCGCGCGGCATCCGGCTCATCATCGACCTCGTCCCGAACCACTCGTCGGATCGTCACGAGTGGTTCCAGGCCGCCCTCGCCGCCGAGGCCGGGTCGCCCGAGCGGGACCGGTTCATCTTCAGGGACGGTCTGGGGGAGAACGGTGAGCTTCCGCCGTCCGACTGGAAGTCCCTCTTCGGCGGCCCGGCCTGGACGCGCGTGCCCGACGGGCAGTGGTACCTGCACATCTTCGCCAAGGAGCAGCCCGACTGGAACTGGGCGAACCCTGAGGTCCACGCGGACTTCCTGCGGACGCTGGCGTTCTGGGGCGACCGCGGCGTCGACGGCTTCCGCGTCGACGTGGCCAACGCCCTGACCAAGCGGCTCCCCGAGGTGCTCCCCAGCCAGGCGGACCTGGGCGACGAGACGTTGCACGCCGTGGGCGACCACTGGTTGTGGGACCGCGACGACGTCCATGACATCTACGCCGAATGGCGGGAGCTGTTCAACCGGTACGACCCGCCGCTCATGGCGGTCGCCGAGGCCTGGGTGCCCGCCGAGCGCCGGATCCGGTACGCGGACGCCGCGGGCCTGGGGCAGGCCTTCAACTTCGACCTGCTGCGGGCCGACTGGGACCCCGAGCAGTTCCGTGCGATCGTCACCGACAACCTGGCCCTGGCCGAGCCCTCGGGCAGTTCGAGCACCTGGGTGTTCTCCAACCACGACGTGGTCCGCCACGCGACCCGCTACGGGCTCGCCGGAGGCGGTGACGGCAACGCCTGGCTCCTGTCGCGCGGGACGGAGCCGGTCGAGGACAGAGACCTCGGCGCACGGCGGTCGCGGGCGGCCACCCTGCTGGCCCTGGCGCTGCCCGGCAGCGCCTATCTGTACCAGGGGGAGGAGCTCGGCCTGCCGGAGGTGGCCACGATCCCCGACGAGGACCGCCAGGACGTGGTCTTCTTCCGCAAGGGCGGCATCGAGCTGGGCCGGGACGGGTGCCGGGTGCCGATCCCCTGGACCGAGCACGGGCCCTCTTTCGGGTTCGGCCCGGGTGGCGCCCACCTGCCGCAGCCGGCCTGGTTCGCCGAGTACGCGGCCGACGCGCAGGAGAAGTCGCCGGACTCGACCCTGAACCTCTACCGGCGGGCACTCGGCCTGCGCCGCCGGCTGCAGACCGCTGAGACGCTCGACTGGCTCCCGGCCGGCCCATCGGTCGTCGCGTTCCGGCGGCCGAACGGCTGGGTGTCGGTGACCAACTTCGGCACAGAGCCGGCCGCGTTGCCGGAGGGAGAGCTGCTGATCACCAGCGGGCCGTTGATCGACGGCGACGTCCTCCCCCCGGACACGACGGCCTGGCTACGGACTGACGGATAGGACTCGGGAGAACTTTTGAACGATCGGTATATACCTCTTATGCTCGCAGCATGACATCGAACCCGTCCGCCCCGGCGACGGCGAAGCAGCCGAAGTACCTGCAGATCAAGGAGTCGCTGCTGGCGGATTACGTCGAAGGACAACCGGCCGGCCACATGCTGCCGCCGGAGCGCATCCTTGCGCAGGACTTCGGGGTGACCCGTGTCACGTTGCGGCGGGCCATCGACGAACTCGAGTCCGACGGCCTCGTCTACCGGGTTCAGGGCGGCGGCACCTTCTGCGTAGGGCCGGCGATCGCGAAGTCGCTCAAGCTGACGTCGTTCTCCGAGGACATCCGCGCCCGGGGCCGCAAGCCCACCTCCGTCGTGCTCGACGTCGGCATCTCGCCGGCGGTCGAGGAGGCCGGGCGCCAGTTGCGGCTCAGCCCGGGTGAGCCGGTCCTTCAGGTCCGCCGGTTGCGCCGGGCGGACGGCGAGCCGATGTGCCTGGAGTCGTGCGCGCTGGCCGCCGAGAGCGTCCCGGGCCTGCAGGACATGGATCTGACGGGCTCGCTGTACGAGCTCGTCGGCCGTGAGTTCGGGCTGTTCCCCTCGTGGGCGGAGCAGCGCGTCGAGGCGACGGTGCTGGCGCCGGACGACGCGACGCTCCTGGGGGTGCCGTCGTTCTCGGCGGCCCTGCGCGCGACGCGGGTCTCCTATGACGCGCGCGGCAAGGCGATCGAGTACTGCGTCACGACCTATCGCGCCGACCGGTACTCGTTGCAGTTCGCCGTCAGGCGGGACTGACGAGACGTGCGCGCAGGAGGGTGCCCGCCCACGTGGAGGCGCCCTCCTGACGCCGGCCGTCCCCGCTCGGGCGGGCTCCCTTTGGTTGCACTTACATGGAAAATGGTATATACCAATTAGGTGCAGTCATTGGATGGAGATGGTTCCGATTTGTCCCGCAAGGAGGCGCGAGCCGCCACGGTCGCCCGCCTGGAAGGCGGCGTGGTCGTCTCGGCTCAAACGCACCGGCCAGGCGGACCATTGGACGACCCGGACATACTGGTCCGGCTCGCGATCGCAGCCGAGCACGGCGGCGCCGGAGGGTTCCGTGTCGCCGGCCCCGAGGTCGTGGAGCTGCTCCGCATCCGGACCGCATTGCCGATCATCGGCATCACGAAGCGGCAGGACCTGGGGCATGAGGTGTTCATCACGCCTACCGTGGCGGACGCGGTCGCGCTGATCGACGCGGGCGCCGACATCGTCGCGGCGGACGCCTCGCCGCGGGGCCGCCCGGCCGAGTCGTTCGCCGAGATCGTGGCGGCCTGCCACCGCAGAGGCGTCGCCGTCGTGGCCGACTGCGCGACGGTCGAGCAGGGCCTGGCCGTGGTCGCGGGGCGGGAAGCCCCCGACATGGTGGCGACCACCATGGCCGGATACACCGCGGAGACGCGCGGCGTGACGCCGCCCGATCTCAGCATGACCGCCGTCCTCGCCGCGCGACTGCCGGTCCCCGTGATCACCGAGGGCGGGATCTGGGACCCGAGCGGGGTCGAGGCCGCCTTCGCCGCAGGGGCCTATGCCGTCGTCGTCGGCTCCGCGGTGACCGACCCCGAGCGCATCACCAGGCGCATGACCGAAGCCAAGCGCGATGCGACCGCACTCGACCGCGCTCGGAGCACAGGAAGGAAGAGTTGATGCCCGCACTGAAAGTCGGACTGGTAGGAGCCGGGGGCATCGCGCACGCCCATGCCCCCGCCTGGCGGTCGCTCGGCGCCGAGCTGCACGTCTTCAGCTTGGCGGGCGCGGACGAGCTCGCCGCGACGTACGGCGCGCGGAAGGCCGAGTCGCTCGACGAACTGCTGCGGCTGGTCTCCGTCGTCGACGTCATGACGCCGACGCTCACCCATCACGAGATCACGAGCCGGGCGCTGGCCGCCGGCGCGCACGTGTTCTGCGAGAAGCCGCTGGCCAGGAAGACCGCTGACGCCGCCGACCTGCTGCGCCGGGCCTCGGCCGCCGGCCGGCACCTCTTCCCCGGCCACGTCGTGCGCTACTTCCCCGAGTACGCGGCCATGCGCGCCGCCGTCGGGGCGGGAGCGATCGGCCGGCCGGCGGTGTTGCGGTTCAGCCGCGGCGGCGCGTTCCCGTGGTGGTCACCCTGGTTCTCCGACACCGAGCAGTCGGGCGGGCTGGTGATGGACCAGATGATCCACGACCTGGACATCGCGCGGTGGGTGGCCGGTGAGGTGGTGGAGGTCTACGCGACGCAGCTCACCGTCGACCGCGACGGGCAGCCCGTGCAGACCGCCCACGTCGTGCTCACGCACGCGGACGGCGCGATCAGCCACGTACGCGGGCTGTGGGGCCCGCCGCACGTCACGTTCCGGACGTCGTTCCACGTCGCGGGCGATGAGGGTGTGCTGCACTTCGACTCGGCCGACCCGCCAGGGGTGCGCCTCGATCTCGGTCCGGTTCCGGCCGGCGGGGAGGAGCGGCCCGCGCCGGTCGCCGGGGAGAGCCCGTACCTGACCGAGATCCGGGAGTTCGCCGAGGCGATCGCCGGTGGGCCGGCGGCGCGAGTGACGGCCGCCGACGGAGTCGTCGCCGTCGAACTCGCCGAGGCCGCCCTTGAGTCGCTCGGCAGCGGCGAGGCGGTGTCGATCGACACCGGCGCGCGCCTGCGCGACCTCGTCGGCGCCCAGGAACCGGACATGAACGTAGGGAGTGGTGTCGCGTGACAACCGCAGCAGGGGACCGCCCGCTGAAGGTCGCGTTGTTGTCGTTCGCGCACGTGCACGCCGAGAGCTACGCGCGGTTGCTGGCCGAGCGGCCGGACGTCGAGCTGCTGACCGCGGACCCGGACGCCGCGGACGCCCCGCCTGGGGAGCTGCGCGGCAAGGAGTTCGCCGATCAGCTCGGCGTCGCCTATGCCGGCACCTACGACGAGGCGCTGGCCTGGGGGCCCGACGCCGTCATCGTCTGCAGCGAGAACGCCCGGCACCGTGACCTCGTCATCAGCGCCGCGGCCGCGGGCGCGCAGGTGCTCTGCGAGAAGCCGCTCGCCACGAGCGTCGCCGACGCGGAGGCGATGATCGCCGCCTGCGAGGCCGCGGGCGTCTTCCTGATGACCGCCTACCCGGTGCGGTTCAGCCGGGAGTTCGCCTCGCTCAAGGCACTGTACGACTCCGGCGCCATCGGGACCGTGCTGGGCATCACCGGCACCAACAACGGGAAGATCCCCGTCGGCGGGCGCGCCTGGTTCACCGATCCGGAGCTCTCTGGTGGCGGCGCGCTGGCCGACCACGTCGTGCACGTGGCCGACCTCATCGACGAGCTGCTCGGCGAGCCGGCGGTCGCGGTGCGGGCGGTCACCAACCGGATCCTGCACGCCGCCAAGCCGCAGGTCCGGGCGGAGACCGGCGGGCTCGTCAGCATCACCTACGAGTCCGGCGTCGTGGCGACGATCGACTGCTCGTGGAGTCATCCCGACAACGCCCCCAACTGGGGCGGGCTCACCCTGCAGGTGGTGGGGACCGAGGGCGTCGTCGACATCGATCCGTTCGGCGCCCATGTGTCCGGGACGTCGCGGGCCGGCGCCTCCTGGGTGGGCCTCGGTGAGGACCTCGACCTGGCCATGCTCGACCGGTTCCTCGGCGCCGTCCGCGACGGGAGCTCGCCGCAGCCCGATGGCGCCACCGGCCTGCGTAGCCTGCGGATCGTCACCGCCGCCCAGGAGTCCGTGGCCGCCGAGCGGGTGGTCCGGCTGACCTCCGGCTGATCGCCGGGCCTTCAGGTGCGGGGCGCCGACCAGGTGAACGGTCGGCGCCCTGTCACTGTCCGTTCTCGCGGAGGGCTTCCAGGCCCGCCTCGTCCGCAAGGTGGGACAGGGCTTCCAGGCCCGCTCCGACCAGGCCCGCGTCGTCTCCGAGACGGGCCGGGAGGACCGGCGCGGCGGACGGGCCCGGCAGGACCTCGGCGCGGTAGGCGGCTGCCAGCGGCTCGAACAGCGCCCGGCCGAGCATGGAGACGCCGCCCGCGATGACGATCGCGTCCGGGTCGATCAGGTTGGCGGCGCCGGCGAGCACGCGGCCCAGCAGTGTGGCCGCGTCGGTGATCACGTGCGAGCCGAGCCGGCCGATCTCGGCCAGGGGCAGCGCCTGCCCGGTCTCCTCCCGGTAGGCGCGCTCGATCGCGGGGCCGGACGCGTGCGCCTCGATGTGATCGAAGGCCCCGCACGAGCAGCGCACGCCCGCGCTGATCGGAGCGGGCAGGTGGCCGACGCTCCCCGCCGTCCCGGAGAGCCCGGTCCGCACCCGGCCGTCGACGCACACCGCCCCGCCGATGCCCGTCCCGACGGAGACGACCAGCGCCGTGCGCGCGTCGCGGGCCGCTCCGACCCGCGCCTCCGCCGCCCCGGCGGCATGGCAGTCGTTGAGCACGACCGTCGGAAGTGTGAGCGCGCGCTCCGTCGCGCCCTTGACGTCGGTGCCGGCCCAGCCGGTGAGCAGATCGGTCGCCGAGGCGATGCGCCCGCGCGGGTCGACGGTCCCGGCGGTGCCGATCCCGCAGATCACGGCCTGACCGGCCAGCGGCCGGGCGAGCTCGAAAACGGTCTGGAGGATCGACGGCCCGGCGGGCGTGGCCGCCCTGGCCCGCTCTTTCAGCGTCCCGTCCGCCGCCACGAGCCCGACCGCGATCTTGGTGCCGCCGATGTCGACGGCCAGTGCGAGCGGCGTCATCGCGGCGTGGCGGCCGGTCGCCCGGTCGCTGATGGCGGGCTGGTTCTGGCGGTCTTCAGTGTCGTTCCTTGCATGGTGCTGGGAGAACTCCGATTGGGCTAGGCCGAAAACTTCGCGAGGCTACGATATTGGAGTACACCAATTTAGGCTAGACTCCGGGCCAACCAGGACGTCGCGCGAGCAGCTCATCCTCTGCCGCGACCCTCAGGAGGAAGTCCCACCGCATGCACATCGCTCTGCTGCCCCTAGACGAACGCCCGGTCAACACCCGCCTGCCCGCCGACGTCGCGGCGATCGCCGGCGCGCGGGTCAGCCTGCCCGATCCCGGGCTGCTGCCGTCCATGCGCGGTCCCGGCCAGGCCGGGCTCCTCGGCCAGTGGCTGCTGGACCAGGACATGGACGCGGCCGTGGTGTCCGTGGACATGCTGGTGCACGGGGGCCTCATCCCCGCGAGGACCACCTCCGACGACACGCTGACGGCCCTCGAACGGCTCAACGTGCTGCGCAGGCTCCGGCAGGCCCGGCCTGACCTGCCCATCTCCGCGGTCTCGCTGGTCACCAGGGCGAGTGACAGTTATCACGGCGACGAGGAGCCCGCGTACTGGCCGCGGTTCGGGCGTGAGCTGCACGCGTACGGAGGGCTGCTCCATCGCCGGCATGTGGCCGACCTGACGGGCGACGAGCCCCCGGCCGACGAGCTTGCCGGCCGCATCCCCGCCGGGATCAGGGTCGACTTCGAGTCGCGCCGCCTGCGCAACCACGTCGTCAACCTGGAGGCGCTCAAGCTCCTCGCGGAAGGCGTCGTCGATCCGCTGCTCATCACCGCCGACGACACGGCCGTGCACTCGGCGGGCTCGGTCGAGCAGAGCTGGTTGCGGCACTGGGCGCGGGCGCTCGATCCGGCGGGCACGCTGCTGATGTACCCGGGCGCCGACGAGGTCGGCGCGGTGCTGGTCGCCCGGGCGCTGGCGGCCCGGCACGGCCGGACGATCCGGATCCGCGTGACCGGCGGGGACCCGGCCGGGCTGGACGCCGTCGCCCCCTTCGAGAACCTGCCCGCCGCCGAAGGCGCCCGCCGTCAGATCCGCGCGGCGGGCGCCCGGGTGGCCGAGGACGGCGAGCACGCCGACGTCGTCCTGGTCCTGCACACCCCCGACCCGCGCAGGACCGACTGGCTCGGCACCCAGCCCGTCCCGGACGCCGCGGCGGTCGCCGCGACGATCCGGGCCGTCCGCGAGGCCGGCGCCCCGGTCGCCCTGGCGGACGTCCGTCACGCCAACGGCGGCGACCCGGACCTGGTGGCGGCGCTGCGCGCGGAGGGCCTCGTCGACGGTCTGGTGGCGTACGGAGGCTGGAACACCGCGGGCAACACGATCGGCTCGGTGGTGGCCGCCGCCGTGGCGACCGTCGTCGGCGGCAGGGAGAACACCCTCGACCGGACGGCCGCCCGGCGTCTCCTCCTGCACCGCCTCGTCGAGGACTACGGCTATCAGGCCATGATCCGCGCCACCGGTCCTGACGCCGCCGAGGCCGGCCGGCGGCTCGGGTCGATCCTGCGCGAGCTGGACCCGGACTGGACGATCGGGGAGATCACATTCCCCTGGAACCGCTCCTTCGAGATCGACTTCACGCTGGCAAGACGGAAGCCTCAGGGGAGCGCCGGGTAAGGCGTTCAGGAGGGTGAAACCGCCGAAGGCCGGCGCGCCGCGCCCAGCCGCGCGGTAAACTTGAACTATTCCAGATTAGTGGTCTATGTTGTTTCGTATGGCGTCAGACTTCGAGGCGCAGTTGCGGGCGGTCTCGTTGCGTGTGACCCAGCCGCGGCTGGCAGTGCTCGCCGCGCTGCGCGATCACGCGCACGTCGACACCGACACGGTGATCGCCCTGGTACGAGCCGACCATCCCAGGGTCTCCCACCAGGCGGTGTACGACGTGCTGCGCGCGCTCACCAACGCCGGTCTGGTGCGGCGTATCGAGCCCGCCGGTGCGACCGCCCGCTACGAGGTGCGCGTGGGGGACAACCACCACCATGTCGTCTGCCGCTCCTGCGGTGCGATCGCCGACGTCGACTGCGCGGTCGGCCACGCACCCTGTCTCACCGCCTCGGACGACCACGGCTTCGTGGTCGACGAGGCCGAGGTCGTCTATTGGGGCACCTGCCCCGACTGTGCGGCCAGACGCCTTGACCAATGATCCGGTAGTTCGGAAGGAAGCAGATGAGCGACACCCAGGGCAACGCGCCCACCAGCGCGCAGGGCGTGGACCAGAAGGCGGCGGCCGGCTGCCCGGTCGCGCATGACTCCGTGACCGCGCATGGCAGCGAGAGCGAGAACCCGGCCATCGACTCGCCGACTCCGAAGACCGGCGGTCGTCCGCACACGAACCGGGACTGGTGGCCCAACCAGCTCGACCTTTCGGTGTTGCGCGCCCACTCGTCCAAGGGCAACCCGCTGGGCGAGGGTTTCAGCTACGCCAAGGAGCTGGCGAAGCTCGACGTCGAGGGCATCAAGCAGGACATCATCGGGGTGCTCACCACCTCGCAGGACTGGTGGCCGGCCGACTTCGGCCACTACGGCGGTCTGATGATCCGGATGAGCTGGCACGCCGCGGGCACGTACCGCATCCACGACGGCCGCGGTGGCGGCGGCGACGGCGCCCAGCGTTTCGCCCCGCTCAACAGCTGGCCCGACAACGCCAACCTCGACAAGGCCCGCCGGTTGTTGTGGCCGGTCAAGCAGAAGTACGGCAACAAGATCTCGTGGGCCGACCTGCTGGTGCTCGCCGGCAACGTCGCCCTTGAGTCGATGGGCTTCAAGACCTTCGGCTTCGGCTTCGGCCGCGAGGACGTCTGGGAGCCGGAGGAGATCTTCTGGGGTCCGGAGGACGCCTGGCTCGGCGACCAGCGCTACGCCTCCGACAACGAGATGGTGCCGGACGTCGGCGCGACCGAGATGGGTCTCATCTACGTCAACCCGGAGGGTCCCCGCGGCAACGCGGACCCGGCCGCGGCGGCGCATTTCATCCGCGAGACCTTCGGGCGGATGGCGATGAACGACGAGGAGACCGTCGCGCTCATCGCCGGCGGCCACACGTTCGGCAAGACCCACGGCGCCGGCGTCGCGGACGACCACGTGGGGCCGGAGCCTGAGGGCGCGCCGCTGGAGGCGCAGGGCCTGGGCTGGCTGAGCAGCCACGGCACCGGCAAGGGCGGTGACACGATCACCAGCGGCCTCGAAGTGACGTGGACCGACCGGCCGACCCAGTGGAGCAACCGGTTCTTCGAGATCCTCTTCGGCTACGAGTGGGAGCTCACCACGAGCCCCGGCGGCGCGAAGCAGTGGGTCGCGAAGGACGCCGAGGCGATCATCCCGGACGCCCACGACCCGTCGAAGAAGCACAAGCCGACGATGCTGACGACCGACCTGTCGCTGCGCGTCGACCCGGTGTACGAGGAGATCTCCCGCCGCTTCCTGAACGACCCCGACGAGTTCGCGCTGGCCTTCGCCAAGGCGTGGTACAAGCTGCTGCACCGCGACATGGGTCCGGTCAGCCGCTTCCTCGGACCGTGGGTCGCCGAGCCCCAGCTCTGGCAGGACCCGGTGCCGGCCGTCGACCACGAACTCGTGGGTGACGCCGACGTCGCCGCCCTCAAGGCGAAGATCCTGCGGTCCGGCCTCACGACCGCCCAGCTGATCTCCACCGCCTGGGCCTCCGCCGCGAGCTTCCGGTCCACCGACAAGCGCGGCGGCGCCAACGGCGCCCGGCTCCGTCTTGAGCCGCAGCGCGGCTGGGAGGTCAACCAGCCCGAGCGGCTCGCGACGGTCCTGGACGTCCTTGAGGGCATCCAGCGTGAGTTCAACGAGGCCGGCGGCGCGAAGATCTCGCTCGCCGACCTGATCGTGCTGGCCGGTTCGGCCGCCGTCGAGAAGGCGGCGACCGAGGCCGGCGTGGCCGTGACGGTGCCGTTCCGCCCGGGCCGCACCGACGCCACCCAGGAGCAGACCGACGTCGAGTCCTTCCGGGTCCTTGAGCCGCGCGCCGACGGGTTCCGCAACTACCTGCCTTCCGGCCAGAAGATTCAGCCGGAGGTGCTGCTCGTCGACCGTGCCTACATGCTCAACCTGACCCCGCCCGAGCTGACCGTCCTCGTCGGCGGCCTGCGCTCCCTCGGAGCCAACTTCGGCGGCACCCAGCACGGCGTGCTCACCGACCGGCCCGGCGTGCTCACCAACGACTTCTTCGCCAACCTGCTCTCCCCGGGCACCCGGTGGAAGGCGTCGGAGTCCGAGGAGCACGTCTACGAGATCCGCGACGTGACCACCGACAA
Organism: Nonomuraea sp. NPDC002799; assembly: GCF_053592075.1. Lineage (NCBI taxonomy): Bacteria > Bacillati > Actinomycetota > Actinomycetes > Streptosporangiales > Streptosporangiaceae > Nonomuraea > Nonomuraea sp. NPDC002799. The sequence continues at coordinate 396,723 of NZ_JBSFVA010000002.1, forward strand.
GGTGCAGTGGACCGCCACCGCGGTCGACCTCATCTTCGGCTCCAACTCCCAGTTGCGAGCCCTCGCGGAGGTCTACGCCGGCCAGGACGCCCAGGACAAGTTCGTGAACGACTTCGTCGCGGCCTGGACCAAGGTCATGGAGCTCGACCGGTTCGACCTCGTCTGACCCGTCTCCGACCGACGAGCCCGGCCGAACCATCGTGATCGGCCGGGCTCGCCCGCCCTGGTAGGCCGGCGGACTGGATCACGGCTTCTCCTCCTCGTCCATCTTCCGGGTGTCGCGCGGCTCGACGTAGGGTTCCTGCGCGGCCGGGTGCCCGGCGGCGATGGCGCGGCCCCGGGCGATCTCCGCGTCGAACTCCACGCCGAGCAGCACCGCGATGTTGGTGATCCACAACCAGATCAGGAAGACGATCACGCCGGCCAGCGTGGCGTACGTCTTGCTGTACGAGCCGAAGTTGGCCACGTAGAAGCCGAACAGGGCCGAGGCGGCGATCCAGCCGATGATGGCGACCGTGCTGCCAGGGGTGATCCAGCGGAAACCAGGGTGCTCGACGTTGGGCGCGAACCAGTACAGCAGCGCCAGCACGATGATCAGGATGCCGGCCAGCACCGGCCACTTGGCGATGTTCCAGATCAGCAAGCCGGTCTCGCCGATCCCGAGCACCTTGCCGGCCTGCTCCGCGAGGCTGCCGGTGAACACCACCGCGACCGCCCCCGCGGCCATCATGACCACCAGGACGATGGTGATCCCCATTCGCAGGGGCAGTGTCTTCCAGATCGGCCGGCCCTCGGGCATCTCGTACATGATGTTGGCGGCCCTCATGAACGCCGCCACGTATCCGGACGCCGACCACAGGGCCACGGCGATGCCGAGGATCGTCGCGATGCCGGCCGCGCCCTGACTGCTCTGCAGCGCCTGCAGGACCTGGTCGATGATCTGCTTGGCGGGGCCCGGCGCGATCGCGCTGAGGTTGTCGGAGATCGGCTTGGTCGCCGACTGGCCGAACAGCCCCAGCAGGGACACGACCGCCAGGAGGGCGGGGAAGATCGACAGGACGGCGTAGTAGGTCAGCGCGGCGGCCCAGTCGGTGACATGGTCGTCCTTGAACTCCTTGACGGTGCGCTTGAGCACCTGCCACCAGGAGCGTCTGGACAGATCAGTCGGCCGGTCGGGGGCGCTGGCGTCCGTCGCCAGGATACGGCGCTCGCTCATGGGCGCCCGCTACCCGCGCGCCCGGCCGGCACACGCGCAGCACCGCGAGGAGCATCCCTGGTGGGGAACGAACGCTCGGCCGGGAATCCCCAGCCGAGCGTCTCACCAAGCTCCGGCCGGTTGATCAAGCAGTGTCGCGACGGCCCTGTTGCTCTCGGGTCAGTGTCCGGCCGGGCGGTCGCGGGCGTTGTTGATGCGCACCGCTTCGGCGAGCTGGTCCTCCAGGACGATGATGCGGCAGGCGGCTTCCACCGGGGTGCCCTGGTCGACGAGTTCGCGGGCGCGCGCGGCCAGGCGAAGCTGGTAGCGGGAGTAGCGGCGGTGGCCGCCGCCGGAGCGCAGCGGCTCGATCAGGTTGGCGGCGCCGAGAGCCCGCAGGAACGTCGGGGTGACACCGAGCATCTCCGCGGCCGCGCCCATGCTGTAGGCGGGGTAGTCCTCATCGTCGAACCGGTCTTCGGCTCTGGACTCGGCCGTGTCCGCGTTTCTGCCGTGAGCGAGCGTGTCACCCTCGGCATCCGAGCGACGTTGATCCATATATCCCTTTCCCGTCACGCGCACAGGGGGCCCCGGCGCGTTGTTGCGCCGGGGCCCCGAAGAGTTCAACACCATCTACCGGCCATCTGGCCGGCTTCCTGTTTTCCGCGTCCGCCGTACTGAGTGGCGGTGATGCGGGGATCGCGGATGCGTGACCGTAGACCACCTTCCTATCTGTGGAACTGCGGTACCCGAGCGGCGAACTTCAGCCGGCAACGGGCGATCCCGATGGCGTTCAACACTCCCTTCATCTCTATCTTCCGGACCACTGTCTAACTTCACCTGCGGCAGCGCGTCCACGGTCGGGGCCCCTTACCACTGCGCTGGCCCGTCACGTCCGACCTTCTGCCATCAACCAAACAGTTACTTCGCCTGCGGCAGCGCGTCCACGGTCAGGGCCCCTTACCAATGCGCTGGCCCGTCACGTCCGACCTTCTGCCGAACAGTTGCTTCACCTGCTAATTCCTGCGTGCTCCGGGCAGTTCGTCGTGTTGCCAGTACTTCCGCTGCCCGGCCGATCCGTTCTTTGCGACATGAGAAACACTAGCTCCGTCTCCTGCGAATGTCTACTCCGGCCGCTACACATTTTCGGCACCGGTCACCGCAGCCACCCGGGCCGCGCAGCTCACGGCCGAGGCGGCGGCACGATGATCCGGATGGGCTGGCGGCGTGATCGTTTCGTGTCAATAATGATCATGTTTCTGCCGATGACAGGAGATGTATGCGCAAGTCAGGATTGACCTTGCTCTCTGCCGCCGTGATCGCGGTTAGCGCCTCCGCGATCGCCGTGCTGGTGCAGCCGTTACCCGCCGAGGCCGCTCGGAAGGACGCGGTCTGCGGAACCAAGGGCACGGACGGCGTCGTCGACGACGACAGGACCATCCAGGCCCAGATCGACGGCTCGAAGGTCGGGGACGAGATCGTCATCACCGGCCCGTGCGTGATCAACAGCACCGTCAAGCTCCTCGACAACCGCACCTATCGCGGCGACTCACGGACCGGCACCGTGATCAAGCAGGCCGACAATGCGAACCTGCCCGCGATGTTCGCCTCCGAGTCGTGGGTCGACAATTGGACCAGCTCGTCGGAGCCGGTCCGCGTCGAGCGGCTCACCCTGGACGGCAACCGGGCCAAGAACACCGGGACGGTGGGCCTGATGCTGCGCTCGTGGGGCTCCAGGGTCTACGACGTGGAGGTCTGGAACGCGCCCTCGGACGGCATCCGCCTCAGCAACCCGGCCAAGGACGGCACGACCACGCTGGACAACACGATGGTGAACGGCATCATCAGCGACGTCTACATCGACAACTCGGGCGGCGCGGGCGTCAGGGTCCTCGACCCCGACGGAGCCAGCAAGATCACCGACTGGACGTTCACCCGCTCGTGGGTGCGCGACAGCGGCACCAGCGCGGTCCAGTCGGACAACGCGGCCGGCTGGCTCATCACCGACCTGCACCTGTACGGCAACGCCAAGAACGCCCTCGACCTCGACCGGTGCTTCGGTACCTCCGTCCAGAACAACTACATCGAGGACTTCGGCTACAAGGCCACCACGGCCGTGGCCGACTACTTCGGCATCCGCTGCACCGTGCAGGACGGCGCGGCCTCCACGATCTCCGGCAACAGGATCCACAACTTCCGCGACGACGGCGTGACGCTGCCGGTCGGCCCCACCTTCTACTACCTGGCCCTCGACGGGGTGAACGAAGGCAACGGCACCGTGGTGGTCACCGGCAACGCCATCAGGGGCGCGGGCGGGAGCGCCAAGCAGACGGGACTGCTCTACAAGAAGGGCAGCGGCACCTCGCTCGCCGTCACCTCCACCGGCAACCTGGTCAAGTACGTGACGACCGCCAAGACCCAATCGGGAACGACCTCGGACACCGGCATCTAAGGCCCCTGCCCCGGGACCGAGGTGATCCGGCCTGAGCCGCTGAGTGATCTGTGGCGCCCGGAGCACGAGGCCGCGGGCGCCACAGATGCTCAGCGGTCAGCGCCTCTCCGGCGTGACGGTCACCCGGACCGCCGGAGCCGCGCCGATCTGGACGTCCAGGATGATCGGCCGGCCGGCGAGGAGCGTGGCGCGCGCCTCACCGACGAGGTTGACCTTCAGATCCTGGGTCCTGCCCGGCTGGAGCGTGACCTTCCTGGCGTCGAGCTTCGCGCCGTCGTGAGAGACGACGACCTGCTCCTGGCACTTCGCCTGGCCGGCGCAGACCAGCGTGATCGTCACCTGGGCAGGAGCGATGCCCTGCGGCTTGACCGTGGCGGTGACGGTGTCGTCGAGCACCGTCATCACCGGGGTGCCGGCGGGCGGCTCCTTCGGCAGGAGGGAGGCGGTGTAACGCGCGGTGTCACCGGAGGTGTTGAGCGCGAGCGCCGTCTTGCCCGGCTCCGCCACGACCGCGGTCAGCGTGGCGTTGCCCTGTCCGTCGAGGCGGACCTCGCCGAGGTAGGCGATGTCGTCCTCGGCCGGAGCCGAGGTGGATGCGCGGCCGTGCAGCAGGAGGACCGACAACTGCCGGTCCGCCGCGGCGCTCCCGGCGGACAGCGCCAGGGTGACGGTGCCGTCGCCGTTCGCGACGGCCTCGTGGCGGATGCCGCCGGTCTGGGCGGCTTCGGCCGCCCCCGAAAGGACCGCCTCAGCCTGAACCGCCTCAGCCTCGCCGACCTGGCCGGTCTCGCCGCTCTCGCTGACCTCGCCAGTCTCGACGGCCTTGTCGGTCTCGCTGGCTTTGTCGGTCGCGTCGGTCGCGTCGGTCGCGTCGGTCACGCCGGTTTCGTCCGGCTTGCCCGCCGCTGCGGGCGTCTCGGCGGGAGATGCCGCCGTGCCGCGCAGGATCGGCCGGCCGAGGCCGGTGTCCCACTGCCAGACCGACTCCAGGTCGAAGCCGAGTTTCCCGGACCAGAAGGACGGGTCGGCGGCCTCGTTCTGGAGCGCGGTGGCGCCGTTGAGCGTGGCCGGGCCGGTCGCGGTCTCCGTCTGCGGGCCCGCCTTGACCGTCTCGGCCGCCCAGTTGTTGCTGAGCGTGGCGACGTTGCCCGCCAGCACCCGGCCCAGGAAACGGTGCGCCCAGGACGGTGCGGTGACCGTCGGGTTGAGCGCGATCGAGTCGCGGATGGTGGTGCCGGTGTAGCCGTAGCCGGCCACGCCGCCGTCGTTGCGGCCGTCCGCGCGGACGCTGCCCGTGGCGAAGACCCGCTCGGTGATGGAGCCGGCCAGGGCCACACCGATCAGCCCGCCCGCCTCGGTGGCGAGCGCGCGTACGTCCGCCGTGGAGTAGGCATCGCGCACGACACCCTGCGAGTTGCCGACCAGACCGCCCACACGCGAGCCCGCGGTCACGGACCCGGAGACCCGCACGCGCTCGATGGTGCCGGTGCTGGCGTTGGCCAGGATGCCGGCGTTGGCGGTGGTGGTGTTCACCTGGGCGTCGAGGATCGCGAGGTCGTGAATGCGTCCGGAGAGCTGGGCGAACAGCCCGCCGGTGGTGGAGGTCAGCCCCGTGACGGTGTGCCCGGCGCCGTCGAACTCGCCGGTGAACGGCCGGGGCAGGCTGGTGAACGGCTTCCCGGTCAGATCGAGGTCGGCGGCGAGCACGTAGTCGTAGGAGGGATGCTGACCCGTCACGGTCAGATCCTCCGCGCTGTCGACGATGCGGAAGCCGCGTCCGTCCGCCGGCAGGTCGGGCACGGGGACCGGCTCAAGCGCCTCGGGCGCCATCCGCAGGGTCGGGCGCTTGGCGACGTCGTCCCACTGCCAGACGGTCGCGAGGTCCCAGCCGCGGGCCTCGTAGAAGGTCTGCCGCTGGATCTCCGCCGGGGCGACCACGTTGCCCTTCTGGTTGTCGGCCGCCGGCGGGCCGGTCAGCGTCTGCCCGCTGATCGGGACGCCTCGGGCGACGTGATTGTCCTCAAGGGTGGCGGTCTGCCCGCTGTAGACGCGGCCGACGATGGCGTGCGCGTAGCTCGACGCGGCGATGTTGGCGTTCAGTGCGACCGTGTGCCGCACCTGCGTGTCGGTGTAGCCGTAGGCGGCCACACCGCCCGCGGCCTGGTTGCCCGCGGTGACCGCGCCGGTGGCCAGCACGTTCTCGGTGACCGACCCGCCGACGGAGACGCCGACGACGCCGCCGGCGTACTGAGTCGTGGCGCGCACGTCCACCGTGGAGACGCTGTCGCGGACGGTGCCGAACTGGTGTCCGGTGATGCCGCCGACGTAGCTGTCGGCCGTCAGCGACCCGTCTGCGCGGACCCGCTGGATCGTGCCGTGGTTCTGGTCGGCGACCAGGCCGGCGGTCGTCCGCTCTGTCGTGATCTCGCCCTGGACCACCAGGTTCTGGATGGTGCCGTGGTTGTCGGCGAACAGGCCGGGGCCCTGGTCGGCCAGCGCGCTCAGCCCGGAGACGACATGCCCGTCGCCGTCGAGGACGCCGGTGAAGGTGGCCAGGCGGCCGATCTGGGCGCGTTTGACCCCGGTCAGGTTCAGGTCCGCGGCCAGCCGGTAGTGGGCGGCCGGCTCGTTGTCGATCTTGGCCAGGTCGTCGACGGAGTCGATCAGGTACGGAGACTCCGCGCCGCCCTCACCGGCCAGGCCCTCGCGCACGGTCATCACCGGCTGCTGGGGCTTACCGGAGGCGAGCGAGTCCCACACGAACACCTTCACGGTCGAACTCGGCGTCACCGGCAGCGGCGTGCGGAAGCGCACGAACTGCTCACGGCCGGCGTGGTCGAGCTTGACGTCGCGGGTGCGCACGTCGATCATCCGCTGCTGCGTGTTGTCGTAGGTCGCGGCCATGACGGTGACGTTCTCAAGACTGCCCGGGTAGGACAGGAGACCCACGCCGCCCAGCTCGCGGTTCTCGATCTCGGCCGCGGAGACCTTCCAGGTGCCCTGCGGCTTGGTGACGGTCACCTCGTCGACCACGCGCCCGTCGATCGTGTACGTCGACAGGCGCAGACCGGCGTCGGTCACCGTCAGGACGCCGCCCATCTGGACGTTCTCGTCGAAGACCTTGTCGTCCCACCAGAACTTCTGGTTGTCGTAGAACTTGGGGCCGGACGAGCCCATCGTCACGAACGTGGTGCCCTCGACGGTCTCCTCGGGGGTCGCGGCCAGGCGTCCGTCGTAGATCGTGGCACGCTTGTAGACGTGGTCGTGCCCGCCGACGTACAGGTCGACGCCGAGCCGGTCGAGCAGGGCCGTGACCTTGTCCCGGTCGATGTCCATGCCGCCGTCGTCGGCGTGCGTGCCGCCGTAGTACGAGAAGTGCCCGACGACGACGTGCCATTTCGCGTCCGAGGCGCGCACGTCGCCGACCAGCCAGGCCAGCTGCTCGTCCAGGCGCACGTTGGAGTTCAGCACCGAGAAGTGCACGTCGCCGCGGTCGAAGGCGTAGTTGCTCTCGCCGATCGCGCCGTTCTCCGGCAGCGCGAACATGTTGGTGAAGATCGCCCCCGGCTGGTCGCCGACCGCGTCGTAGTCGAGGTCCTCGTAGGTCTCGTGGTTGCCGACCAGGCCCGCGTACTGCAGGCCGAGGCCGGTCAGCAGGGCGTCGTGGGCCTCGGCCCACTGCTCGCCCCGGCCGCCGCGGTCGACGAGGTCGCCGACCTGAAGGACGGTGCCGCCACCCGGCGTCTTGCTCTTGAGCTGATCGAGCACCCGACCCGGCAGGGCGAGGGAGCCGGGGTCGCCGTCGGGGACCTGAATGTCACCCAGGAGATAGACCGGCTCCCCGACGGCGCCGCCGGCCAGGAACTCGCCGCGCACCCCGGTCCAGGCGGACTTGTCGGAGCGGGCGGGGGCACCGCGTCCGCGTGCCACGCCGAACCGGTACTGATAGGTCGTGCCGACCTTCAGCCCCGTCAGGCGGAACTCGTGGGAGCGCAGCGTCTGGCCCGTGATGGAGTGCTGGTAGACGGGCTCGTTGTTGCCGACCGTGTTCACCTCGTAGGGGCGGTCGGCGGTCGAGGTCAGCACTTTGGCCTTGGACCAGTCGTCCGACCCCTTGGGCAGGACCTGGGCGTAGACCTTCTCGATGGCGCGGTCGGTGGTGACCGCGATGCCGGCGGATCCGGGCTTCTCGCCCGCGGACACGTTCCCGCCGAAGCGGCCGAAGACGGCCGCCGGGTCCGGCGCCTTCTGGGAGACCTGGACGCGCAGCAGCTCGGCGTTGGTGTTGCCGAGGTTGTCGGTCGCCTTCACGACCACGAACGCGTCGTCGTACGAGCGGATCCGGAAGCTGCCGTCGGTGACCGGGACCTGGCCCGCCGAGTCGAACACCTCCAGCGCGACCGTGGGCGTGGTGCCGGAGTCGTCGGTGGCCGTCACCTGGGGCAGCGGGATGCTCTCGCCGTACGCCGCCGTGGCCGGCATGGTGCCGGGCACCGTGATCTGCGGGGCGTAGTTCGCGCCACGGGTGGTCTCGCCGATCCAGATCGGGGCGGAGACCAGGAAGTCGCCGTCGGCCTGGTCGGCGCGGACGTAGTAGAAGTCGCCGTCCTTGACGTTCAGCTTGGCCGTCAGCGTGAGGTCGTTGCCGCTGACCGCGCCGAAGTCGTGGGCGACGGCGCCGCCGTTGGTGATGAGGCGCGCGGAGGTGAAGGAGTCGCCCGTGTCCGGGTCGGCGAGGCGGAGGTCGACGTCCAGGGCGGCGGTGCCGCCCGGCAGGATCGCGCCCATCAGCTTGTCGTTGCCGCCGAACGCGAGGACCCCGTTGACGTCGGCCGTCGAGTAGAGGCTGCGCTCCTTCATCGCCGCGTACAGACCCCGGGTGGAGTGCCGGTCGGCCCACACGCCGGTGATCGACGGGTTTCCGGACACCCAGGTCGCGGAGTGCTCGTCGCCGTTCCACGTCGGGGCCAGGTGCCAGCCGGCGTCCAGCGCCTTCTGGAACTCGCTCACCGCGCCGGCGGTCTTGACCTCGACGAGCTCCATCCGGTCGTCGGCGACCCGGTCCAGGCCCTTGAAATCGAAGAAGTCGCCCTTGCTCGTGGGGGAGGGGTGGTTGAACTGGCCGATCGCGTCCGGGTCCTGCTTCATGCGGGCCAGGAAGGTGAAGTAGTCGTACTTCATGTCGCCGGTGCCGAACGTGTTGCCGTACCCGTCGACGCTGCCCTTCTCGGTGGCCCGCGCCGTCACGTGCCAGTCGGAGTTGAACACGTTGATGTGGCCGGTGCCGTCATACCAGGTGTTCTCGATCGCCGGCACCGCGACCAGGTCGTCCTGGGACGTGTTGAACTTCGTGGCGCTCTCGTGCAGGTAGCGCCATTCGGCGGAGTCGGCGTCACGCCAGTTCGCGACGTAGTCGTCGCCGTTGCGGATGTCCCACATGACGTCGTGCTCGGAGACGGTGAAGAAGTCGGCCCCGGTCTCGCCGCGGACGTGCTCGTAGGCGTCCGGCGGCAGTTGCACGCCGTCGCTCACCGAGGTGTGGGAGTGGAACTCGCCGGTGTAGAGGGACTTGCCGAGGAAGGACGGCCGGTCCTGGTCCGCTGCCACGGCTGGGGGCGATGCGATGACCAGGGTGCCGGCCACGAGTGCGATCGTGGTGATCGCCCCGGGCCAGGAGGGTGTCGGGGGTGCGCTGATGCGCCTCATGTTGCTGCCGTTTCAGGTGGTTCTAGAGTGAAAAAGGTGAATACCAGACAAACCAGAACGGAAACAACAAATCACTTCGCTTACGTGTCGAAGCGGTGAACCAGCGGAGAACCGCTCATGCCGTCATTCGTGAGGTTCTATCCTTTGGACACCCCGACCTTCGACAACCACCCCGGCGCAAGCTATGACCTGGACCAGGCCGGGCCCCCGGCGATCGGCTCCGGATCCATCCAGATCCACACCTGACCGCACAGAGCCCGCGCCGCAGCGGCGGCGGCGCGGGCGCACGGATCAGGGGGCCTGCAGGTCGCCCGCGACCAGTCGCGGGCCGCGGCGAGACGGCCACAACAGCACGGGTATCGGCCGTATCCGCGCCGGGGTCGCCACCGCGACCGGCGCCTCATCGTCAGTGTGGCGGGTGGTTGACATGCCGGATCACGCCCCGATCGGGAAGCGGTGGTCCAGGCCGGCGATGCGCAGCAGCCGGGCCAGATGCGGGGGAAGGCCGGTCAGGACCAGCGTGATGCCCTGGGCCCGCGCACGGCTCTGTACGCCGATCAGCACGCCCAGCCCGCCGGCCCCGCAGAAGGTGACCTGGGACATGTCCAGAACGAGCGAGTCGGTGCTGTGGCCGAGAACGTCGAGCAGTCGCTGGCGCAACTGAGCCGTGGTGAAGATGTCGATGGCCCCCGACAGGTGCACGAGAGTCGGTGCCGAGGCCGTCATGTCGTCGAGCGGGACGGTTTCCAGGGCGGTCATTTAAGGTCTCCTTGCTGGAGAAGCTGCACTGCGATGAGATGTCCGCCGGACGGGCTCGGCCCGACGCCAGGACGGGGGGTGCCTGAACCGCTCGATCCGGCCGGCAGGCGGCACGGGGGTGACCTCACGCCGGTGCTGACGCTCGATTGTCCGAGGCGGTCGACTCCTGCGCGATGACCGATGCGTCCTCGTTCTCCCAGCGGGCGGGACTGTCGACGGCCCTCGCGCGGAACGCGGGACCGGGTGCCAGGCTCGCCAGGGTGAGGATGTCGTCGGTGGTCAGGCCGGCGGTGTTCTGGGCGGTGAGCTTGAGCGTGGTCTCGGCGGCGCCGGCGGCGGTGTCGGGTGGGATGACCAGCAAGACGACCGGCTCGCCGGCGGCGAAGATGAGAGTGATCACGCGTGGGTCGGTGTGGCGGAACCAGCCGACGCGGACCCGCCGCCCGCGGGCCGGGATGCGGGGTGGGACGTGCTGCCAGGCGTCCTGGTGCAGGCCTATCCGTAGCGTGGTCCGGCTCAGTCGCTGGTCGACGGCGGCGATGAGATCGGGCAGTTCGGCGGCGGCGTCGTGGGAGTAGGGCCACCAGGCCCCGTCCACCACGGCCCGGCGGTCCAGCACCGGGTGGAGGGTGAGCCGTAGCGCGGAATCCGATCGAGGGATCGCGGAGGAGGCGGGGCTGAGGGGTGCGGATTGTGAAAGAACTGTCGGCATCATGGTCGGCTGACCTGTCCAGGCCCATGTGAAGAGGGCCGGTGGTAGTTCGCCGGGGGCGACGTAGACTTGTATGCCGACGCTCGAAAAGTCCTCGGTGCCTTTACTCTATCTCATGACTTCCGGGATTCCACAATTCTGGAAGTAGAATAGGCAGAGAATTCGAGAAACGCGCTCTCATTGATCACCGAACCGGCCGGAGCGGCTTCCGGCAAGCCACGCCGGACGCGGCGGTCCCGCTCCCCACCAGCGACGCTTGAGGCTGAGACGGTGTCTCGCGGATGCGTCGCATCTCAGCGCCTGGGCGCAGCCAAGCGGATCGGGCCGGGTCCGATGGAGAGCGCCGGTATTCATGATGTGAATTCATTTGTCGCCGGCGCGACCTTAGTATGTGTGAATGTCGGCCGGCTCTGATTCAAGCCCGAAGGCCGCAGCCTGGGGAGTTGAAGGTCATAGCTCTAAAGGGCGAGGGTTTCCAGGTCCACGGCGCCGGCCATCGCCTCGGCGCCTTCGTCGTTGAGGTGCATGCCGTCGCCGCTGTCCAGGGCCGGGTGGATGGAGTCGGGGGCTTCGGGGTTCTCGACAGCCCGGGCCACGTCGAAGACGGCGTCGAACGTGCCGGTGGCACGGATCCAGTCGTTCACCTCGCGTCGGGTGGCGAGGCCCTCGGGGGTGCTGATCCCGGGGTAGACGGCGCCCGCGAAGGGGCCGATGGTGGCGGCGAGGATCTTCAGATCGGCCGCGTGGGCGCGGCGGGCCAGGGCCTCGAAGCCCTTGATGAGGGCGTCGGAGGTGGCGGGAGGTTCGCCGGCCATGCCGGGGAGGCCGAGGTCGTTGATGCCGAAGTGCACCAGAACGTGGGTAAGGCCGGGTATCGAGAGCACGTCGCGGTCGAAGCGCGCCAGCGCGTGCTCGCCGACCTCGTCCCGCAGGAGACGGTTTCCGGCGATGCCCTGGTTGACGACCCATCCCCGCTTGAGGCGCCGGTTGAGGAAGTCCACCGAGCGATGGTTCGCGCCCGTCGTGGAGCCGACCCCTTCGAACCAGGAGTCGCCGAACGCCACGGCGATCGCGGTGTCATCCGGGGTGAGCACGTCGACGCCCGAGACGTAGAACCTGGCTTCCACCTGCTCGGCCTCAGGGAGTGCGGGAGAGGTGACGTGGTTCCCGCCGACGACGTGAGCGGTCTCCATGGGCATGTGGGAGTAGGTGGCCAGGCCGGTCTCCTCAGGCAGATAGAGGCTGAGCGACAGGTCGGCGCCGGCGGCGACGGGGAGGTCCAGCGGGTCGCCGACGGCCTCGGCTCCCGGCGGGATGGTGACCTTCTCGCTGCCGTCGAAGGTGAGGGCGGCCTGCCCGTGCTCGGTGGCGGCCGTCGCGGCGGCGATGGTCAGGGGAGTGCGGCCGTAGCGGTTCGTCAGGCGTACGCGGAGGCGTTCTCCGCCGCCGGCCATGTGGAGCACCTGACGCACGGTCTGGTCGGCGAACCCGCGCGGTTCGCTGAGCTGGATCTGCTCGTAGGGACTGATCACGGCGGTACGGAAGCCGGCTGTCCAGATCATGCTCGCTCCATTGAGGTGATGGTTCGAAGTTGAAGCATGTATGACAGTAACCTGCTTCGACTTCAAAGCAACCAGCTGGGCGGGTGACCTTCCTCACATTGCTTTGAATTCGAACCGATGGCCGCATGCCGGACACCCGCCGCAACTGGCCGACGACGACGTGCTCCACCTCGGCGGCATCATGACCCGCGTCCGCGATCACCTGCGCACCCAGCCACCCTGCTCCGCGGCCCCCCGCAAACGCCGCCCCGGCCCCGCCTGAACCGGAGGACGGCCGGGTCACCGCCAGGTGGCTGCGTACTCTGCGGCGTAGGACTTCACCGAACGGGCGGGACGCCCGGTCACGTCCGTCACGGTGCCGGTGACGAGGTTGTTGACCTCCTCTCTGATGAGCCGGAACAGGCCCGACTGCCAGGTGACCGCGTACTCGGGGGAGCCGGAGGCACGCATCCTCTCGGCGAACCCGTCCGGGGGGAGCGCCACGTACCGCAGTTCGCGGCCGGCCGCCGCGCCGATGCGTTTCAGGGCTTGGCCGTGGGTGAGCGCCTCGGGGCCGGTCAGGGTGTACGTGGCTCCGGCGTGCCCGTCCTGGGTCAGCGCGATGGCCGCGACGTCGGCGATGTCACGGGTGTCGACGAAGCCGACCGGGGCGTCGCCGGCCGGCAGTGCGAGCTCGCCCGACCGGCGCAGGCCGTCGGTGAAGCCGCCGTGGCCGAAGTTCTGCTGGAACCAGTTGGGCCGCAGGATCGTCCACTCCCCGCCAGCGGCGCGCACGTCGTCTTCCCAGGTCGCCATGGGGATCGCGGTGGGCAGCAGCTCGACGCCCAGGATCGACAGCAGGACCACCCGCCGGACTCGCGGAGCGGCGTCGATGAGGTCGCGGACCAGCACCGCGGCGTCGGGCTCGGCGTACGGGCCGACGACGTACAGGCCGTCGACGTCCCGCAGCGCGGGCCGCCAGGTGGCCCGGTCGGACCAGTCGAAGCGCACGTTCTCCACGGCGCCCGCCGCGCCCGCCGCAGGATGGCGGCTCGCGGCCCGCACCGCGACGCCCCGATCGGCCAGTGCTCGCACGAGCGGAACGCCCGTCTTGCCCGTCGCCCCGATGACCAAGCACCGCATGTCCCGCTCCCATCTCCAGCCATCATGTGATCACGAGGCTAGAAGGCGGTGGCCGGGGAATCGATGGCTGTTCGACCGTAAAAAATGTCCTATCGTCCTGATTTATCGGGGTTCTACGTACGATTTCCGGCATGGACGTACTCGCCGACACGCTGCTGGCCATGCGCACGGGACGCCCGATGGCGGCGCGCGCCGAAGTGCGCGCCCCGTGGGGGCTGCGCTTCCCGGCCTTCACCGGGACCACCTTCCATGTGGTGTTGCGCGGCACCTGCTGGCTGCTCGACGCCGAGCCTGGCGACGGGACCTCGCCTCCGCGTCACCTGGCCCTCGGTCCGGGCGACGTGGTGTTCCTGCGCCGCGCCACCGAGCACGTCCTGGCCGATCAGCCGGCCAGCCCGGTACACGACTTCCAGCCGGACAAGGCCGACACCTCCGGCCCGATCGGCCAGGTCCGGCTGGACGGGGAGGGGGCCGCGTCGGTCCTGCTGTGCGGGGCGTACCTCCTCGACCAGGACCGCCCGCACCCCCTGCTGAACGAGCTGCCCAGGGTCTTCTACCTGCCGGCCAGGCACGGGCCGCTGCGGCAACTGGTCGGCCTGCTCGATGACGAGCTCGACGGCGCGGAGCCCGGACGGGACGGCGTCGTGCCCGCGCTGATCGACGCGATGTTGCTCTACATCCTGCGCAGGTGGATCCGGGAGCGTTCGGGCACCGCCACCGGCTGGGCCGTCGCGCTGACCGACCCGGCCATCGGCGCGGCGCTGCAGAGCATCCACGCCGAGCCCGGCCACGGGTGGAGCGTCCGCGACCTCGCCGCCCGCGCGGCCCTGTCCAGGACCGTGTTCGCGCAGCGGTTCACCGACCTCGTCGGGCAGCCGCCGCTCACGTACCTGACGTGGTGGCGGATGACCACCGCCGCCCGCCTGCTGCGCGAGAGCGACGCGCCGCTGTCCGCCGTCGCCCGGCAGGCCGGCTACTCCTCTCCGTACGCCTTCGGCCGGGCGTTCAGGCGCGAGTACGGGACTTCTCCCGGCCGATACCGGCACGACACCCGACCGGCCGCCGGGGAGGACACCGACATCAGCGGATAAGCCCGACTTCGACCCTCCACGCGCACTCTGTATCCGCCACCATCACCGGCATTCTGGACCGGCTCCAGCGCGACGGCTGGGTCACCCGCGACCGAGATCCGCGGGCGTCCGACCGTCGCGCCGTCGAGGTCCGCGCCCTCCGCGATCGCAACCCGGAACTGTTCACGCTCTACACCGGCATGAACTCGGTCATGGACCAGATCTGCGACCGGTACACCGACTCCGAGCTCGACCTGCTCGTCGACTTTCTCCGCCGCACCCACCGACGCCGGCGAGGACGCCACCAGCGCATTGGCCCGCGAGTAACGGCCGCGCCCAGGTGAGCGGTCACTCGCGGGCCAGGAACCAGCCGAGCGCCACCGCGGGGACGGGGACGAGGCACAGGATCGTGAACACTCCTTGCGGCCCGTACGCCTCCGCCGCCGCGCCCAGCGCCGGCGCGATCAGGCCGCCGACGCTGACGGCGAGCCCGAGCGTGACCCCGGAGGCGGTGCCGGGCCGGCTGGGCAGGTAGTCCTGGCCCAGCTTGACCAGCACGGCGAACGGGATGTTCAGCGCGATGCCCGCCAGCACCGCGCACAGCAGCGGCAGGTACACCCCGGGCGCCAGCCGCAGGCCCACGAGCGCCGGGATGGCCAGCACGCTGCCGAGTCGCACGGTGCGGACCAGGCCGATCCGGTCGGCGACGCGCCCGCCGATCAGCGTTCCGGCGACGCCGCCGACCAGGAACCCCGCCAGCGCCGCGCCCGCGACCGCGCGGCTCGCGCCGAGGTGTCTGATCCAGTACAGCTCGATGAAGGTGAGCACCCCGAAGAACGCCACCGACCTGACGATCTCGATGCCGGTCAGCACCATGAACGGCGCCCACCTGTCGGCGCCCCGGCGGACCGCGGCGCTCGTGGCCATGACCTGCGGCCGGTTCCTGAGCAGGACGAACGCGATGAGCACGGCGGGCGGGATGAACAGCGCGGTCGCTCCCACGCCCATCGAGATGAGCGCGGGCGTGGCCAGGACGGGCGCGAGGAAGAACCCCACGCTCCCCCCGGCCGCGAAGATGCTCATCGCCGTGGCGCTTTCGCCCGCCGCCTCCCGCGCCCCCTTGCCCGCCGCCGGATGGAACATCGCGACCCCGACCCCCGAGAGCAGGATCAACGTCCAGACGGCCGCGTACGACTCCACGACCCCGGACAATCCCAGCCCGAGCCCCGCAAGGGCCACACCGGCCGCGGCCAGCCACCGCAGCCGGTAACGGTCCACCGCGAGGCCGATGAAGGGTTGCGGGATCGAGCTGCCCAGGGCGGCGGCGAGCGTGAGCCCCGAGGCCGCCACGTAGCTGTAGTGCCGGTCGAGCACGAAGTAGGGCACACAGGCCGGCACCAGCCCTTGGTAGAGGTCGTCCACGGCGTGTGCGGTGGCCCACAGCCACATGCGGCGCACGACGGACCTCTCGCGCGTCATTGTTTCAGTCACAAAGACGAGCATTTCGGACGGCTGCCTCAGCGGGCTAGCGATACTCTGCCGAACTATGTCGACAACCAGCCAACCTCTGCGCGGCGGCCCGGCTCGCGTGCCGCTGACGCACCGCGAGCGCATCGACTGGCACGACCACGCCGAGCACCAGCTCATCTACCCCCGGCAGGGCGTGTTGCGGATCTCCACCCGGGCGGGCGGCTGGATCGTCCCGCCGCACCGGGGCGTGTGGATACCGGCGGGCGTGCCGCACGCCCACGAGGCGCACGGGCCCACCGAGATACGGGCGCTCGTCTTCGACCCCTCCGTCAACCCCCTGCGGCTGGACCAGCCGACCGTGCTCGCGATCACGCCGCTGTTGCGGGAGGTCATCGTCACCCTCACCGACGACGGGGACCTGACCGGTGGCCAGCGGCACAACCTCGAACGCGTCGTGCTCGACCAGATCCGCCGGGTGGAGTCGCTGCCGCTGTGCCTGCCGTCCCCTGCGGACCCGAGGCTGCGCGACCTGGCCGCCATCCTGGAAGACGATCCGGCGGACGATCGCAGGCTGGCCGAGCTGGGGGCGGCGGTCGGCGCGTCGGAGCGTACGCTGAGCCGTCTCTTCCGTGACCAGACCGGGCTGAGCTTCCCGCAGTGGCGCACCCAGCTCCGGCTGCACCACGCGCTCATCCTGCTGGCCGGCGGCGACTCGGTGACCGCGATCGCCGCCGCCTGCGGCTACAGCGGGCCCAGCGCCTTCATCCACGCCTTCAAGCACGCTTTCGGCACCACCCCGGGCGAGTACGGCCCGTCCGGACTCCGCGGCTGCGCATGACCGCCCGCACAACGATCAGGAGGCGCGCAGCGTGCTGGCGTCCTCACAGTCCTCGTACCGCTGCGACGCCTCCTGAACCCGGCTTTCCTGCTTGCGGAGCGCGGAGGCCAGCAGCTCGAGCCCGCTGCCGATGTTCCCCAGCCGCTCGCTGTGGACCTGCCAGTACCTGTGGCCGTAGTCGTCGTCGCCGAGTGCGGCACGCACCGCGCCCGACGACCTCTCGAACTTGGTCTGTGTCCCCGACACGTCATCGGCCATGCCACCCGCCGCGCACGCCAGCCGGTACATCTGGCCAGGACTGTGGGCGAGACCGTTGAACTCCACGATTGGGCAGTTCCCTTCATGTCAACATGCGCCACAACGCCGGTGAACAATGATAGTTCTGGGATCAAAGGGTGATAAGTGGGGGAAATGAATGATGATGGACGAGTCGTGGCGGCTGCTGGAGCAACTCGTTCAGGAGGTCAACCAGCAGACCGAGCAGCTCAAGGAGATGCACGAGAAGGTACGCCAGTTGTCGGTGACGGTCAGGTCGAGCGACGGCATGGTGAGCGTGACCGTCGGCCCCCGAGGTGAGGTGCGGACGATCGTCTTCGATCCCCGCGCCTACCGCAAGTTGTCGCCGTCAGAGCTGTCCGCCCTGACCGTCGAGCAGATCCAGCGGGCTACCCGGCAGGTCTCCGGCGAGATGCAGGAACTGATGGAGCCGTTCGCGCCGGACCTCCCGTTCGAGGACCTGTTCGGCGCGGGAACGGGCTTCGAGTCGTTCCTGCCGGGCGAGCCGGAGCCGCCGCGATCATGATGGGGTACACCGTCTGATGGGACTCGATCTCAGCCGGGTGCCCGACATAGTCAAGCCGCTGGCGCGGCCGCTGGCGGGCGGGGCGATCCCGGAAGCCGACGTGGACGGGATCATCGCCGAGGCGCGGACGCTGGAGCAGCTCGCGGATCGCCTCGCTGAGATCAAGGCGGGGGACGCCGGCGCGGTCGCGCGCATGTTGCGCGGCGGGGAATGGCAGGGGCCCGCCAAAGAGGCGTTCGAGAAGGTGTTCGTCGAGCTCGGCGGGCAGCCGGACGCCGCCGGCTCCGCTACCGGGGAGGCGCTGCTCGACCTGCTGGAGCGGGCGCTTCGGGAGGAGGCGGCGTCCCTGCGCGATCACGGCGTGCGGATGCAGCACACCGAATGGATGATCTACGCCGCGCTGGCGCTGCTCGGCGTGGTGATCGTCAAGCTGCTGGTGTGGATCTACGTCAACGGCCCGGCCGTGTTTCGGGCGATTCACCACAGGGCGCTGCTCACCCGGGCGAACATCCAGATGACGAAGCGGCTCGTCCTCGGCAACATGCTGATGTTCGGCGGGATCATGGGCGGCCTGGATCTCACGGTGCAGACGGCGCAGCAGCTTTTCGGAGATCGGGAGGCGTGGGACTTCGACTTCGCGTCGCTGGCGATGTCGACCGGCAGCGGCGCCCTGGCCGGTGCGCTGTTCGCCGGCGCGAACGTGGGTCTCTCGCGGCTGCTGAGCCAGGAGATGGTCTACCTCACCTCCGGGGCCGAGCTGGCCGTGCGGAACAGGATCGTGGCGCTCGGGCAGAGCATGTACGGCCAGGCCCTGATGGGCGGGCTGGCCGGCACCGTCGGGTCCGTTCCCGGGCTGGCGCTCGGCGGGCAACTGGACTCCTCGCATCTGGCCTTCACCTTCCTGTCCGGCGTCGTGGGCGGCATCAGCGTCCCGGCCGTGGCCCGGAGGGTTTACCTGCCGATGGACGCGGTCGCCCAGCTCGGCGACCCGTCCCCGGCCGGCCCTTCGACTCCTTCCAGCACCTCGCCCGCAGACCCCGGCACCCCGCCCGCAGGCCCCGGTCCACGGCCCGCGGACCCCGGTCCACGGCCCGCGGACCCCGGTCCACGGCCCGCGGACCCCAGCCCGCCCCCCGCAGACCCCAGCCCGCCCCCGGGAGACCCCAGCCCGCCGCTTGCGGACCCCGGCCCGCCGCCCGCTTCCAGGAGCAGGGAGCCCGAGCTCTCGCAGACCGTCATGGCGCACGTCGAGGTCGGCGCCCCGGTCGAACCGCGCGCCAACCTGCCCCAGCCGAGTGCGCACGGCGTGATCGTGGGTGAGGTCACCCAGCGCCATGACACGCTCCTGCCCGGCCCCGTCGGGGACCGAGCCGAACCAGGTGCGGCCCTCGCACGATCTCAGCAGAGCCTCCCCGCCGAGCGAACCCCCGCCGGCACGATCACGCCGGCGGCCGAGACCCCGAACCCGGGCGGCCTCGCCCGTAGTTCACCGATCCCGGCCACCGTCCCAGCGGTCGTGGGCGCGACCTCCGCAGGCGCCGACCAGGCAAGCCGCCAGAGCCAGGAGAACGCGGCCGCCGAACCTTCGCCGACCCGCCAGGACAGTCCGGAGTCACCACAGCGGCGCCTCGCGGACGACCCCACCCCCCATCAGGCCCGCGAGCCGCAGCCCATCTCGCACCAGTCCCACGAACCTCTCTCCGCCTCCCACCCGTTACGCGAGACTCTCCCCGCCCCGCACTCGCCGGGGGAAACCCCTGCCCCGCACCCGTTACGCGAGACTCTTCCCGCTCAGCACTCGCCAGGGGAAGCCCCTGTCTCGCAACCGCCACGCGAGGGTCACGCCGCCTCGCAACGCGGCCCGCAGCCGCCCGGCCCCGATCCGCAGCCGGCGGCCCCGCCGGTCACGTCCCACGACCCGCCGAACCCCGCCGCGCGTCAGGCCGCATCCAGCGCGGTCACCCCTCGCGGGGAGGCCCCGCTCGCGGACCCCGCGCCGATCGGCGCGGGGTCCGGTCAACGACACCCCTCCGAGCAGGGGCAACGTGTCACGGACCTGGCGAACGGCCCGAGCGGGCCCGTCGCCCGTACCACCACCGCCCTGCCCGACGGCCCGCGCCGGATCGAACCGGTGCCGAACCATGTGGCGGACCTGCTCGGCCGGAACGGCGCGGACGAGCCGATCAGCGGCACGTACGAGCCGATCATCGGCGCCGCCCGGCCCGCCGCGCTGCGCGGCGACCACTCACCGATAGCGGACCCGCGGCCGCGCACCTTCGCCGAAGCCGCCGCGCTCGTCCACCGCTGGACGCCCGGCCATGCGAACGACCACGGCGACAGCCCGCCGAACCGGATCGAACGGCTGCTCAGCGGCTCTCCGAACAGAACCGGCCCGCCCCTGAGGACGGAGGCGGAATTTCTGGCAGAAGGCCGCCGCCTGGCGAGACAGCTGTCGGTCGCCGACGAGAGCGACGCGACCGCGCGGGCCCTGGCGTCGATAAGCCGGATCATCGGCAGGCCGGACCCGGAAAGGGCCATTCCCGAACTGGCGAACGAGCTCGGCGTGCCCTTCGACGCCGACGCCCTGGTCGAGGTGTACAACGACGCCCACCGGTATGACATGGCCCCGGAGACCGCGACGGACCGGGCGGCTCTGACAGGCATTCTCCGCAGGACCATGGACGCGGATCCCTATCGCTGGACGGGCTATCGGAACCAGACCACGTTCGCCCCTATGACGGCGACCCCCAGTCAGGCGCGCACGATCGGGCTCATGATCAGGATGATGGGGGACCCCGTCACGCTGTCCCGGGGCCGGGATTTCGTCAGACCCGTGCTGCAGCGGTACGGCGTCCCCGACGTCGCCCACTTGCTCCCGGTCGTCCGGGCGGCCAACAGGAACGGCCACTTCCCCTCGGGAACGACCGGGGAGGCGGCGTTCACCGCGGGCATGGACCGCTTCTGGCAAGAGGACCCGTACCTGTGGACCGGCCTCCTGCTCGCCGAGCACCACTCCCTGCCTGGCCTCCGCGAGCCGACGGCCCGTCTGACCGCGCGCATGGACGAGATCGCCACGCGCCCGGGCGACACCGTCCCGCCGCTGGAGCGCCTGGCCCAGGCTGCCGGGCTTGGACGCTCGGTCGACCAGTTCGTCCGCCTGGCCGAGGAGGCGCAGAGGCAGGGCGCCGACCTCGCGCGAGCGGCCGGCCCCGAGGAGCTCACCGACCGCATCCTCGCCTATCGGGCGCGAGACCCCCACCTTTGGGACGGACTGCGGATCGCGGCCGAGCACGACATCACGCGCCCGAGCCACGATGAGGCGAGGGCCCTTTCCCGGCTCGCCGAGATCACCGGCTCCGAGTCGCCGTCCCGGTTGTGGGTGTTCGATCCGCTGCGCCGGCTGGCCGGAGACGCGGGCCTCGATCATTCCGTCGAACGGCTGGTCCAGCGAACGGTCGAGGCCCAGCGACACGGCTTCGACCTCGTGGGGCCGGTCGATCGGCAGCAGGTGCTCGACGTCGTGGCTCAGCACGCCGGGCCTTCCGCGGGCGGACGGCTGCCGAACCCGCCGGACATTCCGCCGGGACTGCACGATCTGTCCCCTGCGCGCGTGCGAGATGCCCGGCAGACCGCGACCCACGAACTCGCCGAAGCGCGCCAGACGTACCGGGAGAACCACCCGGCTCTGCGCCGCGTCATGTCCGTGATCGGCAGCGCCGACCCGCTGGCCGTGGCGACGCAGGAGAGGCTCGCCTCGCTGGAGGCCCGGGTCAAGGCGTGGCAGCGCTGGCCGGAGCGTTCTGAGATGTCCTTCACGAGGGACTTCGCGGCGTTCCGGAACGCATACGATCAGGCGGCGGAACGCGCCGCCCGCGGTGAGACGGTGATCCCCTACCTGATGGACGACGTCACCGCGGGCCTGGGGGCCCGTGGCGGAGGGCGCGGGTTCGGTTTGGAGATCGAATTCTCCCTGCCCGAGCGAGACGCCGGCCACACCCTGAGAGACATCGGCCGGGCTCTGTATGGAGCCGGTCTGACGAACGTCGCCGAGGTGCAGGGCTACCACTCGATGAAGGACGAGGGTTACCGCCCGGCGAAGAACGGCGGGCTCGGCGGCGGGTGGAGGCTGGAGCGGGACAGCACGGTCGCGGGCGAGCTGGTCTCGCCCATCCTGTACGACGAGCGGGCGACGTGGGAGACCCTCGATCTCGCCCTCGCGATCATTCGCTCCCACGGCGGCACGGCCAGCTCCCATACGGGCGGGCACATCCACGTGAGCACGCATGACTACGACCACATCGTGGAGAACTACACCAGCGTGCTGAAACATGCGGGTCATCACACCGACACGTTGTTCAGGCTCGGGCACAACCCGGAGCGGGAGAGCCACCGGGGGGTGAAATACGCACACCCGAACGTGCTGCCCACCACCGGCTACAAGTCGGCAGGCCCGGTGCGCGATTTCCACAGCAGGCACGACTACGCGGTGAACATGCAGGGCATGGACGGGACCTCGAAGGGCCACGTCGAGTTCCGGTGGTGGGACGGCTCGCTCGACCCCGCCGTGACCCAGGCCCACGTGAAGGTGTCGCTCGCGCTGGTCGAGACGGCGTTCCGGAACGCGATGCTGGGCGATCTGCCCAACCTGGGCCGGCACGACGCGCTGGGCACGCACGCCGGCCTCTCCGACCCGCATCACGGGCTGGACCGCACCGAATGGGGCAGCCTCTCCTTCCGTATCCTGATGGACGAGCTGTTCTGGCGGGCCGTCGACAAGGAGCAGCTCACCGCCCTCTACGCCGCCACGCGCTGGGTCCGCCCGGCATGACACGACGGGAGCCCTTTGTGGCCGTGACCATCCGTAACACCTCAGCGGCGGAGCCGCCCCCGGCCGCACCTGACAAGGACGGACGGCTGTACGGCTTCGAGATGATCTACGCGGACGGGACCTTCCGCGGCTACGCCGACGAGCCCGCCGAGCTGATCGGGATGCTCGTCCCCGGATACGTCGCGCTCGCCACCGACGAGGAGCGCGCGATGGCGCGGATCCAGCTCGCCCTGGATCTGCAGGTCAGGCTGCAGGCCCGGCTCGCGGCCGGGCCAGAGCTGGACGCGTGCGGGGAGGCGGAGCGCGCGGTGCTCCTCGGCGGGCGGCACGAACCGCCGGCGCCCGTTCGGTGGGAGGCGCCGGTCCCCCTGGTTCTGGTCTCGGCCTTCTACGAGCCCGCCGGGCCACTGCCGAGGCCGTCGGGGCCCGCGGAGCTGCAGGTCTGGCTCGACCCGGCCGACGAGTGGACCCTGCTGACCAGCCTGCACGCGGCCGGCCTGATCGTGGTGAGCAGGGCCGGCGCCTGATTCGGAGGACTTGGTCGGCGTTTCACCCTTTCAGCGCCGCGGCCCCGAAGGAGATGCTGAATCGTTTGCACCAGATGGTCACGGTCTTCAGGGTGCCCAGGTCGGCTTCGGCGGGAATGGCGTAGTTGGCGCTGCCCTTGTTGCCTTTGAGGTGGCCCAGCTCAAGGTGACGTCCGTCGTCGAAGGCGGACCAGTCCTGGGTGATCGGCTGGTCGCTCAGCCAGACTCGCAGGTCGGGGCCGTCCGAGGTGCTCAGGTCCGCCAGACGCAGGACGCGCGATCCGTCCGGCAGTCTCAGCACTTCCGCCGTGCCCGTGGTTCTGTGCTCCTGGGTGACGAACGTTCCGCGGGTGAGCTGCTCGGCGCGCGTACTCGCCGGTGGTGGGGGTGGAGTGGCGGAGAGGGGGATGCCTGCCTGATCGTGCGGAGCCGACGAGAGCATGGGCGGGGCCTCGTTCACCGTGACGGTCGTGAACAGCCGCCACGGCTGGAACAGGTACATCGCGATGGCGAACAGCACGGCGCCCACGCCGATGACGGCCAACGTGGCTGGACGTCTGAAGAGCTTCATGGTTCAAGGGCATCACGCCGGCGGCCGGTCAGCTCTTACGGAGCGGTTACGGTGCGCCGCATGGCCGGCCCTGCGCCGAGGCGTCCGGGGTCACCCGGTACCGGCTGGTGCAGGCGCGACTGGCTGGGGTGGCGTGGTCAGGTGAAGGGGATGGTGAGCCACGGGCTGTTCCGGTCGGTCGTCAGGATGCGGTGGGCGTTGAGCATCTCCCCGTACCAGTCACCGAATTCCTCCTCATCGAAATGGAGGCAACGTCCCAGGATGTAGGCGGCCGAGAACTCCGCCCAGGAGCGGTAGTTGATCCGGCTGAGCCGGCCGGCGCGGAGGACCGCCTGTTCGGCTTCCGCCAGGTCGCAGTAGCGGGCCCCGAGTCCCCAGCGGGCCATCTTGGAGGCCCGCCCGTAGTCCCACGCCTCCACCGTGCGGACGAATCCGCCCTCGGCGAGTAACCCGTCCGCACGGAATCGTGCCTCGTAGCGTGTGATGCGCCCGATGAGCCGTTGCGCTCCGGCGACTTGGGCCTCCGTCTCGGAGTCGCCGTGGGGAGCAGTCATCGCGCCAGGGGCCGCGTCCGCTGCTTGGCTCCGAATGACGCGCGAGGTCACCTGACGCCAGTGGTCGATCTCGACCACGCCGCCGAAATCGCGGGCGAGCACGCTGCGGACGCTCAGGACGAATCCCCAGAACGGGCTGCTCATCCGGCCGTTGAGCAGGGTCTCCTCAGTACGCAGCCACTGTTCGCGGCTGGTGATGTCCCACCACTCCTTGAGGCGTTTGCGCTCGCGGACGTAGCCGGTGCCATGCCAGCCCATCGCGTTCCAGAGCGAGGCATTGCTCACGCAGAGAAGCGCCCCGCAGGCGAGGCCGTGCGCGACCGGACCGTGCAGCGGGCCCCCGGCCCACAGGGTGCGCAGTTCGTTGCGGCGAGGGTAGGGCAGCCGTTCGGTATGCCGGCGCCACATCAGCCGATGGGCGGCCGTCGCAGGGAAGAACGCTTCGCAGGGGGTGCCGGGGTTGATGGCCAGCCACTCGTCGTCCTGGGGCCAGTTCCGGGCGAGTTCGCCCAGGTCGTCCTGGAAGAAGACCGGATCGGGCGCGGGCGCGGGCAACATCCCGTCGGTGTGGAACGCAAGGAACTTGGTACCGGGCCGCGCGGCCCAGTAGGTGGGGGTGTAGCTGACCCAGCCGGGCTGGGAGTCGGCTTTGGCGCGCGACATCGCGTGATAGAGGTTCGCGGTGGCGAGGACGTCGAAGAACGCGGCCCAGTCGCCGCGCAGCTTGGCTTCGTACAGACCGCGTTCGATGTCGGTGGCCGCGTGCCAGGCAGGGATGGGTCCCTCGTAGGACGCGCTCTGATTCGCCATGAGGTGGAAAGCGGGCTCAGGCGTCGCGCAACGTGGCTTCGACGAACTCGTGGGCCGGTCCGGCCAGGCGTTCGTGGAGTTCGAAGAAGGTGTCGGCGGCGCGGACGCCGTTCCAGCCGGCCGGCAGGATCTCCAGGGGCAGGCCGGGGTCGGAATACGCCAGGCGGCGCCAGTCGGTGAGGGCGGAGATGTAGTCGGTGAACGCCTGCGCCGGGTCCGGCGTGGCGGCGGAGCGGTAGCCGTCGAGTGCGGGGGTGTACTGGTCGAGGAACTCCCGGGACAGGTCCTGGAGTCTGGAGAGGTCCCACCAGCCGGGCGCCTGCTCGGCGACTTCGGTGAAGGCGACGTGATGGGAGTTGAAGAGGTTGACGTAGGGGTCCAGGCCGTGGCGGACGAGCGTGTCCCGGGTCTCCCGCAGCAGGTGCGCGGGGGCGATCCACACGCCGGCGGCGACGGTGCCGAAGCCCAGCCAGGACAGGCGGGAGCGCAGTTGGTGCCGCTTGTCGCGCTCGGACTCCGGAACGCTGAAGACCGCGAGCAGCCAGCCGTCGTCAAGGGAGGCCGGTCGCCGTTCGAAGATCCGCCGGTCGCCTTCCCGCAGTATCTGATGCGCCTGGTCGGACAGTGCGTACCCCGCGACACCGTCCAGCTTGACGGAGTTGAGCAGGCCGCGGCGCTTGAGCCGGAAGACCGCCGAGCGGACGGAGGGGGCGTCGACGCCGTGCTGGGCGAGCAGCTTGATGACCGAGGCGACGCTCATCCAGCCGCCCACCTCGCGGGCGTACAGACCGTAGACGGTGACGATCAGGGCGCGCGGCTGCTGGCTCCGCCCGGTGGAGTCGTCGTCCTCCGCCATCGGCGCACCTCCGCGGTCTCGGGCGCCCGGCGACGCGATCCGTTACGTAGTCCTGACCGCCGTCATGATAGCGAACGCCGCGATTACCGGGATCTGCCGCGAGATTGGCAGGTTGCGTGCCAAGCATCCCGCAACCTGCAGATATTGACATTTCATGACGGTCGTGAAATATACGAGATATCCAATTTCGAGCGCCGCCTACCCCACGGCCGAGCGCGCATTCTCCTGGCCATCGTCGTCCGAGAGGGCCTGATCCGTACGGTCTGACCGCCGCACCCCCTGGTGGTCCCCGGAAGGACTTCCCCCTTGCCTCCTTCGGCCTCGGCGTACGTCGGCACGTTCACGACAGCGCGCACTTGGCGATCGCCGAAGCGATCCGCCCACCCATCCCCCCGCTGAGGAGACCCCCATGTCCCAGCAGAGTCCACCCGGTTCCCCCCACTCCTCCCGTCAGAAGATCTCCGGAGGCAGCGCGCTGCTCCCTCTCGGGCTGTTGTTCCTCGCGATCGTCACCGACGGCATCGACACCGCCGCCTTCGGCTTCGTGATCCCCACACTGAGCCGTGAGTGGGGCCTGCCACCGGCGCAGTTCACCTTCGCGCTGGTGGCCACCAACGCCGGTGTGGTCGTGGGTTATGTGGCGTGCAACCGGCTCACCGCGCGCTTCGGCAAGCGCACGGTCGTCTGGGCGTCGGTCCTGTCCTACTCGGTCGCCGTCCTTCTCACGCCCCTGGCCACCACCGTGCCGGCGCTCACCGGGCTCCGGCTCCTGACCGGGCTCGGCCTCGGCGCGGTCCTGCCCGCTGCCGTCTCGCTGGCCGCCGACCTCGTCCCGCCCCGGCGCCGCGACGCGGCGGCGGTGGGGATCACCCTCGGGATCGCCTGCGGCGCGACCCTGAGCGGCCTGGTCGGTGCGAAGCTCATCGCCGGGCTGGGCTGGGAGGCGGTCTTCTGGGCGCCCGGCACCCTGGCCGTCGTGATCGCCGCGCTGCTGTGGTGGCTCCTGCCGCATACCGAGACGCCGCCGGCGCCCGCCGACGGCCCCGGGCCGGTCCGGGTGGGAGTCACGGCCCTGTTCGCGGGTGAGGTCCGGGTGCGGACGATCCTGCTCTGGGCGTTCGCGTTCCTGGTCTTCGTCACGGTCTACGTCCTGCAGTCATGGGTGCCGACCTTCCTCGTCGAGTACGGCTTCCCCCTGGAGCAGGCTCCTCTCGGCACCGCGGCCTTCGGCTTCGGCGGGCTCATCGGCGGGCTCATCCTCGCGAGCTTGGCGGCGTTCCTGGGCGCCCCCCGGATCGTCGCCGTCATGACCGGCCTGGCCGTCGTGTTCCTGTCAGTGGCGGCGCTCGCGCCGCTCGGCAACGCCGGCCTGCTCGTGCTGATCGGCCTGACCGGGGCGGGCACCACCGCCGGCAGCGTGGGTCAGACGGCGCTGGCGGTCGCGACCTACAACGACGCGACCCGCACCGCGGGCGTGGGATGGGCGGCCGCACTCGGCCGGCTCGGCTCCATCCTGGGTCCCGCCTTCGGCGGGGTGCTGCTGGCCCTCGACGTGCCCGCCTCGACCATCCTGCTCGGCGCCGCGGCCCCGGTCCTCATCGGCTGCGTTCTGGCGGTCTTCTTCACCCGAGCGGTGAAGCGGGCACCCGCTTCCGGGCCGGAGCCGGGCGGGGATTCCGGCCGGGAGCGGGGCACCACCCCGGCCAAGGAGCACGTCGGCCAGGAAGGCGATCCGCGATGAAGCGGAGCTGATGATGTCACCGGCCACGGAGCTCTGGCGCCGTGGCCGGTCAGCGCGGCGGCCGTCAGGCCGGCCCGGCGTCGCCGGGCCGGGTCGCGTCGTGGGTGACGCGTCCGCCGACGACCGTGAGGATCGGATCGAGTCCGCGGAGCCGGTCCACCGGGCACGTCCGTGGGTCGACCGGCCAGACCGTGAAGTCGGCGAGCCGGCCCGGTGTCAGGCACCCGCGCAGGTCCTCCTCGCCCAGCAGCCGGGCGGCCGCGGTGGTGTGGAGCTCGATCGCCTCGTCCCGGCTGATCGCGTGCTCCGCGCCCTGCACCCCGGCGACCGTCTCCCGCGTCACCATGCCCCAGACCGACTGCATGGCGCCGAACGGGCCGACCGGGAAGTCTGAACCGGCCGTGACCAGGGCTCCCTCGTCGATCCACTCGCGAGCGGGGAACAGGCGGGCGACACGTTCCGGCCCCCAGTAACCCAGCTCGACCTCGGCGGTGTCGTGCAAGAGAGGTTGCTGGATGGTCACCGGCACGCCCAGTGCCACCGCGCGCGTGCGCTCCTTCGGGCCGGCCAGGCCGCCGTGCTCGATGACGAGGGACCGCGGCGGCAACCACGGGTTCCGTTCGAGGACTCGCTCGTAGATGTCGAGCAGGAGGCGCACGGCCCGATCGCCGTAGGCGTGGGTGCCGACCCGCCAGCCGCGCCGGACCACGCGTTCGACGGCTTCGGCCAGCGCGTCCGGCTCCCAGAGGAGCAGGCCGCAGAAGTCGTCGTGACCGCTGTAGGGGCCCTCGGTCGCGCCCGCCTCCAGCCCGCCGTCCAGCATGAACTTCACGCCCCAGACCCGCAACCAGGGATCCGAACGGTAGCGCCACTGCTCCAGCTCGTCGAGGAGCGCGTCCAGGTGCGCGGGCTCGGTCATGCCCTGCGCCATGACCAGTGCGCGCACGCGGACGCCGAGCCGGCCCGTGCGCCGCGCGTGCTCCAGGAGATGAAGGTCGGGAAGCGGCACCGCGCAGTCCCGGACGGTGCCGATGCCCCGGGCGGCGTAGTCGTGCGAGGCCAGGTCCAGGCCGGAGATGCGCTCCTCTTCGGCGGGCCGGGGGTAGAGGTGCTCGACCAGGTGCATCGCGGCGTCGATCAACCGCCCGTTGAGCGTCCCGTCCTCGTTCCGGCCGATCAGGCCACCCGGCGGTGTCGGCGTGTTCTCGTCGATGCCCGCGAGGCGCAGCGCGTACGAGTTGACCACGGCGTTGTGGCCCCCGCGCTTGACCAGGACGGGATGCCTGCCGGTGGCGAGATCCAGCTCGGCGGCCGTGGGCATGCGGCGCTCGGCGAGGTTGAGTTCCTGCCAGTTGGTGGTGGTACGGAGCCATTCGCCGGGCGGTGTGACCGCGGCCCGTTCCCGGATGAGGTCGAGGAACTCGGCGAGGTTCTTCGCCTTGTGGACGGGCACGTCGTGCGCGCCGTACGCGGCGTAGATGAGATGCGTGTGGGTGTCGTCGAAACTCGGCAGGACGGTCCCGTCGGGGACGTCGATGACCGTGGTGTCAGGACCGATCCACTCGGCGAGGCCGCTCTGGTCGTCCGACATGGCGACGATCCGGTCACCGCGTACGGCGATCGCACGCTGCGGAGCCACACCGGCGACGAGGGTGTGGACCGTCCTGGCCCGAACCACCAGGTCGGCGTCGCGCTGCCGCTGGCCGGCACCGCCGCTCGGCTGCTCGGGCACGATGGAACCTCCGGCTTCGAGGGGTGGGCCGTGGCCGCCGGTGCGGTCACGGCTCTCTATCATCCCGAGGTTATCGTGTGAAATTTTCGAGCGTCAAGGATATGAAATATGCTGACGACGCGTGATGGGTCACCGCAGGAAGGTCGGGAGCTGGCTGCCGGCACAGACGTGCAGAACCTCGCCGGTGATCCGCGCCGCCTGGTCCGAGGCCAGGAAGGCCACGGCGTTCGCGACGTCCTCCGGGCGTACCAGCTCGCCCATCGGGGTGGCGGCGCGCATCCGCTCGGAGTAGTCGTCCAGCATGCGCTCGCCGCCGCGCTGCCTGCTGAAGCCGGTACGGACGAAGCTGGGCGCCACGGCGTTCACCCGGACGCCGATGGGCGCCAGCTCCATGGCCAGCGAACGGGTGAGGCCGACCAGCCCGGCCTTCGAGGCCACGTAGCCGGGGTGGCCGCCGCCCAGCCACGTGCGCGACCCGACGTTCACCATGGAGCCCGATCCCTGCCGTCGCCACCAGGGCAGGACCGCCTGGGCGAGCAGCGCCGGGCCGCGCAGGTTGACGTGCTGGGTGAGGTCCCAGGACGCCGTGTCGATGCCGGCCAGATCCTGCGGCGGCTCGATCCCGGCCGCGCAGACGACGGCGTCGATACGTCCGAACTCGGCCGCCGTGTCCGCCACGAAGGCGGCGATGTCCGCCGGGTCGGCGACGTCGAGGCGCCGCCCGTGCACCGAACCCGGAAGGTCGCCGGCCGTGGCGAGCGCGGCCTTCAGGTCGAGGTCGGCGACCACGACCGTCCAGTCGTCCGCGGCCAGCCGGGCGGCGGTCGAGCCGCCGATCGCGCCGCCGCCTCCCGTGATCACCGCGACCGGCGCGGTGGACGTGCCGCTCATCGGATCGGCGCCTTTTCGTACGAGCAGGTGTGCATGTGTGTGTCCTTGCTAGTGGAGGTGACAGGCGGACGCGACGGCGAGCAGCCGGTGGTCGGCGCCGGCCGCCGCGGCGAGCAGGGCCCCGGCGGGCAGGCCGCCGAGCGTCCCGGCGGGCAGGGACACCGCGGGCGTCCCGGCCAGGCAGAAGGGATAGGTCTGGCGGATGAGGGCGGTCGTGGTCTCCTCGGTCGCGCCGTCGATGGGCGGTGCGACGATCGGGGTGGTGGCGGTGAGCAGGACGTCGAAACGGGCGAAGGCGGCGTTCGTCTCGGCCTGCCACATCCGGCGGAACTCCCTGGCCCGGTCCAGGTCCTCGGGGCGCACACGATGGCCGCGGCGCGCCTCCACGGTGGGCGGGTAGGAACGACCGGGCTGGAGCAGACCGGCGTAGACGGCGGAGGCTTCGACGGCGTAGATGGTCCGCGCGTGCCGGTGGACGAGCGGCGCGGAGGGCAGCTCCACCGGGCTGACCTGGGCTCCGGCGGCCGCCAGCCGGCCCGCGACGCCGTCGAGCAGGTCGCGTACGCCGCCGTCGATCTCGTCGAACCACCCGGTGAGCCGGCCGACGCGCAGTCCGGCGAGTCCGGGCGCGGCGGGCGGTGGCGCGGGCTCCTCCAGCAGGACTCCGGGCGGTGGCGCGGGCTCCTCCAGGACGTTCAGCAGGGCCGTGACGTCGGCGGGGGTCAGGGCGATGACGCCGACCGTGTCGAAGGTGGGGCTGAGCGGCACCACCCCGTCCACGCTGATCCGGCCGTGGGTGGGGCGGAATCCGCAGACGCCGGTGAGCGCGGCCGGGATCAGCACCGACCCGCCGGTGTCGGTCCCGAGCGCGGCGGCCGCCATGCCCGCCGCCACGGCCGACGCCGAGCCGCCGCTGGAGCCGCCCGCCGTGCGGCTCTCGTCGCAGGGGTTGCGCGCGTCGCCGTAGTGCGCGTTGGCGGTCACGGCGGAGCTGGCCAGCTCGGGCAGGTTCGTCTTGCCGGCGACGAACGCGTCCGCCGCCTTCAGCCGGGCGACCGCCACGGCGTCCCGGGGGGCCGGCTCGTACTCCTGGAGCGGGCGGCCCAGGCTGGTGACGTGGCTCGCCACGTCGATGTTGTCCTTCACGGCGACGGGTATGCCGGCGAGTGCCCCGCTCAGGAGGCCCGGTCCCGGTTCTGTGAAGACCTGGGTGAAGGCGTGCAGGCTCGGGTTCAGGGCGGCGATGCGGGACAGGGCCGCCCGCGCCGGCTCGGCCGGGGGAAGCGTGCCGTCGCGGACCGCCGCCGCCAGGCCGGCCAGGCCGCCGTGCCGGGCGAGCAGCGCGTGCAGCGGAGCTTCCGTCATCGGGACGAGCCTTCCGGCGCGGGCGTGTCCTGCGGTACGTAGCCGAAGCGGCGGCGCGGGGTGAGCGCGTCGTAGCGCGGCCAGTCCAGCTCGATGCCGATGACGTCGGTGAGCAGGGACTGGAACTCGCCCAGCCGCCCCTCGTCGGCACGCACCCGCGCGGGCGGCGTTCCCTGGCGTACGCAGAAGCCCGCCAGCGCGCCCGCCGCCTCTCCGACCGTCCACTCGCCGGGATGGACCCGGACGGCGCCGCTGGTCAGGTGGGTGGCGCCGATGTTCTTGGCGGCGGGCAGCAGGTTGCGCAACCGTACGGGGATGAGGCTGCCGAGCGGGATCTGGAACGGCCAGGTGTCGATGTCGATGGTCGGCCGCCCGCTGGTGGACGGGTGCACGTCGATCCGGTAGGCACTGACGCCGACGCTGTCGGCGAAGCGCTCGGCGCCCTCAAGACCGGCGCGGGCCTCGACGCCGATGTGCTGCTCGACCAGCGTGAACTCGGCGCGGATGCGCCGGCTCTCGCGGATGTAGGGCAGCTTGGCCAGCCCGTCGGGCGTGCCGGTGAGGTCGCCGCGCGGGCGCAACTCGGGATATCCGTGTCCGCCGTCGTGGCGGGGGGCCTCGGTCTGCATCCAGTACAGGAACGAGAGGGAGAGCTCCCGCGCCTCCCGCAGGGCGAGCTGCCGGGCCGGCTCGTCCACGCCGATGAGCGGCAGACGGGAGTAGTCCATCATGGGCCAGGCGGCGGCGGTGATGTCGCCCCACTCGGGTTCGAAGTGCGCGGCGTCCAGGACGCGCCGGGCATGCCAGAGGTCGTAGCGGACGCCGCCGTCCGACACCTCGTCGGTGAACAGCGGCCGCTGCCGGGTCCTGTGCGTGACGTGGTCGCTGACGTCCCAGCTCAGCAGCGCGCCCGGCCAGGCGGGCGGCCGGTAGGAGCGCCACGTGGCGTAGCCGGCCGGGCGGTCGATGGTGTTGTCGGTGGCGGGGTCCCAGCTCAGCAACATCGCCCAGGTGATCGCCTGCTGGTCGTAGGGGTCGGCGACCGGCGGCGCGTGCGGCTCACCGGTCTCCGCGCTGCTCTCCGCGCCGTAGACGTGCTCGGCGCCCGCCAGGTCGATGAGGTCGCCGAGGTCGGTGGCGTCCAGATAGTACGCAGCGGTCAGCTCCCTCTCCTCACCCTCGGGCCCGCGTACGAGCACCGAGGTGATCTCGTCGTGCTCGGTGGCGGCGGCGGCCAGACGGTGGTCGCGCAGCACGGTGACCAGCCCGCCGCTGATCCAGGGCGCCAGCATCTCCTCCAGCACGAGACGGGAGACCTGCGGCTCGTGGCTGAGCGGGCCGATGTTGCCGGAGCCGGGATTCAGCGCACGCACCGTCCTGGCCGCCGCCTTCAGCGGGTAGTTGCGCCGGTAGAAGGAGCGCACCCGGTCGCGGTAGTCGCGGTAGGAACGGGTGCAGCCGGCCGCCTCGATCCACGGGTGCTCGTCGGGCGGGATGCACTGGCTGCTCACCTGTCCGCCGAGCCAGTCGCACTCGCTCACCAGCACGCTGCGCAGGCCGAGCCGGGCGGCCGCCAGGACGGCGGACACCCCGCCGAGGCCGCCGCCGATGACGACCAGATCGAAGTGCTGGGGTCGGGACACGCGATCGCTCCTTGGGACGAGGGAGGTCAGGGGGCTGAGGACGCGGCCGGTCATCGCGAGCCGTCGCGGAGCCAGTCGTCCCCGCGCCGGTAGAGCGCTTCGACCGCGTCGCCGGTGAGCTGCGGCATGTCCGTCTTGACCTGGTAACCGAGCCCGGTCTGCAGGTACGCCAGGTGCCGGTAGCCCTCGGGCAGGCTCCGCAACAGGTCGCGGTCGAGCCGCGGCGTCGTGGCCGGATCGACCGGATCGATGCGGTCGCGCTCGTAGACGGGCTGGCGGAGCACCAGCCGCCAGCCGTCGTCGCGGCTGAGGAAGTCGTAGAACCTGCCGGTGCACACGACGTCGCACTCGACGCCTTCGACGAGCGCCCGCTGCGTGATCGTCATCTTCGTCTGGGCGATCGCCCGGTCGCCGGCGACCTCGGCGGAGGTGCCGCCCAGGAAGTGCAGGATGCGTACGCCGCGCGCCCATCCCTGCCGGCTGACCTCGATGAAGTCGCGGTAGCCGCCCTGGAACCAGGTGGCCTGCATGACGCCGTCGGGGTGCCACAGGGTGGCGAACCGGTCCCACTGGCCGGCGTCGCGCCAGACGGCCCAGTTCTCCACGAGCTGCCTGATCTCCGCCTGGTCGGTGCTGGTCACGCCGGCTCCTTCGCTTCGTGGTACGGGTGGTGGCCGGCCGCCGCGAGCGTGCGGATGGTGGCGCCGTGGATCTGCCCGGCGGCCTCGGCCGGGGGCAGCAGGTCGAGGTCGTCGGCCCAGATCTCCGCCGACATGCGGGCGGTCACGCCGAGGGCGTCGAGCTCCCGTACGAAGGCGGCGGCGCCGGCGCCGGGCAGCAGGCGCAGGTGGCGGGCCTCGTACCGGAGGTCGTCGCCGGGGGTGGGCCGGACGTCGTTGAGCTGCACGGACAGCACCCGCTCCGGCGGGATCGCGGCGAGGTCCGCGGGCGTCGCGCCTGAGCGCCGGTAGTGCCAGTGGTCGAGCAGGAGACCGGCGGCCGGCGCCCCGCTGTCACGCACGAGCCGCCAGGCGTGCCCCAGGGTGCGGATCTCGCTGAACGGCATGAACTCCAGCGCCACCCGCGCCCCGCTCGCGGCCACCCGCTCGGCCAGGGCGGCCAGCCGCTCGGCCAGCAGCTCATCCGGGTACGCCGTGAACTGCACCGCGTTGAGCTGCCCGCATTCCAGCGCCTCCAGGGCGTGGAGCAGCAGGTCCGCCTCCTCGTCCTGGCCGACGACGCCGGAGCCGGAGCCGGCGGCGGCCCAGTCCCAGGGTGACTCCAGCTCGGCGACGCGCAGGCCGTGCGCGCCGAGCAGGCGGCGCAGCGCGGCGTC
The DNA here is from genome assembly GCF_053592075.1 of Nonomuraea sp. NPDC002799. Classification (NCBI taxonomy): domain Bacteria; kingdom Bacillati; phylum Actinomycetota; class Actinomycetes; order Streptosporangiales; family Streptosporangiaceae; genus Nonomuraea; species Nonomuraea sp. NPDC002799. The sequence continues at coordinate 431,265 of NZ_JBSFVA010000002.1, forward strand.
GGTGAGCCCGTCGGCGCGGGCGGCCCGGTACTGGTCGAGGGTGAACCCGACGGAGTCGAAGCCGGCCTCGGCGGCGGCCCGCAGCCGCTCGGGGAGCGACGCGTGCCGCAGGGTCATGGCGCACAACGTGATCGCGTGGTCTGGTGTCATCTCATTCCGTTCTGTGCGCTATGTGCACAACTGTGCGCATAATAAACGTTAAGGGGGTACCCGGGCAACAACGGTGTCCGCGAGGTCAGGCGGGAAGGAACGCCAGCAGGTGCCGTAGGACCTGCTCAGGCTGCTCTTCCGGCAGGAAGTGACGGCAGTCGTCGATGGCCCGGCCGGTGACCCGGTCGGCGTACCCGGACCAGACGGCGGGCACGTCGCTGCGGCCGAGCCCGCCCTGCGCGCCCCAGAGCAGCAGCAGCGGCTGGGTGACGCGCCGGCCGCCGGCGGCGTCGTGCTCGTCGGCCGCCAGGTCCTGGCGGAAGCCGGCGCGGTAGTCCTCCAGCGACGCGTGCAGCGCGGCGGGGTCGCTGAAGGCGGCGACGTACTCGGCGATGGCCTCCTCGCCGATCGCGCCGGGCGCGAACACCTGCCGTTCGAGGAAGAAACGGAGGTACGCCTCGGTGTTGCCGGCGATCAGCAGCTCGGGCAGCTCCGGCTGGAGGTGGAAGAACCAGTGCCACATGGCGGCGGCCGAGTCCTTGTCGAAGGAGTTCATCACCTCCCGGGTCGGCAGGATGTCCAGCAGCGCCAGGTGATCGACGTCCTCGGGGCGGTCCAGGGCCCAGCGGTGGGCCACGCGGGCGCCCCGGTCGTGTCCCACGACGTGCGCGTTGCCGAAGCCGAGCACCCTGACGAGACGCGACAGGTCGGTCGCGGTCGTGCGCTTGTCGTAGCCGGTGCCCGGCTTGCCGGAGCGGCCGTAGCCGCGCAGGTCGGGGGCGACGACGGTGTAGCGCTCGCCGAGCGGGCGCATGAGGTGCCGCCAGCAGTGGCCGGTCTGGGGCCAGCCGTGCAGGAGGACCACGAGGCGGTCGCCCGTACCGCAACGCCGGTAGAACAGGCCGGTGCCGTCGAGGTCGGCGAGATGAGTGGTGACAGTCACGGAAATCCTTTCCGGACCTGCCCCCGTTATCCGATGAGGCCGAACTCCTGATGGGAGTTGTGGCGCAGGTCCGCTTCGATCTGATCAGCCGCCCGCCGCATGGCGGGCAGGAAGTCGCTCATGGCCTCGGCGGAGCCTCGGCCGGAGAGCATGGAGACGTTGAGCGCGGCCATGACCCGGCCGCTCGAGTCGCGGACCGGCACGGCGATCGAGCGCGAGCCGTCGTCGATCTCCTGGTCCACGATCGCCCAGCCCCGCTTACGGACCTCCTGGACGATGGACCGCAGCTCGGCGGGGTCGGTGACCGTGTGCTCGGCGATCTGCTCCAGGCGTACGGAGCCGAGGTAGTCGTCGAGCGCCTGGTCGGACACCCCGGCCAGGAGCACCCGGCCCATGGAGGTCGGGTACGCCGGGAACCGGCTGCCCACCATGATCGGGATGGTCATCAGCCGCTTGACCGGCACGCGTGCGACGAACACGACCTCCTTGCCGTCGAGCACGCCGAGCGAGCAGGTCTCGTGGATCTCCCCGACGAGCCGCTCCATGTGCGGCAGGGCGACCTCGGGCAGGCTGAGGCTGGACAGGTAGGCGAAGCCGAGTTCGAGCACGCGCGGACGCAGGGAGTAGAGACGTCCGTCGGTCATCACGTAGCCCAGGTCGACCAGCGTGAGCAGGAAGCGCCGCGCGGCCGCCCGGTCGAGGCCGGTGATCTTGGCGACCTCGGTGGAGGTGAGGTGCGGGCGGGTGTGGTCGAAGGCCCTGATGACGGCCAGCCCCCGCTCCAGGGACTGGACGAAGTACGGGGGCCGCTCCTGGCCGCGCTGGGCCTGCTCGGATTGGTCCGCGTCGGTTCGCGCCACCGGTGCCACTCTCCCCTTCGATCATGATGGCCGGTCTGGTCCGCCGGTGGCAGGAGGGCCACGGCGGTGTCCCCAGGATACGGCTCGCCGGAATGGGCGGTTGATCGCTTCACGCATTCTGCACCGTTTCGGCCAGGAGCGCGGCGAGCCGCAACGGGTCGGTGAGCATCGGCGAGTGGGCGCTGTCCAGCTCCACCTGCCGATTCGCGCGGCGGGCCATGGTGCGCTGAACACCCGGGGACAGGGCGCGGTCCCGGCGGCAGACGATGTACGTGGAGGGGAGGTCGCGCCAGGCGGCGCGGGTCACCGGGGCGGTGACGGTGCCGACGTGCTCGGGCGTGAGCCGGCCGACGGCCTCGGCCGTCTGCTCGGGCGTGCACCCCTCGTAGAACATGTAGCGGGCGGCGGCGTCGGGAACACGCAGGTAATCGCCCTCGGCGACGGGCGCGAGCGCCGGGTCGGGAGGCGCGGGTGTGAGCCGGTTGGCGTCGGCGCTGGACTCTCCTTCTTCCAGGAGGAACGCGGTGAGGTAGATCAGCGAGGTGACACCGGCCGCGCCGGCCGCGGCCTCCGTGATCACCGCCCCACCGTAGGAGTGCGCGCACAACGCGACCGGGCCGGGCAGCGCGGCCAGCTCCGCGCGCAGGAACTCGGCGTGGCCCCGCAGGTCATGGCCGCCGGGCGCGCGTCCCACACCGGGGAGCTGTACGGCGTGGACGGGGACGCCCCGCTCGGCCAGCAGCGGGATCACCGGATCCCAGGCCCAGCTCCCATGCCAGGCCCCGTGGACCAGCAGCAGCGTGGGTGGCGGAGGAGTGGTCGTCGGACTCACCTCGTTCTCTCGCAGGTCGTTGTGCCGCATGTTAGCAATGCGCACAAGCGTGCGCCAAGCGCACAGTTCTGGCCCTTCCCTATTGCGCACCCTCGACGGACCTGATTAGTATGCGCACAATCGTGCGCATATCGCACAACGTCCTGACGTCCGGTCGAGCGGTAGCGGCAAGCACCGAGATTCCGGAGATGCAAATGCTCAGATTCCTGGCACGTCGCCTCCTCCTGGCGGTGCCGACGTTGTTCGGCGTGTCCCTCGTCGTCTTCGTCACCGCCAAGCTCGTCCCCGGCGATCCGGTGGCCAGCCTGGTGGGCCCGCTCGCCCCGCCCGAGGCGCGGCGCGCGCTGATCGAACGGCTCGGGCTCGACCAGCCGCTGGTGGTCCAGTTCGGCACCTGGTTGCAGAACCTCGTCCAGGGCCGGCTCGGCACCTCCATCCAGTTGCAGTTACCGGTGCTGGACATCGTCTTGTCCGCCTTCGGCAACACCGCGCTGCTGGCGGCGGCGGGCGCGCTGATCGCCTTCGCCGGAGCGCTGGTGCTCGGGAGCGCCGGAGCCTTCAGCGCCTGGCGGCTGCCGGACCGGCTCGCCTCGGGCGCGTCCTTCCTGGCCATGTCGCTGCCGCCGTACTCCGTCGGGCTGCTGCTCGTCGTCGTGTTCGCCGTGGAGTGGCAGGTCCTGCCCGCCGGCGGCATGCGCGACCTCATCAACGGCAGCGGACCGGGCGACCTGCTGCGGCACTTGATCCTGCCCGCCGTCGCCGTGGCGGTGATCCCGATGGGCGTCGTCGGCCGCATGTTGCGCGCCACCCTGGCCGACGTGCTGGCCGGCGACAACGTCGAGGCGATGCGGGCGCGCGGCCTGCCCAGGTCCGCCATCGCCCGGCACGCGCTGCACAACGCGCTGCCCTCGCTGCTCACCATCGCCGGGCTGCAGCTCGCCTACCTCATCGGCGGCGTGGTGTTCGTGGAGACGATCTTCTCCTGGCCCGGGCTCGGCCAGGCGCTCTACAACGCCATCGCCTCCCGCGACCTGCCGCTCATCCAGGGCGGCGTGCTGGTCATCGCCGTCTCGTTCCTCGTCATCAACATCCTCGTCGACGGCGCGCACGCGCTCATCGACCCCCGCGTACGGAGGTAGCCGTGGACGGCACCCCATCCGCCATGACGGCCGCCCGCCGAGTCCGCCTTCCTGCGGCCCTCGTCGCAGGCGCGCTCATGGCCCTGCTCCTCGTCCTGGCAGCGGTGCTGGCACCCGTGCTGCCGCTGCCCGACCCCGACGCCGGCGCGCTGACCGAGCGGCTGCTGCCGCCGGGCTCCGCCGGACACCTGCTCGGCACCGACGGCCAGGGCCGCGATCTGCTCAGCCGCCTGGTGTGGGGCGCTCAGCCCTCACTGGTCGTGGCGTTCACGCCGGTCCTGGTCGCCGGCGTGCTCGGCATCTTCCTCGGCATCGTGGCCGGGCTCGGCCGGCGGTGGCTGGAGAACGCCGTCATGCGGAGCCTGGACGTGCTCTTCGCCTTCCCCGCCGTGCTCCTGGCCATCGCCGTCGCCGCCTCACTCGGGGCCGGGCTGACCAGCTCGATCATCGCCCTGTCGGTCATCCTCGTCCCCGCGGTCGCCCGGGTGGTCGTCACCGAGGTCGCCCGGCTGCGCGAGCTGGACTTCATGCAGGCCGCGCAGGCCAGCGGCGCGCGCTGGACCACGATCGCGCTGCGGCACGTGCTACCCAACATCCTGCCGCCCGTGACCGTGTACTGCTCGGCCCTGGTGGGCCTGTCGATCGTGCTCGGCGCCGGTCTGTCCTTCCTCGGGCTCGGCGTCGCGCCGCCACGGGCCGAATGGGGCGCGATGCTGGACGACCTGCGCCAGCACATCTTCATCGCGCCGCTGCTCGCCCTGGTCCCGGCGGTGGCGATCTTCCTGGCGTCGGTGGCGTTCAACGTGCTCGGTGAAGGACTGCGCCGGCGCTTCGACGTACGGACGAGGCACGCGGCATGAGCGCGCTGCTGGAGGTCGAGAACCTCAAAGTCGACATCCCCACCGGGCCGCGCGTCGCCCGCCCCGTCCGCGGAGTCAGCCTCACCGTCGAGGCGGGCCGCACGACGGTGGTGCTCGGCGAGTCGGGCAGCGGCAAATCCGTCACCGCCCGGGCCGTCATGGGGCTGCTGGGCGGCGCGGCCAGGATCAGCGGCGCCATCCGGCTCGACGGCGCCGACCTGCTCGGCCTCGACGAGCAGTCCCTGCGCCCCCTGCGCGGCCGGGCCATCGGCCTGGTGCCGCAGGACCCGAACGGCTCGCTCGACCCGCTGCGCCGCGTCGGCGCGCAGGTCGGCGAGGTGTTGCGGGTCCACCGCGTCGTCACCTCGCGGGCGGCCCGCCGTGCCCGGGTGGAGGAGCTGCTCGCCCAGGCCGGGATCACCGAGCCCGCGCGGGTGGCCCGCTCCTACCCGCACGAGTTGTCCGGCGGCATGCGCCAGCGCGTCGCCATCGCCGCCGCCGTGGCCTGCGAGCCCCGGCTGCTCATCGCCGACGAGCCGACCACCGCGCTCGACATGACGGTCCAGGCCAAGATCCTGGAGTTGTTCGACCGGCTGCAGCGGGAGATGGACATGGCGCTGCTCCTGGTCACCCACGACGTGGGCGTGGCCAGGCAGATGGGGTCGTCGGTGGTCGTCATGTACGCCGGGCGGGTGGTCGAGCACGGGCCCGCCGGGCGGGTGATCGACCGGCCCGCGCACCCGTACACGGCGGCGTTGCTCGGCGCGCAGCCGCGCCCCGGCATCCCGCGCGGCGAGCTGGCGGCGCTGCCCGGACTGCCGCCGTCGGCCACCGAAGACCTCGACGGCCGGTGCGCGCTGGAGCCGCGCTGCGCCCATCGCGTCGACTCCTGCTCGGCCGCGCGGCCGGAGCTCGACGCCGTCGCGGAGGGCGGCTCCGCCGCCTGCCCGGTCCCCTGGAGAGCCGCCGGCCTGGAAATGAGGGCGAAATGAGCGATCCGCTGCTGGCCGCGACCGGCCTGACCAAGAGGTTCGCGAACGGTGTGCTCGCCGTGGACGACGTCAGCCTGTCCCTGCGAGCCGGTGAGACGCTCGGCGTGGTGGGCGAGTCGGGCAGCGGCAAGTCCACCACGGCGAAGATGATCCTGCGCCTGCTCAAGCCCGATGCCGGGCAGGTCGTCTTCGCCGGGCAGGACCTGGCCCGAGCCCGCGGCGGCGCGCTGCGGGCCCTGCGCGCCGGCCTGCAGGTCGTCCCCCAGTCGCCGCAGACGTCGCTGAACCCGCGGATGACCGTCGGCGACGCCATCGCCTTCAACCTGCGCGCGCACCACTGGCGCGGACCGGCCATCTCGGCCAGGGTCGCCGAGGTGCTCGACCAGGTCGGCGTGCCGGCCGCGGACGCCGGACGCTACCCGCACGAGATGTCCGGCGGACAGATCCAGCGGGTCGCCCTGGCCCGCGCCCTGGCCACCCGCCCCCAGCTCGTCATCTGCGACGAGGCGGTCTCCGCCCTGGACAAGAGCATCCAGGCGCAGGTGCTCAACCTGCTCGCCGAGCTCCAGCGCGACACCGGCGTCGCCATCCTGTTCATCTCCCACGACCTGTCGGTCGTCGAGCACATCGCGGACCGGGTCGCGGTCATGTACCTGGGCCAGGTGGTCGAGGAAGGGCCGGCCGCACAGATCTGGACGGCCGCCCGCCATCCCTACACCCGCACCCTCCTGTCGTCGATCCCCCCTCTCGCCTGACCCTCTTCCGCCTGAGCTTCGTTCGCCTGACTTTCGTTCGCCTGACCTTCCGGAGACATCCATGGCCTTCCCGCGCCGTTCTCGCCTGCTGCCCGCCGCCCTCCCCGTCGCGCTCGCCGCCGTACTCGCCGGGTGCGGCTCCACCGCCCCCGCGTCCCCCGGCGCCGGTTCCGGCGGCACCCTGGTGATCGGCATGACCGCCTCCGACCTGCCCGGCACCGACACCGTCCTGGCCTTCACCCAGGGCTTCGAGGGCGAGCGGTTCGTCAACTTCCAGTTGTACGACGGGCTCACCCGCTATGACCTCAAGCAGGACGCCAAGACGCCCTCGATCGTCCCCGGCCTGGCCACCTCGTGGGAGAGCAGCCCCGACGGCCGTACGTGGACCTTCCACCTCCGCGACGGCGTGACCTTCAGCGACGGCACGCCGTTCGACGCCGACGCCGTCGTGTTCGCCTTCGACCGGCTGATGAAGAAGGACAGCCCGTTCTACTACCCGGCCGCCGCGGGCGCGGCCTCGCTCTGGGCCCAGAGCATCACCTCGTACGCCAAGGTCGACGCCAGGACCGTGACCGTCAGCACGAAGCAGCCGAGCGGGCACCTCCTGACCGACCTGACCTTCCTCACCGTCCCGAGCCCGAGCGCCGTGCGGAAGTACGGCAACGAGCAGTTCTCCCTCCACCCCGCAGGGACCGGCCCCTTCCGCTTCGAGTCGGCCAAACCGGGCCAGCAGCTCACCCTCCTGCCGAACAAGCAGTATTGGGGCGGCGCGCCCAAACTGGACAAGCTGATCCTGCGCCCCATGCCGGACGCCTCCGCCCGCACCGCCGCCCTGCGGGCCGGCGAGGTCAACTGGATCGAGTACCCCACCCCCGACGACCTGGAGTCCCTGCGCTCGTCCGGCTTCCGGTTGTTGTCCAACAACTACGACCACCTCTGGTACTGCACGTTCGACCAGGCCAAGAAGCCCTGGGGCGACGTACGCGTACGCCAGGCCGCCAACTACGCCATCGACCGCGAGTCCATCGCGAAGAACCTGCTGAAGGGCACCGCCGACCCGGCCTACCAGCACGCCCCCGCCTCCACCGAGCAGTACGACCCCGCCAACGACCACTACACCCACGACCCGGCCAAGGCGAAGGCCCTGCTCGCGGAGGCGGGCCTGAGCGGCGGGTTCACCACCACCCTGGCCGTGCCGACCGGCGGGTCGGGCAACCTCATCCCGGTGCCCATCGCCACGGCGCTCCAGGCGCAGCTCGCCGCGGTCGGCATCAACGTCAAGATCGAGAAGGTGGAGTGGTCGGCGCTGCTGGCCGACCTCAACGCCGGAAAGCCCGCGCTCGGCGCCGACGTCCAGTGCGCCTCGACCGTCACCTACCAGGCCGAGGCGCTGATGCGGAAGTTCTGGGCCAAGGACACCCCCGCCTACGACGGCCACCACTACTCCAAGCAGGTGGACGAGCTCACCGATCAGGCCGAGCGCACCCTCGACCCCGCGGCCCGCAACAAGCTGTTCAAGCAGGCCGAGGCCATCGTCAGCCAGGACGCTCCCTACCTGTTCGTCGTCAGCGACCGCAACCCGCGCGTCGTGGCCCCCACCGTCGACGGCGTCGTCGCGCCGAAGTCCTGGTTCATCGACCTGACCACCGTGCACATCGCAGGCTGAGGAGAAAACCGATGACGAGCGACGATCGCAGGCTGAGGAGAAACCGATGACGACCGACGTCGAGCGCATCCGCTGGGCGGTCAACCTGCCGCTTCCCGGCCTGGCACTGCGTGACCACCGCCGGACGCTGCAGGCGCTGCCCGGCCTGGGCTACCGCGACGTGTGGACGGGCGAGGGCGGCGGCCTGGACGCCTTCACCCCCTTGGCCGCCGCCGCGGCCTGGCAACCGGAGCTGGGGGTCGGCACCGGTGTGGTGCCGGTGTTCACCCGTGGTCCGGCCGTGCTCGCCCAGACGGCCGCCGCGCTGAACGACCTCAGCGACGGCCGGGCCATGCTGGGCATCGGCACCTCCGTCCCCGCCCACGTCTCGGCGCTGAACGACATCCCGTTCGCCAAGCCGGTCGCCCGCCTGCGCGACACGCTCCGGTTCCTGCGCGCCGCGCTGCGCGGCGCGCACATCGACCACGAGTACGAGACGTTCGCCGTGCGCGGCTTCCACCTGCCCCGGACGGCCGCCACGCCGCCCAAGGTGCTGCTCGGCGCACTCCGCCCGCGCATGGTCCGGCTCAGCCTGGAGGAAGGCGACGGCTTCATCACCAACATCCTCACCGCCGGCGACCTCACCCAGGTCCTCGGCACGGCCGGTCCGCCGCCACCCGGCCGGGAGATCGTCGTCAAGGTCTTCGTCTGCCCGACGGCGGATCAGGTGCACGCCAGGAACGCCGGACGCGCCTTCCTGGGCTGGATACTCAACCAGGCGCCGTATCGAGCCTTCCACGACTGGCTCGGCCGCGGCGACCGCCTGCTTGAGTCGCGGGCCCGCTTCGACGCCGGCGACCGCCACGGAGCGGGCGCCGCCCTGCCGGACGACCTGGTGGACGCCCTCTGGATCCACGGCTCTCCAGCCGACTGCCACCGTCAGCTCCGCCCTTTCCTCCAGGCCGGCGTCACCTCGCTCCAGCTCTACCTGGCGCCGACCCCGGAGCTGCTCACGGGCCACATCCGCCTGGAGGACGTCCTCACCGCCCTACGCCACCCCTGACCCTCATACCGAACGCGGCTCGGGAGCTCGGAAGTCGGCCGCGTGGTCGCGGGCCCATTCACCGAACGTACGGGCCGGGCGGCCGAGCAGCTCGTGCACGGTCGAGGTGACCGGCTCCGGCTCGTCGGTGATGCCGGCCCAGTGGCCGAGCGCCTGGTCCACGAAGGCGGGGTTTCCCCAGGCGGCGATCATCTGCTCGCGAGCCTCCTCGGGCGGCTGCTCGTCGAAACGCAGGCTCCGCCCGATCGCCTCGCCGATGATGCGCACCTGCTCGGCCTGGGTGACCGCCGCCGGGCCGGTGAGCACGTACCGCCGGCCGGCGTGCCCGTTCTCGGTCAGCGCCCGCGCCGCCACGGCGGCGATGTCGGCCTCGTGGATCAGCGACCGGGCCGCGTCCGCGTACGGCGCCCGCACCACACCCGTGCCGCGGATCTCCTCGGCCCAGCTCAGGGTGTTGGTGGCGAAGCCGCCGGCCCGCAGGAACGTCCATGACACTCCGGTGCTTCGGACCAGGTGCTCCACCTCGCCCCACACCCCGTTGTCCGCAGGCTCGCGGTCGTCCTGCACGGAGAAGGCGGAAAGGTAGACCACGTGCCGCACGTGCTTGCCGATCGTGTCCACGACGGCCTGCGCTCCGTCCGCCGCGAAGAAGGGCCACAGCAGGAACACGGAGTCGACACCCTCAAGCGCCGCGTCGAGGGAGCCGGGGTCGGTCAGGTCGCCGGCTACCACCTCCACGCCGTCCGGCAAGCCGGCCCGGCGCGGGTCCCTGGCCAGCGCGCGCGGCGAGAGGCCCCTCTCGATCAGCAGGGAGACCAGGTGCCGGCCCACGTTGCCGGTCGCACCTGTGACGAGGATCTTCTTGAGCTCGTTCATGGTGACCATGCTGGAACTTAAACCAATGTTTAAGTCAAGCCCTAGGATCTGAGGCGTGAGCACCGTGCCCTGGAACACCAAGGAACTGACCATCGGCGAGCTCGTCGAGCGCAGCGGCGTGCCCGCCTCGGCGCTGCGCTTCTACGAGCGCCAGGGGCTCATCCGCAGCCGCCGCACGTCCGGGAACCAGCGCCGCTACCACCGGACGACGCTGCGCGTGGTGGCCTTCATCCGCGCCTCGCAGAACGTGGGCATCCCGCTGGCGGTGATCGGCGAGGTCCTGGGTTTCCTGCCCGAAGGTGCCGCCCCGACCCCGGAGTTCTGGATCCGGGCGTCCGACTGCTGGCGCGTGGAGCTCAACGACCGGATCGAACGGCTGGAGCGGATGCGTGACCTGTTCACCGAGTGCATCGGCTGCGGCTGCCTGTCGTTCGAGCAGTGCGCGCTGGTCAACCCGCGAGATCAGCTCAGCGAGAAGGGCAGCGGGCCGCACCGCCTCAGCTCAGGAGCGTCCGCCTAGGCCCAACCCGTCAGAAGGGGAAACCCACTCCGGTCGACTCCTCCGAATAATCCCATAGCCGGGACGCCAGGCGCCGGTCCATGGCCCGTGGGGGGAAGCGAACTTCTGCCGGCTCACCGGTCAGCCCGAGAAAGCCGTTCGGCCCGTAGTAGGCGCCGCCGGTCGCTTTGGCGTGCACCCAGAGCAGCAGGTGCTCGTCACGGGCGGAGAACGGTGCCGCGGTCACCGGATCGAAGCCGGCCACCGCGCTGTGTGCTCGATTCACGGCACGTACGGCGGCTCTCGCCTCCTGCGTGGTGCCGAAAACGATCGCGAACAACGAGCGCAGGGTGCGTTCGAGTCGCCCCCAGGGATCCGTTTCGTACTGACGCGACAACTGGCCGGCCGCGGCGATGCGCGGATGCGCGGCCTGCATCAGCAACGCCCGCATCCCGCCGAGAATCACCGAACGTTCCCGCAGCACCTGCCAGGATCGGCTGTCCGGCCCGAACAGACCTGGATCAGCCGTCATCATGGCGATCCGGCGAAGGCCAGGACCGCCAGGCCGGGAAACCAGACCATCCGCATCAGCAGAATGGCGAGCGAAATGCCCTGCCTGCCGGCCGCGATCGCGGAGATGCACACGGGCGCGATCGCCGCCGGCGTCATGAAAGCCAGATATCTCGCCGGATCCCAGCCGAACACCGGAGGAAGCAGGAGGAGCAGCACGCACGCCATCGCCAAGCACTGGAAGACGCGAATCGCGGGCCGTTCACCGAAATAGGTGGCGACCGTGGTGATGCCCGCGTGGGTGTCGGCGGCGTGGTCGCGTACGGCGAGCAGCACGAGATAGGCGAATCCGAACACGAACATAAGTGCGGCCATGACCCAGATCCGGCCGTCGGCGCCGGCCGCGACGGAAGCGCCGAAGACCAAGCAATATGCGAACAGCAGCGCGATGGTCGCGTTGCCGAGCAGAACCGTGTTCTTCAGATAGAACGAATAGAGCCAGCCAATCACCAGCGTGCCCAAGGTGATCACTCCTTCGAGCAGGCCCAGCGCGCTTCCGGCCGCCGCCGCCACAAAGGCGGTCACCCAGGCCGCGATCCAGGCCGATCGAGCCGGGACGCGTCCCGAGGGCAGCGGGCGGGTCGGTTTGTCATAGGCATCGGCCGCCGCGTCGACAATGTCGTTCACGATGTTCGAACTCGCCACCACCGCGCCGATGGCGAGGCGACAAGAACTGTCTCAAATAGCGAGACCGCGATATTTTCACCGGACAGATACAGTCCCACGACCGCGATGGCCGCTCCGACCATGCACGACATTCCGCGTGCCAGTCGCCACAGGTCGACGGGGAAATCCCATAATCGGCCGGCCGTTTTCGAGGACCTCATCTCGGCACCCCTGCGTATATCGGAGGCGTGTGTTCACAGAGTAGCAACGCGGGAGCGCTCGGCATATCGCTGAGCCAGGCTGGGGCAAGGAATGCCCGCCGTAAAACACTGCGGCGAATAAGGGCACGAGCCGGGGTTCCCGGCGGCCTGCCAGATCCACCGGGGGGATGTCACGCATCCGTGTGATGTCGGCCGGGCCCGTAGGGCGTTTGCTGGGATCTCCGACCGGCGCTGCGCTCTTAGCTGGAGACAACGATGATTACCGCCTGCCATCCCTCCGAAGACGTCAAAGGCCTGACCGATGACCGGTCGATCAGTGAGTTGGACGCGGCCGCTTCGGTGTTCGTCACCACGGCGCCCCGGCTGCTGGCGATCGGTCTCCGCTTTCTCGGCGACGTGGGCGAGGCCGAGGACGTGGTGCAGGAGGCGTGGCTCCGGTGGGCGCGCGCCGACCGCTCGGTCGTCAGCAACCCGCCCGCGTTCCTCGCGCTGACGACCACCAGGCTCGCCATCAACGTCGCCCAGTCCGCCCGGAGGCGTCGCGAGCTGTCCGTCGGCCCCTGGCTGCCCGAGACGGTGGACGGCAGCGTCAGCCTTGAGACGGTGGCCGAACGACACGACGCGGTCGACGCGGTGCTCCGGCTGCTGCTGGAGAAACTGTCGCCCGCCGAACGGGCGGCGTATCTGCTCCGCAAAGCGTTCGACTACCCCTACCGGCGCATCTCCGAAGTGCTGCACCTGGGTGCGGACCATACGCGGCAGCTCGTGCGGCGCGCCCATGAACGCCTGGCGGCCGGGCGTCGGCAGCCGGTGGACACCGCCGTGCATCAGCGTCTCGTGCAGACGTTCCTGACCGCGGCGCAGACCGGTGACCTCGCCGAGCTGGAAGGACTTCTCGCGGCTGACATCCCCATGCGGAAGAGTGCGTGACGAGCCACGGTGCGGTCGGCCGCGCCTATCCGCCGTACGCCAGGAAGCGGAGCAGAGCGCGGTTGAACCGCAGCGGATGGGTGGCCTGGCAGCCGTGCGGCGCGCCCTGGATGACCTCCACGGCGCTGCCGCCCACCTGCGCGCCGGTGACCGGGAACGGGGTGATGTCGTCGTGCTCGCCGTGGATGACCAGGGCCGGCAGAGGTATCGCGATCTCGCTGCGCAGATCACTGCGCACCAGGGTGGTCAGACCGGCGTTGAGCGCCTGTGGCGCCGCGGTCGCGCCCTGGGCACGATAGTGGTCGCGGTGCGGGTCGCTCAGCAGCACGCGCCCGTCGGCTCGGAACATCCGGGTGACGTACGCGTCGAGCATGGCGAATCTGTCGGTGTTCAGACGAGCCTCAAGGTGCTTGAACCGCTCGGGGGCCCAAGGGCCCTGCGGGTTGTCATAGGAGCGGTACAGGTACGGCAGCGCCGCGCCCGCCAGGACGACTCCCCTGATCCCGGCGGTTCCGTACCGGGTGAGGTAGCGCACGATCTGCGCCGCGCCCATTCCGGCTCCCACCAGGGTCGCTTCGCTGAGCTCCAACTGCTCCAGCACCGCACGGAGGTCGGCCGCCAGGCTGTCGTAGTCGTAGCCGTCCCATGGGCGGGAGGAGTCGCCGAAACCCCGGAGATCGTAGGCGATCACGCGGTACCCGGCCTCCACCAGCGCGGGCAGTTGTGCCGCCCACATGTGCCTGGACAAGGGCCAGTCGTGGAGCAGGACGACGGGACGGCCGTCACCGTAGTCCTCGTAGCAGAGCTCGACCGGGGTACGGCCGTGATCGACGCCAACAGGCAGGTAGGCCATGTGGCCGCCGCTTCCTTTCCGATGCATCGCTGATCAGCCGTCGTGTTCGACGACCAGCCTGGTCAGTTCCACCCGCGAGTTGACGTCCAGCTTGGTGTAGGCGTGGCGCAGGTGGGTGTTGACGGTGTGTGGCGACAGGAACAGCCGTTCGGCCACCTGCCGGTTCGTGGCGCCCTGGGCCACCAGCCGGACCACCTGCAACTCCGAGGCGGTCAGCCCGTTCCAGCCGCGGGTGACTCCGGAGGCGCGGCCACGGCGCCGGATCCCGGCGTCGCGCAACCGCCGCCGTACCCGGCCCGCGTCCCGCAGCGCGCCGGCCTGCTCGTACAGCTTCAGCGCCGCGTCCAGGCACTCGACGGCCGCCTTCCGGTCGGTCGCCGCCAGGGTGCGGCCGGCGTCCTCCAGCGCCGACGCGCGGACGATCGGCCGGGGGAAGTCCGCGAGCTGCCCGGCGGCCCGCGAGAGGAGTGCCGCGTCGTCGTCGAGCAGCCCGCGGGCGTGCGCCGCGATGGCGGCCAGGAACGGGAAGCCCGGGTTGCGCCCGGCTCGCTCCTCCGCCAGGCACACCATGTCCGTGGCGGCTCCGCGCTCACCGGCACGCAGGGCCATGCGGACGAACAAGACGTCGTCGGCCGGGTCCAACGGCGTCGTCACGCGCCCGCCGGCCGGGCCGGCCGCGACTGCCCTCGCCGCGTACGTCATGGCGAGTGCCGGATCGTTGTCGCGGTCGGCTGCCAGGGCGAGCATCCAGGCGCCCGTCCTGGCGACGAAGGGAGCCTCGTCGCGCGTCATCCGCCGGCCGTCGGCGACGAAACGTGCGATGCCCGGCTGGTCACCCGTGTACAACGCCGCCCGGCCGAGGGTGTAGAGGGCGGTCACGTCGGCGGCGTTCCCCGTTCCCAGGTCCTCGATCATGGTGGGCGCCGCCTCGGCCTCGGCACGGGCGTCGGCCAGCCGGCCGGCGTCGAGCAGGATGCGGGCGCGGTACATCGACCACAGGTGCACGGCGGCGGTCTGCCCGTGCGCCTGCGCCTCGCGCAGTCCGGCGTCGGCTTCTTCGAGCCCGCGCAGCGACTCGCCGGCCGAGCTCCACAACAAGCTCTTCCAGGAGGGCTCGGGGATCCACAACGAGTGCAGGATGCCCGCGTCCGTCGCCAGCCGGGCCGCTTCGTCCTGCTGGTCGAAGGCGCGCCGCCAATCCATGTGATGGTGGAAGGCGGCGGCCGCCCGCGCCGCGATCGCCGTGGCCTCGATGGTGCGATTGCCGCAGGAGGCGGCGGTCCGCAACGCCGACTCGACCACGTGGCCGGTCTCCTCCACGTTGCCGGCCAGGACGAGTGCGAGGGCCCGCAGGGCGAGCAACTGCGCCCGGGTCGCCTCCGACAGCCCGGGCAGGGCCAGCGCGAGGCGGCACTGCCGGACCGCCTCGGCGAAGGAGCGCCGGCCCGACACCCGGGCCAGGCTGAGCCGTACCTGTGCTTCGGCTTCCGGTTCGAGCAGCCGGGCCAGGGCGTCGCCGGCCATCGTCCTCGCTTCGAGGTCGTGGCCGGTCTGCCACAGCAGGATGATCGTCTCGGCGATCAGCGCCGGGCGGTCGGCGTGGTCCGCCGGAGCCAGCTCCAGGGCGCGGCTGCTCAGGGCGACCGCGGTGGCGGGGGAGAGGGGCGCGAGGTCGGTGGCGGCCCGGCGCAGCAGCGAGACGGCCTCGTGGTCGCCCGGCTGGGCGACCTCCGCCAGGTCGGCGGCCACCTCCATGACCGCCGCGCCGCGCCGCAGGCGTACATCGACGGCCTGGCGGCGTACGTGGTTCTTGAACGCGGCGGGCACGCCGGCCCGGACGGCCTCGCGGACCAGGTCGTGACGGAGAGCCAGCCGCCCGTCGGTGTCGGTCAGCAGGTCGGCGCGGAGAGCCTCCTGCAAGGGGCCCATCAGGTCGACAGGTGAGCACCGCAGCAACTCGGCCAGGACCTCGACGTCGACGTCGCGGCCGAGCATGGCCGCGAAGCGCACGCTGTCGCGGGCCAGCGGTGAGAGCTGGTCGAGCCGATGCCGGATGGAGGAGCGAAAGCGCATCGGGATGCGCCCGGCGGCTCTCAGGTGCGCCATGCCGTTCTTGACGGTGATGGCGCCTTCCTCGCGGATCCCGTTCAGCAGTTCGACCAGGAGCAGCGGGCGGCCGTCGGCCTTGCGGGCCAGCTCCAGCAGCGCGGGCTCGGCCACGGCCCGCAGGACGTCCTGCGCCAGGAGCGCCACCGCCTCGGCGGACAAAGGCGGCAGGACGATTCTGTCCACCAGCCAGGCGTGCGCCGGGCCGGTCTGGGGGTGCTCGCTGGTGGCCAGCACCCACAGGATGGGCCGGCCGGACAGGCGGGCCGGCAGCGTGCGCAGCGCGCTGCGGGTGGCCGCGTCACACCACTGCAGGTCATCCATGACGATCAGCAGCGGAGCGGCCAGCGCGGCCCGCTCCAGCTCGTGCTGGAGCTCCTGCAACAACCAGAAACGCTGGTCGGCCGCTTCGCTCAACGCCAGCAGCCGATCGCGTGCCATGAGCGGGGCGGGGCCGGACAGCAGGGCGTCCAGCAGGGGGGAGAAGGGGACGGCGTGGCCGTCCGGCACGCCGGCTCCCGCATGGACGCGCAGACCGGCGGCCCTGGCCAGGCCGGCGACCTCGGCGAGCAGCCGCGACTTGCCCGCTCCCGGCGCCCCTTCGATCAGCACGGCCCCGCCCTGTCCTTGGGTCAGGGCGTGCAGCCGGTCACGCAGGATCAGCAACTCGTTTTCCCGGCCGCGCAGCGGCAGCGTGGGGGAGGCGTCCGTGATGCGGTGCCGCAGGTCCTCGGAAGGTGTGGAGAAGGCGGCGGCCATACCGTTGCGGCTCACGTGCTCGTCCGTTCCGTGGGTGGGCACTCGGGCGAAGACAGGGAGGAGATCATGGGCTTCCACATCCGTCAGTGCCTCGACGACGATCGAAGCAGTGTGGGTTGATGCAGGTCGGGCTCTGTTCCGGGGGGGAATGGCGTGTAAGAGAATGAAACCAACGTGGTCGCTTGGGTACGAGGCAGAACGGCAGGCAGAAGTAGCCGGCCGCTTCCGCCCTTCGCCGGAACAGGGAGGCAGGAGTTGGGCGATGAGCTCTCCTTCGGCGCACTGCTGAGGGCCCGCCGGCAGGCGGCGGACCTGACGATCGAGGAGCTCTCCCAAGCCTCCGGAGTGAGCGTGCGGGCGATCGGCGACATGGAGCGGGGCATCAGCCGCGGCCCGCAACGCCGTACCGTCGCCGCGCTGGCCGAGGTGTTGCGGCTGCCACCGGAAGACCACGACGCCCTCCTCACCGCCGCCAGGGCCGGACGGCCGCGCCCTGCCCCCTCCAGCTCCGGGATCTGTGAGCTGCCCCGGGGGATCGGCGACTTCACCGGCCGCGAGCACGAGCTGGGCCTGTTGCGCGAGCTGGCCGTCCGGCACGCCGGCGCGGACGGGCCGGCGGTCACCGCGACCGTCTCGGGGACGGCGGGGATGGGCAAGACCGCGCTGGCCGTGCACGCCGCCGACCGGCTCGCGGACCTGTTCCCCGACGGCCGTTTCTTCCTCGACCTGCGCGGCATGGACGCCACCCCGCTGGCGAGCGGGACCGGCCTGGCGCGGCTGCTCAAGGCGCTGGGCCTGGCCGAGCGGGGCATCCCCGCCGACGAGCAGGAACGCGCCGGGCACTACCGGGCCCTGCTGCGCGAGCGGCGCTGCCTCATCGTGCTCGACAACGCGGCGAGCGAGAGCCAGGTACGCCCCTTGCTCCCGGGCGACGGGCCAAGCATGACCCTGATCACCAGCCGCCGCCCGCTGGCGGGGCTGGAGGGCGTGCACCAGATCCCCCTCGCCCAGCTCGCCGAGGTGGAGGCCGCCGCGTTGTTGCGGGCCATCGTGGGCGAGCCCCGCTCGGCGGCCGAGCCGGACACGGTCGGCGAGCTGGCCCGGTTGTGCGGCCATCTCCCGCTGGCCATGCGGATCGCCGGCAACCGGCTGCAGAGCCGGCCGGGCTGGACGATCAAGCAACTCGCCGGCCGGCTCGACGACGAGGAGCGCCGCCTGGACGCGCTGGCCGCCGGTGACCTGCACGTCGCCGCCGCTTTCGCGTTGTCGTACGAGCAGCTCACCCCGAACGCCCGGCAGACCTTCCGGCGGCTCGCGCTGGCCGCCGCGCCCGGCTTCGGCATCCCGCTGACCGCGATCCTGATGCAGCTCGACCTGGACGACGCCGAGGACGCCCTGGAAGAGCTGGTCGACCTGGGCCTGCTCACCTCGCCGTACGCCGGTCGTTACGTCTTCCATGACCTGGTCCGGTTGTATGCCCGCGCCCAACTGGAGCGGGAGGATCCGGTCGAGGCGCAGGAAGTGGCGCGGGTGCGGATGGAGAGCTGGTTGCTGGAGGTGGCCACGGTGGCCGGCCGCTGGTTCGAGCCCGGTTACGGTGCGCCGCCGCCGGAGTGGCGTTCTCTGGTCACGCTGAACAGTCAGCAGGAGGCCGGCGATTGGCTGCAGGCGGAGAGCACGGCCTGGCTGGAGGCGCTGCGCTCAGCGGCCCGGCGTGGTGAGCACCCGACGGTGATCGAGGTGGCCGGATCCATGCACTGGTTCTCTCCCCTGTGGAGGCGGTGGGGGCACTGGCGTGAGGTGTTCGAGCTGTCCTCCACGGTGGCGCACACCCTGGGCGATCGGCTGCAGGAGGCGGTGCATCTCAACCTCCTGTCCTGGGCGCTGTCTGTGTGTGAAGGCCGTGACGAGGAGGCGGAGGCGACCGCGTTGCGGGCGCTGGACCTGGCCCGTGAGGTCGGTGACGCACGCCAGCAGGGGTGGGCGCTGTCCCATGCGGGCTGGGCCATCATGGGCGATCCGGCGAACCTGGAGCGGGAGCTGGACTACACCCGGCGAGCCGCCGATCTCCTCCTGCAGGCCGGCGATCGGGAGGGCTATCCCGTGGCCATGACGGGCCACATCCACGCCCTGCGGCGGGCAGGCCGGATAGAAGAGGCATTACAGCACTGCCTGGCACTGCTGGACAGGCTGCGTGACCCTGCCTACGGCCGTTCCCCGGCCCACGTCAGCTACCATCTCGGGTCCACCCTGGCCTATCGCGGCACCATCTACCTCCTGCTCGAACGCTGGGAGGAGGCCGTCGCCTCCTACCGGCAGGCACTGCCGGAGCTGAGTGCCCACCCGGCTGCCAACACTGCCGAGGCATTGGCGCTCACGCAGCGCAGGATCGGCACCGCACTGCGGCGCCTGGGCCGGGTCGAGGAGGCCCGCCAGGTGTTGACGGAAGCGGCCCGGCTGTATGAGGAAGATGGTTTCTTCGAGGAAGCCGCCGAGGTGGTCAAGGAACTCGAAGAGCTGTCCGGACCCGACGCAGCAGCCGTCCGTTAAGCACGGCCGCGAAATATCCCACGTTCGTGCGATGTAGCCCGCCGTTTCCGCTGACACGGTGTCTTCACCGTCTCCCACCGGGGGAGGCCGACATTGTGGGTGGACGCGGATGGCTGTCTGGTTCGTCACCGGCGCGACACGGGGCATCGGGCACCGTGTCGCCCGCGAAGCGCTGCGGCGAGGACACCGGGTGGTCGCCACCGGCCGCGATCTGCCGGCGGTGACCGCCGCCTTCGCCGGAGCCGCCGGCGAGGTGCTCCCCTTGGGGCTGGACGTGTTGCGGCCGGAGGCGCCGGCGGCGGCCGTCGAGGGGTCGATGCGCCGATTCGGCCGCATCGACGTGCTCGTCCACGATGCCGCCAGAACCGTCCGCATGCCCTTGGAGGAGACGACCGACGCGCAGGCGCGGGCCCTCTTCGACGTCAACGTCGTCGGCCTGCTCGCCGTGAGCCGCGCCGTGCTGCCGGTCCTGAAGGCGCAGCAGACCGGGCAGATCATCGTGGTGGGCTCGGCCGCCGGCTTTTCGGCTCCGCCGGGGGCGGGCCTGTACGGCGCGTCCATGGCGGCCGTCGAGGCGCTGTGCGAGACGCTCCGCGCTGAACTGGCCGAGGTCGGCGTCAGCGTGACCGTCGTCGAACTCGGCCGCTACCCCACCCTGCCGCCGGTCTTCGATCGCGGCCCGCTCCCGCCGGGCGATCCGCGCAAGGCGGCCGCCGCGATCGTCGACCTCCTGACCGCCGGCGATCCTCCGCTGCGGCTGCAGCTCGGCGCCGACGCCGTCACCCACGTCGAAGCCAAGCTGGAGCACGTGGCCCAGGAGCTCGACCAGTGGCGGCCGGTCTCGCTCAGCACGGCCGCCGACCATGACCTACCTGGGCAGAACGGTCACCGGCCGCCGGAGAGCACGTGATGCCAGGCTGCCATCCCGCCGCCGGCCGGCCACGTGCCGAACAGCGTCATTGATCAAAGAATCGCACGGGTGCCGTCGCTGATCGGAGTGCAGCATGAACGCGCGTGAAACGGAAGCCGGTGCCGCGGCACAGTTCGGGCGGTACCGGCTGCGCGGACGCCAGTCCGAGATCGCCAGTCTGCGGGCCCACCTGGCCGCGCTGCCCCGCGGCAGGGGTGCGACGGTGCTCATCCAGGGCAGCCCCGGCATCGGCAAGACCCGCATGCTCACCGAGGCGCGGCACATGGCCGAGGAGACGGGACTGCGCGTCATAGATGGCGGAGGAGACCCGGACGGGCAGACCATTCCCTTCGGGGCGCTGCTCGGGGCTCTGCACGCCAGCCCCGACCGGATTCTCCCGGTCGATGCGGTCCAGACCGGTTCGGCGATCTCCGCGACCCGCTACTGGTTGTTGCAGGAGCTGCACGAGCACCTGGAACGCGCTGCGCTGACCGCACCCCTGGTGATCGCCATCGACGATCTCCAATGGTGCGACGAGGGCACCCTGCTGGCCCTGCGAACCCTGCCGCAGCGCCTGTCCATGCATCCCATCGCCTGGATTCTCGCCGCACGAACCGGGCCGCTCACTCCTGACGTACGCGCCACGATCTCCGCGCTGAACCTGGCGAGCGGCCATCTGCTCACCTTGGCCCCGCTGTCGGGCGAGGCGGTCGCGGCGATGACCGGCGACCTGCTGGCGGCCACTCCCGAACCCGCCATCCTGCGGCTGGCGCAGCAGGCGGAGGGACGCCCGCTGCTGCTCACCGAGCTGATCAACGGCGTGCTCGACGAAGGTGCGGTCACCGTCACCGACGGCGTCGCCCGGCTGACCCGGCGGCAACTGCCCCCGCGCTTCCACGCCTCCGTTCAGCACCGGCTGGAGCAGGTCTCCCCGCTGGCCAAGAAGGCCGCGCAGATCGCGTCGGTGCTGGGCCGGACCGTCTCCATCGACCAGCTCGCCGAGCTCACCGGAGAGTCCGCCGTCACACTGCTGGAGCCGCTGGAGGAACTGCTGTCGGCCGACCTCCTGACCGAGAGCGACGGCACGCTGGTGTTCAGCCACAACCTGATCCGCGAGGCCATCCAGGCGGCCCTGCCCGCGACGCTCCGCAAGGCGCTCCGCCGCCAGGCCGTCGACCTGCGGCTCGATCGGGGCATCCCGGTCGCGCAGATCGCCGCCGACCTCGCGGAGACGGCCGAGCCCGGCGACGGCACCGCCATCGCACTGCTTCGCCAGGCCGCCCGCGACCTGGCGATCACCGCGCCGTCGGCCGCCGTGGAGATGAGCCGGCGCGCGATCGAACTGTCCGCCCTCGACCCGCTGCGGCAGGCCGGCCTCATCGCCGAGGCCTTGCCGCTGTTCACCCAGACAGGCCGCGCCCATGAAGCCCTCGCACTGGCCGAGACCGCGTTGCGCCGGCCCCTGCCGGTCGATGTCGAGGCGGGCATCAGGCTGGGCCTGGCGCTCGTGGCCAACCAGCATTCCTGCACCGAGGCCGTACGTCAGAGCCGCGCCGGAGTCGCGTTGCCCGGCCTGCCGCCCCGCATCCGTGCCCAGCTGACGGCCATGCTGGCCTTCAACCTCGCCCTCATCGACGCCGATGAGATCATCGAGGCCGAAAGCCTGCTCCCGGCCGCGCTGGCCGCGGCGGATCAGGCGGCCGACCAGGCTTCGCGTGCCACGGTGCTGAGCGTGGGCTCGATCATCGCCGACCATCGGCTCGACGTCCGCCGTGCGCTCGACCTTGCCGACCAGGCGGTGGCCGCGTCGCGCGACGCCCGCCACACCGACGTGCTGTGGCTGCCCGGAGTCTGGAAAGCCCTCCTGCTCAGCAGACTGGGGCGCGTGGCGGAGGCGCTGGCCGAAGCGGACGACGGCCTGCGAAAGGCCCGGCATCACGGACAGGCCAACCTGCTGCGGCTGTGGGGCACGGCGCGCTGCCGGATCTATCTGGACGCGGGCCGCCTCGGCGACGCCCGAGCCGAGGCCGCAGCGATCCTGGTCATGTCCGACGAATTCGGTCCAGGCGACCTCGATGACTTCACGGCCCGATACGTGCTCGGCCGCGTCGCCCTGCACACCGGCGACCCGCAGGAACTGGCGCGCGGCCGCGAATTCGCCGCCGCCATCATGGGGGTCGAGGCCGGGCAGATCCGGCGGGCGGGAGCGTGGCTGGCCGCACAGGCCGCCGCCGACGGCGGCGACCACCTCCGGGCCATGGAGCTGACCGCCGAGGCCGCCGCTTCCTACCATCGGCCGGCCTCGTCGCTGTCCAGCCCCGCCGACCCGGCCGACGAGCCCGTCCTCGTCCGGATGGCGCTGCGTGCGGGAGACAGCGCCCGCGCGACCCTGGTCACCGAGTTCGCCGAGACCCGTCACCGCCGCAACCCTGGCATCCCCATCTACGCGGCCACGGCCATGCACGCCCGTGCCCTTGTGGACGGCGACGCCGGCCTGCTGGCCCGAGCTGTCGAGCTGTATCAGGACATCCCCCGGCCGCTGGTGCTGGCGAGCGCCTTGGAGGACACCGGTACGGTCCCCTGTCTGGACGCCGCACTGCGGCTCTACGAGCAGTCGGGGGCCGAGTGCGACGCGGCCCGCGTGCGTGATCGTCTCAAAAGTATGGGCGAGCGCCGATCGCGGGCCGTCTCCAGCGGGCCGGCCGAGGGCTGGGACAGCCTCACCGTCTCCGAACTGCAGATCGTCCGGCTGGTCGCGGGCGGCGCCACCAACAAGCAGGCCGCCGACCGGCTCTTCCTGTCCCCGCACACGGTCAGCACGCATCTGTGGCATGCCTTCACCAAGCTCGGGATCAGCTCACGTGTCGAGCTCACCCGGCTCGTCCTCGTCCACGACGGTCCCTGACCACCTCAGCGGCTTGCTCGGCGAGGTTCGAGCGGCAGGCGAACGGGGCAGGGTGGCGGTGTCACAGATCGGGGCGCTGTCTGGTCTGAGCTGGTACACGGCCGGATCCGTACCGGCCACCCTTTCGCGAAGGAAGCCTCATGAGCAGCGATCACACGCACGCCCTGGAGAACCCCGACAAGAGCGGGCCGCCGCCGAAGATCGAGGTGGTCGCCACCGTGCCGGGAGCGCCGCCCGCGCCCGCAGGGGCCGAGGCGATGACGATCCTGATCACGTTGCCGCCGAACAGCCCTGGCGCGCCGCCGCACCGGCACTCCGGGCCCGCGTACGGGTTCGTGATCAAAGGGGCCATCGACTTCGAGCTCGAAGGCGACCCCGTACGGGTCGTCCGGGCCGGTGAGGCGTTCTGGGAGCCCGGTGGGGACGTGATCCACTACCGGGACGGCAACCACCTCGCCGAGGAGGAGTCGGCGTTCGTGGTGACGATGTTCTGCGCGCCCGGCCAGCCGATGCTGACCCCGGTCAGCGCGGAAGAGCTGGAAGCCCGGCGAGACCGCCGGGCGCCGCAGTCATGATCAGGGTTTCGCTGACCGCGCTCGTGGACGATCTGCTCACGCTGGCCCGTGCGGCGGACAGCGGTCGCAGTGCCACCACCGTCCATGGCGGACACGATCGGTCGTTGCGGCAGACCGTGATGGCGTTACGGCAGGGCGAGCACATCCATGAACCCGATCATCCTGGCGAGGTCACGGTGCACGTGCTGCACGGGCGGGTGCGGCTGGTCGCCGGGCCTGAGTCGTGGGACGGGCTGCCCGGCGACCTGCTGGTCATGCCCGAACGCCGGCACCGCGTGGAGGCCGTGGAGGACTGCGCGTTCCTGTTCAGCACCGCACGGTGAAAGCGGAGGGGCGGGAGGTCGTGACTTATCGGCGGGCCGGGATGATCGCCACGGGGCAGGTGGCGTGGTGCAGGACGGCCTGGCTGACCGAGCCGTGCAGCAGCGCGCTGAGCTCGTGGCGACGGTGAGATCCGACGACGAGCAGAGACGCCTGTGACGTGGCCTGCGTCAGCGCCTTGCCCGGATGGCCGGTGAGCGTTTCCTGGTCGATCGTGACCGAGGGAAAGCGCTCCTGCCACCGGGCCAGGTCGCGTTCGGACAAGGGCGGGCGATGCGAACGGGCTGAGCCCTCCGCACCGACATGCGCCAGCATCAGGGGGTTCGAGGTCTGGGCCGCGTGTTCGAACGCGAAGCGGAGGAGGGCGTCGCTCTCGCCAAGGTCCGCGATGCCGGCCATGACGGGCCCGCGTGGCGTGACGGCCTCGCCTGGCTTGACGGCCTCGCCTGGCTTGACGGGCCCGCGTGGTGTGACGGGTCCGCGCACGACGACGACAGGGCAGGCGGACTCGGTCCCCAGCCGGGCGCCCACCGAGCTCAGGAGCAGGCCGCCTACTTCGCCGAGCCCGCGGCTGCCCACCACGAGGAGCTCCGCTTGATGAGAGTGGTGCAGCAGGGCGGCGACGGGCTCGCTCTCCGGCAGGCCGGTGGTCACCTCGATCTCCGGCGCGACCTCCCGCGCGCGGGCCAGTGCGGTGACCAGGACGTGTTCGGCGGCGTGACGGAGGCCGCCTTCGGGCGGCGCTCCCGGCGCCGGCCCGAGGGGTGCTCCGAGGAGAGGCCAGATGAAGGCGTGCAGGATGTGCAGCGGCCGCCGCCGGCGTCCGGCCTCCCGGGCGGCCCACTCCACAGCCCGCAGGCTGTCCTCGGAGTCGTCCACGCCTACGACTATGGGGCTCATCGTGGTCGTCCTTTCGTCAGCGGTAGGCGGTGTTCCCCTGTGCCGGTCATTCGACGAGCTTGCCGGTGGTCGAGACCTCGCGCATCAGCGCCGCGATCTCGGCGGGAATCGGGGAGATGGCCTCCCGCCGCACCGATCCGGGACCGGACCACACGAGGTTGACCTGCAGTGCGGGGTCGAGCTCGGGGTAGTCGGAGCGGTTGTGGCAGCCGCGGGTCTCCCGGCGTTCGAGTGCGGTCTCGACCGTCGCACGTGCGGCGAGCGTCGCGGACTTCAGGTCGAAGGCGTGCGCCAGGTCCTGGAAGCCGGCGAGGTCCGGATGTACGCCCAGGTCGTCGATGCGCGCCTCCACGGCGGCGAGCCGGTCAAGGCCCTTCAGCAGGCCGCTCTCGTCGCGTACCACGCCGGCGTGCTCCGTCATGAGGTCGCGGAGCGCTCTCTGGAGCGTCCGCACGTTCTCGGGACCGTCGGCGGCGAGGAGCTCGTCGACCTCCGCCCGCGCCGCGTCGAGCGCCTCGGCCGAACGGCGCTGGGCGCCGAGGCCCGCGGAGTACCCGGCCGCCGCCTGCCCGGCGATGCGGCCGTAGACCAGGAGCTCGATGAGGGAGTTGCCGCCGAGGCGGTTGGCGCCGTGCAGGCCGCTGGCCGCCTCCCCGATCGCGTACAGGCCGTCGACCCCGGTGCCGTGGTCCTCGGGCCGCACCCAGACGCCGCCCATCGAGTAATGCGCGGTCGGTGCGATCTCGATCGGCTTCCTGGTGATGTCGAGCATCTGCAGCTCCAGAAGCGTCTGGTAGACGCGGGGCAGGCGCGTCATGATCGTCTCGCGCGGCAGATGCGACACATCCAGCCAGACGCCGCCATTCGGGGTTCCGCGGCCTTCCTGAATCTCCGTGTAGGCGGCCAGGGCGACACGATCTCGCGTGGACAACTCCATGCGCTGCGCGTCGTACCGCGTCATGAACCGTTCGCCGAGCTGGTTGCGCAGGATGCCGCCCTCTCCCCGGGCCGCCTCGGAGACGAGGGTGCCGGCCGCGTTCTCGGGTGCGATGAGACCGGACGGGTGGAACTGCACCAGCTCGGGATCACGGATGCGGCAGCCGGCCAGGACCGCGAGGCGGAAGGAGTCGCCGGTGTTCTCGTCTCTCCGTGAGGAGGTGCGCCGCCAGATCCGGGTGTGGCCGCCGGCGGCCAGGAGCACCGCATCGGCATGGATGACGTAGCGGCTGCCGTCGGTCAGGTCGAACCCGTACGCGCCGAAGACGGCGTTGTCGCGGACGAGGATGCGGGTGACGTACACGGTGTCGAGGACGGGGACCTCAAGCTGGGACGCCCGGTTGATCAGGGTGCGCTGGATCTCCAGCCCGGTGTAGTCGCCGGCGAAGGCGGTGCGCCGGTAGGTGTGGGCCCCGAAGAACCGTTGCGAGATCCGCCCGTCCGCCTCGCGCGCGAACGGCATCCCGAAGCGCTCAAGGTCCTCGATGCCCCGCGCCGCCCCCTCGGTGACGATGCGCACCGTGCGGGGATCGGCGAGCAGGTAACTCTCCTTGAGGGTGTCCGCCGCGTGTTGCCGCCAGTCGTCCTCGGGGTCCATCGTGGCCAGCGCCGCGTTGATGCCGCCCGCCGCGAGTGCGGTGTGCGCGTCCGCCTTCGGCCGCTTGCCCACCGCGAGGACGTCGACCCCCCGCTCGGCGAGCTCGATCGCGGCCCGCAGCCCGGCTCCTCCTGTGCCGATGACCAGGACTGACGTGGCGATCCGGTGTTCTGGCGAATGCATGATGCTCCTTTGACCAGGTCGGCGAAAGCGCTTGCGCGAAGAAGACCGGGTAGCGGCGTGCGTTGTGCATCCGTGCCTGTGCGCACGGTCGCCGGGGATCAGGCGGTGGCCAGCCGCCGGCGGGCACGGAGCCGGCGGCGCTCGGCCGGAGTGGTGCCGCCCCACATGCCGTCCGGTTCGCCGGTGCGCAGGGCCCAGTCGAGGCAGGCCGCCTGGACGGGGCAGGTCTGGCAGATGCGCCGTACCTGCTCTTCGCGTTGACCGGGATGGTCGTCCCACGTGATCGGGAAGAACAGGCCGGGGTCCGCGTCCTGGCAGGCCGCGCGGGCGGTCCAGCGCAGCGGGGACGGGGGCTCTCGGTCCTGACGAAGCTGATGAACGGTCATGATCTCCACCTCGTGAACGATGGGTCGGCAGGGGTTGTGTACGGCGGTTGGTCCCAGGCTGCGGCGAGGGCCTGCTCGACCGTGCCGTACACCGGCAGGAGCGCGTGCAGCCGGACGAGCTGGAGCAGCCGGGCGGGGCCGCCACGGACCCCCGCCAGGCGCGTGCCCGCGTGGCCGGCGGCGGCCCGCCGGGCGATGGACATCAGGGCCCGCAGACCGGCGCAGTCCAGGAAGGACACCTCGGTCAGATCGAGGACCACGTGGTCGCCGGGCCGGCGGACCCGGTTGACGTAGCGGGCCAGCCGGCCGCTGGTGGCGATGTCGATCTCACCGCCGACCGCGATCAGGCTCGTGCCGGGAAGGCGGCGATGCCTCAGGGTCAGCGCCGTGCCGGCGGCTCTCGCGGGATCGGCCGGTAGTTCGAGTCGCAGGGAGGCGGCCATGGGCGCACCGTGAACCTTTCGTGTCGGCGTCCGTTGCCCGGATCTCGGGATGCGGCCGGGGAGCCGAGGACCCCGGCCTCAGGAGGCACGGAAGATCCCGTCCGGGTCGTAGCGGTTCCAGAGGCGGCGGACGCGCTCACCGGTGACGCCGGGGTAGATCCGCGCGAAGGCGTCCGGGCGGGGGTGGCTCTCGGAGCCGATGCGGGCTCCGTCGAACCGACCGGCCAGCGGCTCCCAGGCCGTGTCGGGTTCCGTTGCGAACGCCGAGGCGATGACCAGCGTGTTCTGATGCCGGTGCGGGTACGCGGTCGCGCCGGCGGGCACGTCGTTGACCGCCCCGCCCACGGAGCGCAACTCGACCGAGGGGTGATGAGGCGCTGTCGCGGCCGCCATGATCGCCACCGCGTCATCCTCGGTCATGGCCGTGAGCAGGCCGCCGGCGGTGGTGCTGGGCTGCTGCCCGGGATACCGGCACGTGGTGGCGACCAGGGCGTCGTACGGAGTGAGCCGCACGTTCATGTCCAGCAGCCTGGTGCCGATCCGCAGCAGCGGTTCGACCGCGGTCCGCAGGTGACTTCCGCCCGGGTCGGCGAACACGGCGTCGATGGCCGCGACCAGGGTGGAGCCGCGGGACTGCAGGGTGACGGCGGTGGTCAGCTCGCGCGCGGCGGACGCCATGTGGTCGGCCCACTGCCGCAGCGCGCGGCCGTTCCGCTTGATCTCCACGGCGATCTGCGCGTACGCGACGTCACGCAACTCCATCGCCTCGATCTCGAACGCCACCGCGATGCCCGCCCCCGAGCCGGCACCGCGCACCGCCCACAGCAGGTCGGGTTCGTGCTCGGCGTCGGCACGCACGGTCGTTCCGTCGGCCAGGACGACGTCGGCGGCGCGGACGTGGTCGATGGCCAGTCCGTAGTCGCGGACCAGCCAGCCGACGCCGCCGCCGGTGGCCAGGCCGCCGGCGTCGACGTCGCCGTGGTCGCCGGAGCTGATCGCCAGCCCGTACGGCGCGAGCGCCTGCGCGACCGACGCCCAGCGGGCCCCGGCCTCCACCCGGACCAGCCGCGCGCGCCGGTCGAGCACCTCGACGCGGTTCATCGCCGACAGGTCGATGACCACGCCGCCGTCGTCGGAGGCACGCCCGGACAGGCGGCGCCCTCCGCTGCGCACGGTCACGGGCAGGTCCCGATCGCGGGCGAAGCGGAGCGCGGCGACCACCTCGGCGGTGCTCCCGGGAAGCAGGACGACCGCCGGCTCGGCCACCGTCGCGTACGTGGCGCACATGACGAGATACCGCGGGTCCCTGGGAGTGACGATCTTGCCTTCCAGTTCGGCTGGGGCCGTGGCCAGGTTCGGCGTCATCGCCGGCCCCGGGTCGTGGTCCGGTCGGCGTCCTGTCCGCCGGGTTCGAGGGTCAAGGGGCGTTCGTGGTCGGTCACGGTTCCAGCTTTCTGTGGCGGATCGACGGGTCCGTGGGCAGCGGCCGAGACAATGCGGTGCCCGGCTAGGCGGTGGGCCGGAACAGGGAACCGTTCTCCAGCACCGTGATCGCGGCCAGCAGGCCGCGCAGCCCCACCCGCTCGCGCTCGGTCTCGACGGGATCGACCAGCCACTCGGTGACCGGCAGGTCACGGGGGCTCTGCGAATGACACACGTCGGCCGTGGTCAGTTCGATCGCCACCACGGCCTTGAGCTCGTGCAGGAAGGCGTTCTCATTCGTGGGGCAGCTCATCCTCGATCACTCCCGCGCGTGGTCGGCGGCGTCGCGGATGACGGCGGTCACGGCGTCGGGCTGCGAGACGGCGACCGCGTGTGAGGCGCCGGCGACCTCGCGAGTGCCACGGGAGCCGGCGCGTCCGGCCATGAAGCGCAGCGCCGCGGCCGGGATGTTGAGGTCACGCTCGCCGTGGACGAACCAGGACGGGGTGGTACGCCAGGCGGGCTCGTCCGCCGTCAGGGCGTCGGTCAGCGCCCGCTCGGTCACCGGCCGCTGGGTCGCGGCCATCAGGGCGGCCTCGCCGGGGTCGAGGTCGGCGCAGAACTGGTGGTGGAACTTGTCCGTGGCGATGCGGAACTCGTTGCCGCCGGAGGCGACCGGGTAGGCCTCCAGCGCGCCGCCGAGGGTGCTGCCCTCGAACTTGCCCGACAGCAGGAACGCGTTCTCGCCGGGTTCCGGGGCGAAGGCGGCGACGTAGACCAGGGCGCGCACGGCCGGATTGCCGGCCGCGGCCTGGGTGATCACGATGCCGCCGTAGGAGTGGCCGGCCAGGACGACCGGGCGGCCGATGCCGGCGATCACGTCCCGCACGTACGCGGCGTCGCCCTCCACACCGCGCAGCGGGTTGGCCACGGCGACGGCGGTGAGCCCGTGGCCGTGCAGCCGCTGGATGACGCGGTTCCAGCTGGCCGATTCGGCGAAGGCGCCGTGGACCAGGACGATGACGGGCTGCTCGCTCATGCGCCGGCCTTTCCGGTGTTCAGGGCGGTGCTGATGACGTCGATGGCCTGGGCGGTGGCGGCGCGCGAGGCCTGGGTGTCGCGGACCGGGTTGAGCATCATGAAGTCGTGCAGGGTGCCGTTGTAGCGGACACTCGTGGTGGGGACGCCGGCCGCGATCAGCTTGCGGGCGTAGGCCTCGCCCTCGTCGCGCAGGACGTCGTTCTCGTCGACGATGACGAACGCGGGCGGCAGTCCTTCGAGGTCGTCGAGGGTGGCGCGCAGGGGTGAGGCGGTGATCTCGGCGCGTTGGGCGGGGTCGGTGGTGTAGGCGTCCCAGAACCAGGCCATGGCCTTGGCGGTCAGGTGGGGGCCGTCGGCGAACTCGCGGTAGCTGGCGGTGTCCTGGGCGGCGTCGGTGACCGGGTAGTACAGCGACTGGTGCACGAAGGTCACGTCGCCGCGCCGCTTGGCCAGGATGGTCAGCGCGGCGGTCATGTTCCCGCCGACCGAGTCGCCCGCCACCGCCAGCCGGGAGGCGTCCAGCCCTTCTTGCGCGCCGTGCCGGGTGATCCACTGCGCGGTCGCGTACGCCTGCTCGATCGCCACCGGATAGCGGGCCTCGGGCGAGCGGTCGTACTCCACGAACACCAGCGCCGCTCCCGTGCCCGCGGCCAGCTCGCGCACCAGCCGGTCATGGGTGCCGGCGTCGCCCAGCACCCAGCCGCCGCCGTGGACGTACAGGACGGCCGGGAGCGGGCCGGACGAGGCGGCCGGTTTGACGATCCGCACCCGCACGTCACCGACCGCGGCCGGCACGATGATCCACTTTTCGTCCACGTCCGGCTTGGCGACCGGGGCGGCCTGCAGGTCGTCCAGCACCTTGCGGGCGCCGTCGTAACCCAGTTCGTACAGGAAGGGGGGCTTGGAGGTCGCCTCGGCGAACTGCTGTGCCGCCGGCTCCAGGGTGGGGTTGCTCATGCGAAATGCTCCTTTTCGGCGTGTTTCTCCGTTTGGCTCGCCCCTCTTGGACCGGGCGGCCCCCCGGATCTGTGACACCGGATATCGAGAGACGGGAGTTGTCACGAACACGCGCGATGGCCGGTCTTAGAAGCGAGCCGCGCAGAGCGTCCGGCAAGACGAGAGCGGGGCCGAGGACCGGGTGCGGGAGACGTGGCTGCGATGGACCCGTCAGCGCCGGGCTTCGGCCCGCTCGTTCGTTACTGGGTCTGGTCGGTCGGGCGGATGAGGATCTCGTTGACCGCGACGTGCTGCGGCTGGGTGACCGCGTACACGACAGCGGTGGCGATGTCCTCAGGTCGCAGGGTGCGCATGGCGGCGGCGATCTTCTGCGCGGCGGCCTGCATCATCGGGTCGGTGATGTGGTCGGTCAGTTCGGTCGTGACGAAGCCGGGCTCGACGACCACGACCCGCACACCCCGGGCGGTGACCTCCTGCCGCAGCGACTCGGAGAAGGCGGTGATGCCGAACTTCGTCGCGGCGTAGACGCCGTTGCCGGCGGAGGCGATGCGCCCCGAGGTCGAGGAGACCTGCACGACGACGCCCTGACGTTCCAGCAGGTGCGGCAGCGCCGCGTGGACCATGTACATCGACCCGAGCAGGTTGGTCTCGACCATGCGCGTCCATTCCGTGGTGTCCGCACCCCCGATCAGGCCGGCGAGCATCACCCCGGCGTTGTTCACCAGGACGTCCAGAGCGCCGAAGCGCTCCACGGTCGCCGCGACCGCGGCCCGCACCGACTCCTGGTCGGTCACGTCCAGGTCGAGGGCCAGCACCTCGCCGGGCGCCTTGCGCACCAGGGACGCCAGCCGGTCGGCGCGCCGGGCCCCGATCACGACGCCGGCCCCCTCCGCGGAGAGGGCCAGCGCGGTGGCCTCGCCGATGCCCGACGACGCACCGGTGACGAGGGCGACCTTGCCCTCCAACGTGTTGCTCATGTGCTTCCTCACGATTCCCTTGGGTCCGCCGGGTCACCCGGGTCACCCGGTCGCCAGCTAAGACCGGACAGCCTCCCCGCTTGTGACAGCGGCCGGACAGGCCCGGGCTGAGGTCACGTGAGTCGCTTCTGCCGATGAGCGGTGACCGGGCGGCTGACTATGCTCCTGGCATGAGCGAACCGACTCCCCAGCCTTTCCCGCCTGCGGCCCCCACCGAGGCGGAGTCCCTGCTCTCCATCCTCCAGCGCAACCGGCGAACCTTCGCTTGGAAGACGTCGGAGCTCGACGAGCAGGGTCTGCGTGCGACGACGGCCGCCAGCACGATGACGCTAGGTGGTCTCGTCAAGCATGTGGCTCTGGTCGAGGCGGACTGGCTGGCCGTGAAACTGGCCGGCCGCGAGTACGGCGCCCCTTGGGACACGGTGGACTTCGACGCCGACCCTGACTGGGAATGGCGCACCGGGGCGCTCGACTCTCCGGAAGAGGTCTACGCAGTGTGGCAAGCCGCGGTCGAGCGGTCGCGCGAGATCGTGGCCGAGGTCGTCAAGGAGCGCGGGCTCGATGGACCGGCCTCCTTCACCTGGCCGGACGGCCGCACACCCACGGTCCGCGTCATGCTCCTGGACATGATCGAGGAATACGCGCGGCACACCGGCCACGCGGACATTCTTCGTGAGGCGGTGGACGGCCGCGTGGGTGAAGGCGCGCCCGAGGACTTCGTCTTCTAGCGGGTCCTCGACCGCCAGGGGCGGCGGCGAGCAGGCGGGCCGGCTGCTGCCGGCCAGATCGTGACGGCGACCAGCAACACGCAGACGGCCGCGATCAGCGCGACCACGGCGGCCACGCCGATCCAGGGCGTCGCGAGCGGCAGCAGCAGGACGACGATGACGCATCCCAGAACCGCGGCGGGGAAGATGACGGGTTGCGCGCTGACCAGCACGTGCACCGCCCACAGCAGGGCAAGATACACACCGACCGGGACGGCGACCGCGTAGCCGAGCGCCAGCCGTGACACCGCGGCGTCGTGCCCGCCCTGCTCCACCGCCACTTCGAGCCCGGCGCCGAGGGCGGCCAGGGCGGCGAAGATGCCATAGTGGCCGTATCCCCACAGGTAGGACCGATGGCGGCGGTCACTGAGACCGTCCCCGGCCGGCCCGAGGAAGTACAACCACCAAAGGGCGAACAGCAGGACGAGGCCCGAGATGGCGATGACGACGAAGGGGCCGCTGACGTCACCCGTTTCGAGCGCTCCTTCGACTCCCCGGCTCGCGGCCAGGATGCTCTCACCGAGCAGGATGATCGTGAACAGGCCGTAGCGCTCGGCGATGTGATGCGGATGCCAGTTGGTGGCCCTGACCCGCTCCGCCCACCGTGGCACCGCGAGTTCCAGGGCGACCAGGCAGACGAAGAACGGCAGGGCGAAGGACGAGGGCAGGGCTCCCGTCTCCACGAGGACGAGCCGGACCAGCCAGCCCACCTGCAGGACGGTGATGCCGCCGGCGTAGCGGAACGCGGTGCGGCGGCTCTCCGGGTCCTCGAAACCGGCCCGCAGCCATTGGGCGACGAGCCCGGCCCGCATGATGAGGTAGCCCAGCGTGATGACCCCGTAGTCGGAGTGGGCCGTCGCGCTGGGCACGCCGGCGGCCAGCACCAGCACACCGGCCATCTGCACCACTGTCAGCAGCCGGTAGGCGACGTCGTCGGTGTCGTAGGACGAGGCGAACCAGGTGAAGTTCATCCACGCCCACCAGATCGCGAAGAACACCTGGAGGAACGGCACCAGCCCGGCCAGGCCGTGACCGCCGGCGATGCCGTGCGCGAACTGCGCGGTGACGGCCGCGACCGCGACCACGAAGGTGAGGTCGAACAGCAGCTCCAACTGGCTCGAAACGCGGTGCGGCTCATCGATGGCACGAGCGCTCATCCGGATGCGGATCCGGATCGTGGTGCCTGCTGGGGGCAAGGTCCTGCTCCTGTCGCTTCGCAACGTACGGTCCGTCTCAAAGACAGGATGACGTTCCGATTCGTGACAACACGGCCTTCACGCCGGGGGAGCGGCCCGGCGGTGCCGTGTCCGCTCGCTCATGAGCCGGCCGTCTCCTCGCGGAAGCCGATCTCCCGGTGAGTGCCGTCGCACAGCGGTTTGTTGCCGGAACGGCCACACCGGCACAGTGTCATCCGGTTGCGCGTCTCCAGCGGCCGGCCGTCCGCCCGCAGGACCGGCACGGAGCCGGTGACCCACAACGCGCCGGCCAGCCCGTTCTCCTCCTCCAGGACCGAGATGGCCTGCGGGAGGTCGGGCTCGATCGTCTCGCCGCCGCGTTCGAGCGCGTAGCTGTAGGAACCGGACGGGCAGTGATCGATGCGGCCCATGATGTTCGAGCGTACGTCGCTGTCGCCGGCGTCGGCGAGCATCGAGGCGATCGGCCTGGTGCGGCCGATGCAGAAGGCGGCGTGGATGCACAACTCGCCCACCCGCTGCGCCGAGATGCCCACACCGTCGTGCACGTGCTGCAACTCCTCGTACGGACGCATGACCGGGCCCTCGGCGCCGTCGAACCCGATCACGGCGTGGGTCCCGTCGCAGAACGGCTTGGCGCGCGAGTGGCCGCAGCGGCACAGCGCGTAGGTGCCCTCGGTCTCCAGCGGCTCGCCGGTCTTCCAGGTCAGCGCGTCGTCCTCGGGGGAGACGATCTTGCGTTTGCGCCGGAGCGGGACGCCGCCGTACACGACGTACGGGCCGTCGCGCAGGGCCACGACGCGCCGCTGGTCGCCTACGCTCCACCGCCGGCGTTCCGGCGACACGTACGCGAAGGTGGGGCCGGCCGTGCCGCCCTCGCCGTCAGGCATCGCCATCAGGGCCCGTGCCTGGGCCTTGAGCGCGTACATGGTGCCGGTGGCGACCGGGAGCAGCTTCGGGCTGCCGTTGAACGCCTGCTCCAGCAGATGCAGGATCGCGCCGTAGGTGTGGTTGAACTCGTCCTGGGCCTTACGGATCGTGCTGCCCGGGGCGGCGGGCCGGGGGTTGGGCCGCATCGGGTGTATACCGGCGGGATCGACCCAGATGCTCTCGCCGGTGGGTCCGGACTGCGGGGTGTCGCCTCGCTGGTAGCGCCGGCCGAGCTTGAGCTCCTGGAAGCGGTAGTAATGGGCGACCTCGTCGCGTTCGGGGTGGAAGACGTCCTGGTCGCCGTCCCAGACCTCGCCCCGGGCGGTGCCTTCGCCTTGCTCCACGATCTCCGCCAGCGCGCCCAGCGCGGACTCCAGGTCTTCCACCGCGAACAGTGACCCGGCGGTGTGCCGGAAGTGGCTGCCGCGTATCTGGCGGGCGGGGTCGCCGCAGAAGAGCTTCCGCTCGCCGTGCTGCTCGCACAGGTGGCGCAGTCCTTGTTCGACGGCGTGGTAGAACTGCCCGATCGTCTCGTAGCCGTCGCCCTCTGCCGGGGCGCCGGGCGGTGCGGGCCGTTCCAGGCGCAGGAACATCTCCAGGGCCTGCGGGCCGAAGGGGAGCAGCGACAACTCCAGCTCGCCGTGCGGAAGCTTGCGGGGATGCGGGGGAAGCAGCCGTGGCAGGTCGAGGCGCGGCCGGCCGCCGACGGCGTTGAGCAGGTTGGCCGCCAGCGTCAGGTGCAGCATCTCCTCGGCGAAGACGCTGCCCACCACCTGTGTCGCCTCGGGGTTGCGCTCGGGGTCGAGGGAGTACAGGGCGCACAGGTACGGCGGCAGCGTCGCGTGTTCCAGCTCGATCGCCCACTGCAGGTGCTCGCGCAGGCTGTCGATCGTGTCGATCCGTGTCTCACGCCCCATGATCGCCTGGCCTTGAGCCGTCCTCCAGCACCTCGATCGCGCCGAGCAGACCCCGCAGGCCGATCTCCTCGCGTTCGGCGTCCGCCGGATCGAACAGCCACTCGGTGACCGACAGGTCGACGACCTCCTCCGCGTGACTGGACTCGACCAGGGTCACTTCCGCCTCGACCTCGATCTCCAGTTCGTGCAGATAGTCGTTCTCGCCGCTCGGAGCGCTCATCATTCCTCCATACGTGGCTTGAGTGGTTCCCGGCCGACCACGGCCGCTCGGGGCGGTCGCGACGGCCGCCGCCACTTGCTCGGCGGCGTCGCGACCACGACGGCGGCACCCGGCTGGTGGCGGACCCCGGGCTACTTTCCGGTCGAGTTCTGGCCGATCCAGTCGCGGTAGTGGATCGTGCCGAGAGTGGCGCCGTCCTCAGGAACCAGCGACCGCTCGCTCAACTCGCTGCCGAAATAGCGCGCGTGCGGGTCGGTGACCACTTCGCGCGAGTCGCCCCAGGCGGCCAGCGCCTTACGGAAGAACTCGTCCATCCGGAGCTGATCGGGCCCGGCGATCTCGACCCGGCCGTTCAGCGGCGATCCGACCGCGGTCCTGCCGACCGCCTGGGCCACATCGTCGCCGGCGATCGGCTGGAAGAGCACGGGCGCCACGTGCACCTTGCCGTCCACCGTGGCCTCGTCGGCGATGCCCCGGGCGAACTCGAAGAACTGGGTCGAGTGCACGAGCGAGAACGGGATCCCCGACTTCTCGATCAGCCGCTCCTGAGCGATCTTCGCCGCGAAGTAGCCGTTGTCCGGCATCCGCTCCGTGCCCACGATCGACACCGCGACGTGGTGTCCCACGCCCGCCGCCGCCTCCGCCGCGAGCAGGTTGCCCGTGGAGGTCTCGAAGAAACGCAACACCGCGGCCCGCTCGAACGACGGCGAGTTCGACACGTCGATCACGACCTGCGCACCCTTCAGCACCTCGGCCAGGCCCTCGCCGGTCAGCGTGTTGACGCCGGTGTTCGGCGCCGCGGCCACCGCCTCGTGACCGTGCTCGCCCAGCTTCGTGACCAGCTTCGATCCGATCAGGCCCGTCCCGCCGATAACCACGATCTTCATCGCGACCCCTTCCGTCTGCCAGGCCACCTCGTTGCCACCCGGTCGCCGACTAAGACCGGACAGCCTCCAGGGTTGTGACAGCCGTCGCGAAATTCCTTTCAGCGCGCTGATGACGCCACGTCAGGACGGCTCCGCGCGTATCGGGGGTGGTCAGGCGAAGTAGTGGCCCTCCTTGAGATCGGCGGTCAGTGCCGGGCGGGTCGGCTGCCAGGGGAGCAGGTCGCGGGTGATCTGCGCGGAGGCGGGGCCGTCGAGCCCCCAGAAGGCGCCGAGCCAGCCGACGTACTCTCCGGCCTGTTCGGGGGTGACGGAGACCGCCGGAACGCCGAGGTGCGCGGCGAAGACCTCGGCGACCTCGCGGATCGGCACGCCCTCGTCGCCGACGGCGTGCAGGACCGATCCGGCCGGCGCTGACTCCAGCGCGAGGCGGAACAGGCGCGCGGCGTCGTCGCGGTGCACCGCCGGCCAGCGGTTGGCGCCGTCGCCGACGTAGGCGGCGGCGCCCTTGTGGCGGGCGAAGCCGATCGCGGCCGGGATGAATCCGTTGTCGCCGTCGCCGTGCGTGGCCGGCGGGAGCCGGACGACCGAGGAGCGGACGCCGCGGCCGGCGAGCGCGAGTGTGTAAGCGGCGTTGCCCAGCCGTCCCTGGGCGCCGGCGAGCGGGACTTCGCGGTCCCCGGTGCCGGCCAGCCCGTCCTGCTCGGTGGCGACGGCTCCGGGCGGGAGCCCGAGCACGCCGAGGATGCCGGAGGCGATGACGAACGGCCTGCCGGTGCCGGCGAGGGCTTCGCCGAGAGCCTCGATCGCGGCGCGGTCGGCGTCGCTGGCACCGGCGAAGTCGCCGGAGAAGGCGAGGTCGTGCTTGAACGCGAGGTGGATGACGCCATCGGCGGAGGCGGCGGCCTCATGCAGGATGGCGAGGTCGTCGAGCGATCCTGGCAGGGGCTCGGCGCCCGCGGCGCGCAGGGCCTGGGCCGCCGCTTCGGAGCGGGCGAGCCCGATGACCTCGTGGCCGGCGGCGGTCAGCTCGGGGACGAGCCCGCGGCCGACCCAGCCCGACGCTCCGGTGACGAAAACACGCATGGGGACCTCCAAAACCTGGGCGGCCGCCGGGCTGGTACGCGGCCCGTCGCGTCGGCTGCCATTTCTAGTACGATCGTGATAGGAATTATTGTTAGTACAGTCGTTCTGGAAATGTCAAGGTGAGACGGGGCCCTGGAGGCAGCGATGGCAGGACGGCCCGTAGACCATCAGCGACGGGCCGACCTGCTCGACGCGGTGGTCGACTACACGGTCGAGCATGGTTTCTCGGACCTGTCGTGGCGGCCGGTCGCCGCCGCACTCGGAGTCTCGGCCACCACGCTGGTGCATCATTTCGGCGCCAAGGAGCAGATGCTGGAGGCCATCCTCGGGCGGCTGCGGGAGCGCGTCTTCGAAGCCACCAGCGACGCGCTGGGCGGGCAGCCCGACCTGGCGACGGCGGCGCGGACCGTCTGGACGCGGACCTCCAGCCCGCGACGGGAGCCGGAGTTCCGGCTGTTCTTCGCGGTCTACGGACGCGCTCTGCAGGCGCCGCAGCAGTTCGCGGAGTTCCTGGAGCATGTCGTGGCCGACTGGATGAGAGCCCTGACCGACGCGCAGGGACCAGGCACCGACCCGGCGACGGCGGCGCGCACGGCCACCCTGGTGATCGCGACGATCCGCGGGCTGCTGCTGGACCTGCTCGCCACCGGCGACCGGGACCGCGTCCAGGCCGCCGCCGAAAGTTTCCTCGCCACCCTCGAACCTGAGAGCTAGCTGCCGAGGCGCTCCTCCCAGTCGAGATAACGGATCATGTCGTCGCGGTCGCGTTCGAGCACCCTGGCGCGCCGAGCGAGCAGTTCGACCTCTTCCTTGGCCTCGGCCAGGGGCACGTCGGCGCCATCGAGACCGTCCTCGGTCGGCCCTCCAGCCGCGATCCAGCCGTTGAGGCCACCCTTGAGGATCGCGACGTCCCGATAGCCCAGGTCCAGCAGCGTCCGGGCGGCGAGCGCCGAGCGGAGCTCCCGATCGGAAACGACGACAACGCTGGTCCCGGTCTGTGCGTAGGCGCCGATCCGGCGTTCTAGGTCGCCCCGCGGCAGCCATACCGACCCGGGTATGTGGCTCAGCGCGTATTCGCTGCTTCGCCGCACGTCGACCAGCACGCCGACGTTCGCCCGCAGCCGGTCATGATCGATCGTGCGGACGCCGGGGCCGGTGAACGTGAGGTCGTCCAGGTAGGCGTGCGGGCCGCCGGCGACGACGGCGCCGGTTTCGGCCCACCGGTCAAGGCCGCCGGCCAGCCAGGCGACCCGGTGGTAGCCGATGCGCGACAGCAGGCCGGCGCCGATCCTGGCGCGGGTCTCGTCGTTGGAGTAACACACGAGCACGGCGTCACGCACGGCGACCTGCTCCTCAAGCGCGTTGACGAGCAGCCCCGCAGGGCAGGACAGAGCGCCCGGGAGGTGGCCCGCGGCGTACTCCTCGGCCAGG
This sequence comes from Nonomuraea sp. NPDC002799, assembly GCF_053592075.1. Classification (NCBI taxonomy): domain Bacteria; kingdom Bacillati; phylum Actinomycetota; class Actinomycetes; order Streptosporangiales; family Streptosporangiaceae; genus Nonomuraea; species Nonomuraea sp. NPDC002799. The sequence continues at coordinate 470,516 of NZ_JBSFVA010000002.1, forward strand.
CGCACGTCGATGACGTAGCAAGCCTGCCCGGCCTCGGCCATGGCGGCGACCTCGGAAGCCTGGATCGGGGCGGCGTCGGTGTCACTGACGAAGGAGCTCGCGAACGCGGCGGCTCTCTCCGGCCCTGCGGGGTCGGCGACCGGGGCGATCCACGGCCTCGGCTCGGTTTCGAGTTCGCGACCCGACAACACCCACGCCATCGTTCCGTTGCGCAGCGCGAAGACGTTGTCGAAGCCGGCCTGCTTCAGCAGGTATGCGCCGACGATGCTCCGCGTCCGACCGGCACAGTGGAGGACGATGGGTGCGGCATGGTCGATGCCGGCGGCGAAGAGGCTGGGGACCAGTTCTTCGGCGGGGACGTGGTGGGCGCCGGGAACGTGGCCTTTCAGATATTCGCCGGCGGTGCGGAGGTCAAAGAGCAGCGGCTTCCCGCTGTCGGCGAGTCCGGCCACCTCATCGATGCCGAGCTGCTGGACCTGGTCGGTGCTCGACAACTTTTCGGCGAACGTCTTGCCGGTGACACTGACTCCGTAGAGCGGCGTGTGTCCCGCTTCCGTCCAGCGGCGGAGCCCGCCTTCGAGGATGGTGACGTCGCGGTGGCCCAGACGCCGGCAGGTCAGCGCGGCCAGGCCGCTTCGATGCTCGTCGTTCGAGTACAGCACCAGCGGGGTGTCCTGCCACGGCACCAGCCGGGGCAGGTGGATCTCGATCAGGCCACGGGGGAGTGGGCAACTGCCGGGGATCTTGCCGAGCGCGTACTCGCCACGCTCGCGCACGTCGAAGAGCGCATGAGGCCGGCTTTCCGCACGCCACCGCTCGATCTCGGCAAAGGTGACAGTCGTCATGGTGCGGTTCCTGTCGTGTCGGTGTCTGCGGCCTGCCGCGTCGTCTAGACGACGGAGAATCCTCCGTCCACGGTGACGGTGGAGCCGGACATGTAGCTGGACTGGTCGCCGACGAGGAAGGCCACGGCGGCGGCGATCTCCTGGGGCTGCCCCATGCGTCCCACGGGCTGCCGGGACGACCAGGTCTCCCGGGTGGCCGCCGGGTCGGCGGAGGAGTCGATGATCATCTTGACCATGGGGGTCTCGGTCGTGCCGGGGTTGACGGCGTTGATACGGACTCCCGACGCGCCGTGGTCGGCCGCCATCGCCCGGGTCAGGCCGAGCACACCGGCCTTGGCCGCGCAGTACGCGGCGCGTTCCCGCAGGCCGATCACGCCGCCGATGCTCGCCAGGTTCACGATGACGCCCGCGCCGCGGGCCAGCAGGTGCGGGAGGATCGCCCGGCTCATCCGGAACGGCGCTGTCAGGTTACTGGTGAGCACATGGGCCCACTCGTCGTCCGATGTGGCGAGGGCGTCGCCCATGTGCAGGACGCCCGCGTTGTTGACGAGCCCGTAGAGGCCGCCCAGCGTCGAGGCGATGTGGCCGACGCAGCGCTCGGCCTCGGTGGTCAGGTCGAAGGGGAAGGTCGCCAGCGGGGCGGCGTCGCCGTGTCGTCGTCCGAGCCGCTCAAGTCCCTGCGCGTCGACGTCGACGGCGGCGACGGCGAATCCGTCGGCGAGCAGCCGGGCGGTGATGGCGGATCCGATGCCGCCCGCCGCGCCGGTGACGATGACGACGCGCCGCCCGTCGTCCGGGCGCGGGCCTGACGTCTGGTTCACCTGGAGGTCCTCCTTGGAGTCAGCCATGATGGAGCTGCGCCCGCCGCTGGTAGATGTTGATCATCTCGTAGGCGATCCCGGCGTCGTAGCCGTCGTTGAAGCGTTGCCGTACGGGCTGGTTGAGGATGCGCTTGGTCCAGGCGAGGGCGTAGAAGGGCCGCCGGATGAGCCGTTCGCACAGGTCCCGCACGGTCGCGTCGAGCTCGTCGCGCGGGACGGCGTAGTTGATCATTCCGGCGGCGGCCATCTCCGTGGTCGTCCAGGTGCGCGCGGCCATCAGGTACTCCTTCGCCACGGGCGGCGGCATGTGGAGCGGGACGAAGATGTTGCCGCCGTCACCCGGGACGAAGCCGAAATCGGACCGCCCGTAGGGCAGATCGCCCATGCCGAGATGATGGTCGCCGATCAGCGCGTCCTGGCTGGCCACGATGAAGTCGCAGGCGAAGACCAGGCTGGAGCCGTAGCCGATGGCATCGCCGTTGACGCGGGCGATCACCGGCTTCTCCAGGTCGATGATCGACAGCAGGGTACGCCGCAGCCCCTCCATCAGCCCCCAGTCCTCCTCCGGCGGCAGGTCCTTGAGCGTCACGGACCGGGTTTTCGACGGGGTGACGAACACCTCCGCGCTTCCCGTGAGGACCACGACGCGGGTCTGCTCGTCGGTCGCCAGCCAGTGGAGCGCCTGCCCGATCTCCTTGTGCTGAGCGAAGAGGACGACGGGCCCGCCCTCTTTCTCCCGGAGGTCGGCGCCGTCGTCGCGCAGCATGCTGACCGTCGTGACGCCGCCGGTCCTGGACAGGCGGATGGACTGGAATCCGTCCGGGCTGATCTGGTGGCCGAGTTCTTCCGCGGGCATGATCCTCCTTCTCGAGTGTGGTCAGAGCCGCTGGTCGGCGAACGCCGACCGCAGCGCCGCGAAGGCGCGGGCCTTGTGGGTGAGGAACTGCTCGGACAGCAGGAAGTCCGGGGTACGCGGCTTGGGCTCGCCGATGACGATCTCGTCCACGACGCGACCGGGCCGGGCGCTCATGACGATGACCCGGTCGCTGACGTAGACCGCCTCGTCGACGTCGTGGGTGATGAACAGGATCGTGGAGCCGTACTCCACCTGCACCCGCATGAGGAACTGCTGCATGCGCAGCCGCAACTGCGCGTCCAGCGCGCTGAACGGCTCGTCCATGAGCAGGACCGCCGGGTCGTTCATGAGGACGCGGGCGATGGCGGCGCGCTGCTGCATGCCGCCCGACAACTGGGAGGGCAGATGACCGGCGAAGTCCGCCAGGCCGAACTCCTCGATCAGGCGCGCCGCGCGTTCCCGGTGGTGTGCGGTGAAGTCGCGGCGGGCCCGCGGGCCGAAGGTGACGTTGTCCTGGAGGGTGAGCCAGGGGAACAGGGCGGCCTGCTGGAAGCAGACGCCGCGGTCCGGGCCGGGCCCGGAGACCTCGCGGCCGGCCACCCGTACGGTTCCGCCGGTCGGCTGCGTGAACCCCGCGACGATGTTCAGGACCGTGGACTTGCCGCAGCCACTCGGGCCGAGGATGGACACGAACTCGCCTTCGGCGATGCTCAGGGTGAAGTCGTCGACGACAGGCAGGCCGGAGAAGCTCTTCGACACGCCTTCGATGGTGACAGCGGACATGGTTCCCGGCTCCTCAGCTCAGGCGCGGATCAGTTTGCGGCCCAGCAGGCCGACCAGCCGGTCCGAGACGAGGCCCAGCAGCCCCAGGGTGAACATGGTGGCGATCATCACGTCCATCCGGCCGAACTGGTACGTCTGATACAGGCTGTATCCGAGGCCGCTCTTGACCCCCACCAGTTCGCTGACCACGACGGCGATCCACGCCATGCCCACGCCGAGCCGCAGCCCGACGAAGATGAACGGCAGAGAGGCGGGCAGGAAGACGCGCAACCAGACGGTCAGCCTCGGCGCGCCGAGCATCCGCGCGGCGTTCGTGTACACGCCGGGGACCTGCTGCACGCCGCTGATGGTGTTGACCACGATGGGGAAGAACGCGACGAGGGAGATCAGCCAGATCGCCGTGATGGGGTTGAGCCCGAAGAACGCCAGCGAGAACGGCACCCAGGCGGGCGCCGGCACGGTGCGGGCGGCGTTGATGAGGGGATCGAGCAGCGACAGCGCGACACGGCTGGCCCCGATGAGCACCCCGGCCGGGATGCCGATCGCCGCCGCGAGCAGGAAGCCCGCCAGGACCCGCTGGCCGCTGGCCGCCACCTGCTCCCACCAGGTCCCGGCGTAGAGGTCGGCGCCGGACTTGGGCGTGCCGGTCACCCAGTGGGCCAGCGCCTCGGCGACGACGGAGGGTGCGGGCACGGTGGCGGTCATCAGCTCCAGGTCCGCGAGGATCTGCCACGCGATGACACCGATGATCGGGAGCACCCAGGACAGTGCCAGGCGCCCCCAGGGGCGGGCCGCCCCGGCCACGCCGTCCTTCGCGCGCGTGCCGGCGGCCGGCGGCGCCACGGCCATCACTCCCGGTCCATGTCAAGGCGGTGGGAACTCATCCGGTCTTCCCCAGTTCCGGCTCGGACTTACCGGTGACCTCGGCCAGGAAGCCGTACTGGTAGCGGTCCTTGACGATCTCCGGCAGCTTCGGGTTTCTCGCGATCCCCTTGCCGACGAGGAACGTGGCGAACGCGCTCAGCTCGTCCTGGGAGAAGCGCACGCCGAGCTGGATGCGCTTGAGTGACTCGTCGGCCACGGACTTGTCGATCCCCGTGTAGCCCTGGAAGGTCGTCGCCCACAGCGCTCGATCGGCGGACAGGCGTTCGATCTGGTCGACGTAATCGCGCAGGACCTTCTTCACGACTTCGGGCCGCTCCAGCATTTTCTCGTTGGCCACGAACAGGGAGTTCTGGCCGCCGAGTGCGGAGGAGTTGATGTCGAGTTCGTCGGCGTACTCGGCGTAGCCCTCCTTCACCCCCTGCGCGATGGCGGGATCGACGTTCATCACGACCTGCGTCCCGCCGGACTTGAGCGTCTGCATGACGTCGAAGATGCTGCCGGCGACCTTGATCTCATCGACGTCGCCGATGTCATATCCCTGTTCGCCGAGCGTCGCGACGGTCTTGACCCAGGCGATGCCCGCTCCGAAGCTGCCGAAGGGGACCTTGCCGGAGGCGAGGTCCTTCCAGGTCAGCGGGCCGGCGCCGGCGCGCTTGGCGATCAGGTCCGCGCCCGTCGCCTCGCCTGCGAGCGCCACCATGCTGGACCTGCCCGTGTCGGCGGACAGCGCCATGTCTCCCGGGCCGATGGTGCCGAAGTCGATCGATCCGTTCTCCAGCGCCACGCGCATGTCGGTGTAGCGGTTGAATTCGACGAGTTCGATGTCCAGCCCGTATTTGCGGCCTTCTTGGGCCATCAGGTAGTTGGCGGAGGTCATCGGCACCTTCTGCCACCCGAGTTTGATTTTCGGCAGGCTGCCGGGGCTGTCTTCTTGCGCGCTGGTTCCCCCGCAGCCGGCGGCCGATATGGCCAGCACGACTCCCAGCGCGATGGCCATCCTTCTCCGCATTCGAACTCCAATAAATAGGTAGGAACAGTGGGTTATGGCCGTGGACGGCCCTGGCGCTCCCCATTTTGGTCACGCCCGGCTCCCGGTTGAGGTCTTGTCATAAGACTGTGCCCTCAGGCGCTTTCGAAGCGCTGATGCTCCGCTGAGGGTGCCTTGACCACCTGCGGAGGTGTGTACGGTGCTTGCATGCGGTTCGGAGTGCTCGGCTCACTGATGGTGTGGGACGACGAGGGTGACCCGGTGAAGGTGCCCGAAATCAAGGTGCGGGCCCTGCTCACCGATCTGCTCACGCACGAGGGCCAGCCGGTCTCCGCGGACCGGCTCATCGATGACCTGTGGGGCGAGGAGCCACCCGGCAATCCGGCCAACGCCCTTCAGGTGAAGGTGTCCCAGTTGCGCCGCGTGCTCGGCCGGGACCGGGTGATGTATCAGCCGGTCGGCTACCGGCTGCGCCTCGGCGACGCCGACGAGGTCGACGCCGTCCTCTTCCAGTCTCTGGTGGCCCAGGCGCGGACGGCCGGCGAAGCGCCGGCGCGGGCCGCGCTGCTCACCCGGGCACTCGACCTGTGGCGCGGGCCCGCCTACGCGGACTTCGCCGACGAGGAGTTCGTGCAGGCGGCCGCACAACGCCTGGCGGAACAGCGCCTGACCGCGCTGGAGGACCAGGCCGAGGCCCGGCTGGAGTCGGGCGAACACCCCCTGCTCATCAGCGAGCTCGCCGACCTGGTGGCTCAGCACCCCCTGCGCGAACGGCTGCGCGCCGTCCAGCTCCGGGCGTTGTACCTGGCCGGGCGGCAGAGCGAGGCGCTGGCCTCGTACGCGCAGCTGCGCATCACCCTCGCGGACGAATTCGGCCTCGACCCCAGCCCCGACCTGGCCGCCCTGTACGAGGCGATCCTGCGCCAGGACCCGTCGCTCACCCCGGCACGCCATCCCGGCGCTGACGGCCCCGCCGAGCAGCCGGCGGCGCCGCAGCCGGACAAGACGACGCCGCGGCCGGACAAGACGACGGCAGTCCGGCCGCGCACGAACCTGCCAGCGCCGCTGAGCACGTTGATCGGCCGCGACCAGGTGCTGAAGGAGCTCGATCGGCGCCTGCACGACACGCGCCTCATCACGCTCACCGGCCCCGGGGGAGTGGGCAAGACCCGGCTCGCCCTGGCGGCCTCCCGTCTCATCCACGATGCCAACGACGACACCCCCCATGAGGTCTGGCTGGTCGAGCTGGCCTCCCAATACGGAGGCGTGACCGAACTCGTCCAGCTCATCGCCGCCACTCTCGGCATCCGGGACATCGCGCCCTCGGGTCCGCCACGGCTCGGCCTGCCGGCCACACCCCCAGAAAGGCTGGCCACCGCGTTGGGCGGCCGCCGGGTCCTGCTGGTCCTGGACAACTGCGAGCACATCGTCGACGCCGTGGCCGAGCTCACGCGCCTGCTGCTGCGTGCCGCGCCCAGGCTGCGCGTCCTGGCCACGAGCCGCGAGCCGCTCAACCTGACGGGCGAGCTCCTCGTCCTCGTCGAACCGCTGGCGCCGTCCGACGCGAGACGGCTCTTCGCCGAGCGCGCCGCGGCGGCCGCGCCGGGTTTCACCCTCGATGGCGCCGGCCCGGACGTTCACGAGGCGGTGACCGAGATCTGCCGCCGCCTCGACGGGATCCCCCTTGCTCTGGAGCTGGCGGCGACCCGGGTTCGCGGGCTGGGCGTGCGCGAGCTGGCCGCGCGCCTGGAGAACCGGTTCCGGGTCCTGACCTTCGGCCGGCGCGGCGCGCCGGCCCGGCAGCAGACGCTGCAGGCGGTGATCGACTGGAGCTGGGAACTGCTCAGCGCTCCCGAGCGGATCGTGCTGCGCCGCCTCGCGGTCCATCAGGACGGATGCACCCTGGCCGCCGCGGAAGCGGTGTGCGCCGGCGACGGGGTCGCGCGTGAGGAGGTCCTCGACCTGATGACGCGCCTGATCGACCGCTCTCTCGTCGTCATGGTCGACGGTCCGGCCGGGCCCCGTTACCGGCTGCTGGAGTCGGTGGCGGCGTACGCGATGGAGCGCCTGCGGGAGATGACCGATCTCGAACCCACCCGGCGCCGGCACCTGTGCCACTACCTGAACCTCGCGGAGACGGCCGAGCCGTATCTGCGGGGCGCCGGCCAGCAGCGGTGGCTGGCCGTGCTGGACGCCGAGGCCGCCAATCTCCGGGCGGCCCTGGACGAGGCGGTGCGCGGGCCCGCCCCGCACGCGGACCACGCCGAGGCCGTCCGTCTCGTCAGCGCGGTGTCCTGGTGGTGGCTGCTTCGCGGGCGGCTGGGAGAGGGACGCCGAGCACTGTCGGCGGTGCTGGAGGTCACGCCCGGGGCCGGCGAGCTGCATGCGCTGCGGGACGCGTTCACGCTGCTGACCGGGCACAAACCGGAGGCGGCGGGTCCTCGCGAGGACGAGATCGACGACCCTGTCCGCCGTGGCCGCGCGTTGTGGCTCCGCGCGTACGCGCTGTTCAGCGCCGGTGCGCCGATCGTGGCGAGTGAGGAGCTCAACGCGCGTGCGCTCTCCTTGTTCACCGAGGCCGGCGACGACTGGGGGATCGCGGCCACGTTGGCGCTCCGGGCCATGCACGCGCTGATCCGGGGCGACCTCGACGCTCTCGCCCGCGACGGAGCGCACAGCGCGGAGATCTTCCGGAAGATGGGCGACCGCTGGGGCGAACTCCAGTCCGTGACGCCGCTGTCGATTCTCGCCGAGATCAAGGGGGACTACGCGGAGGCCGCACGCCGCCAGCATGAGGGCCTGCGCATCGCGCGGGAGCTCGACCTGTCGGCGGAGGTCTCGGCCCGCTACTCCGGTCTCGGCCGGCTGGCCCTGCTCGCCAAGGACTGGGACCGCGCCCGGGACCTGCACGAGCGGGCCCGGCGGCTCGCCTTCGAGCAGGGCTACATCTACGGCGAGATCCACGCGGTGATGGGACTCGCGCTCGGAGCACGCCGGACCGGGGACTTCGACCGCGCGCAGGTCTACCTGAGCCGGCTGCAGAGCGAATATCCGTCGTCGAGTGTGGGGGAGCACCTGCTGCTGGCGGAGATGGGGTTCATCGCCGAGCTGCGCGGGGACGGCGTTCGGGCGGCCGAGCATCACCTGCGCGGGATGGAGGTCGCCCAGGCCATCGCAGAACCCCGGGCGCTGGCTCTCTCCCTGGAGGGCCTGGCAGGCGTCGCGGCGCTGTCCGGCGACGCGGACCGCGTGCGGCTCGCCGGGATCCTGCTCGGCGCGGCGGACGCCGCCCGGCGCAGTGTCGACGCCCCGCTTCCCCGCGCCGAGCGTGGCGACGTCGAGCGGATCACCGCGGCCGCGATCGCTGTCCTGGGGCAGGAGGCGTTCTCCGCGGCATTTCGGCAAGGGGCGGACCTGCCGCCGCAGCAGGCGGCGCACGCCGCCCGGACCGCGCTTCATCGTCGGACGGTTCGCTGACGGAAGGGCCGTCAGCGAACCCTCAGGGCGTCTGTCTACGCTCGGCCCGTCCATGACGAAGACGGGAGTCGCCGAGGCAGACCGGGAAACACCCCACGCTGCTCAGCGCGACCAGGTTGCCGACGAGTGCTTCTCCCGGCCATGCAGGAGGCGAAATGACCCAGCCGCTCTACCCCTACTCCCCGATCGTCTCCAGACCGCCGCTCAGCTTCCCTGACGGCAAGCGGCTGGCCTTCTACGTCGGGCTCAACATCGAGCATTTCCGCACCGACGTACCGCTCGATCGGGCGAACGGCCCCGTGCCGGACCCGCTGTCGTTCGGCTGGCGCGACTACGGCAACCGGGTCGGCATCTGGCGCATGATCGACGTGTTCGACCAGGTCGGCATCCGCGCCTCGGCGATCGTCAACTCCGACGTGTGCACGCGGTATCCAGAGATCATCCAGGCCGGGGTCGAGCGTGGCTGGGCCTGGGTCGCGCACGGCCAGACCAACTCCACGTTCCTGACCGGGATGGCGCTGAAGGACGAGGAGCAACATCTCAAGGAGATGTTCGCGACGCTGGACGCCACCCTTCCCGCGCGTCCCAAGGGCTGGCTCGGTCCCGGGCTGGCCGAGACGCACGACACGCCGAAGCTGCTCGCCGAGGCCGGCCTGACGTACGTCCTCGACTGGTGCGCCGACGACCAGCCGTTCCCGCTGAACGTGCCAGGCCTGATCTCGGTGCCCTACTCGATCGACGTCAACGACTTCCTGATGTACGTGACGAACCCCGGCCTGACCGGCCCGGACTTCGAGCGGGTCGTCCTCGACCAGTTCGAGGTGCTGCTTGAGGAGTCGGCCACCACCGGGAAGGTGATGGCGCTGCCCCTGCACACCTTCATCATGGGCCAGCCGCACCGTGCCAAGTACCTGGCACGCATCCTGAAGACGATCACCTCGACGCCCGAGGTATGGGTGTGCACGAGCGACGACATCGCCGAGCACTATCTCTCCGCCCCGTAACGAGCCGACCTGCCTGGGCGGAGTGACCGGCACGCCTAGAGTGTCGGCATGTGGCCGCGCATGGACGGACGGAGAGTCCTCGAACTGGGCACGGCTGTTAGCCGCTGTCAGCGGTCTGTCGGCGCCGCGTCAGCGGCCACCGGCATCGTCTTCCTCATCGAGGACGAGGAGAGACGATGTACGCGATTCGGGCCGAGGGGCTGGTCAAGCGGTACGGCGACATGCTCGCCCTGGACGGGGTCGATCTGGAGGTCCCCGCGGGCAAGGTGATGGCGGTGCTCGGGCCGAACGGCGCGGGGAAGACCACCGCCGTGCGGATCCTGGCGACGCTGCTGCGCGCCGATGGCGGCCAGGCGGAGGTCGGCGGGTATGACGTGGCGCGGGACCCGGTGCGGGTACGCGGCCTGATCGGCCTGACCGGGCAGTACGCGTCGGTGGACGAGGGCCTGTCCGGCACCGAGAACCTGGTCCTGCTGGGCCGCCTGCTCAACCTGACCAGGCGCGAGGCCAGGTCCCGGGCCGCGCAGCTGCTGGAGCGCTTCGAACTCACCGAGGCCGCCGGCCGGCCGATCGCCACGTTCTCCGGCGGGATGCGGCGGCGGCTGGATCTGGCGGCGAGCCTGGTGGGCCGGCCGCAGATTCTGTTCCTGGACGAGCCGACCACCGGCCTGGACCCGCATACCCGCAACGGCCTGTGGGACCTGGTGCGCGGCTTGGTGGCCGATGGCACCACCGTCCTGCTCACCACGCAGTATCTGGAGGAGGCCGACCAGCTCGCCGACCAGATCACCGTGATCGACCGCGGCCGGGTGGTCGCCGAGGGGCGGCCCGGCGAGCTGAAGCGCCGGATCGGCGGGCAGATCCTGCACGTCCGTCCGACCCTGGACGCCGACCTGGACGCCGTCGCCCGCATCCTGGCCGAGCTCACGGGCGTCACCCCGAGCCGCGATGAGAACAGCGGCCTGCTGAGCGCGCCCGCCGCCGATCCGCTGCTGGTCTCCGCCCTGGCCCGGCGGCTGGACGTGGCCGGCATCCCCGCCGACGAGCTGGGCCTGCGCCTGCCCAGCCTGGACGAGGTCTTCCTGGCGCTCACCGGACGGCACGACGCCATGGAGAGGAACGCAGCATGAGCACCCACGCCTACGCCCCGATCCGCGTGAGTCCCGCGCAAGCCGTACGGCACAGCCTTGCGCTGGCCGGACGCGGCGTCACCAAGTTGCGCAAGTCGCCCGTGCAGCTCGTGGACGTCATCCTGACGCCGGTGGTGTTCCTGCTGATGTTCGTCTACCTGTTCGGCGGCGCGATCGCCGGCGGTGACCAGGACGCCTACCTTCAGGCCATCGTGCCGGGGATCATGGTGATGACGGTCTTCCAGGCCAGCGTGGGCATCGGCGTCTCGCTCAACACCGATTCCGGCACCGGCGTGTTCGACCGCTTCCGCAGCATGCCGGTCGCGCGTTCCGCGCCGCTGGTCGGCGCCGTGCTGGCCGACCTGGTCCGCTACGTGGTGTCGCTGGCCGTCCTGCTCGGCCTGGCCCTGGTCATGGGTTACCGCATCCAGACCGGCCCGGTCGCCGCACTGGCGGGCATCGCGCTGCTGCTGGCCTTCGGGCTGAGCTTCGCCTGGTTGTCGGTCTACATCGGCATGCTGGTCAAGACTCCCGGTTCGGTGACCGGCCTGATGACCATCCTGATCCTGCCGCTCACCTTCGCCAGCAACGTGTTCGTCCCGTCCGAGACGATGCCCGGCTGGTTGCAGGTCTGGTCCGGCGTCAACCCGGTCAGCCTGACGTCGGATGCCATGCGCGGGTTGCTGAACGGCGGCGCGGTCGCCGGATCGTTGCTGGGCGCCGTGGCCTGGATGGCCGGCACGATCGCGGTCTTCCTCCCGCTGGCCATGCGTGCCTATCGCAAGAACGCCGCCTGATCGGCCAGCCGGGCCAGCGCTTCCTGTCTCGGCAGCCCGGCGCCCGTGGCGAACGCCTCCCGGTGGCCGTCCGTACCCAGCCTGTGGGTGAGGACGGCCACGAGCGCGCGCATCTCGGGGTCGCCCTGGTCGAAAGCCCCCCGGATCACCTGGCTCATGCCCAGCGCCGTGGCGGCGCCCACCGGGTCGCCCTCCAGCGACAACAACCAGCCCAGCAGCTCGGCTCCCCAGGCCAGACCGTTGGCGTGGCGATCGCCGAACAGCTCGGACACGACCTGTCCGAGCAGCTCACGGGCCGGTCCCGCCGCTCCTTCGGCGAGCCTGTTGGCCAGGCGGAAGCCCAGGCTGGCGTTGCTGGACCTCCGCTCCGAGGCCGAAAGCCGGCCGGCCAGGTCATCCAGCTGGTCCAGGACCCGGTCAGCCTGCTCCACATCACCGGACAGGCGGTAGGCGATCGCCAGGCTGGAGTGCATGCTGGTCTCGATGCGGCGGTGGCTCTGCTCCTTGGCCTGGCGGATCGCGGCGTGGATGTCGCGGAAGGCGCCGTCCAGATCTCCGCCGTTCATCCGCTCTCTGGCGAGTCTGGTCTTCGTCCAGAGCAGATGCATCTCCGTGCCGAGTTCGGAGCTGATCGCGACCGCGCGTTCCGCGGTGGCGATGGCGAGGGCGCGCTCGGCACGCAAGGAGTGCACGCGGCTGATGCGCAGCAGGCACATCACCATGCCCCAGCGTTCGCCCACCTCCTCGAAGCAGCGCAACGCCTCCAGCCGGGTGTGTTCCCCGGTCTCCAGGTCACCCTCTTCCACGTGGGCGTCGTCTTGTGTCCACAACACGCTGGCCCGCACCCAGGGGTCCGCCGACTCCAGCGCCTGCCGTACCACCTCATGCCGGTTCTCGTGGGGAGCCATCTGCGCCATGCGCAACATCGGCAGCGCGGGGTGGAAGGCCAGGGCGGCCGGTGAGTCCAGGTCCAGGTACGGGCGCTGCGGCGCCGCGAGGGGTGCCGCGCTCTGCGCCACGATGAAAGCGGTACGGGCCTCCTCCGGCAGCGGGTCGCCGAAGGCGAGCACCTCGGCCATGGCGGCGGTGTATTGGGTGACCATCCCCCGCAGTCCCCAGTACCAGAACATCGCGCGGACGAACCGGGCGGCTCGCTGCGCGTCCGCGGTGTCGAAGACCATGCGCAGAGCAAGGGCCAGGTTGTCGTGTTCGGCGTCGAACACCGCGATCGCCCGCAACTGTTCCCTGGCCCGCAACAACGGCTCGTGCTCCTCGGCCAGCGCCAGGAAATACCCGGTGTACGGCACGGCGAGGTCGTCGCCGGAGGCCGCGAGCCTGTCCTGCGCGTAGGCACGGATGGTCTCCAGCATCCGGTACCGGTCACCCGTCTCCAGCACGATGGACTTCTCCACCAAGGACCCGATGACGTAAACGATGTCCGCGGCCGGCAGTGCCGCATCGGCGCAGACCGCCTCCAGCGCGGCCAGCGTCGCCCCGCCGGGGAAGGCCGCCAGGCGCCTGGCCAGCACCCGCTCCTGCTCCTCCAGCAGGTCCCAGCTCCACTCCACCACCGCCAGCAGGGTGCGCTGGCGCGGCAGCGCGGCCCTGCTGCCGGAGGTGAGCAGCCGGAACCGGTCGTCCAGCCGCTCGGCGATCTGGTCCACGCTCATCGAGCGCAGCTTGGCCGCCGCCAGCTCCAGGGCCAGCGGCATGCCGTCCAACCGCCAGCAGATCTCCACCACGGCGTCCACGGTGGCGGCATCGAGCGCGAATCCGGGCCGGACGCTCGCCGCCCGGTCCACGAACAGGCGTACGGCTTCCGCCTCCGCCGCCACCGCCGCGTCCTTGGGCACCTTCAGCGGACCCAGGTGGCACAGCGCCTCGCCGGTGATGGCCAGCGCCTCGCGGCTCGTGGCCAGGATCCGTAGGTGCGGCAGCCGTACCAGCAACTGATCGGCCAGCTCGGCCGCGGCCCCCACCAGGTGCTCGCAGTTGTCCAGCAGGAGGACGGCGTCGCCCACGTCGAGCAACTCGCAGACTCGCTCCAGCGGGGCCGACTGGCCGCCCTCGTAGAGACGGGAGGAGTTGAGCACGCCCAGCACCGCGTCGGCGACCTGGCCGGGCACGCTCACCCCGGCCAGCGAGACGAACCACACGCGGCCGGCCCGGTACGCCGGATCTCTGGCCACGGCCTCCAGCGACAGGCGGGTCTTGCCGGCGCCGCCCGGGCCGACGATCGTGACCAGGCGGCCCGCCGACAGCAGCGCGGCCACCTGCGCCAGCTCCGACTCCCGGCCGACGAAGCTGGTGAGCTGGGCGGGCAGGCGGCTCGGTACGGCCTGCGCCCGGGCCGCGGGCTGCTCCATCTCGCCGCGCAGCAGCGCGAGATGGAGGCCCTGCAGGGCGGGCGTGGGATCGACACCGAGCTCATCGCCCAGCCTGGCCCGGATCTCCTGGTAGACCGCCAGCGCGTCCCCCTGGCGGCTCGCCGCGGCCAGGGCCCGCATCCGCAGCCCGGCCAGCCGCTCACTCAGCGGGTTGCCGGCGGCCAGCGACTCCAGATCGGCCAGCACGTCGGCGTGCCCGCCCAGGTGCAGCTCGGCGTCGATCCGGTCCTCGGCCGCCGCCTGGCGCAGGTTGTGCAGCCTGGTGGCGACAGGGTCGGCGAACGGCGCTTCCCGCACATCGGCCAGCGCGGCGCCCTGCCACATGCCCAGCGCGCCGGCCAGCGTGCCGGCGGCCTCCTTGTGCCGGCCCGCGGCCAGCTCGCGCCGGCCGCGGGCGGCGAGCTCCTCGAACTGGCCGGCGTCCACCTCCCCGGCACGTACGGACAGCCGGTAACCGCCGGCCGCCAGCTCCAGGGTCCCGGCTCCGTCCAGGGCCTTGCGCAGCCGCGACACCAGGCCCTGCAGCGCACCGGCGGCTCCCGCGGGCGCTTGCTCGCCCCACAGATCGTCGATCAGCGTGTCGGCCGAGACGGGACGGCCCGGGTCCAGCGCGAGTCTGGCCAGCAGCATGCGTAATCGCACCCCGCTGATCTCCACGGACTCGCCACTGTCCAGACAGACCTTTACTGGACCTAGCACTACAACGCGCACGGCATCAGCCTGCCAGATACCGCTGATATCCCGCATCAGCGTGCGCTCAGCCCCTTGTCAGTGCGGGGCGCGATCGTCTGGGGCATGGAAACCACCAAGATCCGCCCCCGCGCCGTCACCCTCGCCGGCATCCTGCAGCTGCTGTTCGCCGCGGCCTTCCTGATCGCCCCCGTCGCCGGGCTCTTCTTCGGCGCCGACGTCCAGGCCGCGGCCGAGGCCGAACTCGCCCGGCAGGGCCTGTCACCCTCGCTCCTGGAGCAGCACGGCCTCCACTTCGACGAGGGCGGCTACGCGCTGGTCATCCCCGTCACCACCGCCGTGATCGCCGCGCTGCTGGCCTGGCTCAACCTCGCGGGCAAGCGCGCCGGCCGGATCCTCACCCTGATCATCCAGCCGATCTTCCTGGCCCTCGACGTCTTCATCTTCACCAGCCAGGCCGCCCAGACGGAGTACCTCCAGAACATCCTCGGCGAAGGCGCGAACGCGCAGGCCATCCTCGACGCGGCCGAGCGCGCCTACCCGGCCTGGCTGCTGCCCCTCTCTGACGGCCGCCTGTTCTTCACCCCGCCGGCCTCGATCGCGATCGTCATCCTGCTGCTCCTCCCGTCCGCCCGCGCCTACTTCCGCAAGTGACGCGGAGCGGTTCGCCCGCCGTACGGGACGCGACCTCGCCGGCCCTCGCTCGGGAGGGCCGGCGACGGTCGTCAGCCGGTTGCCTCGTACGGGATGATCTCCGCGAGGGAGGAGGCCCCGCCCATGCCGTAGTCCACGCGCAGCCGCACGTATCTGGCCGTGGTCCCCTCCATGCCGACGTCGTTCGGCACCACCAGGCGCGGCCACTCGACCTGCTTGACGTCCCTGAACGTCGTGCCGTCGTCGCTCACCTGCACCACGCCCTTCAGGACGGTGCCGTTCATGTCGTAGGTCAGTTTGGGCTGGAACCGGACCGCGGACAGCTCACGGACCCGCCCGAGGTCGACCGTGATGGAGTGGGGCTGGGGCACGATCGCCGGATAGTCGGAGTGGTAGTAGGTCGTGACATCGCCGTCGACCGCCCGGGCGGGCTCGCCGACGCCGGGCTTGAAGGTGGTCGCCGTCGCGCTGAGCTCGGCCGGCGGGACCGGGGTGCCGGCCGGGGTGGCGGGCCAGACGCCGGGGGCGTCTTCGGGCTCCTCGCTGACGATCGGCCGGTCGGGGCCCCCGCCCAAGCCGCGGATCACCACGTCGGTGACGACCGCGCTGTGGTCGGAGTAGAACGGATAGGTCTGGTCGAGGGCGCTGCCCTGGTGGCGGGACAGGCGGTGGTCGTCGATGCGCGAGCCGAGGACGCGGACGCTCTTGCCCCGGGTGAACACGTAGTCGGTGCGGGCGGGCGCGGAGCGGTAGCCGCTCAGCGAGCTCCAGGTGCGGCCGGGGTAACGCCCGGCGTCGGCGTTGGCGTAGCGGAAGGTGTCGACGAAGCCGGCATCGGTGAACATCTTGGTCAACGGCCACGGCAACACCAGGCCCGCGTGCCCGCGCGCGTTCTTGAACTGCTCGGTCCAGTCCAGGTGCGGCCAGGCGTTGAGGTCTCCGCCCATGAGCACGGGGGAGGTGTCATTGCCGATGAAGGAGGGCAGCGCCTTTTCCAGGATGGCCTTGCCCATGGCGACGCGACGGAAGCGGTCGTCGTCGAGGAGCTGCGCGTCGGTCTTCGTCCGGGGCTGGCCGTAGATGTTCTGCACGGCCGCCTCGTGGGTGTCCCAGTTGGCGGAGATCTCGTGCCAGGTCCACATGCTGAAGGCGTGGACGTGTCCGCCGTTGGGCAGGCCGAGCCGGGCGCCGCCGAGGTTGAACGAGTTGATGTCCGCGTCGGCGTAGCGCGGGTAGACCTTCTCGACCTTGAGCTTGGTGTACAGCCACAGGTTGTCGCCGTTGACGCTGTAGTCCTCCGGCTTGGTGAGCTGCACCCCGGTGTACCGCTTGCCCGCCGGCCGCCCGGCGTTCAGGCCGTCAAGGATCTTCTGCCCCGATCCGTACCCCTCGACCACGAACAGGACGTCGGGATTGACCTCGTTGAGATACTCGATCATCTGCCTGAGGTTCTCGCCCGTCTTCTCCTGGCCGTTGATCGTGCCGCCGACGAAGAGGTTCCACGCCATCAGCCGCAGCTGCGTGCCCGCGATGGTCTGCGGCAGGCGGGTGATGGAGACGTCGACCGTCACCTGCTGCTCGGGCAGCACGAAGGGACGGCTGCGCGCGTTACTGGTACGGGTGTAGAAGGTGTCTCGCGCCCAGACTTGGTCGTCGGTCCTGACGGTGGTGGTGATCTCCTCAATGCTGTCCGGGCGCGGATTGCCCTCTACGACGACCGTGCAGGTGCTGCCGGGAACGTCGCCGTCGCAGTCCAAGGGGTACGGCCACGGCCCGGCGACGGGAGCGGCGGCCGCCGGTGCCGGGGTCAGCAGCCCGGCCAGGGCCAGGGCGATGGCGAGAGGAGGGATCAATCTGCGCATGCGTGTGTCCTTCGGAGAGGGGGGTGTGCGTTTTCCGGAAAGAAGAGTCGTCAGGCGAGCCGCTGGGGCGCGGCAGGACGGGCGATCGCGCCGTCGGGTGAGAAGAAGTGCTCGTCCACGTGGTCCAGCGCCAGGCAGGCCGCGCCGAGGGCGACGCATTCCTCGCCGAGCGCCGAGGGCCGGATCTCGGGGACGCGCAGGCAGTGGGGTTCGAGGGCGCGGCGCAGTGCGGGCAGCAGGACGTCGGCAGAGCGGGAGAACCCGCCACCGAGGACGACCAGTTCGGGGTCCAGGGTCAGGACCATGGCGGCGGTGCCGAGCGCGAGATGGTGGGCGTAGGTGTCGACGGCCGCCAGGGCGCCGGGGTCGCCGGCCCGGGCGGCCGTGAAGACGAGCCCGGCGGCGTCCTCGGCCGGGGTGCCCTGGGCGGCGGGGGAGCCTTCCAAGTGCGCGGCCATGGTGCGCCAGCCGGTCATCTCCATGAGGCCGACCTCGCCGGTGGCACCGCTGAAGCCGTGGTGCAGGCGGCCGTTGAGGATGAGCGCGGCACCGGGCCGGCGGCCGGCGTGCAGGTAGACGAGGTCGCGGACGCCCGCGGCCACGCCCAGCCGCTGCTCGGCGAGTGCGGCGAGCTTGCTGTCGTTCTCGACGGTGATCGGGCAGGACAGCCGCTGCCCGAGATGGCCGATGAGGTCGACCCCCGGCCAGTCGGGGAGGTCGTTGACCCGGGTGATCAGACCCTCCCGGTTGACGACGCCGATGCTGCCGACGGCGACGCCCCACAGATCGGAGGTGTCCAGGCCGGAGGCGACGAGCGCGGCGTCGACGGCCCGCCACACGGCGTCGAGCCGCTCGGCCCGGGTGGTACGCCCGTCCACGGAGACCCGGCCGCTGGAGACGGTCCGGCCACCCAGGTCGGTGACCACGGCGAGGACCTTGTGGACCCCTATGTCGATGCCCAGCACGTGCCCGGCGTCGGCGCGGAAGCGGTACCGCTTGGCGGGCCGGCCCATGCCGCCCGGCGTGGGCTCGACTTCGCCGATCCAGCCGCGTTCGTGCAGATCGGTGATGACGTCGATGACGGAGTTCCGCGACAGCCGGGTCCGCGCGGCCAGCTCGGTGAGCGTCAGCGGATCGGCTGCCTCACGCAGGGCGCGCAGGCTGCTGAGCGAGTTCAACTGGCGCAGCCGCTGAAGATCCCCACCGCTGACCTGCACAGGCTTGTTCCTCCATTATTGCGGTCTTCAGATTATGTCCGCCCTGGGCGGGCCCTCACTAGCTGGATCATCCGCCAACAGGGCTATTGACTGCAAGACCCATTCGTGACTATCTATGGACTCCGCAATAAGTGGGGGAGAGCGCGGCAATGACAGTGACCGTAGCGGTCGTCGGGGCGGGAGCCCGCGGCCAGATCTACGCCAGGGCGGCCGCGGCCGATGGCCGGGCGCGGATCGTCGCCGTGGCGGATCCCGATCCGGCCAGGCGGGCCAGGCTGGCCGACGAGCACGGCGTGCCGGAACAGGCGCGCTTCGCGGACTGGGCCGAGCTGGCCGCCGTGCCGAGGCTGGCCGACGCCGTGGTCATCGCCACCCAGGACCGGTTGCACGTCGAGCCGGCCGTGGCCTTCGCCGGGCTGGGCTACGCCATCCTGCTGGAGAAGCCCATGGCGCCCACCGAGCCGGAGGCGCGCAGGGTGGTCGAGGCCGTGCAGCGTGCCGGGGTGGTCTTCGCCGTGGGGCACGTCCTGCGCTACACCGCCTACACCAAGGCGTTCAAGCAGCTCGTGGAGAGCGGCCGGTTGGGCACGATCTCCAGCGTCCAGCACCTGGAGCCGGTGGGCTGGTGGCACATGGCCCACTCCTTCGTCCGCGGCCACTGGCGCAACGCGAGCGAGTCCGGGCCCATGTTGCTGACCAAGTCCTGTCACGACATCGACTGGCTGCTCCATCTCATCGGAGACCAGCCGACCGGCGTGTCCTCCTTCGGCTCGCTGACCCACTTCCGGCCGGAGAACCGGCCGCCGGGCGCGGGCAGCCGCTGCGTGAGCTGCGCGGTCGAGCCCACCTGCCCGTACTCCGCCAAGCGCCTCTACCTGGACTGTCTCGGCGACCCCGGCCGCGAGTTCTGGCCGCTCGGCGCGGTGACCTCCGACGCCACGACGGCCGGTGTCACCCGCGCGCTGGAAAGCGGCCCGTACGGCCGCTGCGTCTACGACTGCGACAACGACGTGGTGGACCAGCAGGTGGTGCTGCTGGAGTTCGCGCGGGGCGCGACCGCGTCGTTCACGATGACCGCCTTCACCCCTATGGAACACCGCAAGACCAGGATCTTCGGCACGCACGGCTTCGCGGAGGGCGACGGCCAGGCCATCAGGGTCGTCGACTTCGTGACCGGTGCCGAGGAGCGGATCGACACCGAGACGGGCGCCGGCGCGTCGCTGGCCGACGGGCACGGCGGCGGCGACACGGGCCTCATCACGGCCTTCATCGACGCCGTGACCGCGGGCGACCAGGCGCCGCTCGGAGCCGGCGCGGCTGACGCGCTGGCCGGGCACCTCGTCGTGTGGGCCGCCGAGCGCGCCCGCCAGACCCGGACGGTGCAGGCCCTGTGACGACGATCCCGGCGCCCGCCCGCCGCACCCCGGCGGACGGGCACTTCACCTTCACCGCCACGACCCCGCTGACCGCCGACCCGGCGCTGGCCAGGGCGGCGGCATGGTTACGCGAAAGCCTCACCCCCGCCACCGGCCTGCCGTTGCCCGAGAGCCCCGGCGGGGTCGAGCTCCGGCTGCCCGAGAGCCCTGGCGGGGTCGAGCTCCGGCTGCCCGAGGGCTCCGGTGGCGTCGAGCTCCGGCTGGCCGGCGGGCTCGGGCCGGAGGAGTACCGGCTCACGGTCACGGGGGAGTCGGTGCTGATCGAGGCCGCGACCCCGGCCGGCGCCTTCTACGGGGCGCAGACGCTGCGCCAGCTCCTCGACCCGGCCGCGTTCCGCAGCGGCCGCACCGGAGACAGGACGTGGAGCGTCCCCGCCGTCACGATCGCCGACGCGCCCCGGTACGGCTGGCGCGGCTGCCTCATCGACGTGGCCCGCCATTTCCTGCCCAAGAACGACCTGCTGCGGTACATCGACCTGCTGGCCATGCACAAGCTCAACGTCCTGCACCTGCACCTGACCGACGACCAGGGCTGGCGGTTGCAGATCAGGAAGTATCCGAAGCTGACCGAGGTCGGCGCCTGGCGGCGCGAGTCGCCGCAGAGCACCAGGAGCCACCGCGGCTTCGACGGGCGGCCGCACGGCGGCTATTACAGCCAGGACGACATCAGGGAGATCGTCTCCTACGCCGCCGACCGGTTCATCACCGTCGTCCCGGAGATCGACCTGCCCGGTCACACGCAGGCCGCCATCGCCGCCTACCCGGAGCTCGGCAATCTCGACACCCCGCTGGACGTACGTACGGAATGGGGCGTCGGCGAGAACGTGCTCAACGTCGCCGACGGAACGATCACCTTCTTCACCGACGTTCTCGAGGAGGTTCTGGAGCTCTTCCCCGGCCCGTACGTCTGCGTCGGCGGCGACGAGGCCCCCAAGACCCAGTGGTACGAGAGCGTCCCCGCCAAGGAGCGCATCCGCGAGCTCGGCCTGCGCGACGCCGACGAGCTGCAGACCTGGCTCATGCGGCACCTCACCGACTTCCTGCTCGCCCGCGGGCGCAAGCCGCTCGCCTGGGACGGGCTCATGGAAGGCGGCCTGCCGCCGGGGGTCACCGTGGGCTCCTGGCGCGGGGCCAAGTGCACGGCGCTGGCCGCGCGGACCGGCCACGACGTGGTCGTCTCGCCCTTCGCCGAGACCTACCTGGACTTCCGCCAGGCCGAGGGCGAGCAGGAGCCGGTGCCGATCGGCAGCGTGACGTCCCTGAGCGCGGTGCACGCCTTCGACCCGATCCCCGGTGGCCTCACCGGGGAGGAAAGGGGCCGGATCCTCGGCGCCCAGGCGGCGCTGTGGACCGAGTACATCGACTCGCCCCGGCTCCTCGACTACATGGCCTTCCCCCGCCTGGCCGCTTTCGCCGAGGCGGTGTGGAGCGACGAGCGCGACTTCGAGGACTTCCTCGTCCGGCTCGCCGTACACGAGAAGCGGCTCGACGCGCTGGGCGTGGAATATCGCCCGGCCGCCGGCCCGCACCCCTGGCAGCGACGCCCCGACTCCCCAGGTCACCCGGTGACCAGGGCGGAGATCGACGGCAAGCTCGCCGCCTGGACCGCGAACCTGCGGTTCTAAGCCACCCCCCACCTGGAGAAACCCGTGCGTTTTCGCCTTCCCCTGGCCGGGCTGCTCGGCCTCGCCGTCCTGGCGGCGGGCTGCGGCTCGTCCGGCGAGCCCGCTGCCGACGCCAAGGTCACCATCAGCTACGCCATCTGGGACAAGAACGACCAGCCCAGTGCCGAGAAGATCATCGCCGCCTTCCAGCAGGCCAACCCGAAGGTCACGGTCAAGCTGGAGATCACCCCGTGGGACCAGTACTGGACCAAGCTCCAGACCGCCGCGTCCGGCGGCGCCGCTCCCGACGTCTTCTGGATGAACAGCCTCAACGTCCGCATGTACGCCAAGGGCGGCGTCATCGCCCCGATCGACGCCTCGAAGGCGGAGGGCCTGCCCGATGCGGTGGTCGACGGCTACCGTCTTGACGGCAAGCTGTACGGCCTGCCGCTCAACGTGAGCATCCCGGCGCTCTGGTACGACAAGAAGATCTTCGACGCGGCCGGCGTGAAGTATCCCACCGCCGACTGGACCTGGGACGACGTCAAGGCCGCCGCCACGAAGCTGACCGACCCGGCCAAGAAGCAGTTCGGCATCCTCGCCCCGATGTGGGACCAGGGCGGCTTCTACAACACGATGATCCAGGCGGGCGGCCAGGTGCTCTCGGCCGACGGCAAGAAGAGCGGTTTCGACGAGCCCGGCTCCATCCAGGGCCTGGAGTTCTGGACCGGCCTGATCAAGGACAAGGTCGCGCCCGTCGCGCAGGTCTACACCGACACCGACCCCATCCAGCTCTTCCAGTCCGGTAAGTACGGCATGTACTACGGCGGAGTCTGGTTCGCCTCCACCTTCTGGGCCAACCCCGAGATCCGCGAGCGGATCGACGTGGCTCCGCTGCCCAAGGGGCCCGAGCGGGAGGCCGTCATCCTGCTCGGCCTGGCCAACGCCGTCTCGGCCAAGAGCGAGCACCCGAAGGAGTCGGCGGCGTTCGCCGCGTTCGTCTCCTCCGGGCCGGCGCAGAAGATCCTCAGCGACAGCGGTGGCGGCGCCGTCTCCGTCCGCCCCGGCACGCAGGACGGCTGGTTCGGGGCCTTTTCCTCCTGGCAGCTGAAGGAGACCTACGACGCCTCGATGCCGAACGGCGTGCCGTACCCGGCGTCGCTGAACACCGCGCAGTGGCAGGACGTGCAGAACAAGCTGCTCGCCGACGCCTGGGCGGGCAAGCGGCCGGTGGCCGACGTCGCCAAGGAGATCGCGGCGCAGATGAACGAGATCCTGGCCAAGGAGTAACGGATGCTCTCCAAGCGCGAGTGGGCGTGGGGTTACCTGCTCATCGCCCCCATGGCGCTGGGTCTGGCCGTCTTCTACCTGTGGCCGATCGCCCAGACCCTGTACCTCAGCTTCACCGAGTCGGGTGTCTTCGGCGGCTACACCTGGGTGGGGACGGCCAACTTCGCCGAGTTGCTCGGTGATGAGGAGGTGCTCGGCGCGCTCGGCAACACCCTGCTCTACGCCGTGCTCGTGCTGGCCGGCGTGCCGCTGTCCATCGTCGTCGCCGCCCTGCTGAACGTGCCGGGGCTGCGCGGCCTGAGCGTCTACCGGACCCTGTACTTCCTGCCGGTCGTCACCATGCCGGCCGCGGTAGGCCTGACCTGGCGTTATCTGTTCAACGGCGACTTCGGCGCGATCAACTACCTGCTGGGCAAGGTGGGGATCGAGGGGCCGTACTGGGTGGGCGATCCCGACTTCGCCATCTACGCGATCGCGATCGTCGGCATCTGGAGCACGATCGGCTACAACGCCGTGCTGTTCCTGGCAGGACTGCAGGGCATCCCGCGCCACTACTACGAGGCGGCCTCGATCGACGGCGCGGGGCGGCTGCGGCAGTTCTTCCGCATCACGCTCCCGCTGCTCACGCCGACCACGTTCTTCGTCATCGTGATCACGATGATCAACGCGTTGCAGGTCTTCGACCTGGTCTACCTCATGATCGATCTGAAGAGCCCGGCGCTGAGCGGCAGCCGCACGATCGTCTACCTCTTCTTCGAGAAGGGCTTCGTGCAGAACCAGCGCGGGCTCGCCGCGGCGATCGCCGTCCTGCTGCTCGGGCTGATCCTCGTGCTGACCGCGATCCAGTTCAGGCTGCAGAAGAAGTGGGTGCACTATGAATAGGCCCAGAACCTGGCCGGCCCACGTGCTGCTGGCCGCGGGCGCGCTGGTGATGCTCGCGCCCTTCGCCTGGCAGGTGGTGGTCGCGCTGCAGAGCCTGCCCGACTCGCTGCGCGTGCCGCCGAAGTTCACGCCCTCCTGGCAGTGGTCGAACTTCGGCGACGTCTTCCGCTCCGTGCCACTGGCCAGGCAGTTCCTCAACACCGTCGTGGTCGCCGCGGTCGTCACCGCCGGGCAGTTGTTGTTGTGCTCACTGGCCGCCTACGCCTTCGCCCGGCTGCGTTTTCCCGGCCGGGGGGCCATTTTCCTGCTCTTCCTGGCCGTGCTCATGGTTCCCGGTGAGCTGTTCATCATTCCGCGCTACGAGATCATGCAGGGGCTCGGCTGGCTCAACACGCTGCAGGCGCTGATCGCGCCGGGCGTCTTCGGGGCCTTCGGCACGTTCCTGCTCCGGCAGTTCTTCCTCAGCCTGCCCAAGGAACTCGACGAGGCCGCGCGCCTCGACGGGGCCAGCCCACCGCAGATCTACTGGCACATCATGTTGCCGCTGGTCAGGCCCGGCCTGCTGGCGCTGGGACTGCTGACCGTCATGTGGTCGTGGAGCAGCCTGCTCTGGCCGCTGGTGGTCAACACCGATCCCGAGATGATGACGTTGTCGGCCGGTCTCGCCTCGCTCCGCGGGCAGTTCCAGACCAACTTCCCGATCCTGTTCGCCGGGTCGCTCGTGGCCTCACTGCCCGTGGTCGCGCTCTTCGTGGTCCTGCAACGGCACCTCATCGCCGGCATCGCCTTCACCGGCTCGAAGGGCTGACCCGCGACCCGGACACTCCCCGCCGGACTCGCGAAGGCCCCGCCCCGAGAACGGGGGCCCGCGAGTCCCGTCATGGGCATGGGCCTGCTGTTGGTGTTGCGTCCTCCACAAGCTCGCCCGAAGAGCCCGCGTCGGGCTACTCGGGCCCAGCGCCGTGCGCACCGCCGTGCCGACGCTGAGGAGTGGGAGGTCGCGCAGCAGCGCGGCCGGCTGCTGGACGTGGCGGTGGAGAAGCTCTTGCCCCTGGTGAACAGTGCCGGGGGCGGAATCCGCTGCCGGAGGCCAGGTCGTCGAGTAGCTCGACGAAGAGGCGGGTTGGTCGGCGGAAAACGGTTGGACGGGACGACGATCGTGCTGGTAGCGTGCCGCGAACCGTGACAGACCGCTGAGGAGGTGAGACCCATGAACGCTGTTCGATGTGGGTGCTCCCCCTCGCAGTCACGGCCGGGCGACTGACATAGGTGTCGCCGGGAGCGCCTCGACAAGGCACTCCCGAAAGGCGACAACCAATGAATTCTGCGCATTCCACCTCAGGCATGAGCAAGCATGCCGTCATAGTCACCCGGGTCGCGGAGCAGCAGTGGCATGCGGTGGAGGACGACCAGACGGTCGGCCGTGGCTTCGCCGCGCGCAGGCCCGACGGCCGGATGTTCCTCAGCATCGACGCATGGCACGACGGGGTCTTCGACCGGCTCGCCGAAGCCATGCCGGCGGACCTGCCGAAGCCGCTCTACACCGTGGTCGGCGAGGCTGACCTCGGCTTGACGGGCAACTGGGAGCGAGCCGGTTTCACCATCCGACGCCGCGAGTGGGAGTGCTTCGTGCCCACCGATCCGCGGGTCACGGGCCTCGGCTCGGCCCTTCCCCCTTCGGGCGTGACGATCGGGGCCGTCGGCCAGGCGGAGGAGGGTCCGCTGCGCACGCTGGACCGCGTGATCCGCGAGGAGGTCGAGGCCACCCTCGGATGGCAGGAGATGCCTGCCGAGGTGCTGCCCCGCCCGGACGGCGTCACCGTGCTGGACCCGTCACAGTACGCGGTGGCCGTACAGGCCGATGAATACGTGGGACTCGTCCAGGTGGTGACGGTGGCCCGGCAGCCACGGTGCAAGCGGATCGGGCTGATCGCGGTCCGCGCCGGCCGGCAACGCCGTGGCATCGCTCGGGCGCTGCTCGCTCATGTGCTGGGTTCGCTGCACCGCTGCGGGATCGCAACGGCCTATGCCGAAGTGAACGAGTCCAACAGGGCGGCCATGGCGCTGTTCGAGGGCATCGGCGCCCGGCGGGCGAACAGCAACCTGGAGTTGGTGCTGCGCTGACGACCCGCCCGTTCACCTCGCGACCGCACAGTCACCGACCGGACAAGGACGAGAGCATGGCAAGGACAGCAGGAGGCATCGAAGTCGAGGGCACTGTCGTCGAATGCCTGCGCAATGCCACCTTCAGGGTGGAGCTCGAAAATGGGCACAAGGTGCTGGCGCACATCAGCGGGAAGATACGGAGGAACTACATCAAGATCCTGCCGTACGACCGGGTGCTCGTGGAACTCAGCCCGTACGATCTCACCCGCGGCAGGATCCTCTTCCGCTACAGGACGTAGCGGCGCGCAGGACATATCGCTGACCTGCTGCCGGTCGAAGGCGGCGCCGTCCCAGCGGCTGCCGCCCAGCAGGTCACGCGCCTGATGGTCTGGTGCCGCAGCGCCTGAACGTTGACGGCGGCCCTCAGGTGCCGCCGAACTCGCCGGCGTGGTCACGCACCCACGTGCGGAACGTGCGTGCCGGGGCTCCGGTGACCTCTCCCACCGTGGCCGTGGTCGCTTTCGGCTCGGACACCATCTCGGCCTGAGCCTGGAGGATGCCGTCCACGGCCGCGGGTGGCCAGCCCCGGGTGAGCATCTGCTGCCGCGCGGTCTGCGGCGAGGTCTCCTCCCAACGCACCGGGCGGCCGATCACCTCCCCGATGATGCCTGCCTGTTCGGCCTGGGTCAGTGTCTCGGGCCCGGTCAGCTCATGGATAGCGCCGCCGTGCCCGCCGCCGAGCGCGTGCACCGCGACCGCCGCGAGGTCTCGCTCGTGCAGCGGGGGCATGGCGGCCGCGCCGTACGGCCCGCGCACGACCGCCTCGGCGCGGATCTGCTCGGCCCACCGCAAGGCGTTGGCCGCGAAGGCGTGCGGCCGTAGGAACGTCCATTCCAGCCCGGACCGCTCGATCATCTGCTCGACCTGTCGTTCGTGGTCGCGCACGGCCGCCGAAGACAGGTAGACGACGCGGCGGGCATGCGCGGCGACCACCCTCAGAACCGCGGGCATCCCCTCGGCCGTGGCGAACGGCCAGAGGAGGAACACGGCCTCGACCCCGTCCAGGGGCGCGTGCAGGGTGTGCGGATCGGCCAGGTCGCCCCGCACGACCTCGACGCCGTCCGGCAGGCCGGCCGTTCCGGGATCGCGGGCCGGCGCACGAACCTCGGCCCCCGCCTCCAGCAGGTGCGCCACGACCTGACGGCCGACCGTGCCGGTCGCCCCGATCACCAGAATCCTGTGTTGCCCCGGCATGAACGACTCCCAGCGGTTGATCACTTCGTGTGAGCTCAACCGTATGGGGATAAGGAGAGACACTCAATGTGTAATAATCTCGATTTTATGTGCCTGAGTCTTCATGGAGGCTTCACGATAGACTTTCGATGTGGACGTACTCAGTGATGTGATCGCCGCGATGCGCGCCGGAGAGCCCCGCTCGGCGCGCGTTCAATGGCACGCCCCCTGGGGGCAGCGGTTCCCCACCGTGCGCGGCTCCGCCGGCTTTCAAGTGGTCCTGCAGGGTTCGTGCCGGCTGATCCCCCCTGACGGCGGCGCCCCCATCGCGCTGAACGTCGGCGACGTGGTGTTCCTGCCCCACGGAAGCGGCTACGCGCTGGCCGACAGCCCTGCCACCCCACTGTCCGAACCCGCCTGCGACCCACTGAACGACCCTCGGTTCGAAGACCGCTACGCCTCCGCGACCGTGGGGAATCCCGGCCAGGACGGCTCGCCGGCGGCCACCGTGACCCTCTGCGGCGGATACCAGCTCGACCCCGGCCGAGCCCATCCGCTCCTGGCCGACCTGCCCGAGATCGTCCACCTGCCCGCCCGCCTCGGCCACCGCCCCGAACTGCGCGCCGCCGTCGACCTCCTCGGCGGCGAACTCGACAACCCCCGCCTCGGCGCCGACTCCGTCGTGCCCGCCCTGCTCGACGTGCTGCTGCTCTACATCCTGCGCGCCTGGTTCGACGAACAGTCCGAACGCGGCACGACCGTCGGCTGGGCCGCGGCACTGGGCGACCCGGCGATCAGCGCCGCACTCCACGCCCTCCACCGGGACCCCGCGCTCCCCTGGACGGTCGAGACCCTCGGCACCCAGGCGGGGTTGTCGCGGGCGGCCTTCTCCCGGCGCTTCACCACGCTGATCGGCCAGCCGCCCCTCACCTATCTGACCTGGTGGCGCATGACCACCGCGGCCCGGCATCTCCGCCAGTCCGACGCCCCGCTCGGCGAGGTGGCCACCCGGATCGGCTACACCTCGGAGTTCGCCTTCGCCACCGCCTTCAAGCGGGAGTACGGCACCGCACCCGGCAAATACCGACGACAGAGCCGAGCGGAACCCCAGAGCAGCGAACCCGACGTAGTGGCACCACGCCAGTGATCACATGAAACTCGTCGGGGGTTGTGACGGAAAGTAAGCCTTTCGTCACCGTCTCCAAGTAGAGAAAGTGAATACTTAGCGTAACTATATGAAGACATATAGTTACGGAGGTTTTCCGATGCATCCGGCGTTCACCCTCTGTACCGCTCCGGGCGCCCTGCCATTACTCGGGCATGCGCGGCAACTGCGGGCTGACCCGCTGGGCCTCCTGGCCTCCCTGCCCGGCCATGGCGACATCGTGCGGGTGATGTTCGGGCCGAAGCCGGTCTACGTGTTGTGCCGGCCGGAGTTGGTGCACGAGATGCTCGTCGGCCGGGCCCGGGATTTCGGCAAGGGCGGTCCGTTCGTGGACCGGCTTCGCGCGGTGGCCGAAGACGGGCTGTTCATCGCAGACGGTGCGGATCATCGCTGCCAGCGCCGGATGACCCAGCCCGCCTTCCACCCGGACCGCATCGCCGCCTACGGCACCGTCATGCAGACCAGAGCGGAGGCTCTGGTACGAGGCTGGGCCGGCGGCGAGGTCATCGACGTCAACCGGGCGATGACCGAGCTGACCATGGCGGTGACCGTCCAATGTCTGCTGTCGGCCGAAGCCATCGAGTCGCGGCTCGACCGAACGGCGGCCGACGTGTTCACCGCGGTCAGCATCGTGTTCAGCGAGATCTACCGGCGGCTGACGGCCCCGGTCCCGATGTTGCGGAAGCTCGACGTCAAAGCCGGCCGCCGATATGCGCGAGCCGAGGCGACGCTGCGGAATGTGGTCGAGCAGATCATCGCCGAACGCCGGCACGATCCCCGGGACCGCGGCGACCTGGTGTCGATGTTGCTGACGACACCGGATGAGCGGACGGGCCGGCCGATCACCGCCGCGCTGTTGCACGACCAGATCAAGACCTTCCTGCTCGGCGGGGTCGAGACCACGGCCGGCGCACTTTCCTGGACGCTCCTGCTCCTGGACCAGAACCCGGAATCCCGGCGGCGGCTGTACGCGGAGGTCGACAACCGCCTGCACGGCCGGCCGGTGCGGGCTGCTGATCTGCCGACGCTGGCGTACACCCGGGCGGTCGTCAACGAGTCGCTGCGCCTCTATCCACCCGTGTGGGTGCTCACCCGCACTGCCAAGACCCGGACCACCCTCGGCGGACATGCGATTGCGGCGGGGGCGCACCTGGCCTACAGCCCCTACTTGTTGCACCGCGACCCGCGCGGCTTCCCGGACCCAGAACGGTTCGACCCGGGCCGTTGGCTGGGCGAGCGTGGCGCCGCCATGCCGCGCGGCGCCGCGATCCCCTTCGGCGCCGGTAACCGCAAGTGCATCGCGGATGCCTTCGCGCTGACCAACGCCATGATCGCTCTGGCCACGATCGCCCAGCACCGGCGGCTGAGCCGGCCCGCCTCGGCACGACCGGTGCGTCCGCGGGCGCGGATCACGCTCCGGCCTGACTTCCTGCACATGACCGTCGAGGCGAGATTCGCTCGCCCGCATCCGAAAGGGAACGAGATGACCCTGTCCACCCTGCAGCGCAAGAACATCGCCGCCACGTTCGACGTCTTCGACGCCAACAGGAACGGCACCATCGAGTACGCCGACTTCGCCCGCAAGGCGGACAAGATGTGCCAGGCCCTGGCTTCCGAGCCAGGCTCCCCGGCTCATCAGGCCATCCATGAGGCGTACCTGGGCTGGTGGGATCACCTGCGCCGAAGTTGTGACTCGAACGCCGACGGTACGGTCAGAAGGGAGGAGTTCGTCGTCGCCGTGGCGAACGGGATGACGTCCGATCCGGACTATCTCGACCAGACGCTCAAAACCGTGGCCGAGGCGCTCTTCCTG
The DNA here is from genome assembly GCF_053592075.1 of Nonomuraea sp. NPDC002799. NCBI lineage: Bacteria > Bacillati > Actinomycetota > Actinomycetes > Streptosporangiales > Streptosporangiaceae > Nonomuraea > Nonomuraea sp. NPDC002799. Next base: position 500,441 of record NZ_JBSFVA010000002.1, read on the forward strand.
GGCTGCGACCCGGAGCGTTCCGGCGTCATGAGCCTGGACGTCTACCTGAAGATGTACGACGCCGTCAACATCGACCGGAGCATCGGCCAGGAGGTCTTCAAGCTCATGGATCAGGACGGCGACGGCCTGGTCACCTGCGCCGATTTCGTGACGGCGATGATAGCGATGTTCGCCGAAAGCGACCCCACGCTGCCGGGGCCGCGCATGTTCGGGCACAACGGCTGACAGAGCACACCCCATGCCGCTTTCCCGGCTCACGGTTCCGTTTCCGGCGGGACTGAACCCGCACACCGGCATGCTCGCGAGCAGCCTGCGGGCCTGGGCACGACGGTGCGGGATCCCGCCGGCGGCCGTTGGCCGCGCGGCACGGTACGACCTGCTGGCCGGCCGCATGTACCCACGGGCCCGTCCTGCCGTGCTCGCGCGTATCGCCGAGACCGTGGTCTGGCTGTTCTTGTACGACGACTACTGCGACCCGGGCGGACCGGCCGGAACACCGAGCCGCGCCACCCGGGCCGCCGCCCGGGTGGGTCACGTCCTTTCCGGGCGGGCTCGGCCGCCCAGGGAACGCGTGTTGCGGTGCCTGGGGGATTTGACAGAGCGATGGCTGCCCCTGGTCGATGACGAGTGGCGGCTGCGCTGGGCGGAGAGCGTGCAAGGCTTCGCGGACGGCATCCGTGACGAGGCGGCCGCCCGGGCCGCAGGAGTCAGCCCTGGCCTCCCGGACTACCTGGCCGCACGCCTGCACACCTCCGGCTGGATGACACTCACCGACCTTGTCACGCCGGCCGAGGACGCGAGCCTGCCCGGCGATCTGTACCGCTCCACCGAGTACCTGGCTCTGCGCCGAACCGCCGGTGAGATCGCCTGCGCGATCAATGACGTGTTCTCGCAGGGCAAGGAGGTCGCCGCCGGCGAAGTCCACAACATGGTGCTCATCCGCGGCCGAGACCTGAACGGCGACCTGCGAGCGGCGACCGAGACCACACTGGACTGGATCGCCGGCCGCCTGACCGACTACCAGAGCACCCGGGCGGCGTTCCTCACCCGCTCCCGCCGGACAACCGCGGCTGAGCGCCATCTGAGCGGCATCGAGAGCCTGATCCGCGGAAGCCTCGACTGGAGCTTCGAGACCAGCCGCTACCGGTCCTCCATCACCTGAGCCTGATCGCGCGAAAGGACTGCGGTGCTCACACTCCGGCCCTACGGTCCGCGCCGCAGCTTCCCGCCACCCGTGGTGGAGTCGGCTGCCGCGCTCCGCGAGCACCTGCTCGAAAGGATCTCCCCCGACGGCGCTCTCCGCAGTCCGTGTGACGCGAGGGTGCTCGAAACGGTGCTCGCCTTCACCCTGCTGCGCCGGGTGGGAGGTCATTCCTGCGCCTTCGACCGGCTCGCGGACCATCTGCGGCTCCGGCGCGACCGCTGCGATCCGCTCGACCGGATCCTGATCTCCGCGGCACTGGACGGGCGGCCGGCGCACAGTCCCCTGCTGGTCCAGCAGTTCCTCGCTCAGGTTCCCGGATTCACCAGCGCCCGTAAGCAGATACTCCTGAAAACACTGCTGTGCCTGCTCGGCGCGACGCCCATCGACGCGGACCCGGTCGAGCCGCCAACCCATGGGCTGCACGCCTGGGCCGCCGTCCAGATGGCCGCGCTGGGCGTCATCCGCAACGCTCTGGCCGGCCGGCTCGACCGGGTCCGGGACGAGGACGTACGCCTGCTGCACTCCACACAACGCACGCCCTGGATATGGGAGGGCAACCTGCACATCCACCTGTGGGTCCTCCATGCGCTGGCACGGCTCCCCGGCACCACCCGCGCGGTAGATCGCGGCATCCGAAAACTCCTCACCCACCAGCGGGCCGACGGCGGGATCCCCTTCGTCACCGACACCGACATCTGGTGCACCGCCACCGCCGGAGTCGCCCTCAGCAGCAGCGGAGCACCCACCGGCACCCTGCGCACGATCGCCGACCATCTCGCCCGCCGGCAGCGACCCGACGGCGGCTGGGCCTACACCCCTAAAGCTCGCCAAACCGACGCCGACGACATCTCCGTATGCCTGGAGTTCCTGCAGCGAACGGACCCGGTGCACTATCACCGGCCCATAGAACGCGGCCTGACCGCACTGCTCCGGCTCCGCGGCGCCGACGGCGGCTTCCCCACCTACAACGCCGCGGCGCCCTCGGAACCCTGCATGACCGCCGCAGCCTGCAATGCCCTCGCCCCACAAAAGGCACGCTACGCCGGTCTCATCCGCGACGCCGTCACCTTCCTGACCGCACAACAACTGCCCGACGGCGGATTCCCTCCCGACTGGAGCCGCAGCCGCCTGCACACCGTATTCCGCGCGGTACTCGCCGTTCGCAACAACGGCGCCCCAGCAGGCCCGCCGATCGATCGCGCGCTCCGCCTCGTGCGCGACATGCGCAACGCCGACGGGGGCTGGGGACACCACACCGGCCGGCCCAGCGATGCCATCAGCACGGCGTACGCGCTCATCATCCTGTCCGGGCAACCACCGGGACCCATGATCACCGACGGCGTGCGCTATTTGCTGAGCACGCAACAATCCGACGGGGGAATGCACTCCGTGCCCGATTCCATCGGACCACGCCCCTTCACCTTCCGCGTCGCGGCACTCGCCGACATCTTCCCCCTGCTGGCCCTGGGTCACTTGAGCGCCTGCCCGGAAGCCGAAGGCGGCGCGAACTGAGCTGAGGCGGGGTCACGCCGACCGGCTCAGGGGCGGCAGGCAGCCGGTGTACGACCAGCCCCAGCACGTCCGAGCCATGGAGGTATCCGACGTGACGAGAGTCCGTGCTCCACCCGGAGTTGTCACCGAGAACGAGCAACCGTCCGGCAGGCACGACAGCACCTTCTCCCGAGGGCAGGGACGCACGGAGCGCGGCCGGTACGCCCTCTCCTGGAACGGCCGCGGCGCGTTTGATGACCCACGGGTGATCCGGCACGCCCAGCGGCATCCGCACGACGACCACGTCACGGGAGCGGATGTGACGCAGGCCGCGACGCCGGACAAGGACACGATCACCGCAGCGATAGGCGGGCAGCATGCTGTCACCGGCCACGGTGACCACCACGAACAGCCGCCGTAGCGCCGAGATGAGCAGCAGGCCGCCTGCGAGAACACCCATGACGGCCATCACGTGACGGCCACTTCGTCCGGCTTGCGATAGGCGGCCGCCTGGAGCCGGAACAAGTGTGCATAGGTGCCGTCCGCGGCCATCAGGTCGCCGTGACCGCCCTGCTCGATGACCTGTCCTTGGTCCAGCACGACGATGGCGTCGGCGTCGCGTGCGGCGCATAACCGGTGAGAGATCAGGATGCTTGTCCGGCCTGATCGCAACTGCGTGAGGCGCTGGTGGATCTGGTGCTCGGCCTCCGCGTCGAGCCCGGCGCTGGGCTCGTCGAGGATCATCAGATCGGCGTCGGCCCGCAGGAAGGCGCGAGCCAGCGCCAGCCGCTGCCACTGACCGCCGGACAGCAGGCCGGAGGCGCCGTCCAGATCGTCGGGCTCGTACACCCGGCTCAGCATGGTGTCGTAGCCGCCCGGCAGAGCGGACAGGGCCGCGTCGATGCCCGCCGACTCGGCGGCTGCCCGGATCGCCGCGCGATCGTCGCGGAGGGCCAACCTGCCGAGCCCGATGTTCTCGGCTGCCGTCAGGTCATAGGTCATGAAGTCCTGAAAGACGGCGCCGATGCGGGCCCGCAGCTCATGGGCCGGCAGGCTGCGCAGATCCACGCCGTCCCAGTAGACGGTGCCGGCGGTGGGCTCGTACAACCGGCAAAGGAGCTTGACGAGCGTGCTCTTGCCCGCTCCGTTGCGACCCACGAGCGCGACGGCGGCGCCGTACGGAATGACGAGGTCGACCCCGCGCAGCACCCACGGCTGGTCGTTTCCGTAGCGGAACCACACGTCGCGTAGCTCGATGCCGCGCCGCAGCGGGGGCGTTGTGACCTCCGGCCGTTCCCGCGCGGGCTCGGGCCGGTCGACGAGATCCTGGTAGTGGCGGAAGAGCAGGAGCCCCCGGTAGGCGGTGGCGGACGCGTCGGCGGCGCTGCCGATGGCGGTGTGGACCCCGCCGACGGCCGCCAGGAAAATGGAGACGTCGCCGATGGAGATGCGTCCATTGATCGCGAGGTAGGCGGCGGCCACGGCGCCGCTCGCGGCCACAGCCGCGCCCATCACTTCGAGGAGCAGGTCCAGACGTAGCTCCCGCCGATCCAGGCCGGCCTCGGCCGCGTGAGCACGGCGCAGCTCGCCCAGCGTCCTGCCGTGGAGGTGCGATTCGAGACCGAACAGCCGCACCTCCTTCGCCGCCCTCGCATCGGTGAGCAGGGTCTGGAAGAACCAGAGCCGACGCATCAGTGGTGTGACGCGTTCGTCGAGATGTGCTCGCCGACGACCCTGCAGAAGTTGCAGGAAGATCGTCGGTACGGCCGCCGCGAGGAGCAGGGCGACGATCGGCGGCCAGACGATCATGAGTGCGGTCACGAACCCAGCCGCCATGATCACGCTACGCAGGGTCGACACGATGGCCCCCGGAAGCTCCTCCGGGAGTTGTTCGCCGGACTGCTCGGCCAGCTTGAGCCGGTTGAGCCGGTCGGGATCCTCGAACGGCGCAAGCCCCGGGTAGGCATTGACCCTGCGGAGCAGCCGGTCGCGGGCCAGCAGACCGACAGCGCGGCGGAGGCGGGCGCTGACGAAGCCGTTGACGCTGCCGCGCACACCGAGCAGCAGCCCGGACAGCACGACCATCGTCGTCGCCGTCACCACACGCTCGGTCGAAGCCCCGGCGCCGAGAGCCACCTCGTCGAGGAGCAGCTTGACGCCCCATGCGGCGATCGCGGGCAGCAACCCCTCGACGAGGGCCAGGACCAGCAGGAGGATCGAGCAACCCGGCGCGGCGGCGGCGATGAGCCGGATCGCCCCGCCGGCCCGGCGCACCAGCCCCGTGGGGCCGGAAATCACGCGGGCACCTCTCTCGGGACCGCCGACAGACGGTGCGACGCGCTGCGGATCACCCCGGCACCGACCAGCAGGACCGCGGGAAAGCCGTGTACGCCGAAGTCGCCGGCCAGTCGTTCGCCATCCGGCTGATGGATCACCCGTGCCACGGGCTCCAGCTCCCCGACCAGCCTGTCACGCTCCGGGCCGTCGCCCACGAGCACGGCGATCGGCGACGGACCCTCGTGAACGGGTCGTTCGCGCAGCCCGGCGATCAGGCTGACGCAGGACGCGCAGGACTCCATCAGGAACAGCACGACGACGTCGGGCCCGGCCAGATCGGCCTGCGTGATCCGGTCTCCGGAGGTCGTGGTCGCGTCGAACGCGGGCACCGCCCTGCCCGGCTCAGGCAGGTCAGGCCCGAGTGGCATCCCGCTGGTGTCCAGCATGTCCTTGAGCTCCCGCAACCGGCGTCCCAGGAGGAGAACAAGGCCCAAAGCCACTGCGGCCGTGGCCCCGGTGACCGTCACGGCCGCCCACAGATATGCGATCATGCCTTTTCCTTCCGTACGGCTCAGCGCCGGACCAAGGCGGCGACGTCCTCGAAGAAGATGACAAGACTCGCCGCGAGCCCGGCGGCCGTGGCGGCGATCCCCACGCCGACCGGATCCAGCGGCTGCCGGGACACGGCGGCGGTCATGGCCACAGCCAGCACCGCGACACCCGTCAGGCCGGTATTGCGCACGACGTGGACCCGGGTGAGCCGGCCGCCGCCGGAGCCGAAACACCGGCAGCGCGCCGGAGAGCCCCGCCGTACCGAATGAGCCACCCCGGCGGTCAGCGCGATCATCAGCCCGCTCGCGATCACGGCGCCCGCCAGGCCCGTAGCGGGCCAAGGAGCCAGAGCGGCGACGGTCACCTCCGCGACCACGATGGCCATGGCGACCGGCGGGCACATGCGAGGCGCGATGCCCACGGCGGCCAACTCGCCGACGAAGGCGGCGAACGACCCGCGTCCGGACAGTTTCGTCACCGCCGCGACCAGACACACCACCGCCAGCACCAGGCGCAGCGCCAGCGCCACCGAGGTCACGCGACGCCCTCTCTCAGCAACAGCTGCAGACCTTCTGCCACGAACCGCACACCCTGGTGCCGGCGTCGTTGCAGCAACGCCTCTTGTAGGTCCCGCCCAAGGTGCATCGGTACTCCCAGACGCAGGTGACAGCGCTGGCGGTGATCTGCGGGAATGCCCCGGGAAGGACGCGTGCGACGAGACCACCGAGTCGATCGACGAGAGCAGCCATGGGGTTCCTTTCTGTTCGGGTCGCCTGGCTTGGACGAACACCTGCGAGACAGGCCGACCATGTCTGCCACGGTGACACCCGCCTCTTGATTCCTTCTCACCTCGGCCTGGTTTTTTTCTTGCAATCACCGGGTGCTTTGGTTTGATCTGATTGGCGGGAAAAGCGCCGTGTCCGAAAGGGATCAGCGTGGAGATCCTTCTCCTTGGACAAGTTCAGATCAGGATGGACGGCCGGCCGATCGGCCTCGGGGTTCGTAAGCAGCAGTTCGTGCTGGCGATGCTCGCGCTGGAGGCCAACAAACCGATTTCCACCGATCGGCTCATTGCGCTGGCCTGGCCGCACGACCCGCCGCGCACCGCCCGGGGCATGATCCACACCTGCGTCAGCAGGCTGCGCGGTGTGCTGGCGGGCGCCAACGCCCGCGACCACGGCATCAGCCTGGACACTGAGGACTCGGGATATCTCCTCCGATGCGATCCTTCGCGGATCGATGTCCACCGGTTCCGCACCCTGCTCGCCGGCGCTTATCAGTGCCTCGACGACGAGCACAGGCTGACGCTGCTCGACCAGGCGTTGAGCTTGTGGAGAGGGCCGCCGCTGGCCGGGGCAGCGACCGAGGCGGTTCGTTCGCCGATCGGCAGAAGCCTGGAAGAACTACGGCTGACCGCGATCGAAGAGCGCATCGAGACGAGCCTGCGGCTGGGCAGGCTCGACGGGCTGCTCGCCGAGCTGATGACCTTGACCGGCGAGCATCCACACCGGCCACGCCTGACCTCGGCGCTGATGCGCGAGCTCCATCGCACCGGGCGCACATCTGAGGCGTTGGAGATCTATCGAAGAGCCCGCGAGTGGATGCGTGAGGAGCTCGGGCTGGACCCTCCCGAGCAGTTGCAGCAACTCCACCAGGACCTGCTCCGTGACCCTCCCGCCCCGGTGACCTCCGCCGGGTGGAAGGCGTTGCCTGTTCCACGGGAACTGCCCGGCGATCTGCCGACCTTCACCGGCCGGCCGGCCGAGCTGGAGCAGCTGATCTCGCCGGTGCACGCGGCGATCGTCGCGATAGACGGGATGGCCGGGATCGGCAAGACCGCGCTGGCTGTACATGCCGGTCATCGGCTGGCCGACCGCTTTCCCGACGGTCAGGTCTTCATCGACCTGCACGGCTTCACCCGTGGCGTACGGCAGGTCGAGCCCGGTCACGCGCTCGACCGCATGTTGCGGGCGCTCGGCATACCGGGCGCACAGATTCCACGTGAACTGGACGCCAGAGCCGCGTGCTTCCGCACCCGGCTCGCCGACAAGCGCATGCTCCTCGTGCTGGACAATGTGGTCGACGAGGAGCAGGTCCAGCCGCTTCTGCCCGGCGCTCCGGGTTGCCTGGTGCTCATCACCAGCCGGAGAACGCTGAGCGGCATCGACGGCGGCCGGCAGTTGTCGCTGGACATCCTCCCCGCCCTCGATGCGTCCACCCTGTTCACCCGCATAGCCGGTAGAGATCACCCGCCCGACGTGGTCGAGGAGATCGTCGAGTTGTGCGGGCGAATGCCGCTCGCGATCCGGATCGCAGCAGCCCGTCTCCGCGCAAGGCCGAGCTGGACCGCCCGGTACCTCGCCACGCGACTGCACGACAAGCGCCATCGCTTGGCGGAGCTCAACACCGGCAGCCGCAGCTTCTCCGCCACCGTCGACCTGTCCTATGACCATCTTGGGACCGGTCAGCAGCGCCTCTACCGGCTTCTCGGCCTGCACCCTGGGCCGGACTGCGACACCCTTGCCGCCGCCGCCCTCACCCAGACCTCGAAACAAGAGGTGGAGCGGCTCCTTGACGACCTGACCGGATGTCACCTGCTGCACGAGCCAAGCCCAGGCCGATTCCGGTTCCACGACCTGATCCGTGCGCATGCCGCGGACACCGCACAACGCCTGGAGAACGACGCGAGCCGACGGATCGCGCTGACATCGTTGTTCGACCACTACACCGAGGCCGCAGCGGCCGCGGTGGCCGTCGTTCACCCCGATGATTCCGGCTCGTCGCTCGAGGAGCCGCTGCAGGCCACCGAATGGCTGGACAGCGAGATCACCAACCTGCTGGCCGTGGCCGGCAATGCCGCGGAGAACGACTCGCCGGCGCACACGATGCGGCTGTCGGCGATCTTGCATGACTATCTTCACACCCGTGCGCGCTACGCCGAAGCACACGCCCTTCACACCCAGGCTCTGGACGCCGCCCGCTCGCTGGGTCACCGCGGCTACGAGGCCATCGCCCTGCACGACCTCGGCGAAACCGACTACGGCCATACCCACTACGAGCCCGCCCTTGCCCACTTCAACGAGGCTCTCCACATCGCCAGGGACATCGATCACCGTGCGGTTCTGGCCAAGGCTCTGATCGGACTCGGCCATATTCAGCGGCGCCAGTGCCGGCACAAAGCGGCTGCTGACAGCTACGGCGAGGCCCTGCGGATCGCACGGCGCATCGGCGACCGCACGGGAGAGTTCACCGCCGTACGGGGTCTGGGCAACATCCACTACATGGAGGGCGAGTACGAGTCGGCAGCCGAGCGGTACCGGCAGGTCCTGCAGCTCGCCCGCCTGGCCGGCAACCGCACCGGTGAACTCGCCGGATTGAACAGCCTCGCTCATGTCTTTCGCCGCCAGCGGCGGTACGAGCTCGCCACCGAGCACTTCCACCAGGCCATCGATCTCGCCCGCGCCATCGGCGAACCTGCCAGCGAGCTCAACGCTCTGCACGGCCTCGGCCACACCAACCTGGCCCAAGGCCATCATCGGCAGGCGATCGACCATCTCCAGCACGCCCTGCGTGTGGCGAAGCTGATCGGAGATCGTAATGGCGAGCTCGAGGCTCTCCACGGACTCGCCGACACGGTCAGGGCCACCGGTCACCTGGACCTGGCGCTCTCACGCCACCTGGCCGCTCTCGACCTGGCCAGGAGTCTCGGACAGCCCGGCGACCAGGCTCGCGCTCATGACGGCCTCGCCCAGGTGTTCCGCGATCTCTTCCTGTACGACAAAGCTCGTGAGCACTGGCGCCAGGCACTGGGGATCCTCGACGATCTCGACGTCTCCCAGATCGACGACATCAGCGCAGAGCAGATCGTACGGCAGCTGGCCGAGCTCGACAGCTCGCAGAGCGGCGCTGACTGACCTTCCTCTTCCTCCTCCGTGACCACGATCTCGGCGAGGTGCTCGCCGGCGCGGACGTCGCGGAGCGGGCGTGAGGATCTCATGTCCCGATCGGTGAGCTCATAACTGGTCGCCGCCCGCCGCGGCTCCCGGACTGGACCTTGATCGCAATCCCCACGCCGAGGAGATGCCATGGTCAGGAATCCCTAGAGCTCAGGGCGGCGCCCTGCGGGACGGCACCGCCCGCTTCTCGGAGTTGCGCCGGCGCGTTGAGGGCGTCTCGCAGAAGATGCTCACCCAGACTCTTCGCGGGCTCGAACGGGACGGGCTCGTGCGCCGTACCGTCCACCCCGAAGTTCCGGTCCGTGTCGAGTACACGCTCACCGAGGCGGGCCGCACCCTGCGCGAGCCGCTGCGCGCGCTGGAGGAATGGTCGATCGCGCACCTCGGCGACGTGTCAGCGGCGCAGGAAGCCTACGACCGCGCGGACTGAAGCCACTGCCCCACGGTTCGGGCCGTCTCTGGCCGCACGGGCGCCGATGGCCGACGAGCAACCACCGAGCAACCGGCCGGGCCATGGCGCAGCGGCTGGAGCTGGGTCTCCTCCCGGCCAAGCTCGGCTGCCAGCAGCTCAGGAGATCTTTGAGGCTAGTGTTGCTGATGTGGGTACGCCGATGGCATCGAGCGAGCACTGGCGGCTGCTGGAGCAGCTCGTTCGGGAGGTCGACCAGCGGACCGAGCGGCTCAGGCAGATGCAGGAGAGGGCCACGCCCCCGGAGAGAGGGCGAACTTCGCGTCCTTCCTCCCACAACCCGGGACGATGGCGGGCACGGCCGGTCGACGATGTTCGATCGAGGAAGACGACACCGCCTTGATGGGACTCGATCTCAGCCTGGTGCCCGACGTGGTCAAGCCGGTGGCGCCGGCACTGACGGGCGGGGCGCTGCCCGAGGCCGACGACGGCGGGCTCATCGCCGAAGCGCAGGTGATGGAGGAGCTGGCCGATCTCCTGGCCGAGATCAGGACGGACGACGCCGGTGCGGTCATGCGGCTGCTGCGCGACGGGGCCTGGCAGGGAGCCGCGAAGAAGACGTTCGAGGGGGTGTTCGCCGCTCTCAGCGGGCGGGAGGACGCGACCGGCTCCCCGGAGGCGCTGCTCGACCTGCTGGAGCAGGTGCTGCGCGACGAGGCGCGATCCTTACGGGATCACGGCGTCCGGATGCAGCACACCGAGTGGATGATCTACGCGTCGCTGGCGCTGCTCGGTGCGATGATCGTCCGGCTGCTGGTGTGGATCTACGTGAACGGCCCCGCCGTTCTCAGGCTGATCCACCACCACACGCTGATGACCCAGGTGAACGTCCAGACGCTCAAGAAGCTCGTCCTGCTCAACATGCTGAGATTCGGCGGCATCATGGGCGGCCTGGACTTCGGTGTGCAGCGGGCGCAACAGATCTGGGGTGATCGCGAGGCGGGGGACTTCGATGTCGCGTCGCTGGCCATGTCGGCAGGCAGCGGCGCCCTGACCGGCGTGCTGTTCGCGGGCGCGAACGCGGGACTGTCACGCCTGCTGAGCCGGCCGATGGTGTACGTCGCCTCCAAAGCCGAGCTGGCCATACGCGACAGGATCGTGGCGCTCGGGCAGAGCATGTACGGCCAGGCGCTGCTGGGCGGGGTGGCCGCCACCGCCGGCGCGACACCGGGGCTCGCGCTCAGCGGGCAACTCGATGCCTCACACCTCGCCTACACCTTCGTCTCGGGTGTCACGGGCGGCCTCGACATCCCGGCCGCGGCCCGGGTGAGCTACATCCCCATGCTGGCCGTCGCCGACCTCGGCGGCCGTCCGGCCGGGGCCGGCGCTCCCTTCGCCACGGGCGATCCCCCGCCGGGGGCGGGTCTTCCCGTGGCCCGGCAGCATCAGCCGCCCGCGAGCCCCGACAACCCTGCGGGGGGACGGCATGACGGCCCGTCCGCCGAACGGCATGACCTCGCCACCCTCGCGCAGCACGCGCCGCCCGAGCGTCACGGTGGCAGCGACACCGTGCCTGATCGGCCGCGGCCGTCCGAAGCGGACGGCGGTACGCTTCCGCCGCCCCGTGGCGAGACGATCGCAGGTGAGGTCGTCCGGCGCCGTGACACGCTGCTGCCCGCTACCGCGGACGGATCAGCCAGGCACGACGGAGCCTCTGCCCGCCAGGCGCCCCATCCTCCCGCCGAACGCCCCCCGTCCAGCCCCGCCATCCCCGCCGAACGGCCTGCGTCCAGCCCCGCCATCCCTGCCGAGCGGACCCCGCCGCACAACGTCGCCCCTGCCGAGCGGACCCCGGCGAGCGGAACCGCCACGATGCGGACCGACGCCACGGCTCCGGGCGCCCTTCCCCGTAGCTCGATGCTCCCGGCCACCGTTCCGGCCGCCAACACGATCCCGCACATCACAGAGGCCGGCGAACAGGACAGAACCGGGCGGGACCCGGCGGGGGGCGCCCCGGACGCGGCTCCCCGCCCAGCGCCACACCAGCAGGCGAACCAGGACACCCCACCCCTGACGGACCAGCAGACCTCCACGCTCACCAGAACGTCCCAGGACCGCACAGAACCGCCGGCACCCCCCGGCACGCCTGTGATCACCGCCCGCACAGGCCACGGGGATCGCTCCGCCGACGCGGTGCTCCCCGGTGCCCTGCCACGCAACGACCTGCCACGCAACGACCTGCCACGCAACGACCCAGCTCTGCCGGCCCGCCCCCCGTCCTCAACGGCTGGGGCCCATCCCCCCGCGCAGGGCGAGCACCCGCCGGCCGTTTCGCGGGCGGAGCAACAACACCTCCCGGAGAGCCCGACCACACCGGACGCCCGGTCCAGGGCCCTGCCCGCCGACCTACGCATGCTCGAGTCGCCCCCTGAGCGAGTGGCGAACCTGCTCAGCCGGGACGGCGCGTACGACCCGATCAGCGTCCACGCCTGGGATGCCTCCGACAAGGCGGCCGTGGAGCGGCTGATGGACACGATGAGCTCCGCCACGAAGGACATCCTCGGCGCAGGCGGCGAGCACCAGCTACGGGATGCGCTCGGCGACCCCGGCCACCTCCTGGTCCACGTCGAGTACCACGCGATGGACAGGACCATCCGCTCCTGGCGGGCGATCGAGCAGAGCACCCTCCCGTCCTTCAGCGAGGGCAACGAGATCACCGGCCCACGCCACGTCCTCCTCCAGATGCCGTTCGATTCGCCCGGAGCACTGCAGATGGCCAGGCGGCTGGGCGTCCAGCGCCTGTTCAGGATGTGGGGCTTCGGCGCGGGCGAGCTGCTGCCGCCGCGGCTGGCCATGAACATGGCCGCGGTCGACGAGTTCGGGCTGAAGGGCGTCGTGGACCTGGGGACCTTCGGCGGGCCCAGCCGCGGCGCCACCGCCAGGAGGGACTACGGCAGCAGCGGGGAAGTGCTCCGCGACTTCCTGCGCCAGCAGTACGCGGCGACCCAGCGCGAGCTGGCCCGCCACGGCATCGAGGAGCTGACGCTCTACCGTGGCGTGGGCTTCGAGTGGGGGCATGAGATGCCGAGCCTGGCCGCCGCCGCCACCGGCGACGTGGTGGCGGCGCCGCCGGGACTGCCGCTGCAGGCCTGGAGCGCCCTCCCCGGAGTCGCCAAGCGGTACACCGGCGTGGCGGACGGGGCGGTCATGGCAGGGGTGTTCCCCGCCTCCCGTGTCCTGGCCACCCCGTGGACGGGCATCGGCCAGCTCCCTCTCCACGAGTTCGTCCTGCTCGCCGGGCCCGGCGAGGTCACCGTGCTGCGGCCGCCGCACGTCGGCGAACCCGATCCGTCGTATGCCGACCTCCCCCGGGGCTGGCGGATCAGGACGTCCGGCGAGGACTGGACCCAGTGCGACCAAGGGCACCGGCACTGGGGAACCGAAGGAGCGGCGGGCCTGCTGCCCTTCCACCGAGGTCCCGGCGGCGAGGTCCGCGTCCTCATGCAGCTGCGTTCCCCGGACACCCACCACGGAGGGCTCTGGGGACCGGTCGCGGGCGCCCGCCACCACGGTGAGCAGCCCGTCGAGACCGCGTTCCGCGAAGCGGGCGAGGAGATGAGGCTGGACCTGAGCCAGGTGAGGGTACGCGCGACCCACCACGACGATCACGGCGGCTGGGCGTTCGACACCGTCATCGGTGAGATGCCCTCCTTCGCTGATGTGTGGCCCGCCTCTCCGGAGTCCATCGACGTCGCCTGGATACCGCTGCCGGAGGTGCGGCAGCTCGCCCTGCACCCCGACTTCGCCGCTTCCTGGCCCGAGGTCCACGAGCGACTCGACCGCGTCCTGGCCGACGACGGCACCGGCTCGACCCGTCCGGCCGGCGGCTCGGCCCTCGCGGCCGACGGACCGGGTCTCGCCGCCGCCGGACCGGCGAGGCCCGCAGGCGCGGCGCACCACGTGCCGCAGCCTCCGGTGCCACATCCCTGGAACAGCGCGCTCTCCGACGGGTTCTCCCCGATAGCGGACCCCAGGCCGCGTAACTTCGCCGAGGCCGCGGCCATCGTCCACCGCTGGACGCCCGGCGACGGCGCCGGGCGCGACCACGGCGTGCCCGGCAAGGACGACGCTCCACCGAACCGGATCAAACAGCTGCTCAACCACGACGACGGCGGTCCACCGAACCGGGGACTCGTGGAGCGAGGCCGGCGCCTGATGCAGGAGCTGCCCGTCAACGACCGGAACGACGCGACCGCGGCGGCCCTGGCCACGATCAGCATGTGCCTCGGCCCGGAGAACCCGAGAAAGGCCATCGGCGATCTGGCCATGCGGTTGTTCGGCGACCGCATGGAGGTCGGCGCCCTGGTCGAGCTCCACCAGGCAGCTGAGCGGCAGGGCAGGTCACCCGAGACCGCACGCGACCGCCACGAGCTGACCGACATCCTGGCCAGAAGCATGGGAGAGGATCGCCATCGCTGGCTGGGGCACCAGCACCGATCCCTGCTGCCCTTCTCCACCGCCGCGGAGGCGCGCGCGGCCGGGCTCTTGGTGGAGATGATGGGCTCACCGGCCAGCCAGGACAAGATCAGCGACTTCACCCGGCCGCTGCTCAGCTCCTCCGGCCCCTACAACGTCCGGCAGATGCTCCCGCTCGTGCACGCAGCGCACGCCAACGGCTACCTGCCGCCAGGGACGAGCGGAAGTGACGCCTTCCACCAGGCCATGCAGCGGTTCCGGCAGAACGACCCGGCGCTGTGGAAGGGCCTGCTGGTCGCCGATAGATATCTGCTGGCCGAGATCGGCGAGCAGGGCGCCCGGCGGCTCTCAGCCCTGAACGACATCGTCACCCACCCGGACACGGGCATGGGACGGCGGGTCTACCTCCCGCTGGAGCGCCTGGCCGGCGAGGTCGGGCAGGGGCGTTCGGTCGAGCAGCTCCTCCGCCTCGCCGAAGACGCGCAGACGCACGGTGCCGACCCGACGCGGGCGGGCAGCCACCGAGAGCTCCTCGATCTGCTGACCACCCATCGGGCGCGGGAACAGTACCTGTGGGACGGGTTGAGGCTCGCGACGGAGCACGGCGTCGCGCGGGCGAGCGACGCCGAGGCGCGCGCCTTGGCCCGCCTCACCGAAGTCACGGGTTCCGGGCCGGCGTCGGAGCTATGGGTGTTCCACCCGCTGCGCCGCCTGGCGGACGAGGCCGGGCTCGGCCATTCGGTGGAGCGGCTGGCGCAGCGGGCGGCCGAGGCCGGACAGACCGGCTTCGACCTGTTCGGCCCGGTGGACCGGCGGCAGGTGCTCGACGCGCTGAAGCTCCCCCGGCTCGTGAACGGGAGGCCGGACCCGCGCGGAAACGCCCCGGGCCTGCACGACCTGGCGCCGTCGGCCGTACGGGAGGCCCGGGAGACCGCGAGCCAGGAGCACGCGCGAGCACGGAAGGAGGACCGCCGCGCCCATCCCCACCTGCCCCCGATCACCGGTCAGGACCCTCTGCAGGTGGCTCGGCAGGAACGGCTCGCCTCGCTGGAGTCCCGCGCCGAGGCGTGGCAGCGGTGGCCGGAGCTGTCGGAGGTGTCGTTCACGCGGGACTTCGCGTCGTTCAGGAGGACCTACGATCAGGCGGTGGAACGCGGCCTCAGAGGCGAGGCGGTGCTCCCCTACCTGTACGAGAACGTCACCGGATCCCTGGCTGCCCGGGACGGCGGGCGCGGCTTCGGGCTCGAGATCGAGTACGACGTGGCGGAGGGCGCCGGGTTCGACACCCTGATGGGCATCCCGCGCGCTCTGTACGAAGCCGGTCTGACCGCCGGCCCCGACGTGCACAAGTATCACGCCACGAAGGAGGCGGGTTACCAGACGGGCGAGCACGGCGGGCGCGGCCTGTGGCGGCTCGAAGCGGACTCGAGCGTCGTGGGCGAGCTGGTCTCTCCCATTTTGTACGACGAGCCCGAGACCTGGGAGAACCTGCGCCTCGCCTGCGAGATCATCCGATCCAACGGCGGCACGGCCAGCGTCCGCACCGGCGGGCACATCCACGTGAGCACGCATGACTACGACCACATCGTGGCGAACTACATCAGCGTGCTGAACCACGTAAGCCATCACACCGACACCCTCTATCGGCTCGGGCACAACCCGGCCAGGGAGAGCCACCGGGGCCAGGAGTGGTGCCGGCCCAGCCCGCTGCCGTCCACTGGCTACGAGTCGATCGGCCAGGTCCGCGGCCTCCACGGTCGCACGGCGGCGCTGAACACGTTCGGTGTGGAGGGCAAGCCGACGGACCACGTCGAGTTCCGGATGTGGGACGGCTCACTCGACCCCGCCGTGATCCAGGCGCGCGTGAATCTGTCGCTCGCGCTGGTCGAGGCATCCTTCCGCAACGCGACACTGGACGCCCTGCCGAACGGTGGACGCCACGACACCCTCGGCACCCACATCGGCCTGCGCCCCCTCGGCTCCCAGCTCGACACCACCGAGGAGGGCAGCCTCTCCTTCCGGCTGCTGATGGACGAGATATTCTGGCGAGCCGCCGACAAGGAGCAACTCACCGCCTTGTACGCGGTCACTCGCTGGGCGGACGCCCTCCAGGAACACACGAACGAACATGACGCCGGCCCATAGCCATGATCATCCGTAATGTCGCGGCGGCGGCAGCCGGATTCCAAGCATCCGAAACTGACATGCCGACGACCTCTGAGCCTGTGGTGATGAGAACTCCATCATCCCAGGCCAGAGGCCATCGTCAGGTCACCGGACGGGGCGCCTCACCCGCCGACACGCCGATCTCCCGGTGCACCACACCGGCGAACGTGGCGTCGTGCGGCTCCCCGCCCACTCAGCCGCAGTGCACCTTGTTCAGCTGCAGCACCTTGGTCGCGACCTGCGCCCGAAGGTCGATGCACCTGCCCGGGGCATACACGTACGCCGGACCCGCGTAGGACGCGTACAGATCGTTATCGGCGCCGGCCCAGCCCGACACTCCGGTGAGGCCGATCGCGACCGCCTTGCGGTTCACCTTGTTGGCGTAGGAACCGTAGCCGTAGGTGAGGGCACAGTTCTTGCGCGCGCTGGAGCTGTAGTAGACCTGCAGGGTGCCCGTCCTGGCGCCGCTGGCGGGGATGGCGTAGCTGCCCACGTGGCTGTAGCCGCTGCCGCAGGGACTGGCCGCAGTGGCCGCACTGGCCGAAGTGGCAGTGGCCACCAGCCAGGTGGAGGCCAGCGCCACACTCGCCAGAGTTGCGATCTTGCTCCGAGCTCTCATGGGTTCGTTCCTTCTGTCGATCATTACCGCCCCACGAGACCCGTGAGCCTCGCGGATGCGAGGGGTTGCATGATCATATAGGGGGGATTTATGGCGCATTGGGGAAGCGCCGAAACGGCCTCGCCGGGTGCGGGCGGCTCGCTCGATATCACGCTTGGCCACGAGTCGCTCACGTTTCGGAATCGCTGTTTCGTCCAGGGACGTCGTTGGTTCGCCCATTCCCCGGTCGGTGAGGGCGGCCCCAATATTGACGCATGCTCAACCCGGAGTTCGGTGTGGACCTCCTTCCGATCCCCGCGACTACGACTTCTCTACAAGAACGACATCGCGAAGCCAGCACTCGTCGGCCTTCTTGGGCCGTGGAATAGCGGCGGCGTGGAGTCCAACCGGCCGCAGCACTACCGCCCAACCATCTTCATGAGGTAATGCCGCCTACACTCTGCCGACAGCGCACAACCCATGCGAAGGAACAGTGCCGATGACAACCGACCAGCAACGAGAGCGCGCCACTGCCTTCGCCGTCAGCGTCAAACACGACTCCGGTGCGACCGCCACAGTGTCCTCTGACGGGGTAGATCTTCGCCTGGAAGCCGTGATCGGAAGCACCCCGTATCTGATCGCGAAGCTCGGCATTGAGTGGGGCGGTGAATTGCTCGGCCCGGGCAGCGTCCTTGTGAGCGACAGCCGTACAGCCATCGTCGAGGACTACACCGCCTATGTCGGCAAGTCGACCGGCACCCATACCGTGCGCCACGAAGAGGCGACCCTGGCCCTTCGCACACCATCAGGCCGCCAATGGTTTTTGATCGTCCGTGCCGCCGCCGATGGATTCGCGTTCCGGTACCAACTAATGCCGGAAGGTGTCGTCGAGGTTGAGCTCGGCAACGAACTGACGACGTTCGAATTGTCACCCGCAGGCCGCGTCTGGACCCTCGATTACCACACCTGGTACGAAACCGTGCGGTTCGGCGTGGACACGGCCGACATCGCACCCGGAGAGTATGGTTTCCCGACCCTGGTCGACCAGGGAAACGGGGCATGGATCCTGTTGAGTGAGTCTGACATCGACGGGTGCTCCTCGGGAGCGCACCTCGTGCGTGACTCTCATGCTGCCGCCGGTGCCCTCCGAGTCGCCGCTGCCGACGTGCCCCTGGCCGTGGCGCCCGGGCATCGGACGCCGTGGCGCGTCATCATCGCGGGGTCGCTCGGTGAGATCGTCGCGTCGAATCTCGTCGACGATCTCGCCCCTGCCGCTAATCCGGACATTCCCGTGGTGGCCCGGCCGGGCCGTGCCGCATGGTCCTGGTGGGCGAGCCATCACTCCGGCTCCTCCTTCGAGCACCAGAAGACGCTCGTCGACTATGCCGCCGATCAGGGCTGGGAGTATGTGCTCGTCGACTGCGGCTGGGAAGCCGCGTGGATTCCTGACCTCGTCGCCTACGCGAGCCGCCGTGGGATCCAGGTGCACATCTGGAGCTTGTGGTCCGATCTGAACGGGCACGTCAACCAGCGCAAGCTCGAACACTGGCGATCGTGGGGGGTCGTCGGTGTCAAGACCGACTGCATGGAATCCGAATCGCGCGATCGGTACCGGTGGTACGACTCCATCATGGCCGAAGCCGAGCGGGTCGGCCTCATGCTCAACTTCCACGGTTCGGTCATCCCGCGAGGATGGACGAGGACCCATCCCAACGTGATCTCCTATGAAGCCATCCGCGGGGCCGAAGCCTACATTTACCACGGCGAACCTCTGACGGCAGCGCACAACGTCATCCAGCCCTTCACTCGAAATGTCGTCGGACCGATGGACTTCACCCCGGTCACCTTCTCCGCACCGGGAAGAGAGACCTCCGACGCACATGAGCTGGCCCTGTCCGTCGCATTCGAGTCGGGAATCACCCACTTCGCGGATGCCCTCGATGAGTACCGAGCGCGACCGCTGGCCGCTCGCTTCATGGCGACGCTTCCGCCGTACTGGCATGAGGAACGACTGCTCGACGGACACCCTGACCGCTATGTGGTCATCGCCCGCCGATACAACGACACCTGGTATGTCGCGGCCATCGGGACCGGCGGTCCTCGAACGATCACGCTGGATCCCAGCGTACTCCTGGACGATTACTCCGGCTGGCTGGTCAATGACGCGCCGGGGGGCGGCCTCGGCGAACAGCTCTTCGACGCTTCGGACGGTGCGATCGAGGTCCCGATGGACACGAACGGTGGTTTCGTCGCGGTGCTGGCACCGCGAGCGGAAGCCGTCACGCCGGCCCAGCCTCGCCCCCTCCAGCCTGCGGTTGTGATCGAGCCAAGTCACGCGCTGGCGACTCATGCGGACGGAGCTTTGTTGTCCACCGAGGCCGGTGCCGACCTGCTCCCCACGCCTGGATGGAGCCTCGAACGGCTTGACGAGGGGCTCTGGCGCGCACGACCGATGAAGAACGCGGCCCCCGGCGCCATGGGCATCGTCACCGCTGCTCGCACGGCTGGGCTGGAGGTGCCGGTGATCGGGCACGCCAGGCTGTTCGTCCCCCTGGGCGCGGGTCGTCATCCGTTGGCGGAACTGCCTTTCCTCAGTGCCCACAACGCGTTGGGCCCGGTCGGGCGGAATCGATCCAACGGCGGCGGCGGACCGAATGACAGCCAGGTGATGTCCGTCGCGGGAAGCCACCACACGAACGGACTCGGTGTCAGCGACGACTCGTCGATCAAGTTCTTCATCGGCGGGCAGGGCGGCACCCTGACCACCACGGTCGGAATCGACGACGAGACGGCCGGCGGATCGGCACGTGCTCTCATCGCGCTCGACGACGTCATCGTCGAGCAGTTCATCGTCCATGCCGGTGACGCGCCGCGCACGGTGGTCGTCGATCTCGGCGCCGCTGCGGTGATCGAGCTGCGGACCGAACCCGATCCCGGCTCCAGCGCGCCTGGTCATGTGGACTGGATCGACCCGCACATCGCCTTCGGCGCCTGAACCTCGCAAGTCAGCAAAGAGAAATCCATGATTGGGATACACCAATGAGCCTGCGGTCCGCACCGACGGCCGATGGGGCGGCGGCGGCCGACAGGGTCGCGTTCCCTCCCAGCCGAGTGAAGAACACACGTGGTGTCGTCAACCGCCGGACCATCGCCATCTTCATCGCCCCCTTCGGTATCTTGTTCCTCGTCTTTTTCGCAGCGCCGATCCTCTACGCGACCTGGAAATCGTTGTACGTCGTTCAGCGCACCGGAACATACGGTCCGGCCACGCAGGTATTCGGCGGGCTCAGCCAATACGTCCAGGTGTTCCAGGACGCCACTTTCTGGGAGTCGGTCGGTCGGGTCCTGCTGTTCGGCGTCGTTCAGGTTCCGATCATGATCGGGCTGGCGCTGCTGTTCGCGCTGCTGCTCGACTCGCCGTTGTTGCGCGGCAAGCGATTCTTCCGGCTCGCCTTCTTCGCTCCGTACGCCGTGCCGGGAGTCATCGCCGCGATCATGTGGGGTTATCTCTTCTCTCCCACCGTCTCGCCGTTCAGCGTGCTGACCTCCAAGGTCGACTTCCTCTCCGGCGACCTCGTACTCTGGGCCATCGTCAACGTCGTCACCTGGGTGTTCGTCGGCTACAACATGCTCATCATCTACTCGTCGCTTCTGGCCATCCCGGCCGAGATCTACGAGGCGGCAAGGTTGGACGGCGCGGGTCAGTTGCGGATCGCGTGGTCGGTGAAGATTCCGATGGTGATGCCCGCCCTGGTGCTCACCGTCGTCTTCTCGATCATCGGAACGCTCCAACTGCTCGCGGAACCGCAAGTGTTCACTCAGTTCACATCGACGGTCACCAGCACCTACACGCCCAATCTGGTGGTGTATGCGACCGCGTCGGTTCCCAACTTCAATTTCGCCGCCGCTTTCTCGGTGGTTCTCGCGCTCGCAACCTTCGTGCTGTCCTTCGGCTTCCTTAGGTTCACCCGACGGAAGGCCCTCTCCGCATGAGCAAGACCGCGATCCGGAAAACCGCCGGGGCATCCCAGGAGACAGTGACGTCGCGAGCGGTCGCCATGACCATCATGGGGGTGTTCACCCTCTATTTCTTCGTGCCGATCTGGTGGTTGGTGGCCTCCTCGACGAAGACACTCGACAACTTCAACTCCACCTCCTCGCTCTGGTTCTCCCCAACGTCGCTCAGCGACCTGGTCGCCAATCTCGGCACGCTGTTCACCTACGCCGACGCGCTCTTCCCCCGATGGATGCTCAACAGCATCGTGTACGCGACCGTCGCCGGCGGAATCGGCACGCTGCTCGCCGTGATGTGCGGCTACGCACTGGCCAAGTATCAGTTCCCCGGCCGTGAGGTCATCTTCAACATCGTGATCGGCGGCGTTCTGGTGCCCGCCACGGCGCTCGCGCTTCCGCTGTTCCTCATGTTCACCCAGGTCAACCTGACCAATACGTTCTGGGCGGTGTTCCTGCCCAGCATCGTGAGTCCATTCGGGGTGTATCTGGGCAGAATCTTCGCCGCGTCCGCCGTTCCTGACGAGATCATCGAGGCCGCGCGCATCGACGGAGCCGGAGAACTGCGAACATTCTTCTCGGTGTCCATCCGGCTGATGTCACCGGCGGTGGTGACGGTCTTTCTCTTCCAGTTCGTGGGGATCTGGAACAACTTCTTCCTGCCACTGATCATGCTTCGCAACAGTGACCTGTACCCGGTCACACTCGGGCTCTTCACGTGGAACTCCCAAGTGAGCCAGTTCCCCGAGATGCGCACGCTCGTCATCGTCGGGTCGCTTGTGTCGATCGTCCCACTGCTCATTGGTTTCCTCATTCTCCAGCGGTACTGGAGAAATGGACTCAGCGCCGGAGGAATCAAGTAGACGACCAAGTCGTCGTCGCGGCGGGGGACACTCCGCGTGGCACCCCTCACCAGAAGGAATATGAAATGCCAGTCAAACGCTCACGGTTCGCGGCGGCGGCCACTGTGTCCTTGGCCATCGCTCTGACCGGCTGCTCGTCGACGGGCGGTGGCGACACGAACGCGACGTCCCCGTCGGAGGCATCCGCGTGCCAGCCATCGAACGGCAAGGTCACCCTCAGCTTCGCAACATGGATTCCAGGCATCGCCGATGTGGTCAAACTGTGGAACGCGAAGAACCCCAACATCCAGGTGAAGGTGGAAAGCGTCCCGGGTGGTGCCAACGGCACCTACCAGAACTTCTCGAACGCGATCCAGGCCAAGAACACTCCTGACCTCGGCCAGATCGAGTACTACGCGCTTCCTTCATTCCGGGTTCAGGGTGGGCTGCGCGACATCGCCGGCTGTTCCGGCGTTTCAGCAGCCAAAGCCGACTTCTCCGGCGCGCTGTGGGAGCAGGTCGCTTTGGGGGAGAGCAAGTCGGTGTACGCGATTCCGCACGACACCGGCCCGATGGGACTGTACTACCGCAAGGATCTGTTCAAGAAGGCGGGAATTCCCGTTCCGACGACCTGGGAACAGTACGCCGACGCTGCCGCCAAGATCGCTGCACTGGGCGACAGCATCACGAACTTCTCGGTGAGCTCCGGCGAAATCCCGCCGATCGCGGGTTACGTCGCGCAAGCGGGCGGCCAATGGTTCGGCACCAGCGACGGCAAATGGACGGTCGACCTGACCGGGCCTGAGTCGACGAAGGTGATGGCGTACTGGCAGGACCTCCTTTCGAAGAAGTACGTGTCGACGATTCCCGGCTTCACGGACTCGTGGAACCAGGCCTACAACAAGGGCAAGGTCTGGACCTGGATCTCGGGGCCGTGGGGTGCGAACGGCATCATGGGCGGCGCGCCGGACACGGCCGGCGACTGGGCGGTCGCGCCGTTGCCGCAGTGGAGTGCGGGAGCGAATGTCACTGGGGCCTGGGGCGGATCCTCGACCGCCGTGTTCGAGTACAGCAAACATCCAGCCGAAGCGGCCAAGTTCGCGCAGTGGCTGAACACGAGCCCCGAGGCGCTGAGTGCGCTGGTCAAGCTGGGCAGCTTCCCCGCCGACTCCACGGCGGGCGACAAGGTCCCTGCGCTGTCCGAGGGCGTGCCATTCTTCGGCAACCAGGCGATCTACCAGACCTTCCTGGACGCGGGCCAGAAGAGCGCGCCGTTCACCTGGGGACCGACCATGACGCAGACCTTCGGCGACGTGTCCGACGGATTCGCCGGCGCCATCGCGGGCAATGGAACGCTCCTGCAAGGCTTGCAGACCGGCCAGCAGAAGACCGTGCAGGCGCTGAAGGCTGCCGGCATTCCCGTCAGCGAGTAGTACGACCGGGCGTCGGGCCGAGGGATGTGCAGGCCGGCAGACCCTCGGCCCGACGCCGATCCCGCTGGTCCTGGCGTTCGCCGGCAGCGGCCCGAAAGGATCACCGTGACCTCACCCATCGTTCAGCTGCGACGCGACGGCACCAGCGTCGTCGTCTCCCTGACCGACGACCGCCTGCCCCGCATCCTGCACTGGGGACGCGACCTCGGAGAGCTCTCACCCGAGGAGCTGGGCGCGCTGGAGCTGTCCACGCGCCCCACCATCGGCGACAGCCCGGTGACCTACCCGCAGCCTGTGCCGATCCTCCCGCAGTTGGCGGAGGGATGGCTCGGCGTCCCCGGCATCGCCGGCTCCCGAGCCGGCCGCGCCTGGGCGCCGCTGTTCGTCGTCACCGACACCGCGGTGCACGACGAGGACCCCGATGACGCCGCGTCGCTGACCGTCGAGGCGGCGGACACCGTGTCCGAGCTCGAGCTGACTCTTGAGCTGCGGCTCGAGCCGAGCGGGCTGCTGCGGCTGCGGGCCCGCCTGCGCAACCTGGGTGCGGCGTACCGGGTGGACCGGTTCGAGCTCGCGCTGCCCGTGCCCGACCGGGCCGGCGAGCTGCTCGACCTGACCGGACGCTGGGCGCACGAGCGTGTGCCGCAACGCCACCCGTTCCCGATCGGACGGTGGGAGCGGGACAGCCGCGGCGGCAAGCCGGGGCTCGACGCCCCGACCGTCCTGCTCGCCGGGGAGCACGGCTTCGGCTTCCGCGGCGGCGACGTGTGGGGCGCGCACCTGGGCTGGAGCGGCAACCAGACGCTCGCCGCCGAGCGCACCCCCGCGGGCTCCCGGATGTTGCGCGGCGGTGAGCTGCTGCTCCCCGACGAGCTCGTCCTGGAGGCCGGCGACGAGGTCACCACGCCGTGGTTGTTCGGTTCGTGGGGCGACGGGCTGGACGACCTGTCCGGCCGGTTCCACCGATTCCTCCGCGCCAGGCCCGCGCACCCCTCCACGCCGCGTCCGGTGCTGGTGAACACCTGGGAGGCGGTCTATTTCGACCACGACCTCGACCGGCTGCTCGCCCTCGCCGAGCGCAGCGCCGCACTCGGGGCAGAGCGCTTCGTCGTGGACGACGGCTGGTTCCTCGGGCGGCGCGACGACACCACCTCCCTCGGGGACTGGGTCGTCGACCCCGCCGTGTGGCCGGTCGGCCTTGAGCCGCTGGCCGAGCGGGTCCGCGAGCTCGGTATGGACTTCGGCCTGTGGTTCGAGCCGGAGATGATCAACCTCGACTCCGACCTCGCGCGCGAGCACCCCGAGTGGATCTTCGACGCGGGCCACGGCCCCGGCCTGCCCTCCCGATACCAGCACGTCCTCGACCTCGGCCACGAGGACGCCTACGTGCTCGTCCGCGACCGGATCTCCGAGCTGGTGCGCCGGCTAGGCATCGCCTACATCAAGTGGGACCACAACCGATTCCTCACCGACGCCGGTCACAGCACGGATGGGCGACCCGGGGTGCGGCGGCAGACCCGGCAGGTCTTCCGCATGATGGACGAGCTGCGCGCCGCGCACCCCGGGCTGGAGATCGAGTCCTGCGCGTCCGGCGGCGGCCGCGTCGACCTCGGCGTGATCGAGCACACCGACCGGGTCTGGGACTCGGACTGCAACGACCCGCACGAGCGCATCGACATCCAGCGATGGACGACCCTGCTCCTGCCTCCCGAGCTGCAGGGGACCCACATCGGCGCCGGGGAGTCCCACACCACGCACCGCGTCGCCCCGCTCGCGTTCCGCGCAGCGACCGTGTTGTGGGGCCACCTCGGGGTCGAGCTCGACCTCACCGCGCTCGACGACGACGCGTTCGTGGCGGTCCAGAGCTGGGTTCGCACCCATCGGGAGCTGCGCCCGCTGCTGCACACGGGCACCGTCGTCCACGCCGACACCCCGCCCGAGACCCGGCTCGACGGAGTGGTCTCGCGGGACCGCGCGACGGCCGTGTACCAGTTCGCCGTCCTGCACCGTCCCGCATCCTGGCCGCCGGCCCGCCTGCGCCTGCCCGGGCTCGACCCCGCCCGCCGCTACCGTGTCGAGGAGCTCGCCGTCACCGACGCGGTGCCGGCCGGACAGCGACCGCCGTGGCTCGACCAGGGCGGTGTCGTCCTGCCCGGCGCGGTGCTCGCCGAGCACGGCCTTGAGGCTCCGTCGCTCGACGTCGACCGCTCGGTGCTGCTGAAGGTCACCGCGACCGACGTCACCCCATGACTCCGCCCGAGGCTGAAGGTCACCGCGACCGGCGCCACCCCATGACTCCGCCCGAGGCTGAAGGTCACCGCGACCGGCGCCACCCCATGACACCGCCCGACGACGCGACGGCGTTCGTCCGGTTGTCACTGCGGATCGGAGAACACACCGTCACGGCGGCGGTCTCCCGACGCGCCGCGGCCGTGCGGATGTTGCGGGTCGATGCCATCGACCTGGTTGAGCCCACGATCACCGTGACAGACGCGCCCGGCATGGCAGGCGCGATCCTCGCGCCCTGGCCGAACCGCGTCGAGGGGGCATCCTGGTGGCTCGACGGCCACGAGCAGCGTCTGGTCGTCACCGAACCAGAGCTCGGCCACGCCAACCACGGCCTCCTCGCGGCCACGGACTTCTGTGTTCGTGAACAGCGCCAGGATGCGGTCACGCTCGGCACCACGATCTCGGCGGCGGAAGGGTACCCGTTCGAGCTTGACGTGTCGGTCTCCTACCGGCTGCGCGATGACGGCATCGCGACGACGATCACCGTGCGCAACCTCGGTGCCGCTCGCGCGCCTGTCGCTCTCGGGGCGCACCCGTACCTGCGCGTCGGCGACGTGCCCACCGCGCGGCTGCGCATGCGTCTCCACGCGGACCATGTCTGGCCGCTCGACGAGCGGCATGTGCCGGTCGGACGCGTGCCGCGTACGGTGGCGGACGTGCTCGTCTCCGAGAGCCCGCGCCACGCGACCTACGAGAGCAGCTCGCCCGGGACGACGATCTCGCATGCGCTGACCTCGCCGGACGGCCGCCGCGTGACCCTCACGGCGGACGGCGCCTACCGCTTCACGCAGGTGTGGATCGCCGGCGACCTGGCATCCGACGACGGCCCGCGTGAGGCGATCGCCATCGAGCCGATGACCGCGCCGCCCAACGCGCTGCGCAGCGGCGTCGGGCTGCACTGGGTCGAGGCCGGCACGCAGTGGACGACCGGGTGGGGCATCCGCCTGTCCCAGGCGATCCCGGAAGCCGATGCCGAGGCCCCGGCCGGCCGTCAACCGGCGGAATCGCGGGCCCGATAGTCGGTCGGGCTCGTCCCGTGGTGGCGGCGGAACTGACGCGAGAAGTAGAACGGGTCCGTGTAGCCGATCTCGCGCCCGATCTCGGTGATGGTGGCATCCGTCGTGTCGAGCAGCTGCCGTGCCCGCGCCATGCGCAGCGCGGTGTGGTGGGCGAGCACGCCCCCTCCGGTGGCCCGGCGGAACATCGCTGTCAGATGCGACGGCGACACGCCGACGAGGGCGGCCAGCTCGGGGACCTTGATCGAGCCGTCCAGGCGATCCTCCAGGTAGGCCATCGCGCGCTGCAGCGGGTCGCCCGGTCTGGGCAGCAGCTGATCCACGGCGATCTGGGTGAGCAGCTTCCATGCCGCGCCGGCCGCGGCGAGCATCTTCGCCGGCGACGGCGCCCGTTCCAACGCCGTCACGATCTCGTCGAGGAGGGCGACGACGCGCTCGACCGCACGGACGGCCACCACCGGCCTGCTCTCGGTCACCCCGATGCTCTCGATCAGTTCCGGGGCATCCGTCCCGCCCAGATGCGCCCACCAGATCGTCCAGGGTTGGCCGTCGTCCGCACCGTATTCGTGCGGGACGGCCGCCGGGATCACCAGCGCCTCGCGGGCTTCGACACGGTGCATGTCCTGCCCGAGCCGCACCCAGCCGGCACCGCCGGCACAGACGATCACGATGTACTCGGCGGTGCCGCGCTTGCGGCGCATCCTGTGGTCCGACGCGTGCGGATAGTATCCGGCGTCCGTGACGACGAGTCGCCGGGTGACCGGACGCCGCAGCGCGTGCGCGACCACCGGGCGCGGCACCACGACGAGCCGCTGCCCCCGGAACCCTTCCTCGACAGGCATCCATCCATCCTTGCGATCATCGCTGAATCGTCCAGGTAATGCGTTGACCGGGCCATGGTGCGCACCCGGCGCGGGAGGTTGGCTGGAGACATGCACGATGATGTCTCGCTCACGCTTCCCGACGCCCCTGAACTTCTCGCCGCCCGGCTGGCGAACGGGGACGCCGTGGCGTGGTCGGAACCGGTGACCATCCGCACCTACGCCGTCGGTGACCCGGACCCGTATCCGATGTTCGTGGACCGGCGGGTCTATCAGGGCTCGAGCGGGCGGGTCTACCCGATCCCGTTCATCGACCGCGTCGACCACGAGGCGTCCCCGCGCGCATGGCAGGCGATCCACTTGGAGAACCGGTGGATCCGCCTCATGGTGCTGCCCGAGCTGGGCGGCCGCATCCACATCGGATACGACAAGACCGCCGGCTACGACTTCTTCTACCGCAACAACATTATCAAGCCCGCCCTGGTCGGTCTGGCCGGGCCGTGGGTCTCCGGTGGTGTCGAGTTCAACTGGCCGCAGCACCACCGCCCCGCGACGTTCCTGCCGGTGTGCACCGAGATCGAGGAGCACGACGACGGCAGCGTAACGGTGTGGTGCTCGGACCATGATCCTTTCGCCCGGATGCGCGGCACCCACGGGGTGCGCCTGCACCCGGACCGCGCCGTCGTCACGCTCGTCGTCCGCCTGCACAACCGCACCAGCGAGGTCCAGACATTCCTGTGGTGGGCGAACGTCGCCGCCCGCGTGCACGACGACTACCAGTCGTTCTTCCCGACCGATGTCTCGTACGTCGCCGATCACGCGCGGCGTGCCATCACGGCGTTCCCCGAGGCCGACCGCCCCTACTACGGGTTCGACTACCCGCGCCGGCATGCGTCGGGCGGTGACCGGATCGACTTCTACCGCAACATCCCCGTGCCGACCTCCTACATGGTCACCGGCACCCGGGATGACTTCTTCGGCGGCTACGACCATGCCGCCGGCGCCGGATTCGTGCACGTCGCCGACCGGCACATCGCCCCGGGCAAGAAGCAGTGGACGTGGGGCGACGCGCCCTTCGGGCACGCCTGGGACCGCCTGCTCACCGACTCCGACGGCCCGTACGTCGAGCTCATGGCCGGGGTCTACACCGACAACCAGCCCGACTTCGCCTGGCTGGAACCCGGTGAGACCAAGGCCTTCCACCAGACCTGGTACCCCTACCAGGGCATCGGCGTGGTGCACCAGGCCAACGAGGAGGCGGCCGTCCACCTCGACGTGGGCGACCACCGGCTCAGCGCCGGCATCGCCGTCACGCGCGAACGACCCGCGTCGCGCATCCGGATCACCGTCCGTGACGTCGAGCTCTATGAGGAGCGCGTCGACCTCGCGCCCGGCGAGCCGTGGACCTGGTCGACCCTGCTCACCGACGACGTCGCCGCGTCCGAGGTGCGCGTCGTCCTCGAGCACGACGACACGATCATCATCGGCTGGACCCCGCGCGTCCCTGCCGACGCCGCCGAGCCGGCCGTCGCGGTCGCACCGCTCCAGCCCGGCGAGATCAGAAGCGTCGACGAGCTCTATCTCACCGGTGTCCACCTGACCCAGTACCGTCATCCGACCCGCTCACCGATCCCGTACTGGGAAGAGGGACTGCGACGCGACCCCGGTGACGCGCGCTGCAATCTCGCGCTCGGCACCGACCGGTACCGGCGTGGACTGTACGCCGATGCCGAGGAGCACCTGCGGCGGGCCCTGGACCGGCTCACGGTGCACAACGCCAACCCTCGCGACGGCGAGACCTCCTACCTGCTCGGGCTCACGCTCACGCGCACCGGCCGGCTCGAGGAGGCGTTCGATGCGTTCGCGAAGGCCGCATGGGACGTGCACCGGCTCGCTCCCGCATCCCTTGAGCTCGCGCGCATCGCCGCCCGCGCCGGCGATCGCACACAGGCCCTGGGCAGGGTCGAGGCCGCTCTCGCTGCGGCGCCGGAGGACAGCCGCGGGCACGCGTTGCAGGCCGTCCTGCTGCGCGGCCTGGGCCGGGCGGACGAGGCGGAGCACGTCCTGGACGCGGTCCTGCGCGCCGAACCGCTCGACCACACCTGCCGGTTCCTCCGCCATGGGGCCTGCGCCTTCGACGGTTTGGACGCACGGACCGTCGTCGACGTCGCGCTCGATCTCGCCCGCGCCGGGGAGGCACAGACCGCCCTGGACGTCCTGGCGATCGCCGGCGACATCGAGCGAACACCCGGTGGTGAGGTACGGCCGATGGCGCACTATCACCGTGCCCGGCTCCTGAACGAGCTCGGCCGGGTCGACGAGGCAGCGGCCGCTCGCACGCTCGCCCGGCAGGTCCCCGATGAGCTGTGCTTCCCAGCCGGCCTGGACGACCACGACGCCCTCACCGCGGCCGTCGCCGCCGACCCCGGCGACGCACGGGCCAAGGCTCTCCTCGGGATGTTGCTGTTCGACGGCGGGCGCACCACGGAGGCCCTCGAACTCTGGCGGGCGGCGATCGCCACCGGCCCGGTGAGCACGGTGACGCTGCGCAACGCCGCGATCGCGACCTACACCGTCGACGGCGACATGGACCGCGCACTCGGCCTGTACGACACGGCCCTCGAGAACCGCCCGGACGCACGCCTCGTCTACGAGAGCGACCAGCTGCGCGCCCGCGCGCGCACCAGCACCCTCGAACGGCTCGAGCGACTCGAGCACCATCGCGATCTGGTGCTGCACCGCGACGATGCCACGACCGAGTACTGCGGCCTGCTCATCGACGCCGGACGGCTCGATGAAGCGGCCGCGATCCTCCGCACCCGCGACTTCGCCCCGTGGGAAGGCGGGGAGGGCCGGGTCCTCGCCGCCTGGGAGGACCTCCACCTCGCCCTTGCCGACCGGTTCCAGGACGCCGGCGATCTCACAGGCGCCTTGGCGGCGGTTCAGGAGGCCATCGACGTCCCCGCTCACCTCGGCGAGGCGCGGCACGAACTCGCCGACACGACCCGCGTCTACGGCCGCCTCGCCGAGCTGCTCGACGACCTCGGCCGGCCGCGGGAGGCCGACGATGCCCGACGGCGCATCCAGACCAACGCCGCGGTGGCGCCTGTTCTGGCCGACGGCACGATCGACTACTTCGCCACCTCGCTTCCCGATCTGCTCCTCTTCCCGCCGAAGGACTGACGTGACCGCTCCTGCCTCTCCAGCGACCAGCACCTCGCCGGCGGCCGACTTCACTTGGCGGTCCGACCCAACAACGGCGTCGATCTTGCTGTGACCTGTGTAAGCGCCCCTGAGCGGGCATGACCCGCCCCCCGTTACACATCCTTGGCTCGAGTGCTCGCCAGTACACGCCTTGCGGCAACCCATGACCCGCCAGGCTGCGCCGACCTTCAGACGCTGCTTCGGGGGCGGTCGGCGACCTTCAGCTCGCACACGCCGTCCGAGCACGAACGTCGTAGCCGCCCCCTTGAGATCGTCTGCACCAGCCCGATCGCCCAGCAGGTCGGACATCCACGGAAAGCGAACACCCCGGCGGCGGCGAGCAGCAAACTGACCGGCCCGACCACCGGGATGAACGCGACCGAGCAGATCAGCGCCCCGAAACCGACCGCACCGCGCACCAGGTGCCGGGGCAGCGACGAACTCGCGAAGCTCTGTTCATCAGTCATCGACATCTCCAGGAGCCCGAGTCCGGCAACAACGAGATCTCCCGTGACCGGTCAAACAGGGCATCGAGATCCCCCAGAGCCGGATCGGACAACGTGCGCTGTACCGCCGCGCGAGCACGATGCAACCGCGACTTCATCGCCGCGGCGCTGAGCCCCAGATGGTCGGCGACCATCCGCCCGCTGAGTCCTTGTACGTCCCGCATGATCAGCACCTGCCGCTGGTCGGTGGGCAGCGCGGCGATCGCATCCGCCACGCGCGCGGCCTCCAGACGCTCGAACACCTCGTCCTCGGCCGACGGCACCGCGGTGGCCTCGGTGAACGGTGGCAGAGACCGCTTCATGGAATGCGCCCGCCGGATGCACTCATTGCGAATGATCCGGAACATCCACGAAACGAACGCACCCGTGGCACGCAGGGTGCCGATCTTGCGATAGAGGACGATGAGCGCTTCCTGCGCAGCGTCCTCAGCGTCCTCAGGTGTGGCGCACAACGACCGCGCGAACCGCTGCACGTGCGGGTGAGCATCCGACACCAGCGCTGCGATCGATCGCACGTCGCCGCCGCGTGCGGCGGCGACCAGGTGCGCGTCCGACCATGTCGTCTCAGCCACGTCCACGCCTCCTTCGGCGGAGCACGACGACACTACACGTGCAGATGAGCACGGCACCGACGGCGACGGCGATACCTACGACCACGACGACCTCCATGTCCGTGTCGCCGGCGGGAATGCCGGGACACGTATATGAGGCACTGACGTCGTCAAAGGATTCGCCTCACCGACGAGAAATCCGAACAGGCTGATCATCTTGGTCGGGCGGGACTTCGTCGTTCCTGATCGCTCGTGGCGCAGTGCCTCGCGGTAGGCGGCTACCGCGCCGTCGCGGTCGCCGAGCCAGGCGAGCGCGTGGCCGAGGTGGATCGGCACGAGCGGATCTTCGGGGTCGGCGTTCAGCGCCGCCCGCGCGGCCTCGGCGGCCGGGCGGCTCACGTCGTCCCCATCGTCTTCCTCCACGCCGTTGAGCGGCGGGCCTTCCAGGTCGTAGTCCCAGCCGGAGCTCAACTGGTTCTCCACGTCGGTGCAGAGGCGCAGCTCGAACGACGCGATCAGCGAGCGGCCCATCGCCACCGCCGCAGGATCGGCGTGCTCGGCGGCGTTGTAGCAGGCGCGCGCCTCGGCGAGCAGCGCACCGATCTCGTCGGTGCCATGGTCGTCCCAGAAGCGGTAGGCGCACTGGGCGAGGAGATCGAGGGCGCGTTCCACGGTCATCCGGGAAGCCTGCTACATCCGGAACATGCCTGTATTACTCCACGCCTTGACTCGCCACCTCTCCGCCTGAGCCAAGAACGAAGAAACGCCCTCTACCTGACCTGCCCGCGTTCGTCCCTCCATCGCCCGGGAGAGGAGGCAGGGCTTTCACGGCGAGGGGCTTGCACCGCACCCTGCGGCAGGTCCGGGTTGGCCCGCAGCACCGCCATATCGACATCCGCGCCATGGCTGGCGGCGCCTCTGCGGTCGTTCCCGCGCTGCGGGAGCGTTCATACATCGGTCACGAGCGCGGCGGTGTCAGGCGCGGGCCGCGGTAGGGCAGGGTGGCGCTGTAGACCACGTTGGTGGTGGTGCTGCCGAACGCGGCGAGTTCGTTGACGACCTGTTCGAGGTGCGCCATCGACGTTGCGGCCACTTTCAGTACGTAACAGTCGTCTCCGGTGGTGCGCAGGCACTCCAGGATCTCCGACCGTCGCTCCAGTAGCCGGTGCAGCGGTGCGTGCCGGCTGCCGGGGTACTTCAGCCGGACCACCGAGAGCACGGCGAAGCCCGCCTTGGGCAGGTCGACCTCGGCACGGTACCCGCTGATCACACCGCTCGCCTCCAGTCGCCGCACCCGTTCGCTGGTGGCCGAGGCGCTCAGCTTGACCCGGCGGCTGAGCTCCGTGATGGGCAGGCGGCCGTCACCCTGCAACTCGGTCAGGATGGACCAATCGACAGCGTCAAGATTTTCGGCCATAAGGGTAATCTACCGGTGTATTCACGGCGAAAGCCGGGAAAAGCCGGGAACACGGTCTTCACTGGCCAGATCCGCCGCCGTTAGCATGGAACCCGTGCAAATGGGTGTGAACGTACCGAACTTCGCCCCGGGAACCGACCCCGACGTGCTGCGACGGTGGGCGCAGACGGTCGAGGGCCTCGGCTTCGACCTGCTGATGGTCTCCGATCACATCGCGGTGACCCCGGACGTGGCCGAGAAGTATCCGGCGCCGTTTTACGAGCCGTTCACCACGCTGTCCTGGCTGGCCGGGGTGACCCACCGGGTCCGGCTGGGCACCACGGTGCTCATCGTCCCGTACCGGCACCCGCTGCTCACCGCCCGCATGGCAGCGAACCTCAACCGGCTCAGCGGCGGCCGGCTCATCCTCGGCGTCGGCGTCGGCTGGGCCCGGCAGGAGTTCGAGGCGCTTGGCGTGCCGTTCCGGCGGCGCGGCGCGCTGACCGATGAGTACCTGCACATCATGCGCGATGCCTGGCGAAACACCGATGACTACGACACGGCGGCGATCCCGATCTGGGTCGGCGGCAACAGCGACGCCGGCATGCGTCGGGCGACGCTGCTCGGTGACGCCTGGCACCCACTGCGGACTACGCCCGGATGGCTGGCGGACGCAGCCGGGCGGCTGAAGGTCATCGCCGACGAACTGGGTCGCCCGGTGCCGGCTTTTACGCCGCGCATCAAACTCTGGGAGACCCGAGAACCGGTCACCGCCCCGGACCGGCTCGCCGGTGTCGGCACCATCGACCAGATCCTCGCCGACATCGACCACATCCGTCTGCTCGGCGCGGAGACGGTGGTGCTTGACCCGTTCAACGGGGACCCTGCCGAGATCCGCCGGCCCGAACGCGCCTGGCAGACCCTTGCGGCCGTGGCCGCTTACCACAAATCCCAGGAGGACCGATGACCCCCGACGACGAGAAGTTCCTCCGCCGTGCCGTGGAACTCGCCAGCATGGCCGGGGCGTCCGGCGAACGGCCCTTCGGCTCGTTGCTGGTCGGCGCGGACGGCACTGTCCTGATCGAGGACCACAACACCGTGGTTTCCGACTCGGACATCACCGCCCACCCGGAACTGAAGCTGGCCCGCTGGGCCGCTCGGGAACTCGCCCCCGACGTGGCGGCCGCCACCACCATGTTCACCAGTTGTCAACCGTGCCCGATGTGCGCGATCGCGATCGGCCGGTCAGCCCTCGGCCGGGTGGTGTACGCCCTGTCCGCCGAACAGTTCGAGGAGGTCAAGCCGGTCACCCCGCCGCTGCCCCCGGTACGGTACGAGGGGCCGGCACTGTTCGACGAGGCACGCCAGCCGATCGACGACTATTACTAGGGCGCACCTGACGGATCTCCGACCGTCGTCGCAGTCGCCCCTGACGGATCTCCGACCGTCGTCGCAGTCGCCCCCGACAAGGACGCGGCGGGCAACGTGATGCCGCGCGCGTTCAGCTGGTCGCTCACCACGGGTGAGACAGCGCCCACTCACTCGGCCGGGCCCGCACCAGCCACCGCGCCCGCCTGACTGGAATTGGCCACCAGGGTCAGCCGCTGCTTCGGGTTGGACGTTCGATGCGCTTGGTGTCACGAGGTCACGCAGAAATTTTGCGTAGAACGCTATGCTCCGGACCGTCTTCGGCCGATTATGTGACGTGTGATCGTGCGTACGTGGCGGGGATGGACCCGCTCGTCTCAGGCAGCCGCCTACGAGGAGTACCTGCTGCGGACCGGGTTCCAGGGGTATACCGGCACTCCGGGGAATCTGGGGGCCCACTTCACGCGGAGGGAGGCCGGGGGCGACAGGACCGAGTTCTTCCTGATCTCGCTCTGGGAGTCGTGGGAGGCGATCAAGGCGTTCGCGGGGGATGACCCCTCGCAGGCCGTGTTCTATCCCTCCGACGACGAGTTCCTTGTGGACAGGCAGACCACGGTGGAGCACTTCGAGGTGTTCGCGAGCAGCCCTTAGCTTGCGATGCAAGCAGGGCGGGGTATCGGCGCAGGCGAGTGCGGATAGCGCCCGATGTTATGGCGTATCGCCATGTAATAGATTGTAACGTAATGTGACCATTGCGCTACGGCGGGTCGTGTTCGTCGGGAGCGGCCACCGCCTTCATCTTCGGTGTTGAGAAGAGTGCCTTGCCGAAAATTACATGCGCCCAGGTCATGACCGTGTGAGAACTTCGCTTGGCGGCGCGAGCTCCGGCCGCCCAGAAGACGGAACGCGTACGGCAGGACGATCAGCCGTGCTCCTTCGCCCGGTCTGCCTCACCGTCACGAACACGTTGGACGAGACCGGCTTGGCGGCGTCCTTCACGAGTGCTCACATGCCGCTTGACCTGGATGGAAGGAATTTTTCGGCAGGCGCACTGCCGCCGATTCGGCTGCACGACCCACGACACTGCGCGGCCACGCTCGCCTACGCCGTCGGCGCCGACAAGAAAAATGGTGTCCTCGATGTTGCGTCACAGTTCGCCCAATTTGATCGAGAACACGTATACGACGGTGCTTCCGGCACTGGCGCACGCGCCCGCCGCGATTGTCCCGAGGGCGGTCTCCCAGACTGGCGGTCTCCCCTCGGTCTCCCAAGAGGGTTCCGGCGGCCCTGCGGATTCCGGGGGAGGGCAAAGTGCCAGGTCAGAAGGGTTAATAGTGGTAGGGCGCCCGGGGCTCGAACCCGGAACCTACGGATTAAAAGTCGCAGTTTTCAATGTCGCCCACTATCGGATCGTGTCCTATTGTGTCACGGTGTCACGGGTTGTTCTTGCTAGAAATGCCCAGGAATGCCGCCCGGTGTTATGCCGTATCAGGTGCCGATGAGCATCCAACGAGCATGTGAATGCGGATCCATGACCGTCCGTCATAGCCCGTGGGGAGCCCTTGACTGTTCGATCCGTTCCGCTCTGACCGTATTTAGTCTTCGCCTGCGGTAGGTGCCATACGGTTCTCGTTCCGGCGTAGAGAGATGGATGGTGAACGCGGCGCCGCGAGATCCTGCGCCGACTGCAACTCCTCATCCGCCCCGGCCACCATCTTGCGCTGGCATCAGGGCGGCGATCCGGCTGCGCGCCGTCGTCGCGGGCATCGCCTGCGTGGTCGTCACCCCGCGTGTGCGGGGAGCACTTCATAACCGCGACACCGAAGGTGTCAACACCAAAACGAAAATGATCAGGAGGCAAATGTACGGCCGAGCCAGCTTTGCGCTCCTCCACAACCGAATCTCGCTCGGATAACTACAATCCGTCACCACCGAAAGTGAGCCAGGGTCTGCTGAAGCCCTGACCCGCACCCCGGCGCAGGTTGCAGGTAGAGACGATGTGCCTGTAACAGATGTTCAATACCTTGAGATTCAGGTAATCGTCGTTGTCCCGGCGGAGCCCGAGGCTCCGGGTGAGACTGGCCACGCGGGGGAAGGCATCCAGGGGGTCGGGACCCAGCGCGATAGTGGCGGCCGATAGCGCGTTGCGCTTGCGGTGCAGGTCATCCACCTGTGCCTGCGTACCAGCTGTGCCAATCTGGCGGCCGTACTCGTCGGACAGGGTTCGCAGCCTGTGAACAAGGAGCTCCATTTCCGCTTCTGGTGGCCTGGCGTCGATGGCGGCCAAGGCGGCCTCGGTGAGGGGGGCGCGCACGTCGGCGGTGGACAGGCCGATGGTGATGAACATCCGCAGCATCCTGGGCACCTGCTCTGGTCCTGAGTGGTCGACGATGTCGCGGATCTGCGGTGCCCGGTCAGGAGTTCCCGCATGTCCGCGTACGGCAGCCGGACGGCGCCCTGACGCGCAGGTCGGGACGGGCGTATCCGGATGGGCGTCCACACCAGGTTCATCCAGGTGTCGTCGGTCTCGATGCCGGTGACCGCCTCGGCGAGGGTGGAGGACGCGGTCTTCCATGAAGCGCGCCAGTGCCCGTCATCGATCCCCAGGGACCTGCTCCATCGGCGGGCGTCGTCGAGGCCCTCGTGGTCGTCACGCATGCCGGCGGGGTCGAAGGTCACGGCGATCACCGAAGCAGCGGCGTAGGAGGGCTCACGTTCGTGCCGGCGCACCAGGTCAGGTTGAGCCCCTCGCTGGAGCCGCAGGCGTCGAGCAGGACGTCATCGCGCGCGCCGATGGTGCTGTCCGGTTCCAGCACGATGATCCATTCGCCTTGCCTGCGCAGCAGGACCACCGGTTCCGGCTCCCCGGCCAACCGGAGCGCCAGTTGGCCTTTCGAACAAAGGTGCCAAAACCCAGTCTGATGAGCAACCACGGGGTGGATGGCATCCCTTGACCGTTCGTACCTTGCGTTCGACTGGCTAACTGACGATGCCTTCATCCGTTCCGCGGCTTCGTGCCGAGCCCGGGGCGGCTCGCCCACGGTGTGGCAGCCCTGTGTGACCGTGGAGGTCATCGCGAATCGTCAGCCTGGTGGCGCGTGGATGGGCAGCCTGGCGACGTGCCGCACGGGCCGGGCGTGAGCCGTCAGGAGGTGGGCCGGATGCAGGAGTGCTGCGCCTCGAACCAGTCGGTGGCGATGTCGGTTCCCGTGAAGCGTCCGATCAGTGTCAAGGCCGAGCTTACGCTCTCCTCCCGGTCGACGCGATCGTCGAAGACGTCGTCCGCGCTGATCTGGAAGGGCAGCCCGTCCATCAGGTGATCGAGCGCGTGCGGGTCGTCGCCGAAACGCGACTCCGGCCAGGTGGGACTGAAGGAGGTCACCAGACGCCCTCCGCGGGCATAGTGGAAATAGGTTTTGTTGCTGATGTCCATGCTGAGGCCGAATGCCTCGCGGCCGCCCGCGGTGATGGACATCAGGCGCTCGCGGTCGGCGGATGCGGGCACGATGCCGACCCAGTCCCCGACTTCGGCGACTAAGCGGGATCCATCGTCGATGTTCCGGTCGAGGATGTCACTCAAATGGCACGGGGTGCGGGTGGAGAGGTCCAGTTGGTAAATCGGGGCGAGGGTGTCGAGGTCCGCGCCCTTGATCCAGACGGCGCCGAATCCCAGCGCCCACAGGTCCATGTCGCCGTCGAGCCCTTCGGTGAAGAGGGTCGAGGCCAGAAGGTCGTACAAGTAGGTCGGTGACTGCATGGCCGTCCCTCGAAGGCGGGGGCATCCCGCGAGGGCCCCCTCGCAGAGAATCTTACGCCGTCGTGGGCCAGAACCGCAGCTTCAGCAGGGTGAAGCTAACGATGTCCGGCGTGAACTCGTCGTGCCCGAGGGATTTCCGGTGGACTGCGACATTCCAAATTGTGCCCCTACGGCCAAGGTCGAATGCTGCGCCGTATGACGTTCCACCGGAATAGCCACTAACGGTAACGACCCTTCCTGAGGTCAGGAGCACACTTCCGGTCCAGGTCCTGTCCCAGGAGGTGAGCGGGGGAGGCGACCCATCCCAGAGCTCGTATTTGAGGAGGCATCGCTCACTGTCGTCCTCGTTGATGGATATCCCGTTATCGACGGTGGCGATCCACTCTTCTGCGTCGGCATGGATGTCCGCGAGCACCCATTCCATGTCGGGGTCCACGACCCCTTCTAGATACTTCTGGATCTCGCGTTGATCAAGCATTTCGCTGATAATTCGCGCCATGGAACGTCCTGACATTCGGCTCTGTATCGCGTGCGTGTGGAGCCGGGCTGTCCGTCTGGTATGGCGGTGCAGCCCGGCTCGGGGATTACGAGCTAATCAAGCAGGTCTACCCAGAACTTGTCGTAGTTTATCATCCGATTGTTGTCGTACCATGCGTTGATCACCGTTCCGTGTGATCGATTCGCCGACTGGTCCACCCATTGAACGGAGAAGTTGAAGAAAGGAGTGGCACGCTGGGCGCCTTCCAGGGTTGAGGCGAACGGGAACTCGTCGCAATCCATCCCCTTCTTCTTGTCGTCTGCGAGTTCGAGGTCGCAGACGGTCTTTGCGGTACTTCGACTGCCGTTTTGGATGGGTTCGTACCCATGACGGCGCAGCGGTCTGAGTTCGCTGCCGCCCTTAATGTCCTTGATTCCCTGCAGGTCCGGAAAAGACGCGCCACCCGGCTCGGGGGTGGTCTCCTGGGGTCGCGTGAGGGCCTTTTTGATGTGATCGTACATTTCCTTGTACGGCACACCGGTACTGCTGACGTCGTCCCTGCCCATCGTGAATGCCGGAACGACGTTTGATACGACGCAGCCTCCGCCCTTGTGCCAGCGCTGCATGGGTGATGCATCGCAGCGGAACGTACTCAGCGATGAGTACGAGGTGGCGGTCTCGGTGAAGTCGATCGGGTGCTTCGTGATCACGGCGTAATTCATGGTGCACTCGCTGGTCAGGTGATAACCCATGCCAGGACCCGAGGTGAAGAGTTGCGTCTCATGCCACTCGGTTCCGGACTCCCGCTTCCACTGGTCAATGGTCTTGAAGGTGGATGTCCCGTTGCCACCGGAAACTCGAGGGCAGTTTCCTGTCTTTGCGCGCGGCGTCATGGAGAACGCGACATAGGTGCTGCCGATGTCGCCCTCGACCCTGGTGATGTAGTGGTGTTGGCGCACGTAGAATTCGCGCCGGTTGAGCTTACCCTCCAGATAGGTCATTACGTTGCCTGTGAGCGTCCCGATCTTACGGCCGACCTTCCATACGCCGAGGTCGAGATATTCCTCCCAGAACACCACCTTATAGCTGGAGTATCGACAGTGGTTAAACCGGTTCAGGCTCCACGCGTAAGGCGCGTCGCCGGAAGCTGTTTCCCGCTGGCATTGGGCCAGGGTCGGAGTGGGTACCACGCCCTGTGGTGCGGCACGGAGGATTCGCTTGATTTCATCCGCCGACATCCGACGGCCCTGTGCTTGCGCGGCGGTGGTCTGAAGCGACGCCCGGGAAGTGTCGATGCCGAGTGAGCGCCATTCGGTCCAGCCGCCGGTGCTGCCTGCACCAGTAAGACGCGCGCGCCATCTCAACTCCAGCCCAGCGCGTAGCTTACCTTTAGGGACCTGCAACGTCACTCGGGAGTCGTCGGGCTTGGCGGTGGCATGGCCAGCCCAGATCAGCCGCTTGTCCGTGGTCACCTTGTCCGCCTTGACGGACTTGGTGGGTATGCCTGCGATCTCCACTTCCACCTTCGCCTCGCCGTCGCGCCCAGCGGGGAGCCAGGTGGTCAGGCGGGGGGTGAGGCTGGAGGCGACGGTGACACCGTGCACAGTGCGGCTGTCGTCCACCGTTAGCTTCGCGATCCCGGTGTTGGGGCTGGCGGCGATACCGGTGCCCAGCCTCTGTGCTGCGCTGCTCGCCGGCGCGGCGGCGCCGACAGGGGTGTTCATGTCGGTCTGGATTTCGGTGGCGGTTTGGACGCGGTTGTAGATGCGTACGTCGTCGATCAGGCCGCTGTAGTACTCGTCGTCCAGGAGGTTGTTGCCGCCGAGGCGGAGGACACCGCCGGTGTCGGCGAGGTTGCCGGTCATTGGTGTCTGGTCGATCTGGGTGCCGTTGAGGTACAGGGTGATGATGGTGCCGTTGTAGGTGACGGCCAGGTGGCTCCATTGGTTGAGCGATAGCGGATCGTCGCCCACCACCGTCTTGAGAGTGGTGGCGTTTTCCAGCCAGCCCAGGGGATCGCCACCATAGGACGCGTACAGCCCGTAGGAGAGGCCGCTGGCGTTTTCTTTCGCCAGTACGGTGCGCCAGCCGTCCACGGCCGCCGGTTGGACCCACGCGGAGAACGTGAGTGTGTTGGTCAGGCGCAGCGACTGGGCGTGCGCGACGGTGACCCAGCTGGAGGTGCCGTTGAAGGACAGGGCCTTGCCGTGTTTGCCGTTGGCCCAGGCGGTGTCGGTGGCGGCGCCGGTGTTGTGCTGTCCGGAGGAGTCACCCACGGTGGTGCCCGTGCCTTCGTCCATGCCATAGGCGGCTACCAGTCCCGGGTTCGCAGGCGGGGTCGTGACGGTAGCGGAGATCTCGTTGGAGGATGGGCTGAGGTTGCCGGCCGCGTCGGCGGCGCGCACCCGGTAGTAGTACGTCCCCGCCGCCAGGCCCGCGTCGGTGAATGTGGTGGTCGGCGATGTGCCGATCTGGTTGGCGGCCGATGGGGTGAATGCCGGGGTCGTGGAGCGGTAGATGGTGTAGGCGGTCACGCCCGCGTTGTCGGTCGAGGCCGTCCAGGTGAGCTGCGCGTTGCCGGGGCCGCCGGTCGCGGCGAGCGAGCCGGGTGCGGTCGGTGCCTGGGTGTCCGGCGGTGCCACCTGACCGATCGGGGTGGTCATGTCGGTCTGGATCTCGGCGGTGCTCTGGGCGCGGTTGTAGATGCGCACCTCGTCGATCAGGCCGTTGAAGTACTCCTTCCAGACGGTGTTGCCGCCGATCCGCAGCGGGTTGCCGTCGTCGTACAGGCTGCCGCTGAGCGCGGTCTGGCCGGCCTGCTGGCCGTTGACGAACAACCGCAGGGTGGCGCCGTCGTAGGTGAGCGCAAGGTGGCTCCAGGTGTTCACCGTCAACGGTGCGGTTCCCGCGGCCATCGCGGGGGTCTCAGGATCGGTTTGCACCCAGCCGGACGGAAGAGCATCCCCGTTGGCGGCGTACAGGGCATAGGAGGCCCCTTCACCGGTCAGCTCCTTGGTCACCACGCTCTTCCACGGGGTGCCGGTCACCGTGACCGGATTGACCCACGCCGACAGCGTCATCCCGGTCGTCAGGCGCAACGACGCCGCATGCGCGACCGTGACCATGCTGGGGGAACCGTTGAACGACAGCGCCTTGCCATACTTGCCGTTAGCCCAGGCGATGCTACTGCCCGTGCCGGGATTCTGCCCGGAGGAGTCGGCCACACTCGTGCCCGAGCCCTCATTCATACCGTAGGCAGCCACCAGCCCCGGAACCGGTGGCGGCGTATCCGCGCCCGTGGTGAACGACCAGGTGTAGGGAGCCATGACATTGCCCGACGTATCCTTGGCACCGCTCACCTCGACTTGATATGCGGTCTGTGCCGAGAGCTTAGATGTCGGGGTAAAGGTCCATTCGGCATTGCCGCCACCGCCCTGTAGCGCTCCCTGCACCGGCGTGCCCGCCGGGTTCTTCAGGGTGAGCGCGACCTCCGACACTGCTTCGTTGAACGTCACCTTCACCGCTGCGCTCACCGGCACGTCCGTGGCGTTCCCACCCGGTTCGGTGCCGGTCACAGTCGGTGGTGCGGCGTCGGGCTCTCCAGTCGTGAACGACCACGAATAGGACGCCATTTGGTTGCCGGCCAGGTCCTTGGCCGCGCTGATTTCCGCGGTGTAGGTCGTACTGGTGGCCAAGGGTGCGTCCGGCGTGAAGATCAGCGTGTCGCCTATGTCGTCCATGGCCGCGTTGCCGACAACCGCGGCGCCCTGCGCGTTCTTGACAACGATCTGAGCGTCCGTCACCTCTTCGCTGAAGAACGCTGTGACCGGGTTGTTGACCGAGGCTCCCGACTGCCCATTCGTGGGCTCGGTGCTCAGGACACTTGGCGGTTTGTTGTCCTCAGGCATGGGATTCGGTTCGGGCAGCCCTGGCTCCTCAGTGGGAAGCAAATCAGGGTCGTGGGCGTCCTCCAACTCCTGGTCGGTGAGATCGTCCGGGTAGAACGCGTCCACCAGACGTGTTCTGGCCGAGTCGCCTTTCGCCTGCGCCTCGGCGATCGCCTCTTCGTGGGATCTGGCCTGCGCGGGAGGAAGCTCGTCGAAGTAGACGTTGCCCGATTCCAGCCATGCCTTGTCCTCTGCATAGGAGGTCTCAGGCGGCGTGGTGCCCTCATAAGCGCGGGGCACCACGATGATCCGCTTGACCGCGGGCGTGTATTTGATGACGAGGGCGGGTGGGTGGCGGTAGCCCGGATAGGGGTCGCCGCCGCCGAATTCGCTGGAGTAGTACTGGCGCCAGTTGATGGTGGCGGTTTCGCTGGCGGCTTTCAGGACCATCCCGTGGTTGGCCTCGCCTTCTTCGATCCACTCGCGGGTCATGGCGGTGACCTCGTAGAAGAGTTCCTCGTCCTTGGCGCACCAGCTAGCGGGGTCGGCGTCGTAGTTGTAGCCTGCCCGGTTCACCTCCTCGGGGGCGGTGTCCGAGGGCTGGTTGTTCCAGTCCAGGCTGTCGAGGTCCCAGTCGGTGGTGACGCGCGCGGCCCGGATGCCGGTGCCGCCCATCGGGTCCCCGCACAGTTGTCCGTTGGGGCCGCCGGACTTGTAGTTCCACATCCGCAGGTCCGCGTCCTGGACGGTGGCGCCCTGCAGCACCGGGTCGGTGGTGTCGAACTTCAAGTACACACGGGCGACGTCCGCGCTGGTGGAGGTGGTGCCCGCGCGCAGGTACCCGGCCGCGGCGTTGTTGTTGTAGGCGTCGTTCCTGCTGACCCAGGCATCATCGGGTTCCCCGCCGCCGAACCATGTGGAGTCGGCGGCGACGGTCACCGGGTAGGTCACCGCGGGGTCGGCCAGAAACGTCTCATCGGGAGTGAACACCAGCTCCGAGGCCTTGCCGGTGGTCTCCACGCGCGCCTTGACGGAGGAGGTCCTGCCCTGTTCGGGGGCGGCTTCGACCTTGGCGTCCGTCGCGGTCAGCACGGTCGCCGTAATAGGCGATGTCGGTCACGCCAGCCAGCCTGCTGATCCGGGCGACGGATGCCTCGAAGGCGTGCCCGCCGCCGAACGCCACATATCCGACCTGCCCGCAGCGGTGCTCCAGCAGCGTGCTGAGAGTGGTGAAAGTGTCGCTGTTCTCGATCACCAGGACGACGCCGCCCGCACTGACACGTTCGTACGCCAAAGGCGGAGGGATGCGCTCGGTGGCCAGAGT
Source organism: Nonomuraea sp. NPDC002799 (assembly GCF_053592075.1). Taxonomy (NCBI): domain Bacteria; kingdom Bacillati; phylum Actinomycetota; class Actinomycetes; order Streptosporangiales; family Streptosporangiaceae; genus Nonomuraea; species Nonomuraea sp. NPDC002799. The sequence continues at coordinate 544,453 of NZ_JBSFVA010000002.1, forward strand.
ATCCAGGGTGAGGCGGCCGGGTGCGAACAAGGTGGTGGCCGTGAGCGCGTCGAGCCGCTTCTCGTCACCGAAGATCTCCAGGGAGCGCTCGCGCATCGGGACGACGATCCGCCGTTCGTCGTCCCCGTCGGTGTCGCGCAACCACCGGTTGACCGTCTTGAGGACATCGAGTTGCGCCGAGGACAGGGAGTCCGCGTCGGCCCACGCGAGCTCATGACGCCAGACTGCCGGCGACGGCGTGCGAGAGTGCCGGATGTCCTGCTTCGGCTGCGGCGGCAGACGGAGCCAGCGCGGGAGCGGTGGGAGCGCGTCATCCCACCCGTTGCGGCCTCGCGGCAATTCTGCAAGGTGATGGTCAGCGAGCTCATCCAAGAGTGCGGACAGGACGGGGCGGCCTTGGGTGGTCCCCGCCGTTCCAGGGCAGGCGGTCACGAAAGCCGCGAGGATCCCTGCCTGCTCGACACGGCGCTCCGCCATCGCGTTCAGGGTGGCCGACAGAATAGCCGCCGATTGCGAGAGTGGCCGCGCGTCGGCCTCCTCGCCGTCGATCACTGGTCGTCGCCTTCCTGCTGGGTTTCGTCGTCGGTTTCGTGCTCGCGCGGTTTCACCAGCAGCCGCGCGGCGGAGATCCGGCCGGTGACGTGCAAGTGCCCTATTCCCGTACGCTGGTCCGCCTCGTTTCGCAGTCGAATACACAGCGGGAAGGTAGCCAGGACTCGGTCTTCCATGTTCCCTGTCGTATAGAGCAACTGGACGCCGAGCGCCCTGGCCATGTTCATCTGCAGGCTCAGCAGGTAGTCGGCGCTGGCCTTGCCGATCGGGTTGTCCAGGATCAGCATCCCGCCCAACCGGCTGCCGGTGCGGGCTCCCGTCCGTGTGCTGCTGCGCAGGGCGGCCAGCGTGCAGTACAGCATGATCGCGCCGGTGAGCTCCTGCCCGCCGGAGAAGATCTTGCCCATCTCGCTGATTGACGCGTACTCGGCACGGCCCGCGGCGTCGGGCTTGAGGATCTCCACTTTGAAGTCACGCGGCACCGCGGCCCCGACGCAGCGCAGCACGAGGTCTCGGCCTGCCTGGTTCGGCTGACTGCGAGCGTTCTCGTCCAGGGCTTCGGCGATCCGCACGACTAGAGTCTGCGGTTCCGGCTTGGCGAAGCCGATTTTCAGAATTCGGCGACCGGCCCATACTCCGGCGCTCTCGGGCAGCCGCGATAGCCGCTCAGCCTTCTCCAGCAGAGCCAGCGCCTCGCTGGTGTGATGCTTCAGCTGGTCGATGAGCAGTTTCCGATGGCGGTCCGAGTCTTCCAGATCGGTGGTCAGGCTTGCCGCCCGCCCGGTGAGCTCGGCTGCCCATTCGCCGGCGCGTACGGTCAGCGATGCCTTATCGATCTCGGTGACTTGCTTGTAGATCGGTGCCTTGAGCTTGCCGAACCGGTTTTGGTTGGCGGTTTCACGGAAGTCGATGACGGCGTCGTCCACGGCTCGGTCCACATCCCGAAGGCAATCGGACGCTTTGCTGTACGCCTCGGTTGCCCTATCCGCGGCCTGCTGCGCCTCGTCGGCGGTTCCCGCGAACGATCCTGAGACGGGCGGGAGATCCAGCTTGCGGACGGCGGAAGCGAGGCCGCGCTGGACGACGGCCATCTCGCGGGCCGCGGCCTCAGCGCGATGGAGCTTGCGCTCAGCTGTCAGCTTCAGCTCGGACGCCGCCTTGAGCAGCTCGTCGGCCTCGGCGAGTACGCCGGTGGCACGTTCAGTGAGAGACACGCCTTCGTCGGAGCCCGATGGCGCCCAGTCGTCGTCGAGACTGGTCCACGGCGCTCCGTTGCGCTGGCCTGCCGAGGAGGTCTCAGCCTGCAGGTGGATAACCTGCTCGTTCAGCTTGCCGTACTCGGCCTGCAGAGCTGTCACCGCGCGATCGAGTCTCCTCTTCGCGGCCTCGAGAGACGCGGAGCTTCCCGCGTCCGGGGACACGGCCAGCGCTTCGGCTCGAGCCCGGATGGCAGTTGGTTCATCGAGCAGCTCCGCCTCGAGAGAGGAGGTTTCCCGCTGCGCGTCATCGACGCGCTGCCGCAGATCCTGACCCACCTCCACAGCGATGAAGGCGGCTGCAGCCTGCTCGTAGGAGATCTCCAGCGCGGCGAGATCGGCTTCGTCCGGGACCTGGCCGAACGGCTCGTTGCCGTATACGACCTTCTTGAGCCGGTCGGAGTACGCGGCGGCGTCGCGGCGGAACGACTCGGCTTGCACCGCGTATTCGGTGGCTCGGTCACGCGACCGCTCGGCTTCCTCACGGAACTCCTGGGCCGCCTCACGATGTCCTGCGGCCTCTGCTTCGAGCTTGGCGATCTCCAGACGATTCTTGCCGGCTGCGGTGTCCTCTGCCGCGAGCCGCTCGAAGGAGTCTGCGGTACGGACGTCATCCGTAGCGGCCTTTTCGGCCTCCGCCACCACCTGGGCGTGCTGGTCGAGAGCGTCAGCGGCTCGTGCGTGCCTGTCGCGGGCAGCGTCGAGCAGGGACTTGGCCTCGGCTGCGGCGACCGACGCCGCTTGTGCCGCCGAGCGCAAGCGCTCCGCGTCACCTGCCGGATGTTCGCGAAGCCACTCACCGAGCCGGTGGTTGAGCCCAAATGCCGCTTTCCGGAGCTCAGCGAGTTGGTGGAGCGTGGAGGCGCGGCCCTGGATACGGGCCTGTGCCTGCTCACGCAGCGCGGCGGCGGCCTCTGGATCGTGCAATGCGGGTGTCGGCTCTACGACGAACCCGATGCCCTCCTCTGTACTCCCCTCGAACAACGCGTTGGTGGCGACAAGCACCGCTGCCGGCGGCAGCGGGCGCGCCTCGGTGAGCACCGCCCGCGCCTTGTCCAGGGTCAGCTGGTCAGCCACGACAATGCCGTCGACCAGAGCGGGGTGGGCTTGGATGATTTCGGCATGCAGGCGAGGATTGACCAGTTGCTCCAGCGCTCGCCAGCCCGCTGTCGCGGCGATCTCATGGTCGGCCAGTACCCGCAACAGGTCCTCGACCGCCTGGCGCGGCGGCATGAGCGCTTCGTCCTCGGCGATCAGCGCTTCGATCAGCCGCTGGTCCGCCTTGTTGTCCGCGGTCAGCGTGTCCAGCCGGTCCTCGGTCGATTTGTGCGTCGCGGTGGCCAGGTTACCGAGCGCGGTGGCGTTCGTCTCCAGCCACAGGGTGGGGTCGCCGCCAGGAACCTCCTCGTCGTTACCGAGTTCGGCGAGTTCACGCAACAACGTCGCCGCGGTGAGCTCTCCTGCCACACCTTCCATGCCCTCGACCGCCCGGACCGCGGCCTCGACTGCCTGGCGCGCCTCCATCTCGGGCTCGATCAGCCGGCGCGCGGTCTCCTCGAGGGCGCGGATCTCCAGCTTGAGCTGCTTGTCGGCTTCACTATGCCGCGCTGCCCTGGCCGTGCTCTCCTTTGCTTTGGCGCGTAGTCGGGCATCGGCTTCACGGACGCTCTCGCCTTCCTCCAAGATGCCCTGCTCCCGCGGCCTCCACGCGGCGATCCACCTCCTCGACCTGCCTGGCCAGCAGTTCGGCGCGGACGGTGTTCGAGGTGGCCTGCCGTTCATCGTCGCCCGCGCGGCGGTCTGCTATTGCCGCGTCCGCCTTGTCCTTCGCACTCTTGCCTGCCAGGTCGTCCCCCTGCGCGGTGCAACGCTGTGCGGCACGGTGAAGGGCGCTTCCGAATGTGGCTCCGGCTCGGTCGCGGCGGAGTCGTGCGGCTCCCGCGGCCTGCTCGGCGGCATCCAGCAGTTCGCTTGCGACCTTGTACTTCTCGCGTGCGGTGGCAGCCTTCAGCAGCTTGGGGACCAGCGTCCAAGCGGCCAGTTCGGTGCGGTCGTCAGCAAGCTGCCGTTCGACCTCCTGAGCCTTGACGTGCGCTTCGTCACGGCGTAGGGCCAGGGTCCTGCGCCGCACTTCCTTGTGGATCAGGACGGCCTGGTCGCGAGCCTGCTGCCGTATCTCGGCGTTCTGCTTCGCGGTCTTCACATCTGCCTGGTGGGCGGACAGCGCGTCCTCGGCGCGCTGGACGGTCTCCTTTAGCTCAGCCGCGAGCCGTGCCAGGGCCGCTGCGGAGGTTTGGGCCTCCTTGGCCGCCGCGACCTGCTCGGCACACCGGGCGGCGAGGCAATGCGCAACTGCCGCTGTAGCGGTGGAGAAGTCGCGGTCCAGCAGCAGCTGCTCGCGTCGTCCGATGTTGCCGGAGTATTTGGCGAAGGCGTTGCCCAGCTCGGTGTAGTTCTCCGCGTCCAGCGCCTTGCTCAGCAGCCACTCGACGAACTGGCGGCCGGTGGTGGTCTTGAACGCCTCGGCCGCGTCGCCCTCGTCGACGTTCATCGCCTGCTGCACCGCGAACAGGTCTGGTTCCAGGCCGAGCCGACGCAGATGGTTTTCCCATTCGCCCTGCCGCTTCTCGATCTCTACATGCAGCGACTTGTCGGCAGCGTCCAGTCGCTTGAGCGCGTCGTGGAAGGCGTTCATCGGGTTCCGCCGCCGGCCTTCGGCAAATGGCAGGCTGGCTAGGGTCGTGTCGTCGCCGGGGTTAAAGGAGTAGAACAGCCGGTCGAGCTTGTCGTCCGCGAGAGGGGACAGCGCCTGGCCGGTCACCAGCGTCTCACCGGTGCGGACATTCACCCATTCCAGCACCACGTGGGAGGGCGCTGCCGCCGACACCACGTAGGCGCGCAACGCCTCACGACCCTTACGGGACTGGCGTTCGGGAAGCACTGTGGACAGCAGCATCCTGATGAACACGGACTTGCCGCCGCCGTTCTCCAGCACCAGCAAGGTTGCCGGAGCCGGGCGCCGGAACAGCTGTCCGGGCGACGGGATCAGGGTACGGGCCGCGATCGGCGGACCGCCGTCGGACAGGTCCAGCACAACATCGTCGTAGCGGGCGCTGCTCGGGCCGATGTTGTAGAGACGGACACGGTTCAGCTCATACATCGCTAGCCTCCTGACTCGGTCGAAGCGGGGGCCCCGTCGCCCGGGCTGTTGAATGTTGGCTTGCCGTCCAGACCGACGGCGATCCCAAGAGCAGCCAGTTCGCCGAGCATCTGCTGCCCGGCCAGTTCTCGTACCTGGATCTGGTACCGGGCCGTGGTGGTGTAGGTGCCGCCGTTCTCGTTGCCAGCGCGCCGTAGCATGCCGTTGTCGGCCAGGTACTCGGCGACGCGCTTGGTGATCGCGTGCCTGCTCTTGGAATGGGCTCGAGCGTCTCCGGTGGGAGCCACCGGGTTGCGCCGCTGGTGGTAGCGCCACAGCTGTACGAGATCCGGCTGACCGGCTGGGACCCCGTCATCCTCGCCGGTCGCGGCCGTCCGGTGTTCCAGCTCTTTGGCCGCCTGCTCGACCATCTCATCGACGTGACGGATCGTGACCCGGCCGACATGGGCCTCGTCATCGAGATCTTCTGGCCGGTAGTAGGCGAGCGCGGCGATGGCCAGGTGCGCCAGCGCCGCGATCGGGCGATCGGCGACCTGCTTGATGTGGTCGGCGACGCTGGCGGCGAACTGCGTCTCAGGCGTAGTCCCGAACACGAGCCCGGCCCGTGGGTCGACCGCGATGACAGTCAGGTCGAAGCCGCGCGCAGCAGCGTGCACCAGTCGGGCGAACGCGGCGTCCACACGGTAGCGGCCCACCAGCGTGGCGTACTCGGCATTGCGCCGGGGCGTCAGCCCGGACTGAAATCCGAAGGCGAGCAGCCTGCAGGCCGCAGCCAGGTCCTCGAAGTCGCTCATGCTTCTCCCTCCAGACCGTTCACGATCGGGCCACGTACAACCAGCAGGTCATTTCCGGCGAAGACCTCGTCGTCCGCCAGCGCGGTCAGCGTCGTACGACGCTCGGCGTCGTGGCGTGGCGCCCCGAACAGACCCAGCACCTGCAAAGCCAGCAACTGGTCGATATTGCAGGAACCGGGACGGCGCGTCTCCTTCAGCAGTGCGGACAGCCGGATGCCGTCGGCACGTGCCAGCAGCGATTCGACGGCCGCGTACTGGTCGTCGGAGAACATCGGGACGTCCTCGGCTCCGCCGAACTCTGGCTCGATGATTAGGCCGTCTTCGCTGTCCTGCTCGTCGGGTAACGTCATCAGACCCGTGATCAAGTCCGGGAGGTAGACAACCGCGGGCCTACGCGGTGGCGTTGCCGCGCTGGCAAATCCCTCCAGCAGCGGAAAGGCCTGCCGTACTGACAGCTCTAGGACCGGGTCCAGCAGTTGGTGTGCGAGATCGACGTAAGACCGGCTCGGCGGCGGTACGAAGATCTGCCGCTCCTGTTCCGCGCGAAACCTCTCACCTACCTCCTGGAGGTCGCCTGCAACGTCGCATGCCTGCGCAGGCACTTCTCGAGGATCGCGATCAGCTCGGCGGCCTGAGTCGGTGTGGCATCCTCCGTGCTGTTGTCCATCATCCGGACCAGATTGTCCTTGATGACGCTCTCGGCGTTGATGCGGTCCTCGATGTGCTCCAGCGCCTCCGTCTGGATCCGCCGGACGTCACGGACCCAGTCCACCGAACGCACGTCCCTGCGCATCCCCTCCAGCCGAGTACGGATGTATTCGGCATACTGCACCGTGCGGCGCAACGCCATCTCCGCTGCGCGGTGGGCGTCGGCCAGCCGTCCGCGCCTCACGAGCGCCTCCAGCTTGGCGTCCGCCGCGACCTGCTCGGAAGCGATGTCGATGTCCACCGCGCCGACCAGCATCGCGATCGCTTCGTTGGAAGCACGAAGTCGTGGCCGTCCGTCGGGGCCGACGACTTCGCGCAATAGCTTGAAGGAGAACTCGTGTGAGACGTACGTGCCGTCCAATACGAGGCCATACATGTGGCTGAAGTCGCGATCAACCGTGCCGACGTTCACTAGGTTGTCCAAGATCCAGCGCGCCACATCGGTGTGTTCGTCGAGGCCGCGGGCGGGCATCTGGAGCTCCGCTACCCGTATCACCGCCGTCACGACGTCTTCGTGGCGGGCGCCGTCTTCGAAGTCCATCTTCAGCGTGACGGTGTCGATGGCTGTGAGCGCCAGCTCCTCCATCTGGTACCCGCCCCAGTCCCGCGACGTGAGCAGAGGTTTGCGGCGTTCCAGGTCGAGGACCGGATCGGCGACGGCCAGCGCCTTCACCCGCGTGGCCAGACCTAGCGTGTCCCGGCTGGGCCTGTGCGCTTCTGGCATGAGGTTCCCTCTTTCCTCTCCGGTCGGCTATGCCAGCATCTGCAGGCCGCTGGACAGGTCGGCCTGCACCAGCTCGTCGCGTTCTGCCTGGGTCATCCAGCGCGCCGTGGAGCCGGCAGGCCCGTTCTCCACCCACAGGACGTCATCGATGGCTTCGGCAACGGCGTGCAGGTGGCTGATCACCATGACGAGCCGGTCGCCGCCCGCCTGGGAGCGCAGCACGTCCAGCGCCGACTCCAGCGCCGTGGTGTCGAGGGTCGCGAAACCTTCGTCGAGGAAGAGCGATCCCAGTCTCGGGCCGCTGCGTGAGTGCAGTTCGGCGAGCGCCAGCGCGAGAGCGAGCGAGGCCAGGAACTTCTCCCCGCCGGATAGCCGGTTGGGGTGGTGGACGACGCCGGAGCCCCTGCTGATGATGTCGAACCCATCAGCGAAGCCGAACCGCTGGTCGGTCAGCTGTCCGAGCAGGTCACTCGCCACGCCTAGCAGGGCACGTGTGCGCAGCATGGTGAGGTGGCCGAGAAACTTGGCGTCGACGAGTTCTTTGCGCAGCACTTCCAGCGAGTCGAAGCGGGCTTCGCCTGCGGCGATGGCAGCGTCCAGGTCGGCTGCGGGAGCGATCAGGCCTTCCGCGCCGTGTTGCTCTCTACGCCATCCTTCTGCCTCCGCGCCAGCTTTCGCCGCTGCGGCTACGAGAGGGTGCAGCAGGTGGGGGGCCATCAGGTCGCCGGGCTGGAAGCCGTCGACGTCGGCGACCTCGGCGGCGTTCTCCCGCAGGCCGACCAGCGCGACGTCGGCTCGGGCCGTACCGATGGCGGACGCCTGGTCGAGCTCGGCACCGAGTGCTTCAGTGATCTTCGACAGTTCGGTGGCGAAGAGACGAATTGCGGCTATCCCGGAGTCGACGGGAGCCTGCGGTGCGTGGTGTCGGCCTTGGACGCCGAGGTGGTTGATCGCCTGCTTGACGGCCTGCGCCCAGTCGCTCAGGGCTGCACACAGCTTGTCCAGCGGCTGTTCCACAGCGGTGCGCGCCTCCTGGTCCAGTGCGCGCTGCTGGGTGAGGACCTCGGTCTTCTCTGCTCGCGCGGCTTCAAGCTGCTCGACAAGGCGCTGGATCTCGGCCAGGTGGGTCGCAACAGCGGCAGCCGCTGCTGCCGCGGCGTCTGCCCGGACTTCGATCGCTTCCTCAGGCAGCATCGCTTGGACGTGTACCGGCAGTGTCTGCGCGTCGGCGGCAAGACGGCCCACAGCGCCCAAGTGCCGGTCGGAGGCGGTGTTGGCGTCGTCGATCGCCTGCTCGTGCCCGCTCTTTCGGCTTTCGAGCGCTTTTCCGTCGGCTTCGAGCCTTGCGGTATATCCGAGGACTTCGGCCCGCTTCCGGTCGGTGGCGGCGATGGCCTCCAGTTCGCACACTGTGATCATTTCGATGATCGTCGTGGTGTGCTGTTGCTCATCGGCGGCTGTCAGCCTTTCAGTGGCGGACTCGGCGTCGAAGTCTCCCTCGGCCTCCATAACGAGAACCGCGAAGCCCTTCAGGGCGTCCGTCGCCTTCGCCTGAGCCTCCTGGGCGTCATGCAAAGCACGCTGGTGATCCCCTTCACGGTCGAGTTCGGCCTGGTCGGCCATGATCACGGCTGCACGGGCTTGGGCCAACCGTCCGGAGATCTCGTCCTGCGCGACTTCGGCCTCGCGCAGTCGCTCCTTGGCGTCGTGCAACTCCGTGGTGTAGCTCTCGGATGCGGACGTGAAGTCGGCAGGGATGGTCTGGTTGCACACAGGACAGCCGTCGCCGGGGTGCAGTTCGGCAGCGATCCCGGCTGCCTTGTCGCGGAGAAGGAGCGCATCGAGCTGCGCCGCAGCGATTGTGACGCGTTCCTTGACGGCGAGGGTCTCTCCTTCCAGGACTCCGACGTTGTGGCGGGCGGTCTGGCAGGTGCCTGCGGCGGTGGCGTACTCGAGCGCGGTATCGGCGGTGGCGCGGTCCGCCGTGGCAGCGGCGGCCACCAGGGGCCGGGCCGTGGCCGCGCTCTTCCGGACCCTCTTGCTCGCTTCCGCGGCATCCTCGGCGGTGCGTATCAGGGGTTCCGCGTTGGCTGCTCGTATGGCCAGGTCCGCATCCGCCGCGGCGATGGCAGCGCCGTCCGCGGCGAGCCGCCTGTTTAGCTCGGTGAGCCGGTCACGCTCACGCCGATGCTCCTCGGCGCGCACCGCGAGGTCTTCCAGAATGACGGCGGACCTGCGGAGCTCTTTGTCGCTGGCGTCGGCGATCGCCTTGGTCACTTGCTCCTCTGCCCGTGCCGCATCGTCGCCGCGCCGGTTCAGAAGATCGCGACGTGCTGCGATGCGGGCGGCGATGGGCTCGATGTCGCGCAGCACGGCATCGGCGTCGGCCACGGCACGTGCCGACAGGTCCTCGGCTACGGTGGTGGCCGTCTCCGCCGCGGTGCGAGCTTGGACGGCTTCGGTCTGCAGAGCCGAGATGCGATCGACGGCGGTGATGAGAAACGCGGCGCGAGCCTCGGCGGCGTCAGCGGCCCCAGCCGCAGCCGTCGCGGCCTGCTGCGGGTCCTCCGGCATGGTGGCGCGCTTGACTTTCGCAGCGCTGATCAGCGATTTGAGCGAGGTGGACCGGCTACCGGCCAGCTTCTGGACGGATTCCAGAGACTCGACGCCGAACAGCTCCCGCAGCCGCTCACTCCGCTCCGTCTGGCCTGCGGTGAGGAGCTGGTCGAACTTGCCCTGCGCGAGCAGGCCGACGCGCATGAAGGTCTTGAATCCCATCTGCAGGATGGCCTTGATGCGGTCGTCGACCTTGACGGCGTTGTCTAGTTCCTCGCCAGAGTCGAGGTTCCTCAGGTGGTGCCGGGCCGCGTTCGGGTTGGTGGCGTGCAGGGTGCGCTGCACGTGCCAGCGCTGTGCGCCCTGCAGGAATGTGAGCTCCACGCTCATGGCCTGGGCACCGTCGGCGATGAGCTGCCGTGCTTCTCTGGTCTCCCAGGAGCTCTTGCGGAACAGCGCATAAGTGACGGCGTCGAGGAGGCTGGTCTTCCCCGCGCCGGTGTCGCCGAGCGCCGCAACCAGGCTCTTGCCGGTGAAGTCGATGGTGACAGGGGCGGGGTAGCTGCGGAATCCGGTCAGAGACAGCTTCTGCAGCCTCATCGGCCAGCCTCCTGCTCGCCCGCGAGCGCGGCAGTCAGCAGCGTCTCCTCGCAACACGGTGCAGGGTCCTCGAGGTCCGGTTCGGCCCGCAACTGGGCGAAGGTCTCCATGGCACGGTCCAGAACCGGGCCGGTAATGCCGCGGCTGGGCAGGTAATCGCGAAGGAGGTCATCGACGCCAGGCAGTTCCTGGACGGTGACCTCGCGGTCCAGGAGACGGCCTACGGACTCGGGACGGCGTTCCTCGATGGCGACGACCGTCGCCGCCGGCAGCATCTTCGCGATGGTATCCGCCAGTGACGAGGTGGGGGCGTCGACGTTCACCACCGCCTTCACCCAGGCGTCGCCGACGCGGCCCGCGCGCTGCTCGATCTCCTCGAGCGTGCCCTCCAGGCGGACCAGGCGGCGGCCGGAGTCGAGCGGCGCGAGTTCGATGCGCGGCGCGTGCCCCGGAGCGATCTCCGCCAGGACGACGCTTTTGATGTCACGGGTTTCGCCGAAGTCCAGCTGCAGAGGGCTGCCCGCGTAGTGGGCGGGGAACCCGGCGCGGGCGACGGGCTGCGGCTTGTGGATGTGGCCGAGGGCACCGTAGTCAACCGCGGGAAGGTCGGCGGTGGCGACCGCGTAGTCGGCGTCGACGGAGAAGCGCCGCTCGGAGTACGAAGGCATGGCGCCTTCGACGAACAGGTGGGCGGCGAAGATCAGGATGTCGCGTGCGGAACGCCCCGCCGCCAGACGGCGGTAGACGTCGGCCTGGACGGCACGCATCCGCCGGGCGTACGCGGCCGTCGCCATGGCGGGGTCGGCGAAGTCGTAGACGAACCTGTTGGGGTGCAGGTACGGAAGCGCGCCCACCCGCAGGGTCAGTTCACCGGCTCCGGCAGGGTACTCGGCCATCAGCAGCCCGTCGGGGCGGGCATCGGTGGCGAATCGCACCTGGACCTGGTCCGCCTCCCGGTGGCCCATGTCGTTGAGGATGAAGTGCAGGAACGCCAGCACGTTGGCGGTGTCGTGGTTGCCCGCCACCACCACCGTCGGTGCGATCGCCTCGAGGCGGCGCAGCGCTTGGGCGGCGCGGCGCATGTCGTCCAGGCTCGGTCGCGGGCTGTCGAACAGGTCGCCGCTGTGCACGATCACGTCGGGGGAGAAGTCGGCGGCGATCTCGATGATCTCGTCCAGGACGGCGTCGAACTCGTTGTCGCGCCGGTGACGGCCGATCTGGCGGCCGAGATGCCAGTCGGAGGTGTGGAACACACGTCCCATCACGGGAGCCTCCAGGGGGAAGAGTCCGTGGGGCAGCGCGAGCAGCGCAGCCACGGTCGGAGGAGCTGATGTAGCAGACCGTACCTGAGTCTCTGGAGAAAATCTGGAACTCTCGGGAACTCTGGTAGAGTCGAGCCATGAGTGATCCGCTGGACGCCTTGGAGACGAGCATCAGCGTCCTGCGCCGCGCGATCCGCGATGCCTCTGCAGTCGGCGACACTGAGCGCGCCGGCGAGCTGCGCGCTCAGCTCCGCCGTGCCGAGCGGGCCTGGGATGTGCTCATCGCCGACGGCCCCCCCACCCCGCTGGCGGCGGGCTCCGACCCGGTGCTGGGAGGCACGCAGGGCTCGATGCTGCCGGCACGCGAGCACGTGCACCGTTCGTTGGTGCTGCTGGGAATCCCGGCCGCGCCGAAACTGATCGTGAGCGTGCACGAGGCCTTCTTCCCTGGCGAGCTGTCCGCTGCCAAGCTGTCCAGCCTGCGCCGTGACGAGGAGCGGTCCTACCGGTCGGCGCCCGGTGCCCGGCCGTACTACCTGTGCCCCGCGCTGACCCACGACCTGCTGTCCCCGGTGCGGGCCCTGATCACGATCAGCACGTGGACGCTGGAGCAGCGCGTCATGGGCCCGCTGTCCCCGCGCGTCGACTTCCTCACGGCCGCGATGCGCATCGCCGAGACGGTGCACACCGCGGCCAGGTCGTCGGGAACAGGGCCTGGCGCGGCGGCGCTGCGACTACTCTGGCAATTCGCCGCGAACATCCCTGGCGCGATGCCCGCCGGGCCAGCTGTCCACGACGCCGCGCCCGACCCGCACCTGGTGATCTCCGCGGCTCGAGCTGAGCTGGATATGCACGCCGACGCCGACCGCGCCACCCGAGCCGAAGCCGCGCGGCGGGCTCGCAAACGGCTCGGCGAGGACTCGCAGCTGTTCGGCACGCCTCTGCGGAACGTCAAACGCCTGCAGGCTTAGACCTGACCTTCTTCCGTCAAGATCCGTCTTCCCGATGAGGATCCCCACACCGTGAAAGCAGCAGTCGACGCACGCTTGGACGTGCTGCGCGGATCCGCCCCGCGCCTGACCTACAGCGCCAGGTCGCTGGCCGCGCTGGAGAACAACCCGCGCTGCACCCTGCGCGCTGTCCTGGATGCCTCCGGCTCCAACAAGACCGACATCGCCAAGCACGTCGGCTACGAACTGCCCTTCGGTCAATCCCCCTTCGCGATCACTCGCGGCAACTCCTTCGAGGCGATGGTGAAGGCCAACGGCTGCGCGGAGCTGCTGCGGGTTCTGCGTGACATCCTGCAGTTGCCCCTGTCGGAGGTGGGCTACCAGGACCTGAACGACGTCGGCGGCGACGGCCGATCGGAGATCCGCCACGCCCGTACCAGGAAGCTGCTGGTGCGGACCGCTCGAGGGCTGGGCGACGGCACCTTGTTCGACCACCCGATGCTGCTGCTCCGGGTAGGCGGGCATGCCGCGTTCCTGGAACCGGACCTGGTGGCCTTCCGTGTTGGCGATCGCTTCCACGTAGTGGAGATCAAGAGCTTTCCGATCATCGACGGGCGGGCTGACCCGGCGCAGGTACGGGCGGCCACGACGCAGGCGTGCGCGTACATCATCGCGCTGCGCGCCATGCTCGCCGAGGCCGGCATCGGCCCGGAGGCGGTGTCCGAGACGATCGTCCTGGTCGCGCCCAAAGACTTCACCAACCGTCCGGCCGCGGCGTTCGTCGACGCCCGCAAGCAGGTGGCCACCCTGACCAGGCAGCTGGCGCGCATCGAGCGCATCGGCGACCTGCTCGACCTCCTGCCTGACGGCCTCACCTTCGCCATCACCGACGAGGCCGGGCTGCCGCGACCGGTCGGCGAGCTTGTTGAAGCTTTGGACCAGGTGCCGGCGACCTACCGGCCGGACTGCTTGAACCACTGTGAGATGGCCTTCTACTGCCGGGCCCGGGCGCGCGACGGCGGGTCGCTGGACGTGCTCGGGCCAGCGGTGCGCGAGCAGTTCGGCGGCATCGACACCGTGACCATGGCCTTGGGCCTGGCACGCGGGAAACTGCGGCCGAACGACGAGCAGGTCGAGATCGCCGCCTCTTTGCGGCACGCGGCCCGGCTGCGTGCCGAGTTGCGGTCCACTGCCGGAACCCCGGGAGCTGTGGCGTGAGCAAAGTGTCCGCGCTGGCGCGCCTGGAAGCGATGGAGACGATGGCCGCGGTACAGCTGACCGAGTTCCGCCACCGGCGCCTGTCCGACCATCCCCTGGTGATCGTGCCGCTGACGATGGCAGGAGAGGCAGGAGCACCGCTCGCGGCGATGGTCGGCTCCGCTAAGAGGTCGCCGAAGCTGCTGGTCGTGGCGCAGCCGCGCAACCGGGATCAGCGCTTCGCGTTCGCCGCCGAGCTCGGCGGGATCGTGATGGACTACATCGACCATTGCCGCCGGGACCGCCGCGCGAGTTCTTCTCGCGGCAAGGGCGCCGCCTCTTACTACACCGACGCCCCGCAGGTTCTGGTGCCCAATCCCGGCGGCGTCAAAGCTTTGGGCGATTTGGGACGGACGTGCCGATTCCGCAAGACCACAGGCTCTTACCCCGTAGCGGACATTGTGCCGCGGCTCGGCATGTGGCTGACGTTCCTGGTGGAGTCGGCCGAGCAGGCAGGCACTTCGATGCTGTTGCCGGCGACCGGCATGCTCGGCGAGCACTGGGCGACCGGCCAGAGCGTGCTGGAGGATCAGAACCTCGCCTCGCTGATGGCGTGGATCGCTCCACCCGACGGCCTGGACGTCGCACAGGCCATGGCCGACGCGGAGAACCCGGACGTGTGTCCGCCTGCCGGTCCTGCCACAGCTCCGAGTTTCGACAAGTACTACCTGGAACCGGCGATCAAGCGGTTCGCCACGGCTGATCCTCTGGCGGCGGCCGCCGCAGAGGCTGAACTGTGGGAGCTGATCGCCGACCAGCTCAAGTTCACGTGGCGGTTGATGTGGCAGGCAATCTCCCTGCTGCGCGGCGTCCCGGAGGCCCCGCGGGCTGCGGCGCGTTTCGAGCGCGACCGCGCTTCCTTCACTGCGTACTCCGACTACCAGGACGCTGACGGCCTGCCGCAGCGCAAGCAGGACGCCCCGATCGGCGCGGCCAGGCGGCTGAGCCGGCTGGAACGAGCCTTGGCCGACTTCGAAGCCGACATGGCGTTCGATGACCGGTATGTTCTGGCCGACCGGCGCAGCGTCGGAGAGGCGTTTGTCGGGATGGTAGTGGCGGCGGAGCCCGGCCGGATCGTCACCACGGACAAGAATAGGCGGGTGCCCAGGCCACTGGTCACCGTCCGCACCCAGGACCCCACTCGGCTGGCTCCCGGTACCAAGCTGATCAGCCCATCCATGCCAACGAGCCATCGGGCGCTCATCGTTTCGACGGACCCCGACGGGGACACGAGCCAGATCACCGTCGAGATCATCGGCGGAATGGGCCAGGGACTCGTTCCGAAGCCGGGATCCGTACCCGCCGAGGGCCAGCAGGTCACCTACCTCCCTGACCCCGGCTGGCGGCCCGCGCCGGTGTTCCCGGACAATGATCGGATTCCATGGACGCACGCCGCTGCGGCCGACGAAACAGACGAATTCCACGAAGCCGCCACAGAGGAATGGGGCGATGATGATTGACAACGACGCGGCTGCCAGGGCCGACGCGGCCGTCGCAGAGATTCTGGCCGACCTGTCCGGCAGCAGCCACAAGGCGGTGGTTGTCGACTCCCCGCCCGGAGCAGGCAAGAGCACCCTGGTGGTCCGCGCCGCCGGAGAGCTGGTCGACGGCGGCGAACGCCCGATCGTCGTCGCCCAGACCAACAACCAGGTCGACGACCTGGTCGTGCGGCTGGCCGCCGCACACCCGGATCTCTCCATCGGACGGCTCAGCAAGGGCGGGTACGCTCCGCCGCCGGGCGTGAGCGATCCGGCGAACACGTCCGTCGGCACTACTCTGTCCGACTTGAAGGGTTGCGAGATCATTGTCGGCACGTCGGCCAAGTGGGCCACTGTCCGCGACGGAACGTTCGGCTGGGCGATCCTGGACGAGTCTTACCAGATGCGCTCCGACACTCTGCTGCAGATCGTCGAGCGTTTCGAGCGCGGCTTGTTCGTCGGTGATCCTGGACAGTTGGACCCGTTCACCATGGTCGGCACCGAGCGGTGGATCGGGCTGCCGCACGACCCGACACTCAACGGTGTCTCAGTGATGCTGGCCCATAATCAGGGCATCCCCGAGCATCGGCTTCCGGTGTCCTGGCGCCTGCCGCCCTCCGCCGCCCCCACCATCTCGGAGGCGTTCTACCCGTTCACGGGCTTCACCGCGGGCACCAGCCCCGGAAGGCGCGCCCTGGAGTTCTGTACTGCCGCCTTCGGCAACACGGACCTGGACGAGACCTTGGCGATGGCGTTTACCACCGGGTGGGCGCTGCACGAGTTGCCGCGCCGCCACGTCCCGCGCACTGACGCCGAGACCGTCCTGGCGGCCACAAGACTGGCCGCCAGGATGCTGGAGCGCGGAACCCTCGCCACCTGCGAGCGGCATCCCGGTGGCCGGGTCCTGGAAGCCACCGACATCGCCATCGGCGTCGCCCACCGCGACCAAGCCGACCTGGTCCGGACCGCACTCGCTCGGACCGGAAACTCGGCCCTGTCACGTGTGGCGGTCGACACGGCCAACCGGCTGCAGGGCCGCGAATACGAGGTCGTCATCGTCGTACATCCGCTGTCTGGCCGCCGGGACGCGACCTCGTTCCACCTGGAAGCCGGACGGCTGTGCGTGCTCACTTCCCGGCACCGGCAGGCGTGCATCGTCGTCGCGCGCGAAGGCATCGTCGATCTTCTGGACAGCCACTCCTCGACCGACCCTGTGCATCTGTCGGTGCCGGCGAAGTTCCCCGACGGCTGGGAGGCTAACCAGGTCGTGATGAGCAAGCTCGCACAGCACCGCGTCGCGGCGTAGCTGGAGCGCTTGCGGTAGATGAGGGTCTGGATGTCGAGACTCATCTCGCAGTCGGTGCTGAAGTAGTAGTCCTGTGCTCCTTGGAAGAGCTCCTAGGGCATCTTCTGGGGCTTGACATAGGAGAGTAGCTTCCAGGCCTCGGGCCTGCCCAAAAGGATCCCTCCTGGCCGAAGACCGGCTGGAAAACTGGTGGTGTTGCGCAATGCGGCGGAGAAGGAGGCGGCCCGCTCGAAGGCGAGCTGCGCGGAGCGGCCAGGCAGGTCGGACATGATGACCGGGTCGTCCTCGGGCTACTTGGCGTACGCGTCGATCATGCGGCGCTACCAGTGGGATGCGAAACATTGCCTGAGCGACGTCATGTCTTCCTGGTTCGCCCGTCTTGTGGAAGAGAGAGGGGAGCAAGATGGGCGAGCCTGTGGTGTACAAGCGGTGTGGTTGCTCAGATCAGGACAGGATGTGCCCCGATCTGGCTGATGAAGGTCACGGTTCGTGGTACTTCGCGATCCAGGTACTGGGCCCGAGCGGACATAGGGAGCGGGTGCGGCGGGGTGGCTTCCGCACCGCAGAGCACGCCATGCAGGCTGCCCGCGATCTCGCCGCTGCCGATGGTCCCGGTGTGGTGAGCGCAGCGTGCACTGTGGCGCAGTGGTTGCGTCACTGGCTGACCGCCCTCCAGCCCGTCCGCGAGCGTACCCGGCAGGGTTACGCCGATCATGTGCGGATCCACCTGATCCCCGGTTTGGGCCGGGTCCCGCTGGCGGAGCTGTCGCCAGTGGACCTGCGTCGCTTCTTCGCCGGCCTGGCTCAGCGGCGCAATCGGTACGGCAAGGCGCTGTCTCCGTCTACGGTGCAGCGGGTCCACGCTACGTTGCGGGCGGCACTCAACGAGGCGATCCGCGAAGGGCTGATCGACACGAACCCGGCGCGCCGGTTGCGTCTGCCGCATGTCCGGCGTCCCCATGCCCAGGTCTGGACCGGGGGCCGGGTGGCGGTGTGGCGGGCCACGGGGCAGCGTCCAGCGGTGGCGGTGTGGACGACCGAACACCTGACGGCGTTTCTGGACTACGTCCGCGAGGACGTGTTGTATCCGTTGTGGTGGCTGGCCGCGCTGCGCGGCCTGCGCCGCGGCGAGCTCGCCGGGCTGCGGTGGGCGGACATCAGCCTGGAGACCCGTGAGCTTACGGTCGTCCAGCAGCTCATCCACGTCAACGGCCGGCTACGAGTCGTCCCGCCCAAGAGTGAGGCGAGCCAGCGCACGATCGCCTTGGACACCGAGACGATCCGCCTGCTGCGCCGCCATCAGCAACGCCAGCACCTCAAGGGGCTCGATACCGCCGGCTGGGTGTTCACCCGCGCGGACGGCCAGCCGATACGCCCGGACTACCTGACCTACCGGTTCCGGTACCTGGTGACCGCCAGCGGGCTGCCGCCGATACGGCTGCACGACCTGCGGCACGGCGCCGCCAGCACAGCGTTGGCCGCGCACGTGGACCTGCGTACGGTCCAGGGTCAACTCGGGCACGCCAGTATCGTGCTGACCTCCGACACCTACACCTCGGTCCTGCCCGAACTCCATCACGAGGCGGCGGAGGCCACGGCACGCCTGGTGCTCGCCACAGCGCTAAGAACAGGTCATAGGCTGCGGAAGCGGACGATCCAGCTCCGGCGTCGTCCCACGAACCGGCCGCCACGCTGACTGCTTTGCCGGAAAGGTCTGGTTGTGTCCGTTTGTCCCAGGCGTGACCCAGCTATGACCCACCTCTTGATTTTTTGATCAAGGGGTGGGGTGAAATCGCAGGTCGGAGTGGTAGGGCGCCCGGGGCTCGAACCCGGAACCTACGGATTAAAAGTCCGCAGCTCTGCCAATTGAGCTAACGCCCCTCGCAACAGCAAGGGTACAGAGATTACCGCCCCGCTCGCGACGCATTCGTCACCGGTAAGCCGCCAGCCCCGTCAGCGCCTCGCCCAGCACCAGCGTGTGGATCTCCTGGGTCCCCTCATACGTCAGCACACTCTCGAGGTTGTTCATGTGCCTGATCACAGGGTACTCCAGCGTGATCCCGTTCCCGCCCAAAATGGTGCGAGCTTGGCGGGCGATGTCCAGGGCGGATCGGACGTTCGACAGCTTGCCGAAGCTGATCTGGCGGGGGTCCAGTGTTCCGGCGTCCTTGAGCTCGCCCAGATGCAGCGCGGTAAGGCCGGACTGGGCGACTCCGACGTACATCCAGGCCAGTTTCTCCTGCGTGAGCTGGAACGCCCCGATCGGCTTGTCGAACTGCACCCGGGTCTTCGCGTAGTCCACGGCTGCCTCCAGGCAGGCGCGGGCGGCGCCGACGACGCCCCAGACGATGCCGAAGCGAGCCTCGGAGAGACAGGAGAGCGGACCTTTCAGGCCGGCGACTTCCGGCAGGACGGCGGAGCCGGGGAGGCGGAGGTCGTCGAAGTAGAGGGAGGAGGTGACGGATGCCCTAAGGGACATCTTCTTGTGGATCTCAGGGGCGGAGAAGCCGGGGGAGGAGGTCGGTACGACGAAGCCGCGGATCCCGTCGTCGGTCTGGGCCCAGACCACGGCGACGTCGGCGATGGAGCCGTTCGTGATCCACATCTTGGCGCCGTTGAGAATCCAGTCAGATCCGTCTTTCTTGGCATAAGTCCGCATGTTGGCTGGGTCGGAGCCGTGGTCCGGCTCTGTCAGGCCGAAGCAGCCGATCGCCTCACCCGCGGACATGCGGGGCAGCCACTCCTCTTTCTGCTCCTCCGAGCCATAACGCCAAATGGGGAACATGGCCAGCGATCCCTGGACGGAAACGAAGGATCGCAGCCCCGAGTCGCCCGCCTCCAGCTCGCGGCAGGCCACCCCGTACGACACCGCGTCCGTTCCCGCGCAGCCGTACCCCTCCAGATGCATGCCCAGCAGCCCGAGCGAGCCGAGCTCGGGCGCGAGCTCGCGCGCCGGGAAGACGCCCTCTTCGAACCAGTCGCCCACGTAGGGGAGGATCCGGTCGGAGACGAAGGACTTGACCGTGTCGCGGATCAACCGCTGGTCAGGGTTGAGCCGCTCGTCCAGACGGAGCAGGTCGTCCATCGCCGGTCCTCTCGTTGAAGGCGCTTAGGGGGCTACCAGGGTTGTACCAGGGGGAATCCTGATGTGCGAATACCGGGTGCCAGGGCAGTCTTGAGGCATGAGCGAATACAACGTCAAGAAGCTGCGTCGGACCCACAAAGGCAGGATCGTCGCGGGCGTCTGCTCCGGTATCGGCGAGTACGTCGGGATCGACGCCAACCTGGTGCGGATCGCGCTGGCGGTCGTGACGCTGTTCGGTGGCCTCGGCGTCGGCGTGTACGCGATCGGCTGGCTCCTCATGCCGGATGAGGACAGCGACACCTCGATCGTCCAGGACATGATCAGCAAGCAGCAGCAGAGCCGCAGTACGGACTGGACCGGCGAGCACAAGCCCCAGCAGTGATCAGGCGGCGGCCTCGGCGCGGACCCGGGCGGTCTTGTCACCCCGAGACTCGGTCCAGATCACGGTCAGGACGGCCGCGCTGATCAGCCCGGCTGTCCCGGCCAGCGCGACCACCGGCTCCGGGCCGAGTCTCTCCGCCGCGAACCCGCCCACCAGGATCCCGATCCCCTGTACGGCCATCAACCCCGACTGCACGAGGCCGAACGCCTGGGCGCGCCGTTCGGCCGGCACCCACTGCACGAAGGCGGCATTGGCCGCAAGCTGGTAGGCCCCCCCGATCCCCGACAGAACCCAGGCCGCCAGCACCACGGCCAGCGGTGGCCGCAACGCCGTCACGATCAGTGGCGCGCAGCTCAGCATGGCCATCCACCCCATGAGCCGCATCCGCCGCGGCGGTGAGACGAACCTGCTGAACAGGAACGCGCCCACCATCGTCCCGGTCGGCATCGCGGCCATCAGCAGCCCGGTGATCACGGGAGCCGGCAGCGCCTCCGTGGCGAGCTTGGCCGCGTAAGGCGCGGCGATGCCCTCGGGCAGGATGTAAAAGCCGCAGAGCCAGGCGAACAGGACAAGCGTCCGCAACTTCCGGGAGCCGAACACGAGCCGGGCTCCGCTCCTGGTCATCGTCCACATGGACGGCTTGTCGTCGCCGTGGTCGGGGGCCGGTCGCCGGCGGACGCCGGACACCAGGATCAACGCCGATCCGAGGAACGTCGCGGCGTCCAGCGCGAGCGCCCGGTAGGGCCCCATGGTGGCGATCAACGCTCCGCCGGCCGCGAAACCGAGCATCTGCACGGCCTGGTTCGTCATGTTCTGGAGCGCCGACCCGATGACGTACGTGTCACCTTCGAGCACTTCGGGCAGCAGCGCCGCGCGCGCGGCCGAGAACGGCGCGCCGAGCAGCACCACGACGAACACCAGCGAGCACAACACCCAGAACGGCATGCCCGGCAGCGCCATCACGCCCACCAGCGCGGCCCGGATCAGGTCGCAGACGAGCATGACGCCCCTGCGCGCGAACCGGTCCGCCAACCCCGCCAGCAGCGGCCCGCCGACGATCGACGGGAGGTAGGTCAGCGCGTAGACCCCGGCCGTGGCCAGGGCCGAGCCCGTGCGTTCGAAGACGAGCACAGCCAGCGCCACCTGCGCGAGCTGGTCGCCGAGGAGTGAAAGGCCCTGGCCGTACCAGAGTGCCCTGAACTCCCTGATCGCGATGACTTCCCGATATGTGGCCTGCTGTGTCTCGCCACGGCGATGCCGACCTGACGACCCTCGCGCCTCCATGGCCCCCATTGGACTCCGTGTGCCTGACTCTTGGTGTTCGCTACGTGACCCAAGGTGCCTGATCACCATGGCAAGCCGCAACCCAAAGGAGTTAACCGGAAGCAAAGGGTTACCAGCCCAGTTCGTGGAGCCTTGCGTCGCTGATCCCGAAATGGTGCCCCACCTCGTGCACCACGGTGATGCGCACTTCGTCGACGACATCCTCCTCTGTATCGCAAATTTGGCATATGGGATTGCGGTAGATCTCGATGCGGTCGGGCAGGACTGCTGAGTACCAGTCGCCGCGTTCGGTGAGGGGGACGCCGGTGTACAAGCCGAGCAGGTGGGGCTCTGGCGGATCATCGACGACAGTGACGACGACGTTGCTCATATGGCGCGTGAGCTCGGCGGGGATCGTGTCCAATGCCTCGGCCACGAGTTCCTCGAACTTCTCCCGCGTAACCTCGATCACCCTTGCCATTCTGCCCCGCCGGTCAGGTAATCAAGAAACTGTATGAAGTTCGTCCACAGGTCAAAGACGGTCCTCCGGTCCCGGGTGTCGAAGGTTCTGGCAGTGCTCTTCGTGGCCGCTGTCGGTGCTTGGCTGGGTATTTTTCTGAGTGGGACCGTACGTGCCCAGGTAGGTCCGGTAGAGACAGGTATGTCGCTCCGACCAGCCTGGCGGGGCGAGACGATCGTGGACGCCAGTCCGCTCGGCACGCTCACGTTCCGTACGCACGATGCTCCGCTCCGGCTGCGGATCACGCTGGAGAACATCGACCAGGACCGTGCCAAAGCACTCATTGAGGACCCGAAGCTGGCGGACCGGCTCCCCGGCCTCATCGAGAGCGATCTGATGGACGGCCTGCGCGCGCTGGTGATCCGCTCACTGCTCTGTGCGGGCGCTGGGGCGTTGATCGCGACTCTGATGGTCTTCAGGCGCCCGCGCGTGGCTCTGCTGGGCCTTCTGGCGGCTTCTGTGGCCCTCGCCGGCACGGGCGTGCTCGCCGCGACGACGTTCCGCCCCGGCTCGCTCGTCGAGCCGCGCTACTCGGGCCTGGTCGCCGCCGCGCCGTCGCTGGTGGGCAGCGCGGAGTCGATCGTGACGCGCTTCGAGTCGTATCGGGCGCAACTGACCAAGCTCGTGACGAACGTCTCCAAGCTGTACGACACCGTCTCGACCCTGCCCCTGTACGACGCCGACCCCAAGTCCATCCGGGTCCTTCACATCTCCGACATCCATCTCAATCCCATCGCCTGGAACGTCATCCGCTCCCTCAAGGACCAGTTCGCCGTCGACATGATCATCGACACCGGCGACATTTCCGACCACGGCACCAAGGCCGAGAACAAGTTCGTGGACGAGATCAGCCGGCTCGGGGTGCCGTACGTGTACGTACGCGGCAATCACGACTCGATGTCCACCCAGAAGGCAGTGGAGAAGCAGAAGAACAGCATCGTTCTCGACAACAAGAGCGAGAAGGTGGCGGGCCTGAACATCTACGGACTGGGCGACCCCCGTTTCACCCCGGACAAGACCGTCGACGTCGGCTCGGACCCGGCCACTCTGGGCCAGTTCGCCCGCTCCCACCTCGCGCAAGCCGGCAAGCCGGACGTGATCGCCGTACACGACCCGGTGGTCGGCAAGGGCTTCACCGGCGCTGCCCCCATGATCCTCGCCGGTCACACCCACGAGCGCAGGACGAACATGTTCCCTTCGGGCACCCGCATGCTCGTCCAGGGCTCCACGGGCGGCGCCGGCCTCAGAGCCCTCGAACACGCCCAGCCGACCCCCGTCCAGGCCTCGGTCCTGTACTTCGACAGGGAGACCAGGCGGCTGCAGGCATGGGACGACATCACGCTGGGCGGGCTCGGGGAGCAGTCGGTGTACATCCAGCGTCACGTGGAGCCCGACCCGCAACGTATGATTTCCCCGGAGCCAACGAACGCCCCGTCGCCAACGGGATCGATCTCCGGCTCCGGGTCGCCGGCCGCCGGTCCGCCGCTTTGGCATCAAGGGCAATCGTCCCCTATGCTTCAGAGGTCTCCGACGGAAGGCGACGGGAATTCCTAAGCCCCCATCGTCTAGCGGCCTAGGACACCGCCCTTTCAAGGCGGCGGCACGGGTTCGAATCCCGTTGGGGGCACCGCGAGCGCCTAGCGCACCCGCACAACGGCTGGTCCAAGACCACCGAAGAGCTGGTAAGCTAAGCGAGCGCAAACAGAACGAAAACGCAAGGTCCTGTAGAGCAGTTTGGAGTGCTCGCCACCCTGTCAAGGTGGAGGTCGCGGGTTCAAGTCCCGTCAGGACCGCTCTAGGTCAGGTAGCTCAGTTGGTACGAGCGTCCGCCTGAAAAGCGGAAGGTCGGCGGTTCGACCCCGCCCCTGACCACAGCAATTGACCAGCAAGAATGCCCCGAACGGACCATCGTTCGGGGCTTTTTGATCTCCTCTGAGCACCGTCGCCCACCAACGCCATGCCTCCAAGCTAGCAATCCTGTAAGCATTCCATGCAACTCCACGAAAGGCCGTGACCCGCAGTGAAGGGGCGTGAAACGCCCTCCTACTCTCATACCGTGGCCACATATGTCGAGCACACACGCACCTGGGAGTACGACGAGGACCGATCCCGCTGGGAACAGATCCTCGAAGTCCTCACGCGGCGCATCGATACAGGGGAGTGGGGAGCCAAGTTCAAGATCTCCGAAGTCAAGCTTATGGAAGAGTTCGGCGTCTCCCGCCCCACCATACGAAAAGCCATGGAACGCCTCAGAGCCGCCGACAAGATCTACACCGTCCCCAACCTCGGCAGCTTCGTCACCACGGCCGACTCTGCTGGGGCATAAGGGCTGGTCGCTTACGCACAGAGTCCTGCTAAGCCGAGCAGTGACGCAATGAAGCGCATCCTTGTGCTCATGCGCGAGCAGGGCACCCCACCCGACCTCCAAGAGGCAGCACGGCCCAAGCACCTGCTCCTCAAGCGGAAGATCAAGTGCTCTCATTCCGGTAAGTCAGACGCCCACCCCTCGACGGTGATGTACACCATCTCCTCCATAGGCAGCCCCGTGGCTGCCGCCGACTCCCGCAGCTTGCTGCTCAAGTCCACCCCTACAAGCGGCTCCACCGTAATGAAAGCGTGAGGCCATCTGGCCGACTGCAGGCCGATCTCGGGCGGCTCCCTGTTCCACACGTGCCAGCCCCTCCGGTTCAGCCGTTGCTCGGCCTCGGCGAGTATGTCCTGCTTGACGCCTCCGTTGAGATGGACCACGAGGCACTTGAGCTCGACGTAGGAGTTCTCCCACGCGTGACCCGTGGCGCCGTCCTCACCGACGATCGGGCCGATGGCTCCCAACTCCAACAGCGCTGCCGGGTCGACGCGATCCACGTTGGGCCCGAAGAAGAAATACAGCGGGGCCGCCCCCACGCCAATCACGAACAAGACAGCGGCTATCGAAACCGCCATTCGGACGACGATCTGGACCACGCGGTTGTCCAGGTAGCTGCGTCTGCGCGATACCGCCATGCCGCCTACACCTCCTCGGACCAGCGAGCACCAGATGAAGTCCTCCGCGAGATGGGCCCAGGACTTCCATAAGCGCAGCCAGAGCGTTGATCGTCACAGAAGTACATCTCGCCTGGATCACAGCAACCGGCATCGCCAGCCATACGCTGGCGGGCCAGCCGGCTGGGCGACGCCCCATGGCGGAATCCATGACAACGTCCACGTAGCCCTGCTGGATCCACGGCAGCCTTGCCTGCCCGCTGATTTCCAATCGGCCCGCTCAGTCATCACCAGCCCGAACGCTGCAACGGATGCTGATCCAGCCCTTCAGTACGGCCCCGGAGGCGAAGCGTCAAGCATCAACCGAGACTCTCCGCCGGTGAATATGCTCGAGAAAACCCAGGTCAGGGGCAGTCTTCAAGCGATCGGATGAGAACTTTCTCTACGGTTTCAAGGCCGCCCACCTGCGGCGGTCGGCGCGCGTCGGGCGGTCGCTGGCCGCGCTGCGGCTCTTCGGCCGGTCGCGGCCAGCGCCACCACGCGCTTGACTCCTATGAGTTCACCTCGGCCGACCCGCCCACAAGCCCGCCAGGTGATCGCTGAAGATAGTAGTCCTCGGACAGCAGCGCATCGGATGGAGGTAGCCCTCCTTGGCTCGGTAGCAGGAGCGAGTCTGCGCAATTCTTGAAAGCACGCAACAGGAATCCGCCTCGGCCGCTCTCTCGGCTTACCGCCTTGACGCACAGGTAGATATCTCCTCCATGCCCATCTTCAAGATCGTCCAGACGGCCAAGCCGAGACGTGGAGTTCCATTCAGCAGTGCTGGTGAGGACTGAAAGTTCTAAATCTTGACGGTGGAGTCATGATCACGTAGAACGATCTTAGGTACGGCAAGAGAAAGGAAAGCATGCACGGATTACGGCGTTTCCGGCGATTACTCGTCCTGTTCATGGCAGTACTGACTGCAAGTGCGATTATCGCACCAGCCTCGGCGACCCAAATGGTCGGCGGCGATCCGGAGTCGAAACTCTCCATCGAAGAAAAGCCCTTCAGTCACCTACCTCCGGGCACTCTGGACCTGATGAAGGAGCAGGAGCCGCGTAAACGGGCAGCGAACAAGATACAAGCAGCCCTGGTACAGCTCGTCGGTGACGTCCGAAATCCGCGAGGGAGCGGGTTCGCTGGTATTCACATCAACGACGAAGGCGTCCAGGTCTGGTGGAAGGGCAAGGTGCCCGCCGCCATCTCCTCCGCCATCGAAAGCGCAGGAGTCGACGCACCTGTGACTGTCACGCCGGCCCCGTACTCTCGTGCCGAACTG
Organism: Nonomuraea sp. NPDC002799; assembly: GCF_053592075.1. NCBI lineage: Bacteria > Bacillati > Actinomycetota > Actinomycetes > Streptosporangiales > Streptosporangiaceae > Nonomuraea > Nonomuraea sp. NPDC002799. The sequence continues at coordinate 570,609 of NZ_JBSFVA010000002.1, forward strand.
CACGCCGAGGCGGACAAGCTTAAGGAGCAGATGTTCAAGGACCCCAAGGGGGCCATCCATCGGGTGGAGGTCAAGGGTGACGGCTCGGGCATAGTCGCCGTGACCGAGAGCACCACGGCCCGGTCACAACTGCAGGCCGGTTACTCGGCCATGACCGACATACGCGTCCCCCTGACGATCAAGCAGGGACCCCGGACCAGGACCGCCGGCCGTCTCAACGACACCAATCCCTTCTTCGGGGGCGCGAGAATCTCGGGCAGCGGAGGCGCCCTCTGCACCGCGGGCTGGCCCGTGCAGGGGCGCACCAGCGGCTACTGGTATCTCGTGACGGCAAGCCACTGCGGCTACGAAGGCCAGTATTGGTGGAACGGCACGGGATCGGCGAACATCGGCTACGCCACCAGCGAGAGGGTTAATTACGACCTCATGCTGGTCGGGATGCCGGGCCCCTCATATAACAAGTTCATGTGGGATGGGGGTGTCCCCGGTGGCGCCAACACCAGCCCCGAGTACACCAAGTCGGTCGCTGGATGGGATCACGTGACCCCTGGTGAATGGCTCTGCACCTCGGGATCGTTCAGCGGCGCCGTGTGCCTGTGGCAGGTCAGGAACGACTTCCCGGTCGGATACTGCGACACCGACCTATGGGGCACCTACGAGTGCTACGGCGACATGTTCCATGCCGACCAGGTCAACGGGGAGCGCGGATGCCGCGGGGGCGACAGCGGAGGCCCGGTGTTCTCGCTAAGCGGCGATTACTCCCAGGTCTTCGCCGAGGGCATCATCAGCGGCTGTAACAAAACGGGTGACGGTGACTACTTGGTGTTCCAGGACTTCTACACGGCTATACAGTCGCTTGACGTAGTCCTCTAGCGAGGCGGCCCGCCGGGTGTCGGCGCCGCGTCCTCGTGGTGAACGACCGGAAGATGGCCAGCCGCGTCGAGCAGCCCTCTGTTCCCCAGGGGGCTGCTCAATAGGTAGGTGAACGGCCGAGCCCGGAAATCGGCGGTCGAGACACACATGTTGTCCGGGGACTTCGGGGTGTCGGCCGTACTGACGACGACCACGTCCGGGGTTTCCGTGATGCGCACGGCTGGCTGCTCGTCCCGCTGCTCTCCACAGCCGTGTCTCGAGTCCATCCACACGGTGATCTCGGGTCTCGCTTGGTCCGCACTCGCCCGAATGATCTTCGAAGACGGGGAGATTGACCCGAGGCGCCAGAACGTCTCTGGGGAAAGTGCCGGCCACGTCAACGATCCGCCATCTGCGATCCGAAACCTCCAGGCTGGCAGTCGGATTGAGCCGCGATCGGAGAGGAATTCGTGAGTAACGAGTTCGGCGTCCAGAACGGCGCCCTCTCGTCCCGGTGCGGCCCGTCGCTCCATATGTCGCCTCAGTTCTTCGTACGCGGCAACGGGGGAGATCTGCGGAAGCTTCGCGATGCCGTCCGTCAACGGGACGTCTACTGGTTCCGGAGCTTGTGAGGTCAATTTCGTGTCGAGTCGTACACGGGTGACGTAGCCGCCGGTCTTGTCCACTTCTGGAAGGGCGCCGATCAGCACAAGCGGACGTGGCTGCTGGGATTCCGGAAAAACAGCCCACTGCTGCGCCAGTAACGCCGGGTCTGGAAACTCTGACCGGCCTTCTCCGGTGAATGCGAACGGCGCGATGGCCAGGAGAAGCATGGAGCTAGCCGCTCTTTTCATGGGGTGACTTCTTTCGTTCGGTAGATCTCCGGACCGTGGCGTCGCATACGGTCCCCACAATCCATAGACGTAATTCCGCGCGGAGATGACAGTCGCAGCTATGTGATGTGCATCACTTTACCGTGCAGGCGAGCTGCCGCGATGCTCGTCACGCCGCGAAGGCGCCCCGCTTCCCGCCCTGTAGCTGGGTAGTTCGGAGGCCGATGCACCCTGTGAACAGTGCGGCATTGGCCCCGAGTTGGGTGACGAGACCCGCCTCTCGACTCCAGTGGAGGATTGCAGCCCCGGCCACGGATCAGAACGTGGCACGGTGGCTGAGGCCGTGACGATCGCGGACTTCGGTGCCCGTCTCGCGGGCTGGGGCGATCGCCGGCAAGACCCTCCTCCGTCGGGCCTTGCCACCGGGTGACCATGGCTGAGGTGACAGCAGTGCTGACAGCAACGTCCCCACACGCCGACGCATCCCCGCCACCGTCCACACGCCTCTGACCACGTTCCCGATCAGGCGACCAGGGCGGTTTTTCCGCCTGGAAAGCGGAAGGTCGGCGGTTCGACCCCGCCCCCTGACCACACTTAGGGAATGGCTGACCATCGTCGGCCACAGCGATCACCGAGGGAACGAGCGATCCGATCCGCCCCCCGGACACGTCTACCACCTCGATGGGACCCACATCACTGATGAGGCCGCCTTCTACCTGGCGATGGGAGAGGCGATCAACGGGCCTGGCGGCTACTTCGGCCGGAATCTCGATGCGTTGGACGACTGCCTGCGGGGCGGCTTCGGGGCCAGGGCGCCGTTCACCCTGTTCTGGAGCGATTCCCACGTTGCGCGGCAGTCCCTGACGGGGACCTTGGAAGAGACGGACGACGCTCCGACATACTTCGACATCATCCAGACGATCTTCGGGGAGCACGATGTGAGTGTCGTGTTGAGGTAACTGCCGGGCTCAGTGATGACCTCGCGCGGCCGGCCCAGCTCCATGCTGACCTCGACGGCGTGACCCGGTTGAACTGGGTCTGGAACCGTCCCGCAGGGTTCGCTACTGCGGTTCGGCTAGCGTGGTTACTGACCTAGGGGAACAACATGGTGATTGTGCAGCGAATCGTAATCCGGTGGACCAAGCAGACACGTGGCGCTACAGAGGCCTTACAGCGACGAGAGATCCCCTCGGCGTTTGAACTGCCGCCAGTGCCCGACGCACCACTCGTCGTTCACGATCTGCTCGCCGAGGAACGGACTGGATACGTACCAACCGCTGTCATAGGCAGCCACTCCCTTCCCATACAGCTCAATGGGCTGCGTTTCAAGCTGTCCGAAGCAGCCATTGAAGTGGCGCGAACCCCAGTGCGGGCCGCGTACCCGACCAACCGATTCCCCGGCAAGGTGTTCTCGCTTCGCCCAGGAGAACATGCCCGTTACCGAGCGAACTTTCGTTTCAGTGGTTACAGCACGGAGTGGTACTACGAGCAATGGACTATCAACATCGCCCACAGGCGGTGGCAGCGCGACATGTTCCTCGCCGCGGAGATTGACCATGACAAGGACGAACGAGTGTCTTTGTACGGCGGCCGTCGCTGATCCGCTGTCGGGCCACGAGACTCAGCAACTATGGCTGAGGCGACAGCAGGGCTGACAGCAACGTCCCCGCACACTGACGCATCCGCACGGTCGCCCACATGCGCCTGAGTCAGAGCATACTGTGGAAGCCCTGAGGTCCTGACGATGAGGATTCTTCAATGCCCCTAGCATCCAGGCTGCCTGCCAAGTTGGTTGTCGAGCTCCTGGAACGCACAGGATTCGTGACAATGCACATCCACGGCGGGCATCGCATCATGTGTCACCCTGACGGCCGTTGCACGACGATCCCCGCCGATGACGATACGCAGCTAGCGCAAGATACGTTGCAAGCGATTCTTCTCGACGTTGGTATGACTCGGCACCCTCCAGTCTTTCTTCGGGTGGCTCTGGCTATCCGACGACTGATCAGTCGCCCAGGGAATTGAGAGGGGACGGCGCCTGGCAGACGGTTGCCGGCGTCCGTATCAAAGCGGGCTGAGGTCGTGACGATCGCCGACTTCGGTCTCGCCTTGGATGGCGATCACCTGGAAGGTCTGCGCGTCGAGCCGCAACGTCACCCGTTGGTCGGCCGGCGGCAGGCCGACGCTCAGCAGTTCGCCCGCCAGGCCGACGCATCCAGAGCCAACAAGGGCGAGGTCCTCAGACGATTTTCGGCTGCCACGTGGACGCAGGACCGTTTGAGAGCGCGGATGACCTTACGCCCACCGACGCGGCGCCGCGGCCTTCTCGGTGTCGGCAAGGAGCCTATGACCTTGCCGACCTCTGCGTCCTCGCCCCACCAACGCCCTAAACCACCGTGTACTGCCGCATGGCCGATGGTGCTTAACTCAATAGACATTCCGCTGGCTGATCCACGGGCTACTCTGGCGCCAAATACTGCAGGAGGTGCTATGGGCCGGGTGGCTTGGATTACCGCGGCCGAGGCCCTGGCCACGGCCACCTCGAAGGTGGCGCCCCACCAGTTCCCGGAGCTACTTGCGGCCTATGACGAGCTGCTGCGGGCCCAGCCCGATCAGCCGTGGCGACATGCCGAGCACGCCGACGCGATGTACCGCGTCGGTCGCCCGGAAGACGCGCTGATCGCATACGATCACGCGATCACCCTTGACCCGGACAACGCCTCCCTCCACTTCAATAAGGGCCACTTGCTGTTCGGACTTGCCAGGTTCGAGGAGGCGGCATCCGAACTGGTCGTTGTCACTCGCCTTCGGCCCAACGACGTTCTCGGAGCCAAGGTGCTGCTCGGCGCGATTGCCTGGCCCACCAACACCGATAAGGCAACCGGACACTTCGCTGATGCGTTGTCCTCACCTGGCGAGCAACTCACCTCCTTCACGAGGACCTTCTATCAGGCTCTTGCCCTGGCTGGGCTCGGCCGGACTGAGGAGGCGCTGAGTGAGCTGGAGCGAGGCCTACCCACCCGTTCAGCTGACGAGATGACCCTTGACCATTCTGATCGGCTCCTTTTGGGGCGATTCCGCGATCCGCCGCTCTCCGGTCTAGACGCCCTATGTGAGCTTCTTGAGTCGTAAACTGCGGACGTAGATCCCCATGCGTGTCGACACTCCGGTTTTATCGACAAATAGCTGAATGCTCGGAAGTCAGCAGGTCGGTCCCATGTGTCACAGCAGTTCGGACGATCGTCATGGATCGGTGAGCGCGGGCCGCGGTCGCCGCCGGGCCAGTTGCACGGCCAGCACCAGGACGGCCGCCCCGGCCAGAGCCAGGGTGAGCACGGCCGACAACAGGAGCGTCTGGCGGGCGCCCATCAGGCCCACCAGCAGGCCGCCGGGGATGGTGCCGAGCGGCACCGCCACCACACCGATGACGCCGTTGGCCGCCAGCACCGACGGCAGTGCCTCCTTCGCCGCACCGCGCTGGAGCAGCGCCATGGAGAAGGAGGTGAACGGCGGCCAGAACAGCCCGGCGATCCCGAACGCGGCCAGGCAGAGGCCGAGCGGCGCGCCGACGCCGAGCGGCAGCAGGGTCACCCCGAAGCCCAGCACCATGGCGACGAGGCTCGCGGTCAGCGGCAGGCGGCGCAGGTAGCCGGTCGCCAGGCCGCCGGCGACCGCGCCGATCCCGAAGGTGGTGTAGTAGGCGCTCAGCACGAACGCCGAGCCCTGGTTGTCGACCACGACGTAGATCGGCAGGGCCACGAGAACCGGGCCGAAGAAGACGAAGAACCCGAAGGTGAGCAGCAGCACCCCGAGGACCGGCCGATTGCGGCGGATCTCGGCGAGCGCGCCGGCGCTCGCCTCCTGGGCCTGGGCGCCTTCCGGTGGTGCCGTGGCGTCGATGGTCCGCCGTCGCCGGATGGCCAGCCGGTAGGTGACCGCGAGGATCGCGAACGTGGCCGCGTCGACCGCGAGGACGGTGGCCGCGCCTCCCCACAGAACGATGAGCCCGGCCAGCGCCGGACCCACGATGGTCGCGAACTCGGTGAGGGTGCTCAGCACCGCGTTCGCCGCGAGATGGTGCCGCTCGGGCAGGAGCTGGGCGATCAGGGTGTAGCGCCCGGAGGAACCCCAGGCGTGCAGCAGCGACGACAACGCCAGCAGCGCCACGTAGAGCTGAATCGTCAGCAGGCCGACCGCGAACACCACCGGGATCGCGGCCAGCGCGGTGGTGCGCAGGATCGCGTCCCAGCTGCCTAACGTCATGCTGTCGCGACGGCGCAGGAACCGGCCGAACAACAACGTGCCGAGCGCGCTGGGCGCGGTGTAGGCCGCCAGCGCCACACCGACCCACGGCCCCGGCGCTCCCTGCACCAGCTGCAGGGTCATCCAGGTCACGGCCACCAGGGCCATGCCGTCGCCGATGGCGGAGACCGCCAATGCGGGCAGTATCCGGCGCAGCACCGGATGGGAAACGATCGGCCAATAGGGTGACGAACGCAAACTCTGCCTCGCTTCCGTGTCGCCGATCATCGAGCAGTCATCGTATATGGGGACAAATGTCCAGTGTCTAGCCGACCAGATGATTCGCGCAGTCCAGGTGATAATCGATTGCCACGCGAATCGACGTGCTGGAGGCCATGAATCCATTCGGTATTCAGCGGGGTGGTTCGGGGAATTTGCCAAGGTCAGGGAGATGGTTCGGAGCGCGTCGGAGTGATGATCCCGCCTGATCGGCGGTGGAGTGAAAGCGTCGAACGCTGGCGTCTGACCGGGCCCGCCGTTTCGAGGAATTCGTCAGCCTCACCGATCGGCTGCTCAGAACGCGGAGCACGACGCACAGAGGTGAGTTCTATTCGGCGATCGACAACAATGTGCGGCCAGGGTGCGTGCAGCGGCCGAGAGTGCCATTCGCGCTGGCCGCCTCAGGCCCGTTGGACCTGCTGCGATTCGTCCTCCGCAACGAGGAGGGCCGGCACTCGTCGTGGCCGACGGTCCGGCGGGGTGGACGGTCGCCTTCGGCGAGGCGGGCCGCCGGGCCTGTCTGGACTACGTGGAGCTGCGCTGGACCGACATACGTCCACTGAGTCTGATCAAACAGTCGCAACGGGATTAGCATCTGGGAGATGGAGCTGTGGGAACGTTCCGCGACCCTCGATCTCCTCGGCGGCCTGTTACGCGGGAGCGGCGGGAGCGTTGCCGTGCTCGCGGGCGAGGCGGGCATCGGCAAGACCGTGCTGGTGGCCGAGTTCGCCCGCCGGTGCGGGCCGGCGGCCTGGGTGCTCTGGGGTGGTTGCGATCGATTGATCACCCCGAGGACGCTCGGCCCCCTGCACGACATCGCCCGCCAGACCGGCGGCCCCGTGGCCGATCTCCTGCGCGCCGGCGCCGCGCAGGAGGAGATCTTCGCGGCCTTCCTCGACGAGCTCTCCGGTCCGCCCCGGCGGCCGCGCCCGGTCGTCGTGGTGGAGGACGCCCACTGGGCCGACGGGGCCACGCTCGACTGGCTGGTCTGGTCGGGACGGCGGATCGCCAGGACACCGGCCCTGTTCGTGGTGACCTACCGGGACGACGAGGTGGGCCCCGAGCATCCCCTGCGGGGCGCCCTGGCCGCCCTGCCCAGCGCCATCGTGCGGCGCGTGTCGCTGCCGCCGCTGTCGCAGGAGTGCGTGAGCGAGCGGGCGCGCGCGGCCGGGCGCGATCCCGCGCTGGTCTACCGGCTGACCGGCGGCAACCCGCTGCTGGTGACCGAGCTGTGCAAGGCCGGGGGCCCGGCGGTGCCGGCCACCGTTCAGGATCTCGTCCTCGACCGGCTGCGGTCGTTGCCGCCGGCCGCCCGGGAGCTGGCCAGGCTCGTGGCCGTGATCCCGACGCGCGCCGACGCGGCCGTCGTGGCGGGCGTGCCCGACCTGCTCGACCTGTGCTTGGACGGCGGGGTGCTGGTGCCGTCGGGCGACGGTGTGTCCTTCCGTCATGAGCTGTTGCGCAGCGCGGTGGAGGACGCGCTGCCGCCGGTCCGGCGCGCCGCCCTGCACCGGCGGGTGCTGGGCATCCTGGCGGAGGTGGCCGGCGTCGATCCCGGCCGCCTGGTCCACCACGCGCTGCACGCGGGGGACGACGCCGCCGTCCTGCGGTACGGGCAGGTGGCGGGGGCGGGGGCGGCCAGGCACGGCGCGCATCGGGAGGCGGTGGCCCACTATCGCGCCGCCGCCGCGCACGCCGATCGGCTGGCCGCGCCGGAACGGGCCGGGCTGCTGGAGGCGTACGCGTTCCAGGCGTACCTGGCCGGGCTGGCCGAGGAGGGGCTGCGCGCCCGGCGGGCGGCGCTGGCCGTCCGCGAGGAGTTGCGGCAACCCGAACGCGTCGGGGAGAACCTGCGCTGGATCTCCCGGCTGGCCTGGTGGGCCGGGGACGCGGTACAGGCCAGGGAGGCGGCCGCCCGCGCGGTGACGGTCCTGCAGGACGGGCCGCCGGGTCGGCAGCTCGCGATGGCTTACAGCAACCGGTCGCAGCTCCACATGCTGGCGGGCGAGCACGAGACGGCGGTCGTGTGGGGCGAGCGGGCGCGAATCCTGGCCGACCGGCTGGGCGACACGGAGACCTCCGTGCACGCGGCGATCAACGTGAGCAGCGCCCGGCTGATGGCCGGCACCGGGGACACCGGTGCGGCGGCCGGTGCGCTGCGGGCGGCGCATGAGCGGGCCGCCGCGCTCGGTCTGGCCGATCACGCCGCGCGGGCGCTGGTCAACCTGGCCACCGCGCTGATCCAGCTCGCCGAGTACGAAGCCGCGGCCCCGGCGGTCGACCGGGCCCTGGCCTACGCCACCGAGCAGGACCTCGACGGCTACGTCCAGTACCTGCTGGGCGTCCGGGCCGGTGTGCGGCTGGCCCGCTGCGACTGGGCCGGCGCGCTGGCCGACGCGGACGCGGCGCTGGACGGGCCGGTCGGCAACGGGGTCGCCGTGGTGCCCGCCCTGGTGGCACGAGGCCGGATCCAGGCGGCCCGTGGCGAGCCTGGCGCGCGGGCCACCCTGGACGAGGCCGCCCGCCAGGCCGAGCGCACGGGGGAGACACAGCGGGTGTGTCCTGTCGCCGCGGCGCGGTCGGAGTACTTCCGCTGGCAGGGCGACGCCGAGCGCGCCGCCGATGAGGCCAGGCGGGGTCTGGAGCTCGCCATGGCCATGGGCCATCCGGTCTACGTCGGGGAGCTGGCCCACCGGTTGTGGCTGGCGGGCGGGGCCGGGGTTCCCGGTGCGGTGGCGCGGCCGTACCAGCTCATGATCGACGGCGACTGGGCGGGTGCGGCGGCGGAGTGGGCGCGGCGTGGCGCGGGGTACGCGCGCGTGGAGGCGCTGGCTGGTGGTGATCAGGACGCCGCGCGGGAAGCGCTGCGGGCTCTGGACGAGCTGGGGGCCACCCGGGCGGCCGAGCGGCTGCGGGCCGAGCTGCGCGGGCGCGGGTTCACCCGGGTGCCGCGCGGCCCGCGCCGGGCGACGGCGGCCAACGCCGCCGGGCTGACGCCGCGCCAGGTCGAGGTGCTGGCACTCCTGGTCGAAGGGCTGTCCAACGCCGAGGTGGCCGGGCGGTTGTCGTTGTCGGTCAAGACCGTCGACAACCACATCTCGGCGGTGCTGGGCAAGCTGGGGGTGACGAGCCGCGGGCAGGCGGCCGCCGCGGCGCATCGGCTGAACCTGGTCAGCGACCCCGCAAAATAGGGAAATCTCCTCAATTGCCGGTGGCCGCGCGGGACGTACCTTTCCTGCGGAGCGGCGCCCTGTCCGCGACCGGCGCCGTGCGAGCCACGGCGGGCTGCACCCCGGCATCAGGGCGGCCATCACCCGTCAAGCGCGAAGGAGCCGACCATGGCCGGAAAAGCAGTCGTCAGCCTGACCACCGGGCTGGAGGACCCCGAGCGGGTCACCGTGGCCTTCCTCGTCGCGGTCGGCGCGGCCGAGCAGGGGCGGCCCACGCTCATGTTCCTCACCAAGGAGGCGGCCCGGCTGGCGCTGGACGGCATCGCCGTCGGCGTCGCGTGCGCCGGCTGCCCGCCGCTGGCCGACCTCGTCGAGCGCTACATCAAGGCGGGCGGGCGCTACCTCGTCTGCCCGATCTGCTTCGAGGCCCGCGCGCTCGACCGCGGTCAGCTCATCGAGGGCGCGGAGCTGGGGGGCACCGTGCCCATGTGGGAGTGGATCGGCGACGAGGGCGCGACCACCTTCAGCTACTGAGGCTCGGGGGGCCGTCGGGTGAAGACGGCCCCCCGAGCACGGTCATCCCGTCGTGCAGAGCGTGCCGTTGAGGGTGAAGACGGCGGGGAGCACGTTCGGGCCGCTGTAGTTGCCGACGAAACCGATCGTGGCCGACGCCCCGGTGGCAAGCGCGCCGTTGCCGGTGTCGTTGACGGCCTTGACGTCCGAGCCGCTCTGCGTCCAGACGGCGCTCCAGCCGCTGCCCAGGCTCTGCCACGTCCTGGGCCAGGTGAAGCTGAGGGTCCAGCCGTTGATCGGGGCGCCGTTGTTGGTGATGTCGATGGCGCCGACGTAGCCGCTGGCCCAGTCGGACTGGTTGGTCAGCCGTACGGTGCAGGCGCTGGTCGCGGGCGTGCCGGTGGTGAACGTCAGCGGCGGGGAGGCCGCCGAGAGGCCGCCGCCGCTGTCGCGCGCGAGCACGTTGATCGTGTAGCGGGTGCCCGGCTTGAGGTTGCCGGCGGTGAACGAGGTGCCGGCGGTCTCGCCCAGTTGCTCGCTGATGGCGCCGTTCTGCCGGTGGACCTCGTACTTGACGATCGGACGCGCGCCCGGGGCGGCGGCCGGCCAGGAGATCGTGGCGCTCTTGTCCGTCACGTTCGAGACGACCGGCTGCTTGGGCGCGCCCGGCAGCCCGGTCTGGGCGGTGGCCGGGCGCAGCACGACCGTGGTCAGGGAGAGCGGCGGCAGTGTCCTGCTGGTCGCGCTGCCCCCGGTCGAGGCGGTGATGGCGGTGGCGCCGTTGGTGTGGGTCAGCACGGCCGGCGCGCCGGAGGCCGGGGTGAAGCCCGAGTAGCCGATCGTGACCGGGTACGACGTGCCGGACGAGGTGTTGATCAGCAGGACGGCCAGGTCGCCGTTGGGGCGGCGGACGGCGTGCGCGGTGACGTTCGCCTGGTCGGTGGCCGACCGGATGAACTGGTCGCCGGGGCGGGCGAACTTGCTCATCATCTGCAGCGCGTAGTACGGCGCGAACGGCGTGTTGAGCGCCGGCTCGCAGACGCTGCCGTCGGAGGTGCACCCCCCGCTCGACAACAACCCGAAGTCGCCGTAGTCGGTATGGCCCTCGACCTGCGTGACGGTGCCGATGCCGTTGTGGACGTTCCACCAGTCGACCGTGAAGACGCCGTTCGCCAGCAGCGAGGCGTAGGCGTCGGCCGCGGCCAGGGCGCCGGGCTGGGTGGTCGCGCCGTTGCTGCTGCTCCCCGTGTTGAACTCGGTCATCGAGATGCCGATCCGCTCCGAGCCGGCGCCCGCGTACGTGGCGATCTGCCGCCGGGTGAGGTGGATCATGTCGGGAATCTGGGCGGCCTTGTCGAAGGCCCCCGGATACCAGTGCAGGATGACGAAGTCGATCTTCGGGCCGGCGATCGACAGCACGACCTTGTTCCACGATCCGTCGTCGCCCTCGGCCGTGATGGCGTCGGGCCAGTTGGCCGGCGTGGTCAGCACCGCGCCGATCTTGATCGTGGGATCGACCGCCTTCATCGCGTCGGCGTAGGCGACGACGTGGCGGGCGTACTCGGCCGGGCTCTTGTCGGCGTGGTCGTCGGCCTCCCAGGCGGCGCCGTAGCGGCCGTTGCCGTAGTTCTCGTTGCCGATCTCCCAGTACTTGACGCCGTAGCCCTTGGTGACGTTCGCCTGGCGGACCCAGGCGGCGGCCTCCGCGGCGGTGCCGGTGCCGTAGTTGGCCGTCACCATCGCCTGGGCTCCGGTCTGCCGCACGCCCCGCATGAACGTGTCGAAGTCCGTGTTGGGCGCCACGTAGCCGCCGGGAGCGGTGTGGTCGGCCCAGTGGTAGATGTCGGAGTAGGAGCCACCGGGATAACGCAGCAGCTTCACGCCGGCGTTCTTGAGCAGGCCGGCGGTCTCGTCGGTGCCCAGGTTGCTGTCCCAGATGGCATGGTTGGAGCCGATCCCCGTTTCGGGGACGGTGGCCAGGCCGGCACGGGCGTTGACGGTCACCGCCACGGGGGCGACGTCGTCGGCGTTCGCCGCTGGGATGTTCAGGGCTGTCAGCGTCAGCAGGACGGCGGACGCGGCTCGTAAAAGGGGTTTCGTCGGCAGTTTCGTCGGCATCGGCGCACCTCGCCATGATCGCGGTATTCACTCGACGCCCCCTCCTGACCAGGAGGCACCGCGATCATGGAGGGTGCCGTCCCGATCGTCAACCAACGGTGAAACTTTCACGCCGCGGTCACCGGGCAGGATGGTGCCATGCCACCGGTGACGCACATCCTCTTCGACTTCTTCGGCACCCTCGTCGCATACTCGCCCAGCCGGACCGAGCAGGGATACGAGGGCACCCACGCCCTGCTGCGGCGGCTCGGCGGCACGCTGACCTACGAGGAGTTCCTGGCCGCCTGGTCCGGCGTCTCGGCGGAGTTCGACCGGCTGAGCGACCTGGACGATCACGAGTTCTCGATGGCCGACGCGGGCACGGTCTTCCTGACCAGGGCTCTGTCCCGCGAGCCGAGCCTGGCCGAGGTCGAGGAGTTCGCGGCCCGGTACGTGGCGGAATGGAGCACCGGCGTGCACTATCTTCCGGGCCTGGCGGAGCTGATCGAGGGGCTGTCGGCGGAGTATCGCCTCGCGGTCGTCACCAACACCCACCAGCCGAGCCTGGTGCCCGGCCATCTGGAGGCGATGGGGCTGCGGTCGTCGTTCGACGCCGTGGTCACCTCCGTCGAGGTCGGCTGGCGCAAACCGCATCCGAAGATCTACGCCGGCGCGCTCGGCCTGCTGGGTGTGGCGGCGTCGTCCGCCGTGTTCGTGGGCGACACCTACGGGCCCGACTTCGAAGGGCCGGAGCGCGCGGGCATGACGGCGTTCCTCATCGACCCGCACCGCAGCGCCGGGATCCCGGCGGAGCGGCGGCTGGAGTCGGTCTTCGACCTGCCCGCGCGGCTGCGAGCCCGCTGACGCCGGGTGCGGGCCCGGCGCCGGCGGAAAGCGCTAGTTGTACTTGTACAACCTCGTGGCGACGCGATGCCTGCCGTCGAACACCGAGGCGCGGTACATGCTGATGGCCAGCTCGCCGTGCTCGGCCTTGCCGCACGTGTTGACCCCGGCGAGCTGATGGATCTCGTAGCGCGTCGTCGGGTCGCCGCCTGCGAAGTATTCGGCGCGGGCCTGATACCGGTCGGCGCTGGTGTCACAGGCGAAGACGAACGTGTTCTGCTGCTCGGCGAAGCAGGTCGTGGCGGCGCTCTTGGTCGAGGTGCACACCTTGGCTCTGGCGCGGGCGGTGGCGGGCGTGACGCGGGTCTCCCGCTTTACCGGATATTTGGCGATATTTCGTACGGTCTGCCAGCGGCCGAACGAGACCCGGCGGTTCCCCTTGTAGACCGCCGCCCGGAACGTCACGACCTTGCCGATCTCCTTGTTGCCGCGCACCTGTCCCTTGCGGCCGAGGTTGTGGATGACGTACACGGTGCCGAGATAGCCGTTGAGGTAGTACTCGACGGCCGGATGCCGCCTGTCGTTCGCGGTGTCCTCGATGGTGATCCCCGGCCGGTCGCTCCCGTCCGGCCCGGCGCACGCCTCAGCGCCCTTGATCCGCACGCACACGGGATCGTCCTCCTGGGCCGCCGGGCTGCGGGCCGGCCTGTGCGACTCGGCCGCCACCGCCGCCGCGGCCACCGCCGCCGGGCCGGCGGCCGGAACTGGGACGACTCTGGCCGCGGCTCCGTCGGCGCTGAACACGGCGGCCCCGATCACTACGGCCGCCACGAATGGCCGACCTGACTGACCTAACGCCATTCCCACCTCACCAGCCTCATCCAGTCACGAACGCGTATGCCTGGATGTGACGCCGAGCGAGGCGAAAAGGTTTCAGATTCAGTTCAGATCGCGTTCATCCGGCGGGCTGCCGTTTCATCGTGGACGTCAGCAGGAGCAGCAGCGCGGCCTGGGCCAGCATGCCGGGCGCGAGCGGCGGCGCGGAGCCGACCGACTTGGTGAGCGCGTACCACCACTGGGTGAGCGGCGAGAGCGTGTCCCACGCGGGGTCGAACGCTCCCGAGCCGTGGTTGACGGAGACGTGCATGAACACCCCGTACACCGAGGCGAGCAGCACCACCGCGGCGAGCACGCGGACCACGGTGATCGCGCGCGGCGCGGCCAGGAGGAGCACCAGCCCCGCCGCGAGGAGCACCAGCGCCACCCACGGGATCAGTTGCACCGGGCTCTGCCAGTGACGTTCGAACGCCAGCTCCGCGGCGGCTCCCATGATGCCGATGGCGACCAGCGCCAGGAGGCCGAGACGCAGTGCCGTCGGTCCGGTCCGCCGGCGAGCCGGCCGCGGAAGCAGGTCAGAGGACGTCGAGGTCATGCGGGACCACCATCCGATGCGATCTGTCTTCGGTTTCTCCCAGCTTTCTGAGAGAGCCTTGGAGGTTCCTGTACTGATTCTGAAGATCTGGTGAGAATGGCGGCCCACCACCGCCGAAGGATGGCTGCACAACATCTTCACGACATTCGCACACACGCCTGGTGGATCCAGCGGGCCGTACGCGGTGTGCTCGTAGGGGTGCCGTCTTCCGCGACGTAACCGAGGGGCAGGCTGATGGGGAACTGGATGGATGAGCCGATCGTGGACCCCGCCCTTCCCCGGCGGGACCGGTGGCGGGCCGTCGGCGCGCTCGCGGTCCTGCTCGGCAGCCCGGACCCGGAGCCGCCTCGGTGGACGCGGGTCCTGTTCGCCGCCGGCGCGGGCGTCACCGGCGTGAGCGGCGCGCTGTTCGCCGTGGCCGCCTTCCAGACCGACCACGAGTCGGCGGGGCTGGCGGCCGTGATGGTCTTCCTCGTCACGGTCCTCTTCATCGGCGTCGCCCGCCCCGCCGCGAGCCGGCGGCCGGCCGGAAGGTACGCCGGCCGCTACGTCATCCCGTCGGAGCTGGACACCATCGGCCTCGACCTGCTGGCCAGGGCGCGGCGGGCGATCCAGGACGTGACGGCCTCCCGGGTCAACCGCGGCGGCCTGCTCGACGAGGTCGCCAACGACGTCGTGCTGCGGCAGCGGCTGTGGGAGGTCGCCCGCCTCGTGCGCATGCAGGCGGAGCTCCGGGCCGAGCAGGCCGATGCGCTGGCCGAGGTGATGACGCCCGAGCTCGCCGCCGTGCTCGAACCCCAGCAGGAGGCCCTGGGCCGCTCGGTCGCGGCGGTCACCGAGTGGGTGTGGGAGCTGGAGGTGTACGCCGGCCGGGTGCGGGCCGCCGACTCCGCGCTGCGCGCCTGCGAGTTGCAGCGCAGCGACGACCGGTATCGGGACCTGCTGGCCGAGTCGGGCGACGCCGAGGGCCTGCGGGCCCTGAGCGACCAGGCGGACGCGCTGACCCGCATGTTGCGCGAGGCCATCGCGGCCGGCCAGACCCTCGCCGACGAGATCGCCACCGACTGACGGCCGGACCGACACGGCCGGACCGACACGGCCGGACCCGACACGGCCGGACCCGACACGGCTGAAGCCGACGCGGCCGGACCCGACGCGGCCGGCACCGGCTGACAGTCGGCAGCGACGGCATCCCCGGGTTAATCGACGTGCGGATATCCCTCACAAGGTGGATCATTGCCCCATGGACGTTTTGGCGGCGATCGCGGCAATCCTCGCACTCGTGCTGAACGGGCTGATGGCGGGCGTCTACTTCGCCTTCTCCACGGCGATCACGCCCGCCTTCGACGCCATCGACCAGGACCAGGCGGCCACCGCCTTCCGCAGCGTCAACAGGAAGATCCTCAACCCGGCCTTCCTGGCGACGTTCACGCTCTCCCCGGCCCTCTCGCTGGTCGCGGGCGTGCTCCTGCTGCTGACCGGGGCGAGTACGCCGGGGATCCTGGCCATCGCGGCGGCCGTGCTCGTCTTCGCGGGCTCCATTTTGGTGACCGCCCGCGTCAACGTGCCGATGAACAACGCGCTGGATGCGGGCGATCTGGAGTGGACGGCCTTCTCGCCCCGCTGGACGCGCTGGAACACCCTGCGCGGCTGGGCGTGCGTGCTCGCCGTGGTGCTGCTGGGCGTCGCGCTCGTCGTCTGGGAGTGACCGGCACGTCCGCGCCGATCACTCGCGCCTACATGTTGATCATGTGTCCGGCGAGGCCGTGGACGGCCTCCTTGACCGCTTCGCCGAGCGTCGGGTGCGCGTGCACGTTGCGGGCGACCTCGTGCACGGTCAGGTCCCACTGCTGTGCCAGGGTGAGCTCCGGCAGCAGCTCGGTGACCTCGGGCCCGATCAGGTGGGCGCCGAGCAGCTCGCCGTGCGTGTCGTCACTGATGATCTTGACGAACCCGGCCGCGTCGCCCAGCCCGTGCGCCTTGCCGTTCGCCGTGAAGGGGAACTTGGCCACCTTCACGTCGTAACCCAGGTCGCGCGCCTGCGTCTCGGTGTAGCCGAAGCTGGCCACCTGCGGCTGGCAGTACGTGGCCCGCGGGATCATCACGTAGTCCAGCTCCATGGTCTCCGCGTCGCCGATCGTCTCGGCCGCGATGATGCCCATGGCCTCGGCGGCGTGCGCCAGCATCAGCTTGGCGGTGACGTCGCCGATGGCGAAGATGCTCGGCACGTTCGTCCGGCAGCGCCCGTCGACCGCGATGGCGCCCCGCTCGGTCAGCGCCACGCCCGTCTTCTCCAGCCCGTAGCCGTCCACCCGCGGCTGGAACCCGATCGCCTGCAGGACCTTGTCGGCCTCCAGCACCTGCTGCTGACCGTCACGGGTGACGGTGACCTTCACGGAGGAGCCGGTGTCCTCGATGCCGTCCACGCGGGTCGAGGTCAGCACCTCGATGCCGAGCCGCTTGTAGCGCTTGGCCAGCTCGGCCGACACCTCCTCGTCCTCCAGCGGCACGACCCGGTCGAGGAACTCCACGATCGTCACCTTGACGCCGTAGTTGTGCAGCACGTACGCGAACTCCACCCCGATGGCGCCCGCGCCCGCGATGATGATGCTGCCCGGCAGCTCCTCGGTCAGGATCTGCTCCTCGTACGTCACCACCCGCTCCGACAACCGCGTGCCGGGAATGAGCCTGGTGGTGGCGCCGGCGGCGATGATGCAATGGGCGAAAGTGATCGTCTCGCCGTTCACCTGGACCGTGTTCGCGTCCAGGAACGTGCCGCGGCCGTCATACTCCGTGATGGCGTTCTTCTTCATCAGGTAGTGAACGCCCTTGACCCGCCCGTCGGCCACCTTGCGGCTGCGCTGGAAGGCCGCTCCGTAGTCGAAGCTCACCTCGCCGCTGATGCCGAACGTCTTGGCCTCATGGTGGAAGATGTGGGCCAGCTCGGCGTTGCGCAGCAGCGCCTTGGACGGGATGCAGCCCACGTTCAGGCAGACGCCACCCCAGTATTTCTCCTCGATGACCGCGGTACGCAGCCCGAGCTGGGCGGCGCGGACCGCGGCCGTATATCCTCCCGGACCCGCGCCGAGAACGACGACGTCATAGTGAGTGCTCATGAGTCGGACCATACCGTCCGCCCATAACCACCCCGGAACCAGGCGAGTAAGTCCGATCTCCGGTCAGTCGTCGTAGGCGGTCAGTGACCGGGTCACTGGTGCGTTGTCCACGCTCTCGCGCTGGACACCTCCTATACAACCGAATAGTATCCTATTCATTCGAGCAACTACCTATGCGCTTGGATAGGAGCCATGGGCTGTGACGACACCAAGACCCGACCCTGAGGACCTGACCGCTCGCGCGCGGATCAGAGACGCGGCCCTGCGGCATTTCGGGGAGCATGGCTTCGAGAAGGCGACAACCCGGGCGATCGCCGAGACCGCGGGCGTCTCCCCGGGACTGCTGCGCCATTACTTCGGGTCCAAGCAGGCGCTGCGCGAGGCGTGCGACGCCCACCTGGTCAAGCTGATCAGCAGGATCAACGAGCAGGCCGGCGCCGACACGGCCGCCGGCGGCGTGAAGGGCGTGAACTACGTCGCGGCCTCCATGGCGGCCCTCGGCCCCTACCAGCGATACCTGGCGCGCGCCCTGACCGAGGGATGGGCCGAGCCGGTGTTCGACGCGATGGTCCAGATGAGCGAGCAGTGGCTCGCAAGGCTCGACGAGCGCCGCCCCGATCCTCCCTTCGCCGACCGCACGGCCAGGGCGACGGTGGGCACGGCGATGGCCATGGCCGTCGGAATCCTGCACAAGCACGTGTCCCGAGGGCTGGGTGTCGACGTGTCCAGCGAGGAAGGCGCCCACCTGCTCGCCCTGACCGTGCTCGACCTCTACTCCCACCCCTGGCTCAGCCCGGAAGAGGCCGCCGTGTACCGCGACGCCCTGGACAAGAACCGGCCAGACGCCGAAGCCACACTTCGTTCAGCCGAGGAGCACTCCGATGAGTGACGCGATATCCGTAACAGGCTTGGTCAAGACGTTCGGCGCCACCCGCGCACTGGACGGCCTCGATCTCGTCGTGGGCACCGGAGAGGTGCACGGCTTCCTGGGGCCGAACGGCGCGGGTAAGAGCACCACGATCCGGACCCTGCTCGGCATGCTTCGCGCCGACGCGGGCACCGCCCGGCTGCTCGGTGGCGATCCGTGGGCGGACGCGACGGAGTTGCACCGCAGGCTGGCCTACGTACCCGGCGATGTCACGCTGTGGCCACATTTGTCCGGCGGCGAGGTGATCGACCTGCTCGGGCGGCTGCGCGGCGGGCTCGACGAGCGGCGCCGTGTCGAGCTGCTGGAGCGCTTCGACCTGGACCCCCGCAAGAAGTGCCGCGCCTACTCCAAGGGCAACCGGCAGAAGGTGGCCTTGATCGCCGCGCTGGCCTCCGACGTCGAGCTACTCATCCTCGACGAGCCCACCACCGGGCTGGACCCCCTGATGGAGGAGGTCTTCCGCGAAACGGTGGGCCAGGAGCAGCGCCGCGGAAACCGGACCGTACTGCTGTCCAGCCACATCCTGGCCGAGGTCGAAGCGCTGTGCGACCGGGTGACCATCATCAAGGACGGGCGCACGGTCGAAAGCGGCACCCTGGCCGGCTTGCGCCATCTCACCCGCACCTCCATCCAGGCCGACCTGGCGGCGCCGGCGGACGGGCTGGCCGGCCTGCCCGGCGTGCATGGCGTGCGCGCCGAGGGCGGCCGGGTGTGGTTCGACGTCGACACCAGCGATCTGGACGCCGTGCTGCGCCACCTCACCGACGCCGGCGTACGCGGCCTTGTCAGCCGGCCCCCCACCCTGGAGGAGCTGTTCCTACGGCACTACGACCGCACCGGCAGGATCGACGGGCGACACGCAAGGGCGGTACGGTGAACTCTTTCACCGGCGCCGGTCACCTCGCCCGCCTGGCGCTGCGCCGCGAACGGGCCATCGCCCCTTGGTGGATCCTGCTGATCGTGACCTTGGCTCTGACGATGGTCGCCTACGTCAACAGGAACATGGGCACCCACGAGCTGAAACTTGCGTACATCGACATCATCCGCAGCAACGCCTTCCTCCAAGGGCTCGGCGGGGGGTTCGCCGAACCGCGGCTGGAGGTGCTCGCCACGTGGCGGAGCGGCGGGTTCCTCTATATGGCGAGCGCGTTCGCGGCCGTCATGTCAGTCGTCCGGCACACGCGCAGGGAGGAGGACGCCGGCCGCAGCGAGCTGGTCCGCTCGGCCGTGGTGAGCCGCCACGCTCAGCTGACCGCCGCCCTGCTGGTAGCGGCGGGGAACAGCCTGCTCGGCGGGCTGGTGACGGCCGTCGTGCTGATCGGGATCGGGCTCGAACCGATCGGATCGCTCGCCTACGGGGCCGCGATCACGGTGGCGGGCTGGGTGTTCGCGGGGATCGCCGCCGTCGCCGCCCAGCTGGCGCGCAACGCCCGTACGGCCACCGCGATCGGCCTGTCCCTGCTCGCCGTCTCCTTCGTGATGCGCTATGCCGGTGATGCGAGCGCGCAGTACTGGCTGAAGTACTTGTCCCCGATCGGCTGGAGCCATCTGGTGCGGGCCTACCAGGACGAGCGGTGGTGGATGCTCGGGATCTCGATCCTGGCCGGCGTCGTTCTGTCCGCCGTCGCCTATCAGCTGCTCGGCCACCGCGACCTCGGCGCCGGGCTGTTGCCCGAACGCCTCGGGCGGGCGACGGCACCGGAGCTGCGCGGCCCGATCAGCCTGGCCTGGCGGCTGCACCGCGGCCTGCTGGTGAAGTGGACGGCCGGGGTCGCCTTCTTCGCGGCGGCGGCCGCCGGGTTGAGTCCGCTGGGCCGGGATCTGCTCTCGCGGCCGAGCATCGTGGTCGACAACATCAGGAACACCCTCGGCATACCCGCGGACGCGATGCTCGGCGCCTACTCCTGGTACATGATCCTGATCCTCGCGTACGCCATCGCCCTCTACCCGGTGCTCATGACGCTGCGGCTGCGCTCGGAGGAGATCTCAGGCCGCGCGGAGGCCGTCCAGGCGACCGCGGTGACCCGGCTCCGGTGGGCGGCCGGGCACCTGATCGTGACCGGGCTTGGCACGACGGCGCTGATGGCCGTTGCCGGGCTCGTGTTCGGCACGCTGTATTCGGTGCTTGTGGGCGACCTCGCCACCGACATGCCCCGCTTCCTGGCCGGGGCGCTGGGCGCCGTGCCGGCCGCCTGGTGCGTCGGCGCGATGTGCCTGCTCGCCTACGCGATGTCGCCGCAGGCGGGCGCGGCGATCTCCTGGATCGTCTGGATCCTGACCGCCGCGCTCGGGCAGGTCGCCGGCCCCCTTTACGGGCGGTGGGGCGGCAGCCCGCTGGAACCGTTCCACTACATCCCCAACGCCTTCGCGGCAGCACCCATGGACGCCAGACCGATCCTGGCCCTGCTCGCCGTCACCGCGGTCCTGCTCAGCGGCGGACTGCTCGCCCTCCGCCGCCGCGACTTCGGGTAAGGCCACAGATACGCCCGCTCTCCTGGTCACCGGCCCAGGAAACAGGACGGCGCTGACCACACCGGCCCGCCCGCCCCGGCGGTCGTGTTCCAGTCGATCCGCGCTGACGGAAGCTTGCGTGCAACGGTCCTGGCGCGATGGCCGGCCAGGATGCGTACTGGTGCGGCCACGACGGAGCCGTCCGCGCCAACGCCGCGGCGATCGGCGGCAGCACCGGGACGGCCCCAGGCAAACCTAGACCTCCACCTTGTACGACAGCGCCAGCTCATCAGCGGGAACGCCCCGGATCCCCCAGTTGACCTTGGGCATCTCGATGATGGTGATTTCCAGATCCTGGGGGTCGTGCGGCCACTTGTCGTAGAGCGCCCGGATCAGCGCCCGCTTGGCGTCCTCGCTGCGCCCGCTGAAGCAGACCACCTCGATGATCAGGTAGCTCTCGCTCCGCTGGGGGCAGACGAAGTCGTCCGCGTCCAGCAGCAGGAACCGGTGGAACCGCTTGTCCTGCGGCACTCCCCACGCGCTCACCAAGCACGACTGCAGCAGATCCGAGACCTCCTGCTGACGTCCCGCCCACACGTCCCTGCGTCCGTACACCTTCACCTGTGCCATGTCGGCCAATATAGGGCAGGTGATCCGTATTCTCCTGGCCGACGACGAGGCCATGATCCGCGCCGGCATCCGGGCGATCCTGGCCTCGGACCCGTCGCTGGAGGTGGTGGCCGAGGCCGGGGACGGCAGGCAGGCCGTGGACCTGGCCATCAGCCACCACCCCGACGTGGCGTTGCTCGACATCCGCATGCCCAGGCTCGACGGCCTGGCGGCGGCGGCCGAGATCCGCCGCGCCGCGCCCGGGACGGCCGTGGTGATGCTGACCACCTTCGGGGAGGACGACTACATCGCCAAGGCGCTCGACGTGGGGGCGAGCGGGTTCCTGCTCAAGTCGGGCGACCCGCGCGAGCTGATCGCCGGGATGCACGCGGTGGCCGAGGGCGCCGCCTACCTGTCGCCCAAGGTCGCCCAGCGGGTCATCGCCCAGCTCTCGGACGGCAGGATGGCCAGGGGCGCGCGGGCCCGCGACCGCATCGAGCGCCTGACGGAGCGCGAGCGCGAGGTGCTCGCCCTGCTCGGCGCCGGGTTGCCCAACGCGGAGATCGCCCGCAGGCTGCACATCGTGGAGGGCACGGTGAAGGCGTACGTGAGTGTCATCCTCACCCAACTGGCGGTGCGCAACCGCGTACAGGCCGCGATCATCGCCCACGAGGCCGGGTTGGTAACCTGACCCGTGATGTATCGCCTCGTGTTCACGCAGGTCTTGCGGCGTTTCGACGCCGAGGCCGTGCACCATATGACCGTGAGCGCCCTCGCGCTCCTCGCGCGGTTGCCGCTGCTCAAGCGGCTGCTGCACCGAGCGCTCGCGCCGCGCGACCCGGCCCTGCGGGTGACCGCCTTCGGCGTGCACTTCCCCGGGCCTCTCGGGCTGGCCGCCGGCTTCGACAAGGACGCCGCCTGCGCCGAGGGCATCGCCGCCCTCGGCTTCAGCCACGTCGAGGTCGGCACCATCACCGCCCACGCCCAGCCGGGCAACCCCCGGCCGCGCCTGTTCAGGCTGGTGGGGGAGCATGCGGTGATCAACCGGATGGGCTTCAACAACGCCGGCGCCGCCGCCGCGGCCCGCAGGCTCCGCCGCCCCCGCGGCGTCCCCGTCGTGGTCGGGGTGAACATCGGCAAGACCAAGGTGGTGCCCGAGTCGGAGGCCGTGGCCGACTACGTGGCCAGCGCCAGGCGGCTCGCCGCCCTGGCCGACTACCTGGTGGTCAACGTCAGCTCGCCCAACACGCCAGGACTGCGCAACCTGCAGGCCGTCGAGCTGCTGCGGCCGCTGCTCGTCGCGGTCAAGGAGGTCGCCGACGCGACGCCCAAGCGCACGCCGCTGCTGGTGAAGATCGCCCCGGACCTCGCGGACGAGGACGTCGACGCGGTCGCCGAGCTGGCGGTGGAGCTCGGCCTCGACGGCATCATCGCCACCAACACCACGATCAAGCACGGCGGGGAGACCGGCGGCCTGTCGGGCCGGCCGCTCAAGGCCCGCTCCCTGGAGGTGCTGCGCCGCCTGCGCGCCAAGGTGGGCGACCGCCTCACGCTGGTGTCGGCGGGCGGGGTGGAGGACGCCGACGACGTCTGGGAGCGCATCCTGGCCGGCGCGACCCTGGTGCAGGGCTACACGGGCTGGATCTACGGCGGCCCGTTCTGGGCGTCCCGCATCCACCGTCAGCTTTCCCGACGTGTACGCCGCCACGGCCTCACGTCCATCACCGAGGCCGTCGGCCGCGTCGCCTGAAGGGCCAGTGCAAAAGGGCGTCTTCTATCGTAGACGGGTGATCACAGAGGTAAAACTTACCGACGACGTCGTACTCCGGCCGGCCACCGAACAGGACGCGGAGGCCGTGCTGCGCGCCTGCCTGCGCAACCGCGAGCACCTGCGGCGCTGGGAGCCGCGCCGGCCGGAGGAGTACTTCACCCTGTCCGGCCAGGCGCACCGGCTCACGAACCTGCTGGCGCAGCAGGCGGACGGCCGCGCCATGGCGTGGGTCCTGGCCGACGGCGATGAGGTCGTGGGGCGCATGACGCTCAACGACATCGTGCGCGGCCCCTTCCTCAACGCCAACCTCGGCTACTGGATCGACGCCGGCTACGCGGGACGCGGCCTGACCACCAAGGCGGTGCTGGAGGTGTGCCGGATGGCCGACCAGGACCTCGGACTGCACCGGATCGCGGCCGGCACGCTGCTCGACAACGCCGCCTCCCAGAGTGTCCTGGGCAAGTGCGGTTTCGAGCTCTTCGGCACCGCCCCGCGCTACCTGGAGATCGACGGGCGCTGGCAGGACCACCGCCTGTTCCAGCGCATCCTCAACGAGCGCCCCGCCTTCTGAGCGCTCACACGCTGGGCCGAGTCGACTCGGCGTGGTGCGTCATGGAGTCGAGGCCCGCCATGTTCTCCGCGACCTGCACGTCGCTCGGCCGGTGCGGTCGCCGGCGCTGCCACGGACGCGGCCCGGCCGGCGGCCGGTACTCCACGCCGATCGCGTCCAGCCGTCCCAGGTGCTCGGTCAGCCGTCCGGCGAAGCCCTCGGCGGGCGTGCCCGACCAGGCGACCTCCGCCAGCGCGCAGGCCCGCGGCCACATCCGGTAGTCCACCATGCGGGCGTCAGGCACGCGTTCCGTCCACAACTGCGCCTGCGCCCCCATGACCCGGGCGCGCTCCTCGTCCGTCCACTCCCCGGGCGCCGGGCGGAACGCGGCCACGTCCTCGACCGTGATCGCGTCACCGATCGACATCGGCTCGTCGGGCGAGGACGCCTCCGCGTAGTCGAAGTACAGCGGGAAGACCGGGGTCGCCACCACGTCGTGCCCGGCGGCGGCGGCGCGCCGCCCCACACCCATGCCGCGCCACGGCATGACGATCGTGTCCTGCCGGAGCATGCCGCTGACGAACGCCTCGTCCCACACCACGGCCCTGGCGCCGCGCGCGGCCAGCGCGTCGGCGAGCTGCCGCAGGAACCACGCCTGCAGGTCGTTCACCGTGGCCAGCCCGAGCCGGTCGCGGTACGCGGTGATCTCCGCACTGCCGGCCCAGTGGTCGAGCACGACCTCGTCGCCGCCGATGTGCACGTAAGGCGTCTCGCCCAGCGCCCCGATCAGCTCGTCGAAGATCGTGGTGAGGAACTCCACGGTGGGCGGCAGCGGCGACAGGATCGCGGGGGAGATGCCCCACCGGTCGAGCACGTCGTGCGGCTCCCCGGTGGCTCCCAGCGCCGGATACGCCGCCAGGATCGCCGACGCGTGCCCCGGCACGTCGATCTCGGGCACGATCGTGACGCAGCGGGCCCGGGCGTAGGCGCCGATCTCCGCCAGGTCGTCGAGCGTGTAGTAGCCGCCGTGCGGGACGCCGTCGTACGCCGCGGGATCCCCGAAGTAGTTGGTCGCCGTCCGCGGCCGGTGCGAGGCGACCTCGTGCAGCAGCGGGTAGGCCCGGCTCTCCACCCGCCACCCCTGATCGTCCACCAGGTGCAGATGCAGCCGGTTGAGCTTGTGCACCGCCATCAGGTCGATCAGCCGCAGCACCTCCCGCTTGGGGGAGAAGTGCCGCGCCACGTCAAGGTGCAGCCCCCGCCAGCCGAACCGGGGCGCGTCCTCGATCCGCACCCCCGGCACCGGCCACGCCGCCTCCGCCGAGAACCGGTAGGAGGCGGCCGGCAACAACTGGTGCAACGACTGCGCCGCGTAGAACGCCCCCGGACGCCCGCCGGCCACGATCTCGATCCCCCGTGAGCCCACGGTCAGCCGGTAGGCCTCCTCGCCCAGCGCGGGGTCCCGCCGGACGTCGATCTCACCGGAGTCGCCGGGGCGCAGGTCGAGCAGAGGGAGCGCAACGCGTACGGCATCGGCCAGATCGCCGGAGACCGTCGCGCCCGAGGTCAGCTCGAAGGAGCCGGAAAGGTCGCTGATCAGCGCAGGGTTAGGAATCATGTTTTGAGATAGTGCTGCAATCCGTTCGCCAGCGCCACCGCGATCCGCTGCCGGAACGCCGGGTCCTGGAACTTGGCCGCCTCGGTGGCGTTGCGCATGTTGCCGGTCTCGATGAAGATCTTGGGCACCGTGGACAGGTTGAGCCCGCCGAGGTCGTTGCGGTAGTTGAGCGCCCTGCTGCCGACGTAGGTGGAGTAGGGCAGCCCCGTGCCCGCCTTGTAGGCGTCGCGCACGGAGGTCCCCAGCTTGCTGGAGGCGCCCACCACCTTGTCCACCGGCCCGTTGATCTTCTTGGGCATGATGATGTGGAAGCCGTGGTTGGCGGGCGCGGAGCCGTCGGCGTGCACGGAGATCGCGGCGTCCGCCTTCGCCTTGTTGCCGATGGCGGCCCGCTCGGTGATGCACGGGCCGACGCCGTTGTTGCCGCTCCTGGTCAGCTTGACCGTGGCGCCGCGGCTCTTGAGGATCTTGGTGAGGCGCTTGGAGACGTCCCAGGTGAAGGCGGCCTCGCTGTAGCCGTTGTTGGTCGCGGTGCCCGTGGTGTCACACTCTTTCCACTGGGTGAGCACGTTGACCTTGCGGTTGATGGCCGCCGGGTTGCGGTAGTTGCCGCCGTTGTGGCCGGGATCGATGACCACGACCTTGCCGTCGAGCGGCTTCGCCTCGGCCGGCTTCTCCGCAGGCGGCTGCCCCGTGGTCGGCTGCACTGTGGGCGCCTCGTCCGCCGGGGCCTGCCGCCCCGTGGTCGGCTGGACGGTGGCCGCAGGGGCGGCCTGACCTGCCGCGGCGTCACCGGAGCCGGTGCCGCCACACGCGGAGGCGATCAGGCCGCAGACGGCGAGGACTGAGGCTGGTAGAGCACGCATGCAAGCCAACTTACGGCAACCAGGAACTCAGGCCCGTCTTATGCCAAACGCGGCGCGTGCCGTCTCACGCCGGGACACGGTGCCCGATTCGCCACGTTCTCACCACACGCGCTCGCCGACCTCCTGCCGCTCCAGCAGCGCGGCCAGCTCCCGTGCGTCCTCGGCGTCGAGCCCGAGCACGACACGGGGCCGGCCCCACGGGTGGTCGAGTGAGTGGGCGACATAGCTGGCGACCGATTCCGCGCCGCCGCCGCCGTCGGTGCCGCCGTCGCCCCGCCCCCGGCCCGCCCGCCAGTGACCCCAGGCGCGTTCGAGCTCGGCCGCCGCGCGCTGGGCGCAGGACACCAATTCTGGATCACGCATGACTGTTCCCCCCGGATCAGATCGCGGCCGGACCGAATCCGGCTGCAAATAGCATGACCCTGCCGAGTAAACCGCCGTGTGGCGGCGCGGCCACACGGCTTGACCCAGCTTTGATGCTTCCTTAGGCGGGCCCCGTGCTGCGTCGCACGATCAGCTCAGGGCGGATCTCCCGCAGACGCGCGAGCTTGGCGGGGTCACCGATCCGGTCGCTCAGCAGCGCGGCCGCCGACCTGCCCATGGCGCGGCGCGGCTGGTCGACCGAGGTGAGCGAGATCTGGCGGGAGGCCGACAGGTGCGTGTTGTCGTACCCCACCACGGAAAGGTCGCCGGGCACGCGCAGGCCCAGCTCGTCGGCGGCGGAGAGGACGCCGAGCGCGACCACGTCGTTGGCGGCGAAGACGGCCGTGGGCCTGGGCTCACGGGTCAGCAGCGCGAGCGCCGCCGCCCTGCCGCCGTCCTCGGTCGAGTCCGAAGCCTCGACCATGATGTACGGCGCCAGCGAGTGCCTGCGCATCGCCACGAGATAACCCTCGCAGCGTGACGATCGCGGGCCTTCGATGTGCGCGATGCGCTTGTGCCCCAGCCCGACCAGGTGGTCGATGGCCAGGCGGGCGCCGAGCTGGTCGTCGTCGACCACGATGTCGACGCCGTCGAGCTCGATGTCACGTTCCCCTACGACGACGGTGGGGGTGTAGGCGGTGGCCTCGATCAGCGTTTCGCTGGTCGGCGCGATGCCCAGCAGGACCAGCCCGTCGACCCTGAGCTCCAGGAAGGCCTCGACGGCCTCGTCCTCGAACGCGGGGTCCCACTGGCTGTTCCCGATCAGCATGCGCAGCCCGTCGCCGTGCAGGCTTTCCTGCAGGCCGTCGAGGAACTCGGCGTAGAACGGATTGTGCAGATCGGCGACGAGCGCGCCGACCAGATGCGTACGGCCTTCGACCAGGCTTCGCGCCACCGCGTTCGGCCGGTAGCCGAGCTCGCGGGCGGCCTGCAGCACGGCCTGGCGCCGGTGCTCGCTCACGTGCGGGGATCCGCGCAGCACGAGGGAGACCAGCGATTTCGAGACGCCGGCTCGCTCGGCGACATTGCGGATGGTCGGTCTGGGCCGAGGCAGGGCGTCTACCTCTTTCAGCTCCGTAATAGTTGAAGTGTTGACGGGCGGTCCTGACATGTGTCTCCCCCGCGATGCGGAAATGGGCACCTGTCTCACCAAACGATCGAGTTCGCCGCAGGGTACGGGTTCATTACCGGAGAGCTCCATATTGACCGCGTAAGCACACGTCAGCTATTGGGCACGGCGTCGGATACTGTGCAGGTGTGACACCCGGGAAGTCAGCCGAGACGGCACGACCTGCTCGGCGCAGGCTCAGCGTGGACCGCCGTCGCGAAGAGCTCATGGCGGCCGCACTGGAGCTGTTCAGCACCCGCGACGCGGAAGACGTCTCGATCGACGACGTGGCCTCCGCGGCAGGCGCCTCGCGGGCGCTGGTCTACCACTACTTCGGCGGCAAACAGGAGCTCTACGTGGCCGCGCTGCGCAGCGCGGCGGAGCAGCTCGAATCCCGGCTGCGCCCCCAGGAGGCGGGCCGGCCGCTCGACGAGCTGGCCTCCGGGCTACGGCGTTACTTCGACTTCGTCGAGGAGCACGCGGCCGGCTTCGCCGCGCTGCTGCGCGGTGGCCCCGCCAACAGGTCGGGCGAGGTCGGCGAGATCGTCGACGGTGTGCGCCGCCGGCTCTTCCGCCTCATCCAGAAGCAGATGCGGGTCGAGACGCCGAGCCCGGTGCTGCGCACGACGCTGAGGTCGTGGATCGCCTCGGTCGAGACGGCCGGTCTCGACTGGCTGGAGCATCGTGACATAGAGCGAGCGAAGCTGGAGAAGATGCTCGTCGACCACATGGTGGCGCTGCTGGGCGTGGCCGCCGCCTATGACGGCGAGGTCGCGGCCCTGCTGGAGCGGCTCGCGTAACAGCGTGTAACAGCGCGGTCCGCGTAACAGCGGGAAGGATGGCGCCGGACGCGGCGGCGCCAACTTCCCGTACGACGTCACGTCGTCACTTCGGTGGACCGGGCCCCAGTGCCGGCCTGGTCCACCCTTCAACCCCCCTGAGGTCGGTGACGACCCTTCGACTACTCGGAGCGCTGCTGCGGAATCCCCGCGAGCAGTGCGCGAACCTCGGTCTCCCGGTAACGCCGATGACCGCCGAGGGTACGAATCGACGTCAACTTGCCCGCCTTGGCCCACCGCGTAACGGTCTTGGGGTCGACCCTGAACATGGTCGCGACCTCAGCGGGCGTGAGCAGTGGCTCGGCCTCGGGTGTACGAGCTGACATTTGTGCGGCCTCTCCTCCGTGTGGACCGGCTCAGCGATCCTGTGACTGCCTTTGCGCGTGTCACGGATGTCCGCCTATGGCGCAGAGCGTGCGGCTTTTCTAAGCCATATGCGGCATCACCCGATGTGACCATACCGCCACGCAGAGCGATTGGCGAGCCCTTCTTTGACCCAACTGCCCGCCCCCATGGCGATGTCACGCTCGGTGATTCTAGCGACACGGTTCGTGGTATCGCAGTGAAAACGGCAAACTACTCAGTTCGCAGAAGAGAGCAGCCGCGAGACGTGACCTACTCATGCAGGTCAGACAGTCGTATTGGGGCTCAGTTGGCAGATTCCAGCAGTTGCATTGACTTCCACCGGAGGATGACCCTCTGGTACATGGCGTAGGCAAGTTCTTCTTGACCCGTGTCCAGGCCCGTGAGAGCCGCGGAAAGCTCCGCGACCGACTGGTCGGCCTGCAGCGCGTCGTCGTCCATGAGGTGCACGAGCCCGCCGTAGTCGAGCTCCACCAGCGAGTGCGGATGGAACTCTTCCAGCCACCTGGCGACGTCCTCCACGTCGAAGTTGGACGCCACGTCGCCCAGGTGCCGGCGCATCACGCTGAGTGCGCGCGCGGACCGCCTCCTGGCCTGGGCCATGGAGGTGACGTAGATGAGGTTGCGTCCGGTAGCCGTCGTCACGTCCTGTCCCGGGTTGGCGGAGCCGAGCACCAGCCAGCGCTCGTTTCCATCAAACGGCACGAACCACGCCGGGGGCACATGCCACGCCGTGGTGCGAATGTGCGTACGCAATGCTGACGAACCGGCCTTGCGCTTGTATGTGTCGAATGCGTCGGCGGTCTGCTCGGCGATCGTCTTCGGCACCAGGCGATCCATCAGCTTGGCCGGGGTGGCGCCACGAAGCCGTGAGAACGCCAGCCACGAGCGCAGACGCGTCTGCCAGGGGCAAACGTACAAGCGGTCCTCAACGCGCCGCAGATAGGCGTTGGGGCTCTCCTGAGCGGGAACGGGGTGCGGAGGCACGCCGAGCAGGCGCATCACCGACTCGCCGTGCTCCGCGTTGAGCGCGTTCGCGCGGCGGGGGCGGTCGCGTGATTCGGCGTACTCGGCCCATGCCTTGCGCTCGGACTCGGCGAACGCGGTCAGTGGCTCATAGACGCGGAGGTAGGCGGCATAGGGCAGCACGGAGGCATCGTGTCACGAAGCGAACCCGCGTGCACCGTTGTGGCTTTACTACGCTGGGGCTGATCTCCGCCGCGAAGATGCGGTGGACCTGACAGGGAGTCACTACCGTGACCGACGTCTTCGGCACGTCCCACAAGGACGTCCACGAGCAGGTCGTGTTCTGCGCCGACGAGCAGAGCGGCCTGCGCGCCATCATCGCCATCCACAACACGAGGCTGGGGCCGGCTTTGGGAGGCACCCGCTTCTATCCGTACGAGAGCGAGCAGGCGGCCCTGGCCGACGTGCTCAACCTCGCCAAGGGCATGGCCTACAAGAACGCGCTGGCCGGGCTCGACCTGGGCGGCGGCAAGGCCGTCATCATCGGCGACCCGGCGCGCGACAAGAGCGAGGCGCTGCTGCGCGCCTACGGCAGGTTCGTCGAGTCGCTCGGCGGGCGCTACATCACCGCCTGCGACGTGGGCACCTACAGCGAGGACATGGACATCGTCGCCCGGGAGTCACGCTACGTGACCGGGCGCACGCTGGCGCACGGCGGAGCGGGTGATTCGTCGATCCTCACCGCTTACGGGGTTTTCCAGGGCATGCGCGCCTCGGCCGAGGTCGTCCACGGCACGCCGTCGTTGCACGGCAGGCGGGTCGGGGTCGAAGGGGTCGGCAAGGTGGGCCACCGCCTGGTCGACCTCCTGCGCGAGGACGGCGCCGAGGTGGTGATCTGCGACGTCGATCCGAAGGCGGTCGAGCGGGTGCGCCTGCGCCATCCCGACGTGGGCGTGGTGGCCGACGCCGCGGCGCTGACCTCCGCCGACATCGACGTGTTCGCCCCCTGCGCGCTGGGCGGCGCCCTCGACGACGACACCGTCGCCCGGCTCCGGGCGAAGATCGTCTGTGGCGCGGCCAACAACCAGCTCGCCCACGCCGGGGTCGAGAAGCAGCTCGCCGAGCGGGGCATCCTGTACGCGCCCGACTACGTGGTCAACTCGGGAGGCGTGATCCAGGTCGCCGACGAGATCGAGGGTTTCAGCATGGAACGGGCCAGGGCCAAGGCCACGCTGATCTACGACACGACTCTGAAAATCTTCCGAATCGCCGCGGAGGAGGGCGTACCTCCTGCGGTCGCAGCGGATAGGCTAGCCGAGCGCAGAATGTCGGAAGTCGGGCGTATTAGGGCCATTTGGCTGGGCCACTGACGCCCCACGCCCATACGACGTACCGAGCTGGGCACAAAACAGGTACGGTAATAGGCGAACGATAGGCTGACGCCCAAAGTCAGGCGGCGTCAGTGTGTGGTGCGTTAGCGACGAGGGGTCGGGGACGACCCCACACGAGGGGGTCGAGCCAATGGGGCGCGGCCGAGCAAAGGCCAAGCAGGTCAAGGTTGCTCGCCAGCTGAAGTACAACAGCGGTGGCACAGATCTTGATCGTCTTCGCGACGAACTCGGGGTCGGAGACTCCAGCGTTGACGACGCCGACGAGCCCAACGATGAGCTGGCGGAGCGCTATGCCGATTACGCCGATGACTATGGCGCCGGGGACGACGACGATGGCCGCTCATCCGGCCGCCGTTAGCCGCTCTCCTGGTTGACGTGGCCGAGGGCCCGGCGTCCGCGCCGGATCCTCGTACACGATCATCGGGCCCCACGGGTGACCGTGGGGCTTTTCGTTTGCCCTCGGCCGGCTAATGCGTCAATGATGCGATATACCGTTAGGGCATGGAGCTGCTGACGGGTGAGCCGCTCGCCCTGGATCTGGTCAACACGCGCGGCGCCGCCTATGACGCCTTGGACGAGGTGGCGGGCTTCCACGACTGGCTGGCCGAGCAGGCCGGTCGTCTCACGGCGCCGGAAACCCCGTTCACCCGGGCGGACCTGCCGGCCGTCCGGGAGTTGCGCGGCCACGTGTCAGCGGCCCTGGAGGCCGCCCGCCAGGCCGCCCCGCCGCCGGCCGGGGCGGTCGCGGCGCTCAACCGGGCGCTGCGGGCCGCGCCGCCCTACGTGCGTCTGGAGCCCAGGGGAGCGGTGCTGGTCAGCGGCTCCCGCAGGGACGGCCCGGCGCTGAGCCGCCTGCTGGCCGAGCTGGCCGAGGCCGCCGCGGCGCTGCTGACGGATCCGGGGGTGGGCCGGATCAGGGCCTGCGAGGGCCCCCAGTGCCCGATGCTCTTCCTGCCCGCCCACCCGCGCCGCCGCTGGTGCTCGCCCGACCTGTGCGGCAACCGGGTGCGCGTGGCCCGCTACTACCAGCGCCACAAGGACGAGCGGTAGCGCGCCGGACCACCAGGCGCGGCTAGCGGTAGCGGGCCTGGCCGCTGCCCGGGACGATCTCGCCCAGCACCCAGGCGTCCAGTCCGCGCGCCGCCAGCAGCCGGATGGCCTCGTCGGCCGCGTCGGCGGGCAGCACGGCCGCCATCCCGACCCCGAGGTTGAACGTGCGGTCCATGTCCTGCTGGGCGATGGAGCCGTATTCGGCCAGCACGCCGAAGATCGCGGGCGGCATCCACGACGCCCGGTCCAGCAGGGCGTCCAGGTGGCCGGGCAACGAGCGCGACAGGTTGCTCTCGACGCCGCCGCCGGTGATGTGCGCGTACGCGTGGACGTCGGCCGAGCGGGCCAGCTCCAGGCAGTCGAGCGCGTAGATGCGCGTCGGCTCCAGCAGCTCCTCGCCCAGCGGCCGGCCCAGCTCAGGCAGCACGGTGTCGAGCGACAGGGACGCCTCGCGCAGCACGTGACGCACCAGCGAGTAGCCGTTGGAGTGCACCCCTGACGACGCCAGCCCGAGCACCACGTCACCGGCGGTCACCCGGTCGGGCCCGAGCATGGCCGCGGCCTCCACGACGCCGGTGCCGGCGCCCGCGAGGTCGTATTCGTCCGGGCCCATGGCTCCGGGGTGCTCGGCCGTCTCGCCGCCGACCAGCGCGGCCCCGGCCAGGCGGCAGCCCTCCGCGACCCCGCCGACGATCTCGGCTATGCGCTCGGGCACCACCTTGCCGCAGGCGATGTAGTCGGTCATGAACAGCGGCTCGGCCCCGCAGACCACCAGATCGTCGAGGACCATGCCGACGAGGTCGATGCCGATCGTGTCGTGCTTGCCGTACTGCTGGGCGATCATGACCTTGGTGCCCACGCCGTCGGTGGAGGAGGCGAGCAACGGCCGCTGGTAGCGGAGCAGCGCCGAGGCGTCGAACAGGCCCGCGAACCCGCTGGCGTCGTCGACCACCTCCGGCCGCCGCGAGCGCGCCACCTTGTCCTTCATCAGGGTGACGGCGCGCTCGCCGGCCTCGATGTCGACGCCGGCGGCCTCGTACGTACTCACGCTTTGCTCTCCAACACGAACTTGCCCACGTTGTCCTGGTCGATCGGAATGGGATAGGAGCCGTCGAAGCAGGCCCTGCAGAGCCGGTCGGCGGGGATCGTGGTGGCCTTGGTCAGGCCCTCCAGGGAGATGTAGCCCAGCGAGTCGGCGCCCAGCGAGGCCCGGATCTCCTCGACCGACAGCGAGCCCGCGATCAGCTCCGCCCTGGTGGCGAAGTCGATGCCGTAGAAGCACGGCCAGGACACGGGCGGCGAGGAGATGCGTACGTGCACCTCGCGCGCCCCCGCCTCGCGCAACATCTTGACGATGGCGCGCTGGGTGTTGCCGCGCACGATCGAGTCGTCCACGACCACCAGGCGCTTGCCCTCGACGACCTCGCGCAGCGGGTTGAGCTTCAGCCGGATGCCGAGCTGGCGGATGGTCTGCGAGGGCTGGATGAAGGTGCGGCCCACGTAGGAGTTCTTGACCAGGCCCTGCCCGTAGGGGATGCCGCTCTCCTCGGCGTAGCCGACGGCCGCGGGGGTGCCGGACTCCGGCGTGGGGATGACCAGGTCGGCCTCCACCGGGTGCTCGCGGGCCAGCACGCGGCCGACCTCGACCCTGGTGACCTGCACGCCGCGGCCCGCGATGGTGGTGTCGGGGCGGGCGAGGTAGACGTACTCGAACAGGCAGCCCTTGGGCTCGGCCAGCGCGAAGCGGCGCGAGCGCACGCCGCGCTCGTCGATGGTGAGCATCTCGCCGGGCTCGATCTCGCGGACGAACGTGGCGCCGACGATGTCGAGCGCGGCCGTCTCCGAGGCCACCACCCAGCCGCGCTCCAGCCGGCCCAGGACCATCGGGCGGATGCCCTGGGGGTCGCGGGCGGCATAGAGCGTCTGCTCGTCCATGAACACGAGCGAGTAGGCGCCCTTGACCTGCGGCAGCAGCTCGGCGGCCGCGTCCTCGATGGAGCGGCTGCGGTCCTGGGCGAGCAGCGTGGTGAGGACCTCGGTGTCGGTGGTCGCCCTGGTGGAGCCCGGAGCGAGGCGCTGGGCCAGCTCCGGGGTGTTGATCAGGTTGCCGTTGTGGGCCAGCGCGAGCCCGCCGACGTCGGTGGAGCTGAGGGTCGGCTGTGCGTTCTCCCACACGCTCGACCCGGTCGTGGAGTAGCGGCAGTGGCCGATGGCCAGGTGGCCACGGAGGGTGCCGAGCACCGACTCGTCGAAGACCTGGGCGACGAGGCCCATGTCCTTGTAGACGAGGATGCGGCTGCCCTCACTGACCGCGATGCCCGCGGACTCCTGGCCGCGGTGCTGCAACGCGTACAGCCCGTAGTAGGTGAGTTTGGAAACTTCCTCGCCGGGTGCCCACACGCCGAAGACGCCACAGGCGTCTTTGGGAGCGCGGTCATCGGGGTCCAGATCATGGCCGAGCCGGCCGTCGCCCTTCAGCACGTGCCTCAGTCTAGGTCGAGCGCTTCCGTGCTCGCGCACCCGGGGGGCGGGATCACCCCGCGTGAGCCGACCTGCCGGCGTTGGATCCGTCGCGGATGATCTCTCCGGTGAGATTGCGGTTCGCCGCGGAACCGAGGAAGACGATCAAGGCGGCGAGGTCGTCCGCCGTGGAGAGCCGGCGGCTGGGCGTGCGGGCGGCCAGCCGGTCGAGGACCTCCTGCGGGATCGGGCGCTGGGCGCCGGTGATGGTGAGCCCGGCCACGGCCACGTTCACCAGGATGCCGTCCTTGCCGGCCTCCCAGGCGAGGGCGCGGGCCATGCCGTGCAGCGCCATCTTGGCGGTCCCGTACGGACCCGGGCCCGGCACCCCCTCCTCGGCGATCCCGGACGAGACGAACACGATCCGGCCCCACCCCTTGCGCCGCATCTCCGGCAGCACCGCCTGGACGAGCAGGGCGTTGCCCACCACGTTGGCGTGCAGGGCGGCCGACCATTCGGCGGCCGGCACGTCGTCGAAGGCCACCCCGCCGGGCGGCAGCGTGCCCCAGCGCACGGCGTTCGCGACGAGGGCGTCCACCGGCCCGGCCGCGGCGACGGCGGGGGCGATGGTGGCGTGGTCCTCCAGGTCCAGGTGGACGGCCGCGGCCTCGCCGCCTTCCGCCTCGATCCGCTTGACGATCTCGGCGGCCCGGTCCTGGCCGGAGTGGTAGGTGAGGGTGACGCGGGCGCCGGTCTGCGCGTACGCGAGGGAGGTGGCGGCGCCGATGCCGGACGAGCCACCGGTGATCAGGACATGCATGTATTCCTCCGTATTTAGCCAACTAATTAGCCAGCTAACGACAGAAGAGGCAAGCGTGCAAGGGTGTTTCGCTGAGAGTGAAAGGCTCAATGGGGAATGGCACGGACGAGCCGGGCGAGCAGGTGGCGCTCCTCGTCGTCGAAGCCGCGCATGAGCTCCTCGTCCGTACGGCGCCAGATCTCCTCCACCGGCTCGCGCAGCGCCTTGCCCGCGTCGGTGAGGTGCACCCGGCCCACCCGCGGCCGGTCGGGGTCGGGCGCCCGGTAGACCAGGCCGGCGCGCTCCAGCCGCTGGAGGGTCTTGGTCACGGTCGGCGGCTCCACGCCGAGCCTGGTGATGAGCTCGCCCTGTGTGAGGCCGTCCTGCCGCCAGAGCTGGTTGAGCAGCAGCTCCTGCCCGACGTGGAGCCCGAGGGGGACCAGCGCGGCGGCCATCTGGTTGCGGTGCGTCTTCATGACCTTGATCAGCGCGTACGTCAGGGTCTCGTCCAGCATGCACTCATCTTGCCCTTCGCCTGCCGCTTTGGCGCATGGTGACCCAAGGATGAGCGGCCTCTTACCGTGTCGCGTGGTTTAGCCGGGGCCTTCCGCGAAAGGGTGAAGTATCCGGCATGCTGACCCGTCGGGAGACGCAGACGTGACCACACCTGGGGACCCGAACGAGCCCCGTCCGGGGCAGAACCCGCGCGACGGCCGTCCAGACGAGGACGAGCCGGGCCCCGCGCCGCCGCCGCACACGCCCGACTGGTGGAGCGAGGGAACACTGGACGACGAGCCGACCGGCCGGGACGAGCCGACCGGCCGGGACGAGCCGTCCAGGCTGGGCGAGCCGAGCAGGGCCGAGGAGCCGATCAGGCCGGCGCCCCCCGTGGTGCCGCCCGTGGCCCCGCGGCCCGACGTGCCGCCGACGCACGAGCCCAGGCCGGCCGGCGAGCCGTCCCATCCCGACCTGCCCACCTCGCCGGAGACCCCGGAGCCCACGGGCGGCGACGCCGAGGAGACGCAGGTTTTCAGGATTCCCGGCGCCACGCCCTCGTACCCGGGGTGGGAGGGTGCTCCTCCGAACGACGAGGGCGGCGTCCGGCCGGGTCCGTCGCGATACGACCAGGACGACCAGCCGACCTTCGCCCCACCCGGCGGCCAGACCCCGCCGCAAGGCTCGCCTGCCGCCCAGACCCCGCCCGGCGATCAGGCCCCGTCCCAAGGCCCGCCCCAGGGCCCGTCCGGAGATCAGGGCCCGCCTGCCGCCCCGCCTCCGTCTCTGGGCGGTCCCGGGGAACAGAGCCCGCTTCCTGGCGGCGAGAGGCCGTATCAGGGCCCCCAAGGCCCGCCGGGTGGCCAGGTGTCACCCCAGGGCGCGCCGTACCAGGACACGCAGCCCCAGGAGGCTTACGCCGCCCAGCCAGGCCAGGAGCCCGCCGTGCCGGGCACGACGCCCTCCAGCCCGTACGGCGGCCCGCCCGGCTACGGCCCGCCACCGCCCATGGGAACCCCCTACGGCCAGCCCTACCAGCAGGCGGTGCCGGGCAGCGGCCTGGCCACGGCCTCGCTCGTGCTGGGCGTGGCCAGCCCTTTCCTGGTGTTCGTCTGCTTCACGGGCCTCATCACGGCCATCCTGTCGATCGTCTTCGGCTGCGTGGCGCTGGCCAAGCGGG
This sequence comes from Nonomuraea sp. NPDC002799, assembly GCF_053592075.1. Classification (NCBI taxonomy): domain Bacteria; kingdom Bacillati; phylum Actinomycetota; class Actinomycetes; order Streptosporangiales; family Streptosporangiaceae; genus Nonomuraea; species Nonomuraea sp. NPDC002799. Next base: position 607,853 of record NZ_JBSFVA010000002.1, read on the forward strand.
CCGGCAAGGGCCGCGCCATCGCCGGCATCGTGATCAGCGTCCTGTCGCTGATCCTGTTCGCGATCGTGGCCATCTGGTTCTGGAACGTGGTGCAGGAGTGCGCCCACCTGCCGGGCCAGCTCGCGGACCGCTGCTTCGAGGCCAAGTTCCCCTGGATGAGCGGACGGAACTAGAGCGGCAGTTGCCCTGACAGGTCGGCCCGGGAGCCGCTGGCGGCCACCAGTCCCTGGGCCATGGCCTCCGCCCAGGTGCGGCGGCCGAGCGCGAGCTCGATCCAGGTGCGCCCGTCCATCTCGACCACGTTGGGCGGCGTGCCGCGCGTGTGGCGCGGTCCCGCGATGGCCTGGACGGCCGCGTACGGCGGCACGCGCACCTCGACGGTCCTGCCGGGCGAGGCGGCCGCGAGCCGGTCGAGCAGGTAGCGCACGGCCTGCCTGGCCGCGTCGCGCTCGGGCGGCGACCCCCGGTCGTAGGCGGCCAGCACGGCGGCCACGAGCGCGTCGGGCAGCGCGGACGCCGGCCCGTCGTAGGGCGGCTCGTCGAGGGCGATGAGCTGCCCGTCGAGGGCGGCTCTCAGTTTCTCCGGGTCCAGCTTGCGTGGTGCCACCCGGCCATTGTCTCGCGGGAAGCGTTCATCAAGACGGAGGTCGTCGTTCACCTCCGGTTTCGCCGGCGACCGTAACGTCCCCGCCGTACCAATGCGCACTTTTCTGGAGGACCTGTGGCGAACCCCAACGCGGGCGGACGGCTGTTGCCGTTGCTTTCCACCCCGCACAAAGGTGGCCGATCCGCGCTGACCTGTCAGTTCCGCTGCGGCAACGCGTGCGCGCACGACGTGGCGAACACCACCGGCAACGCGTATTTCGGCGATGTCGTGAAGGAGGCGCTGTCGCGGCGCGGCGTGCTGCGCGCCGGCGCGCTGGGCGCCATCGTGGCGGGCGCGGGCCTGGCGGGGGCGGCGCCCGCGCTGGCCGACGAGCCGGCCGCGACCGCGGCGAAGGGCTGGAACGGCGACGGCGGCGACCTCCGCTTCACGCCCGTGCCGCCGAACAGGGACGACGCGCTGCGCATCCCGGACGGTTACGCCTCCTCCGTGGTCGTCCGCTGGGGCGACCCCGTGACGCCCGACGCGCCCGCCTTCGACTTCGAGGCCCAGAGCGCCGACGCCCAGAACAAGCAGTTCGGCTACAACTGCGACTACGTGACGCTCCTTCCGATGGGGCGCGACCGCGCTCTGCTCTGGGTGAACCACGAGTACACCGACGAGAACCTGATGTTCCGCGGCTACACCGGCGGCGCCGCCGCGACCGAGGAGCAGATCAAGATCGCGCTGGCCGCGCACGGCGGCTCGGTCGTGGAGATCGAGCGGGCGAAGGACTCGGGCCAGTGGAAGCTGGTCACCAAGGGACGCCGCCGCTACAACCGGCGGATCACCGCTCAGACCCCCATGAGGTTCACCGGGCCCGCCGCGGGCAGCGACCTGCTCAAGACGGCCGCCGACCCCGGCGGCGTCAAGCCCGTCGGCATGCTGAACAACTGCTCGGGCGGCACCACCCCGTGGGGCACCGTGCTGACCGCCGAGGAGAACATCGACCAGTACTTCGTCAACGGCGACAAAGTCCCGGCGGCGCAGCAGCCCTACATCGCCCGCTACACGATCACGAGCGGCACCCCGTCGGGCAGCCGCCGCTTCGACCGGGTCGAGGAGCGCTTCGACCTGGCCAAGCACCCCAATGAGGCCAACAGGTTCGGCTGGGTCGTGGAGATCGACCCGTTCGACCCCGACTCCACGCCGATCAAGCGCACCGCGCTCGGCCGGCTGAAGCACGAGGCGGCCACCACGACGCTGGCCCGCGACGGCCGCCTCGTCGTGTACATGGGCGACGACTCGCGCTTCGAGTACATCTACAAGTTCGTCTCCAAGAACCGCTACGTCCCCGGCTTCGACCGGCACAACCGGGACCTGCTGGACGAGGGCACCCTGTACGTGGCCAAGTTCACCGGCGACAGCCCGGCCATCGAGATCGACGGCTCCGGCAAGCTGCCCGCCGACGGCCTGTTCGACGGCTCGGGCGAGTGGATCCCGCTGGTCTCGGGCGACAAGTCGTACGTGGACGGCATGACCGCCGCCGAAGTCCTCGTCTACACCCGCACGGCCGCCGACAAGGTCGGCGCGACCAAGATGGACCGCCCCGAGGACATGGAGCGCAACCCCGTCACCGGCGGCGTGTACGTGGCGCTGACCAACAACACCAACCGCACCGCGGCCCAGGTGGACGAGGCCAACCCGCGTGCATCCAACAAGCACGGCCACGTCCTGGAGCTCGTCGAGCGGCGTGACGACGCGGGCGAGAAGACGTTCGCCTGGTCGCTCCCGCTGGTCTGCGGCGACCCCAACGACGCCGGCACGTACTTCGCCGGCTTCGACAAGACCCAGGTCTCGCCGATCTCCTGCCCGGACAACGTGACGTTCGACGCGGACGGCAACCTGTGGATCTCCACGGACGGCAACCAGCTCGGCAGTCACGACGGGCTCTTCGTGATGCCCGTCCGCGGCAGGGACCGCGGTCACCTGCGCCAGTTCCTCACCGTCCCCGTCGGCGCCGAGACCTGCGGCCCGCTGGTGACCGCGGACCAGCGCAGCGTCTTCGTCGCGGTGCAGCATCCGGGCGAGACCGACGGCGCCACCCCGGACAACCCCTCCAGCCGCTGGCCCGACGGCGACCAGCCGCGCCCGTCGGTCGCGGTGGTGTGGCACGGCAGGGGCAAGAAGATCGGCGCTTGACCTCAACTTAACTTGAGGCCCTAACGTCCATGTCATGAGCATGGAGATGACCGCCTGGCACCAGCTTTACTCGATGAACGACCAGCGGGAGCGTCGTCCTGTGTCCAGGGCGACGCTCCGGCGCATCGGCGGCTTCGCCCGCCCGCACCGCCGCAGGCTGACCCTGTTCCTGCTGCTCAGCGTGGTGATGGCGGGCCTGGCCGTGGCCGCGCCACTGCTGGCAGGCCGGGTGGTGGACGCCATCTTCACCGCCGAGCCCGTCGACGTGGTGGTCGTGGTGGCGCTGCTGATCGCGGGCCTGGCGATCGTCGAGGCGGGACTCGGGCTGCTGAGCCGGCTGTTGTCGGCGAGCCTGGGCGAGAGCCTGATCCTCGATCTGCGCACGGCCGTCTTCGACCACGTGCAGAAGATGCCGATCGCCTTCTTCACCAGGACCCGCACCGGCGCGCTGGTCAGCCGGCTGAACAACGACGTGATCGGGGCGCAGCGGGCGTTCACCGACACGCTGTCCGGCGTGGCGGGCAACGTCGTGATGCTCGTGCTCACGCTCACGGCCATGATCGGGATCTCCTGGCAGATCACGCTGCTCGCGCTGCTGCTCCTGCCCGTGTTCGTGCTGCCGGCCCGGCGGATGGGCAGCAGGATCGCCCGGCTGCGCCGCGAGGCGGCCGACCACAACGCGGCCATGGGCACGCAGATGACCGAGCGTTTCTCCGCGCCCGGCGCGACGCTGGTCAAGCTCTTCGGCCGGCCCGCGCTGGAGTCCGCCGAGTTCGCCGGCCGGGCCCGCCGGGTGCGTGACATCGGCGTGCGCTCGGCCATGACCCAGTCGGCCTTCGTCACCGCGCTCACCCTGGTCTCGGCGCTGGCCCTGGCCCTCGTCTACGGCCTCGGCGGCTTCTACGCCCTGCGCGGCCAGCTCGCCCCCGGCGCGCTGGTGTCCATGGCCATGCTCCTCACCCGCCTGTACGCCCCGCTGACCGCGCTGGCCAGCGCCCGCGTGGACGTGATGAGCGCGCTCGTGAGCTTCGAGCGGGTCTTCGAGGTGCTCGACCTCAAGCCGTTGATCGAGGACAAGCCGGGGGCCAGGCCGGTGCCCGAAGGGCCGGTCGCGGTCGAGTTCGACGACGTGCGCTTCGCCTACCCGGCGGCCGACAAGGTCTCGCTGGCCTCGCTGGAGGAAGTCGCCGTGCTCGACTCCAGGGGCGGCGACGAGGTGCTGCACGGCGTCTCGTTCCGGGCCGAGCCCGGCCAGATGGTCGCCCTGGTGGGCTCGTCCGGCGCGGGCAAGTCCACGATCGCGCAGCTCCTGCCCAGACTGTACGACGTCGACTCCGGCGCCGTCCGGCTCGGCGGCGTGGACGTACGCGACCTGAGCGCCGAATCCATCCGCGACACGCTCGGCATGGTCACCCAGGACGGCCATCTCTTCCACGACTCGATCCGGGGCAACCTGCTGCTGGCCCGCCCCGAGGCCGACGAGGACGAGCTCTGGGACGCCCTCACCAGGGCCAGACTGGCCACCCTCATCGAGTCGCTGCCGGACGGGCTCGACACGGTGGTGGGCGAGCGCGGCTACCGCCTGTCCGGCGGGGAGCGGCAGCGGCTGACGATCGCCCGCCTCCTGCTGGCCCGGCCCAGGGTGGTGATCCTGGACGAGGCCACGGCGGCGCTCGACTCCACCTCCGAGGCCGCCGTGCAGGCGGCGCTCGGCGAGGCGCTCGAAGGCAGGACCGCCGTGGTCATCGCCCACCGGCTCTCCACGATCAGGGCCGCCGACCTCATCCTGGTGATCGAGGACGGGCACGTGGCCGAGCGCGGCACGCACGCCGAGCTGCTGGCCGCGGGCGGCCGTTACGAGGAGCTGTACCGCACTCAGTTCGAGGATCCGACGGTCTCCGGGGTGGCCGCCTGAGGCTGCCGGGCGTCCCGGTTCTCGCGCAGCGCGTAGAGCGCGACCGGGATGCTCAGCAGCACGATCACCGCCGCGATGACGAGGGTGAACCGGTAGCCGTCGAGGAAGGCGAGCAGCGGCGGCTGCTCGCTCGCGTCCTGCCGGGCGGTCAGGATCGCGCCCAGCAGGGTGATGCCGAGCAGGCCGAAGACCTCGCGTGAGACGTTGAGCACGCCCGAGGCCACGCCGGAGCGCTCCCTGGGCATCCCGTTCAGGATGGCGGCCGTCAGCGGGACCAGCAGGCCGCCGCCGAGGCCGTACAGCAGGAACCAGGGGACGACGTCCGCGTAGCCGGCGTCCGCGCCGACGCCGGAGAGCAGATAGATCGCCGAGCCCATGAGCGCCATGCCGAGCGCCACCGTGCGGCCGATGCCGATCAGCCGGGTGACGCGCGCCGACAGGATCGCGACGACGGCCATGACCAGCGCCATCGGCACGAACGCGGCACCCGCTTGACTGGGGGAGAAGCCGAGCACGTTCTGCAGCCACAGGGCGCTGAAGAAGTAGATCCCGAAGACGCCGAACGACCAGATCCCGCTGGTCAGCAGGCCGCCGCTGAACACCCTCGACCGGAACAGCGACATGTCGATCATCGGCTCGGCCGCCCGCGTCTCGGCCAGCACGAACGCCACGGCCGCCACCGCGAAGACGGCGAACGCGGTCAGGATCTCCGGCGAGGTCCAGCCGGCCGCCGCGCCCTCGATGAGCGCGTAGGTCAGGGCGGACAGCGCGATCGCCGAGGCGGCCAGCCCCGGAAGGTCGAGGTTGCGGCGTACCCGGGTGAAGGCGGGACGGACCGCCCAGAACGCGAGCCCGAACGTCGCGACCCCGATCGGGACGTTGATCAGGTAGATCCAGCCCCAGTGCAGGTTCTCGCTGATGAAGCCGCCCGCCGCCGGGCCGAGGGCCATGGACAGCGCCCCGGAGATGCTCCAGATGCCCACCGCCCGGCCGCGCTCGCCGGGGTCGGGGAAGATCTGGCTGATCAACGCCAGCGCCGTGGGCGTGAGCAGCGCGGCGCCGACGCCCTGGACCGCCCGCGCGGCGATCAGCGCCGTCCCGCTGGTGGCCAGCCCGGCGGCCAGCGAGGCGAGCGTGAAGACGGCCAGGCCGCCGAGGAAGACGCGGCGGGCGCCGAAGACGTCCGCGAGCCTGCCGCCGGCCAGCATGAGGCCGGCGAAGACCAGGATGTACGAGCTCACGATCCACTCCAGCCCGGAGATCGTCAGCCCGAGGTCACGCTGGATCGTGGGTAACGCGACGTTGCCCACGTTGTTGTCGAGATACGTCATGAAGGTGCCCAAGGTGACCGCACCCAGTGCCCACCATCGCATGGTCCATTCCCCCTATACGGTGTACTTGTACGCCGTATAGTTCAACGTGTACGACGTATAGTTGTCAACCGTGATGGGAAAACTCACCGCGCAGGCGATCGCGGAGCGGGCTCTGGAGATCGGCGACGCCGAAGGGCTCGACGCCGTCACCATCCGGCGGCTGGCCACTGACCTGGGCGTGACGCCGATGGCCCTCTACTGGCACTACAAGAACAAGGAACAACTGCTCACCGGCATGGCCGACCACCTGATCGCCGGCTTCGCACCCAAGCCCGCCGACGACCGGTCGTGGCAGGAGCAGCTACGCGAGCTGGTGGACGGCCTGATCAGGACGCTGCGCGCGCACTCCTGCGCCAAGAACGTGATCGAGCAGATCGACCCGGCCTCCGTCCCGAACTTCCTGCTCGTCTGGGAGCACACGCTGCGCCTGGCCCGGGTCGCCGGGTTCGGCGTCGAGGAGAGCTGCCTGATCACCAAATACCTGCTGCAGAGCGCCATCGCCGTCGCCGACGCGCCCGTGCACTTCCCGTCGGGGCCGGCCCGCGACGAGATCGTCCGGGTCAAGCGGCTGAGCCTGCAGTCGCTGCCCGCCGAGACCTACCCGAACCTGGTGGCGATGGCCGGCCCGCTGGTCGTCGGCCCCGACCCCGGGCTCTACGACACCTTCGGCGTCGACCTCGTGCTCAGCGGTATAGAGGCGCTGGCGGCCAGACGTTAGGGTGCTGATCATGGCATTTGAGCTGATCTGTGAGATCGAACCGCCCACGAAGCCTGATCTGAAGCACGTCAGACACCAGATCGGCACGATGGGCAAGATCGCCCATTCGTTCCTCATCCCGGACAACCACATCGGCCGCGCGACCGTGTCCAGCGTGGCCGTGGCCCACGAGGTGCAGGCGATGGGCGGGCGCGGCATCGCCTGCCTCAACTCGCGCGACCGCAACCTGCTCGGCTTCCAGCGCGACCTGCTGACGGCGGGGGCCTACGGCGTCGACCAGTTCCTCTTCGTCTACGGCGACAAGCCGACGAGCGGCAACCGCACCAGCGACCTCACCGTGCGCTCGATGATCGAGGAGGCCAGGAGCTTCGCGCCGGGCTTCCGGCTCGGGGCCGCGGCGGGCATGCGCACGCTGCCGTCGTGGAAGCGCGCGGCCGACTTCCTGTTCCTGCAGGTCGGCTTCTCCCTGGAGGCCCAGCTCCGCTGGCGCGACGCCCACCCGGTCGACGTGCCCGTCTACGCGGGCGTCATGGTCCTGGCCAGCGAGCGGCACGCGCGTACCCTGGCCGCCGCGATCCCCGACATCGAGCTGCCGGAGGAGCTGATCGCGAGGGTGGCGGGGGATCGCATGGCCGGGGTGGAGGCGGCCTGCGAGCAGGTGCTCGCGCTGCGCGACTCGGGCGCCTTCGACGGCGTCCACCTCGTTCCGGTCTCCCGTTACCGCGACGTGGAGTCCAGGCTCGCCGCCGCCCTCTGATCCCTGGCCAGGGCGGCCAGGACGGCGCCGGCCGCGGCGACGGCGAAGAGCACCGCGTACGCCCGCTGGAACCCGTCCATGAGCTGTCCCACGGCCACGGGCGAGAGCGTGGAGAGCGTGCCCGCGTAGACCTGGTCCCGCAGGCCGGGCCCCACCGAAACGGTCACGACGCTGAGCGACAGGCCGACGCTGATCACGATCCCGACGTTCATGATCATGACACGGAAGCCGTTGACCACCCCCAGGCTGCCCACCGGCAGGGCCCGCATGACCTGGGTGGTGTTGCCGGTCAGGAACGTTCCGCTGCCGCAGCCCGCCACGAACAGCCCGATCCCGATCACCCAGTACGGCGTCGCGGGATCGGCCGTCAGCATCAGCGTGCCCAGCCCGGCGGCGGACAACACGGCTCCGCCGATGGACAGCGCGTACGGCGACACCTTCTGCCCGAGCATGCCCACGATGGGCGAGGCCAGCCCGATGCCGACCGGCACCGGCAGCACGCTCAGCCCCGCCGTGAACGAGTCGAGCCCCCTGGCCGCCTGGAAGTACAGCGCCACCACCAGGATCAGCGCCGAGCGCGCCAGCGCGTTGCAGAACGAGGCCAGGTTCGCGTAGGCCAGCAGCCGCCCCCCGAACAACCGCAGGTCCAGCACCGGGTTGGCGGAGCGACGCTCGGCCAGCACGATCAGCGGCACCAGCAGCACGAAGAGCGCCACCCCGGTGATCACGACCGGGCTGGTCAGCCCGCCCGAGCCCGCCTCCGACAGCGCGAGCAGCAGCGCCGACAGCGCCGCGAACACCAGCACGTTGCCGAGCCCGTCGATCGGCTCCTTGGGCCGCCTGGGCATCTTGCGTAAGATCGCCGCGCCCCAGCCGAGCGCGATGAGCCCGGCCGGCACGTTCACCCAGAAGATCCACTGCCAGCCCGCGGCCTCCGCGATCAGGCCGCCCAGCGTGGGCCCGGCGAGTTGCGCCACCGAGAGCGTGCCGATGTAGACGCCCATGCCCTGGCTGAGCCGCTCCGGCGGGAACGCGTCCGTGATGATCACGGTGCCGTTCGCCAGGATCATCGCCGCGCCGATCGCCTGCACCACCCGCATCGCGACCAGGAACCAGACGTTCGGCGACAACCCGGCCAGCAGCGAGGCCAGGGTGAACAGCGCGAAGCCCGCCAGGTAGACCTCACGCCGGCCGAGCAGGTCGGCCACCCGGCCGAAGAACACCAGGGTCGCGGTGTTGACCAGCAGGAACGACAGCAGGATCCAGCCGGATTCGAGCGCGCCGGCGTGGAAGTGCCGCACCACGGAGGGAAGGGCCACGTTCAGCGTGCTGCCCGCGATGCCGATGAGGACCAGCCCCAGGCTGGTAACCGAGCACACGCGCCAGGCGTACCGCAGGCGGCTGTCGTCTTGGGGGGGTGCCGCGACCATGCCCTCCACTATGACGTACGACGTACGTCCGTTTTATCCCAGGGGTCACCTGGCCCGCTTGCGTAACCCCTCCAGGTCGTGGATCACCACCCGCCGCCGGCCCGTCTCGATGAGCCCGCGGTCGCGCAGCGTGCGCAGCGCCTTGCTGACGGCCTCCCGCGAGGCGCCCGTCCAGCCCGCCAGCTCGTCCTGGGAGAGCGGCAGCGCCACGCGTACCCCGCTGTTGGTCTTCTCCCCGTAGCGGTCGGCCAGCTCCAGCAGCCGGGTGGCCACCCGGCCCGTGGTGTCGAAGGCGCCGTACTCGATGCGCTTGCGGTCCGCGTCGCGCAGCCGCCCGCTGACGAGCTGCATGAGCAGCACGGCGATGCGCCCGTGCTGCTCCAGGAACGTGGGGAAGTCGCGCACCACGATGCCCGAGATCGGCTCCAGAGCGGTCACCGTGGCCGAGCGCGGCGACCCGTCGATGGCCGACAGCTCGCCCAGCAGCCCGCCGGGGCCGCGCACGGCCAGCACCACCTCGGTCCCGCTGTTGGTGTGCGAGGAGACCTTGACCCGGCCTTCTAGCAGCACGAGCACCCAGTCGGCCGTGTCGCCCTCGGTGATGACCGTCGTGCCGCGATCCCAGCGTCGCAACCGCCCGGCCCTGCGCAGGGCCTCGCCGTCCTCGTCGCTGAGCATGGACAGGAATTCGCCGGACTCTGAAGCCATGCGGATGATTATGTCGGCACGGGTCCGGCCCTTCTATGGCAAATGCGTCAGAACGTAGGCCGCAACAAGCTCTTCCTTGCCCTTGAGGCTGAGCTCTCCCAGAGGGTCCACCGAAACGTCATGGCCCAGTTGCCGCAGCGTGGTCTCGCCGATGACCACCGTGCCGGGCTCGGCGACGCCCTGGAGCCTGGCGGCCACGTTCACGCAGTCGCCCATGGCGTTGAAACCGCGTAACTCCGGGCTGCCGATGTTGCCGACCAGCGCGGGCCCGGTGTTGACGCCCACCCGGAACGTCGGCCACTCGACGTCGTCCACCCGCTTCCACGCCATCTCCTCGGCCACCTCGGCGGCGGCCCGCTGCATGTCGAGTGCGGCCCTGCAGGCGGCGCGCGCGTGCCCGGCCTGCGTGGCGGGCGCGTTGAACAGGGCCAGCAGCGCGTCGCCGACGAACTGCACGATCGTGCCGCCGTTGTCGAGGATGCAGGGGACGGCGGCCGTGTGGTAGCGGTTGAGCATCTCGACGATCTCGCCCGGCGTGACCCGCTCGGAGAACGTGGTGAAGCCCTTGAGGTCGGCGAAGAGCGCGGTCAGCTCCCTCAGCTCGCCGCCGAGCGCCGCCTGCCCCGGGTCGGCCAGCAGGGCGTGCGCCACGTCGGGCGACATGTACTGGTGGAAGAGCGTGTGCAGCTCCCGGTAGAGGCGGGCGTTCTCCAGGGAGATGGAGAGCTGGCCGGCCAGGGTGGCGGCCAGCGCCTCGTCCTGGCGCGTGCGGCCGATGGGCACCTCCAGGACGCCCGCCAGGTTGCCTTTGACGGTGAGCGGGAAGGCGAGCAGGCGGTCGCGCCGGATCGGGTCGGCGCCGGTGAACTCGTAGGCGCGCGAGCCGATCGCGGTCTTGCCGTCCGCGACCAGGCCGATCTTGACGTCGCCGTACGCCTGCCGCACCCGCTCCAGCGACGTGGCCAGCAGCTCGGCCTCGGGCAGCCCGACCCTGGTCTGCGCGGTCACCGCCACGAGGGCGGCCAGGCGCTCCGACAACTCCCGCTCATTGGCCAGCGCCTCGCCGGCCCGGTCGAGCACCGCGGCCTGGCTCTCGTTGAGCCGGAACTTGCCCGACAACCGGGCGGCGGCCAGCGGCTCACCCCGCCGCACGTGCTCGACCATCTCCTCCAGCGCCTTGTCGTAGTCCTGCTGGATGCGGCGCACGGTCGCCGACAGCGTCACCGAGTCGAACAGTCCCGCGCTCGACCCCTCGCGCCGGAACTGCAGGTAGGAGCTGTAGGCCACGAAGACGAAGGCCAGGGTGAGCAGCAGGTGCCACTCCCACCAGGACAGGTGCCAGTTGTGCTGGGACATTCCGGCGATCATGGCCTCGGCCAGCAGCGCGTACGCCGTGATCAGGCTGATCAGCATGGCCGACGGGCGCCGCCGATGCAGCAGGAACATCATCACGCTGGCCGCGCCGTACAGGAGCACGCCGGGGATGGACGCCCAGCCCAGCCAGTCGACGGGCGACCGCGGCGGCGGCTCGCTGAGCGGCGTCAGGCCGGGGATCAGCGAGATGAGCCCCCACAGGGCCATGAAGCCGAAGAGCGCCCCGCGCACGAAGTGTTGCGCGCCCAGCACGGCCTTGGCCGCCGGCTCGCCCAGCGGCAGCGCCGAGGCGAACGCGAACGCGGCCGCGATCGTGAGGCCCACCTGCTGGCCCAGGTCGAACCCGAGCGAGCCGGTCGGCAGGATGACCTGCGGTGTGGCCAGACCGTGCAGGAAGAAGAAGCCGGCGCTGCTCAGGAAGACCATGGAGACCAGGAACAGCCGGGCGTCCTGCCGCCGCCGGGACGCCTCGCTGATCAGGGCGCCGAGCACCACGTTGACGCCGGCCACGATGATGATCATCCAGAAGTGGCCGGCGTTGTGCTGCCAGGGGATGTTGACCTTCGGCTGGGCCAGCAGCAGCCACAGGGCGAGCAGGGGCACGATCAGGTGGATGCCCCAGACCACGCCGCGCACGGGCTGTGTGGCCGGAGGCAGGTAGGGGGCATCGCTCGGCGTCGGCACAGACCCGATTATGCACGCGCGACAGCCATCTCCAATGCGTCGTTTTACTCACCGATGTCGCCAACAACCGGTCAACCAGGTCAGTAACGGTATGTTTCGTGACAGATACGTTATGTAGTTCCTGTCATCCCTTGGAACGTTTGAAACGTGAATCACATGACCAACATCTGCAACACGTTCCTCTGGAAGGCAAGCCCGTGGCTATCAAGATTCGCGGTGGGCGCTCGCTCACTCTCGTCACCGTCGGAGCGCTGGCCGCCGCGCTCCTCGCCGTCGGCGGCGTCGCCACCGCCTCGTCGGCCGCCGGCGAAGTACACGCTTGCGTACACAAGAAGTCGCGGTACGCCCGCATCGTCACCCCGACCACGAAGTGCCGCAAGACCGAGGAATCGGTCCTGATCGGCGGTGGTGGCACCTCCACGACGACCATTCAGCAGGGTCAGCAGGGCGCGACGGGCCCGCAGGGCAAGCAGGGCGTCCCCGGCCCCACGGGCGCGACCGGCGTCCGGGGTCTGCCCGGCAAGCAGGGCGCTCAGGGCCTCCAGGGCCTCAAGGGGGAGACCGGCCCGCAGGGTCCCAAGGGTGATGACGGCAAGGACGGCCTGCCGGGCAAGAACGGTCAGGACGGTCTCCCGGGCAAGAACGGCCAGGACGGCAAGGACGGGCGGCCCGGCCGGGACGGCGATGACGGCAAGGACGGCAAGCAGGGCCCGGCCGGCCCGCAGGGCCCCAAGGGTGACAAGGGCGAGTCCGGCGCCGGCGCCTCGTACACGACCTACACCAGGACCGAGTCCATCAGCGGGACCGGCTCCGAGACGGCCTCCTGCCAGTCCGGCCACGTGGCGACCGGCGGCGGCTTCTCCTTCGGCAGCCTCAAGAACGCCATCGTCCTGAGCAGCATGCCCAGCGGCGGCTCCGGCTGGACGGTCAACGTCGCCAAGGACGACAACGGCAGCAACACCTACGCCAGCACCCAGACCGACCCCAAGACCACCACCACCACCAACGGTGGCGGCGGTGGCGGCACCTCGGTCAGCGGCAGCGTCTACGTCGTCTGCCTGAAGAAGGTCTGACACAACGATGAGGGCCGGCCCGGAATCCCGGGCCGGCCCTCGCTCGCGGATCGTCAGCCGAACAGCGCGGGAAGCGCCGCCGAGTGCGTTTCCCGCAGCTCCGTCACCGCGACCTCGAACACGTCCTCGACCACCAGCGACGCGCCGCCGGTGGTGCCGAGCCGGTAGCAGGGCACCTCGTGCCGCCCGCAGAGCGCGGCGAACTCCTCATAGGTCTCGGGCCGCACCGCGACCAGCGCCCGCGAGGCCGACTCGCTGAACAGGCCGGTGAAGGCGTCGCCGCTGAGCGTCACCGCGGCACCGACGCCCCGCGCCAGGCACGACTCGGCCAGCGCGACGGCCAGGCCGCCGTCCGACAGGTCGTGGGAGCCTTCGAGCAGGCCCCGCCTGGCCGCCTCGACCAGCACCGTCCCGAGCGCCCGCTCCGCCTCCAGGTCCGCCTGCGGCGGCAGCCCGCCCAGGTGGTGGTGCGCCACGTGGGCCCATTCGGAGCCGCCGAACTCCGCCTGCGTGTCGCCGAGCAGGACGACCTCCAGGCCCTCGGCGACGAACCCGGTCGGCACCCGCTTGGCCACGTCCTCGATGACGCCCAGCACGCCGACGACGGGCGTCGGGTGGATGGCCGTCGAGCCGGTCTGGTTGTAGAAGGAGACGTTGCCGCCGGTCACCGGCACGCCCAGCAGCTTGCAGGCGTCGGCCAGGCCGCGCACGGCCTCGGCGAACTGCCACATGACCTCGGGGTCCTCGGGGGAGCCGAAATTGAGGCAGTTGGTGACCGCCAGCGGCTCGGCGCCGGTGACGGCCACGTTGCGGTAGGCCTCGGCGAGCGCGAGCTGCGCCCCCGCGTACGGGTCGAGCTTGGCGTAACGACCGTTGCCGTCGGTGGCCAGCGCGATGCCCCGGGTCGTCGGCTCGGCGCCCGCCATGACCTCGGAGATCCGCACCATGCCCGCGTCGGCCGGCTGGGCCAGCACGGTGTTGGCGCGGACGTAGCGGTCGTACTGGGAGGTCACCCATTCCTTGGAGGCCAGGTTGGGCGAGCCGAGCAGCTTGAGCAGCGTCTCCCGCAGGTCCGCCGGCCGCTCCAGCCGGTCGGGCGTGTCGGCGTTGAGCGCGGCCTGGCCGGCCGGCTCGTGGAAGGGCCGCTCGTAGACGGGCCCGTCGTCGGCGGCGGTGCCCGGCGGGATGTCGACGATGACGTCGCCGTCCCACGTCATGACCAGGCGGCCGGTGTCGGTCACCTCGCCGATCACGGCGGCGGGCACGTCCCACCGCCGGCAGATCGCCATGAACGCGGGGATGTCGTCCGGCCGGACCACGGCCATCATCCGCTCCTGCGACTCGCTCATGAGGATCTCCTCGGGCCTGAGCGAGGGGTCGCGGAGCGGGACCAGGTTGAGGTCGACGGCCATGCCGCCGGTGCCCTTGGCGGCCAGCTCGGTGGTGGCGCAGGAGACGCCGGCCGCGCCGAGGTCCTGGATGCCGACGACCACGTCGGCCGCGTACAGCTCCAGGCAGCACTCGATGAGCAGCTTCTCCATGAACGGGTCGCCGACCTGCACGGCGGGCCGCTTGGCCTGCGACTCGTCCTCGAACGTGGCGCTGGCCAGCACCGAGGCGCCGCCGATGCCGTCAGGGCCGGTGGAGGCGCCGAACAACACCACCTGGTTGCCGGGCCCTGGCGCGGTGGCCAGCTTGATCTGGTCCTTGCGCAGCAGGCCGACGCACAGGGCGTTGACCAGCGGGTTGCCGATGTAGCAGGGGTCGAAGACGAGCTCGCCGCCGATGTTGGGCAGGCCCAGGCAGTTGCCGTAGTGGCTGATGCCCTCGACCACGCCGGGCAGCACCCGGCGGGTGTCCACGGCGTCGGCGCCGCCGAAGCGCAGCGCGTCCATGACGGCGATCGGGCGCGCGCCCATCGACATGATGTCGCGCACGATGCCGCCGACGCCGGTGGCCGCGCCCTGGTGCGGCTCGACGTAGGACGGGTGGTTGTGCGACTCGATCTTGAACGTGGCCGCCCAGCCGTCGCCGATGTCGACCACGCCGGCGTTCTCGCCCATGCCCACCAGCAGCGCCTCGGACTTGGGCGCCTTGGTGGCGAACTGCTTGAGATGCACCTTGGACGACTTGTAGGAGCAGTGCTCGGACCACATGACGCTGTAGATGGCCAGCTCGGAGCCGGTCGGACGGCGGCCCAAAATCTCCTTGACCCGGTCGTACTCGTCCTGCTTCATCCCCAGCTCGGCGAAGGGCATCGGCTCCTCGGGAGTCTCCGCCGCCCGCTGCACACTGTCGGTCATGCGTTCACCAGGTTCTTGAGGATGGAGGTGAAGAAGCCCAGGCCGTCGGTGCTCGGCGCGCCGACGAGCTCCTCGACGGCGTGCTCCGGGTGCGGCATGAGGCCGACCACGTTGCCCGCCTCGTTGCGGATGCCCGCGATGTCGTTGAGCGAGCCGTTGGGGTTGCCGCCGACGTAGCGCACGACCACGTGGCCGCCCGCTTCGAGCGCGGCCAGGGTGTCGTCGGCGGCCACGTAGCGGCCCTCGCCGTGCTTGACCGGCAGGACGATCTCCTGGCCCGGCTCGAAGGCGTTCGTCCAGGCCGTCGCGGTCTGCTCGACCCGGAGGCCCTGGTCACGGCAGACGTAGTGGAGCGAGCCGTTGCGCACCAGCGCGCCCGGCAGCAGATGGGCCTCGCACAGGATCTGGAACCCGTTGCACGTGCCGATCACCGGCAGGCCCGCTCCGGCGGCCGGGATGAGCTCCTCCATCAGCGGCGCGAACCGCGAGATGGCGCCGCACCGCAGGTAGTCGCCGTAGGAGAAGCCGCCGGGCAGGAAGACGGCGTCCACTCCCTTCAGGTCGCGGTCGGCGTGCCACAGCGGCACCGCCTGTGCGCCCACGAGGCGCACGGCTCTGGCGGCGTCCTGGTCGTCGAGAGTTCCTGGAAACGTGACTACGCCCACACGGGCAGCGCTCATGACAGTCGTCCCCTCCGAGGAATGCGCGCGCACGCGCCGCCGTCACTTCGGGGTGGACGGCGGTCAGCGGCGGTCACTTCAGGTTATCGGGTGCCGCCGGATGTTCGGCAACGGCCGGGGCCTGCGGCGAATCGCCAGCTCAGACGGCCGCGAGCTCGCGGGGACGGGCATGGGCCGCGTCATCCCAGGCGAGCAGCTTGCGCAGATGGACCGTGGTGCCACGACCGGGTGTGCTGCCGAAGGAGATCTCGTCCACCACGGAGCGCATGATCAGCAGGCCGCGGCCGTTCTCGGTGTCGGGAGGAGGAAAGCGCAGCGGCATCGACGGCGTGCCCGCGCCGTTGTCGGCCACCCGCACGTCGCAACGGCCGTAGCCGATCGCCGCCGTCACCTCGTAACGGTTGGCGGGTCCTCCATGCCGGACCGCATTGGAGCACGCCTCGGAGACGGCGAGCAGCATGTCGGCGATGCACGTCTCGCTCACGTTGAGTGAACGCATGGCATCCCCTAGCACCCGCCTGACCATCGGTATGCCGATCGCATCCCGAGGCAGTGCCAACGAGAACTCAATATCCACCGGACTCCTCCGGGCGCCGGAATGTCACCTGGAGTAGGTTTCCCTGTGAAATCGGGGCTAACCGCAAAATCACGTTGTTGTTATTTAGTGTTGGCAAGCCCGTGGCATTGTGGCACGTCCGAACCCCGTTTTAACCGACCAGGGGGAAATCCAGGGCGCAAATGTGCCGATCTAGCCCTCAACCCGGACGCTGTAGTCCTCGATCACGGTGTTGGCCAGCAGCGTCTCGGCCATCTTGCGCACCTCTTCGAGCGCCGCCTCGTCGGCCGGGCCGTCCAGCTCGACCTCGAAGCGCTTGCCCTGGCGAACGCTGGGAACGCCGGAAAAGCCGAGCCTGGGCAGCGCTCTGGCGATCGCCTGGCCCTGCGGGTCGAGGATCTCGGGCTTCAGCATGACGTCCACGATGACGCGGGCCACTGCGTTCCTCCTGCTTGGAGTGGGGTCGGGAAAGCAAGCCTACCGGCGTGTGTGGCTGCCGACACAACGGGAACGGGGGAGGGATGGGGCTTGCGCGAAGGGCTGTGACGTCTGCCACCATGTCCCCAAACGCGTACGAACCACCACCTCACGGTTCATCGCACAGAAGGCTGGCCTAAGGTGGCAACCCCATCAGCAGACCGGCCCCGACGCACATGGAGCGGCACGTGACAGCCGACGCCTCTCGTGGTGCAGAAGCACCCCCGGAGCTCGTCCAGTTGCTCACCCCTGAGGGAGAGCGGGTCGAGCACCCCGACTACGACATCGACTTGACCCCGGAGGAGATCCGGTCGCTCTACCGCGACCTGGTGCTCGTCAGGCGCGTCGACCTGGAGGCCGTGGCGCTGCAGCGCCAGGGCGAGCTGGGCATCTGGGCCTCGCTGCTGGGGCAGGAGGCGGCCCAGATCGGCTCGGGGCGCGCGCTCACCGACACCGACATGGCCTTTCCCACCTACCGCGAGCACGGCGTGGCGTGGTGCCGCGACGTCGACCCGGTGAAGCTGCTCGGCCTGTTCAGGGGGGTCAACCACGGCGGGTGGGACCCCAAGGAGCACAACTTCCACCTGTACACGATCGTGATCGGCAGCCAGACGCTGCACGCGGTCGGCTACGCCATGGGCATCCAGCGCGACGACGCCAACGCCGCCACGATCGTCTACTTCGGCGACGGCGCGACCTCGCAGGGCGACGTCAACGAGTCGTTCATCTGGGCCAGCGTGTTCAACGCGCCCATCGTGTTCTTCTGCCAGAACAACCAGTGGGCCATCTCCGAGCCCCTGGAGAAGCAGAGCCGCATCCCGCTCTACCGGCGCGCCTCCGGCTTCGGCTTCCCCGGGATCCGGGTCGACGGCAACGACGTGTTCGCCTGCCTGGCGGTGACGAAGAAGGCCCTGGAGGCCGCCCGCACCGGTCAGGGGCCGACGCTCATCGAGGCGTACACGTACCGGATGGGCGCCCACACCACCACGGACGACCCGACGCGCTACCGCGTGGCCAGCGAGCTCGAAGCCTGGAAGCTCAAGGACCCGATCGAGCGGGTCAAGGCCTACCTGTTCAAGAACGAGCTGGCCGACCAGGCGTTCTTCGACACCGTCGACGCCGAGGCCGACCAGCTCGGCGCCGACCTGCGCCGCCGTTGCCTGGCCATGCCCGACCCCGAGCCGCTCGCCATCTTCGACCACGTCTACAGCGAGCCGCACGCGCTGATCGACCAGGAGCGCGCCCAGTACGCCGCGTATTTGGAGGGGTTCGAGAAGTGAGTGTGCTGAGCCTTTCCAAGGCGCTCAACGAGGGCATGCGCAAGGCGATGGAGGACGACTCCAAGGTCCTCATCATGGGCGAGGACGTCGGCAAGCTGGGCGGTGTCTTCCGCGTCACCGACGGCCTGCAGAAGGACTTCGGCGAGGACCGCGTCATCGACACCCCGCTGGCCGAGTCGGGCATCATCGGCACCGCGATCGGGCTGGCGCTGCGCGGTTACCGCCCGGTGTGCGAGATCCAGTTCGACGGGTTCGTCTTCCCCGCGGCCGACCAGATCATCACCCAGCTCGCCAAGATGCCGATGCGCTCGCTGGGCGCGATCAAGCTGCCCGTCGTCGTGCGCATCCCGTGCGGCGGCGGCATCGGCGCGGTCGAGCACCACAGCGAGTCGCCGGAGGCGTACTTCACGCACACGGCCGGGCTGCGCGTGGTGGCCTGCTCCAACCCGGCCGACGCCTACACCATGATCCAGCAGGCCATCCGCAGCGACGATCCGGTGATCTTCTTCGAACCGAAGCGCCGCTACTGGGAGAAGGCCGACATCGACACCGGCTCCACCGACTGGTGGCCGCCGCTGCACGCCGCCAGGACCGTGCGCTCCGGGACCGACGTCACGCTGCTGGCCTACGGTCCCATGGTCAAGACCTGCCTGGAGGCCGCCACGGCCGCGCAGGACGACGGCCGCTCGATCGAGGTCATCGACCTGCGCTCGCTCAACCCGCTGGACACGCCGGTGGTCATGGAGTCCGTACGCAGGACCGGCCGGGCCGTGGTCGTGCACGAGGCCCCCGTCAACAACGGCTTCGGCGCCGAGCTCGCGGCCGGCATCACCGAGCAGTGCTTCTACCACCTGGAGGCCCCCGTCCTGCGGGTCGGCGGCTTCTCCACCCCCTACCCCCCGTCGAAGCTGGAGGAGCACTACCTGCCCGATCTGGACAGGGTGCTCGACGCCGTCGACCGGACCTTCGGCTACTGAGGGAGTGGACATGCGACGCGAGTTCAAGCTCCCGGACGTCGGCGAGGGGCTGACCGAGGCGGAGATCGTGCGCTGGCACGTCAAGGCGGGCGACGACGTCAAGGTCAACCAGATCGTGGTGGAGATCGAGACGGCCAAGTCCATCGTGGAGCTGCCGATCCCGTGGGAGGGGGTGGTGGCCGACCTGATGGCCGAGGAGGGCCAGACGGTCGACGTGGGCGCCCCGATCATCGCCGTGGCCACGGCGGGGGAGGACGCCCCCCAGAAGGGACAGGCAGCCGCTCAGCCCGCCGCAGGGGCCTCCCACGACCCGGCGGCCGCTCAGCCCGGGGCCTCCCGCGACCGTGCGGCCGCTCAGGCCGGCACAATGGCCCCCCACGACCGGGTCGCGGCTCTGGCCGACGACATGGTGCCCAAGCCTCCGGCGGAGGGCGCCGTCGAGCCGGGCGCCCATGGCAGCCCGGCGCCCAAGGAGGAGCGCCAGGCGGTCCTGGTCGGCTACGGCGTCAAGACGGGCGCGTCCAAGCGCCGCGCCCGCAAACAGCGGGCCCCGGGCGACTCGACCGGCTCGGCGTCCCCAGTCACCCCGTCGCCCCCGGTGGCGGCGGTGGCGGCGGACCACGCGCGGGTGGCCGTCCTGGCCAAGCCACCGGTACGCAAGCTGGCCAAGGACCTGGGCGTGGACCTGACGTCCATCTCCGGCACCGGCCCCCAGGGCTCGATCACCCGCGACGACGTCCACGCGGCGGAGGCGACCGGGCGGCCACCGGCGGGCGGCGAGCGGCGGGCGGGCGCCGAGCAGCGGGCGGAGGAGCGCATCCCGGTCAAGGGCGTGCGCAAGATGACCGCCCAGGCCATGGTGACCAGCGCCTTCACCGCTCCGCACGTCACGGAGTTCCTCCAGATCGACGTGACGGAGACCATGGAGGCGGTGCGGCGCCTGCGCGCCCTGCCGGACTTCGCCGAGGTCAAGGTGTCCCCGCTGCTCTTCGTGGCCAAGGCGGTGCTCACCGCCGTCAGGCGCCATCCCATGATCAACTCATCCTGGGACGAGGCGGCCCAGGAGATCGTGGTCAAGCACTACGTCAACCTCGGCATCGCCGCCGCCACCCCCCGCGGCCTCGTCGTGCCCAACGTCAAGCAGGCCCACGCCCTGTCCCTGACCGACCTGGCCGGGGAGCTGGGCCGGCTCACGGAGACGGCCAGGGCGGGCCGTACCCAGCCGGCGGAGATGTCCGGCGGCACCATCACGATCACCAACGTCGGCGTGTTCGGCGTCGACACCGGCACCCCGATCCTCAACCCGGGCGAGTCGGCCATCCTCGCCTTCGGCCAGATCAGGGACATGCCCTGGGTGGTGGACGGCGCGCTGGCGGTGCGCAAGGTGACCACCCTGGCGCTCTCCTTCGACCACCGGATCGTGGACGGCGAGCTGGGCTCACTGTTCCTGCGCGACATCGGCGCCATGCTGGAGGACCCCCTGCGTATGCTCGCCTGGAGCTGAGCGGAAAGCTTGAGCTGAGCGGAAAGGCCTGAGCTGAGCGGAGAAGGCTGGAGCTGAGCGGAAAAGGCTACGGTGGCCGCCGGGAGGACCCCTCCCCCGGCGGCCACCGTAGGTCCGGTCACCCGCACCCACCAGCAACAGAGCCGACATCACCTGATTTGATACATCGATAATGTGGACCGCATGATTCGCCACATCGTGCTGTTCACCTGGACCGAGGACGCGACCGAGGAGCAGCGGGCGGCGGTGACCGCCGAGCTCCGCAAGCTGCCCGGGATCATCCCGGAGCTGCGTTCCTACATGGTCGGCCCCGACGCCGGCATCAACCAGGGCAACCACGCCTACGCGGTGGTCGCCGACTTCGACGACGTCGACGACTACCTCGTCTACCGCGACCACCCACGGCACCAGGCCGTGATCGCCGAGTACATCAAGCCGATCCTGGCCGAACGCGCGGCAGTGCAGCTCAGTCTCTGAGAACTCCGGCGCGGTCAGGCGAGACAGGACAGCGGCCGGCCGCCGTTGTAGGTGATCATGTCCAGCACGGCGGCGACCAGGTCGATCGGCGCGCCGAGGGGGTGTCCGTCGAGTTCGGCGTAGGCGCGGTGCAGATTGCCCACGATGCGCTCGGAGTCGAGCAGTCCGCCCCATTCGCCCAGATCGGTCTCCCTGGCCGCGTCCAGCGGCGACAGGCCCGCCGCCCGGCCGCGCCGGGCGGTCTCCTGCACGAAGCGCAGGTAGCCCTCCACCGGTTCGTACGCCTCGGGCCCGCACACCTCGCCGTGCCCCGGCACGACGGTCTCCGCCCCCAGCTCCCTGAGCTGGGCCAGCGCGTCCAGCGTGCCGGCCACCGAGCCCATCAGCACGAACGGCGTTCCGCCGTTGAAGACCAGGTCGCCGGCGAACAGCACCCGCCGCTCGGGAATCCAGACGTAGGAGTCGTTGGTGGTGTGGGCGGCGTGCCCGACGTGCCGGACCTCGCACCGCAGGTCGTCGGAGTGCAGCGTGATCCGGTCGGTGAAGGTGAGGAACGGCGGGTCGAGCTCCATCTTGCCCCACTCCACCTCGGGCGACCACGCCGCGCGGTAGGCAGGGATGCCGTCGGCCAGGATCTGCGCGCGCACGCCCTCGTGCCCGACGATCGTCGCCTCGGGGAAGAGCCAGTTGCCGAAGGTGTGGTCGCCGTGGTGGTGGGTGTTGACCAGTGTGGTGATCGGCCGGTCGCTGACCTTGCCGACGGCCGCGCGCAGGGCCCTGGTGCGCCGCTCGGTGGAGCAGGCGTCGACGCAGATGACGCCGCGCCGACCGGCCAGGAAGCCGGTGTTGTTGATCCACCAGCTTCCGTCGGGCTGGACGTAGGCGTAGACGCCGGCCGACACTTCCTCGACGCGCGGGGGCGGCAGGGCCTCGTCGTGATCATGGGAAGTCGCGCTCATGCCCGCGAAGCTACTCTTCACGGGCCCGGCCGGCTGTGCCTTCTATGACAGAACGCCCGCGCGACGGCGGGCGTTCTGCCGGACCGCCGCGGGTGGCAGCGGGTCCTAGCGGGCTAGAAGGCCGCCTCCGGGAGCTCCATGAGCTCCTGGCCGGTGGAGTCCAGCACGCGCCGCTCGGCGGCCAGCCGGGGCAACACGGTCTTGGCGAAGAACGAGGCGGCGGCGACCTTGCCGAGATAGAACGGGTCCTCGCCGCCGGCCAGCTTGGCCAGGGCCACCTCGGCCTGGCGCAGCAGCAGCCAGCCGATGACCAGGTCGCCCAGCGAGAGCAGCAGCCTGGTGCTGTTCAGCCCGACCTTGTACACCTCGGCCGGCGTCTCCAGCGACCCGAGCGCCCAGCCCGCCATGGTGTCGCCCATGGCCTTGACCTCGGCGGCGGCCTCAAGGAGCAGCTTGCGCTCCTCCTTGAGCCGGCCGTTGCCCGCCTCGGAGCCGGCGAACTCGTTGATCTCGCCCAGCAGTGAGCCGATCGCGGCGCCCTGGTTGCGCAGGATCTTGCGGAAGAACAGGTCGAGGCCCTGGATCGCCGTCGTGCCCTCGTACAGAGAGTCGATCTTGGCGTCGCGGATGTACTGCTCGATCGGGTAGTCCTGCAGGTAGCCGGAGCCGCCCAGGGTCTGCAGCGAGCGGGAGAGCAGCTCGTACGACCGCTCGGAGCCCACGCCCTTGACGAGGGGCAGGAGCAGGTCGTTCATGTCGGCGGCGGCGCGGTCGGCCGGGTCGATCAGCAGGGCGTCCTGGAACGTGGCCGTGTAGAGCACCAGGGCGCGCATGCCCTCGGTGTACGACTTCTGCAGCATGAGCTCGCGCCGGACGTCGGGGTGGTGGCTCACGGTGACCCGGGGAGCGGTCTTGTCCGTCATCTGGGTCAGGTCCGCGCCCTGCACGCGTGCCTTGGCGTAGTCGAGGGCGTTCAGGTAGCCGGTGGAGAGCGTGGCGATGGCCTTGGTGCCGACCATCATGCGGGCGTGCTCGATCACCATGAACATCTGCTTGATGCCCTCGTGCACCTCGCCGACCAGCCAGCCGACCGCCGGCTGCTTGTCGCCGAACGTCAGCTCGCAGGTCGTGGACGCCTTCAGGCCCATCTTCTTCTCGACGTTGGTCACGTAGGCGCCGTTGCGCTCGCCCAGCTCGCCGGTCTCCAGGTCCACGTGGAACTTGGGCACCAGGAACATCGACAGGCCCTTGGTCCCGGCGCCGTGACCCTCGGGGCGGGCCAGCACGAGGTGGAAGATGTTGTCGGACATGTCGTGTTCGGCGCTGGTGATGAAGCGCTTGACGCCCTCGATGTGCCAGGTCCCGTCGGGCTGCCGCACCGCCTTCGTACGCCCCGCGCCCACGTCGGAGCCGGCGTCCGGCTCGGTGAGCACCATGGTGGCGCCCCAGTTGCGCTCGATGGCCAGCTCCGCGAAGCGCTTCTGCTCCGGGGTGCCCACCTTCCACAGCGTGTAGGCGAAGTTCGGGCCGGCGGCGTACATGTACAAGGCCGGGTTCGCGCCCAGCACCAGCTCCGCCGTGGCCCAGGCCAGGCTCCTCGGGACGCCGGGGCCGCCCAGTTCGGCAGGCAGGTCGAGGTGCGCCCAGCCGCCGTCCACCAGCGCCTTGTAGGACTTCTTGAAGCCCTCGGGAACGCGTACCGAACCGGTCGCCGCGTCGAACACGGGCGGGTTGCGGTCGCCCTCCTCGAAGGAGTCCGCGAGGACTCCGGTGGCCAGTCTGTCGACCTCGTCCAGGATGCTGCGGGCGATATCCTCGTCGACTTCCGCGAAGGGCCCAGTGCCGAGGATCTCGCGTCGCCCGAACACCTCGAAGAGGTTGAACTCCAGGTCACGCAGGTTGCTCTTGTAGTGGCCCATGGGTGCCGATCTCCTTGAACCGAGGCGTTATGTACTGGTGAGTAACCTTACTCTGAAATGCTACCCGCGGGTAACCCGCGCTATGCATGGCATGCTCATCTCCATGGACGCCGAAGAACTCGCCGCCAGATGGCGAGAGCGACTGGAATCCTGGGCCATACCGGATGAGATCCTGGCCAAGGCTCCGGTGGATCCCTGGAGCCACTCGCCGGAACGGTTCGGCACCCGCACCGACCGGGCCCTGGCCGAGCCCGACGACGGGCCGACCATGACCCGCCTGTCGGAGGCGCTGCCCGACGGGGGCATGCTGCTCGACGTGGGCTCGGGCCCGGGAGCCGCCTCCCTGCCGCTGCGCGAGCGCATCGGCCACCTCTGGGCCGTCGACACCTCGGCGTCGATGCTGGAGGGGCTCACGGTCCGCGCGGACCGGCTCGGCGTGCCGGTGACGGCGGTCGAGGGGCGCTGGCCGGACGTGGGGGACCGGGTGCCCGTGGCCGACGTGTCGGTGGCCGCGCACGTGGTCTACAACGTCCCCGACCTGGCCGGCTTCCTGCGGGCGCTCGACGGCCACACCAAGGGCCGGGTGGTGCTCGAACTGTCGCATCGCCATCCCATGAGCTGGATGGAGCCGCTGTGGCAACACTTCCACGGGCTCGACCGGCCGGTGCGGCCCATCGCGGAGGACTGCGTGGCCCTGGCGGCGGCGCTCGGCTACGCGGTGCACGTGGAGGAGCGGGAAGCTCCCCTGGAACGTTTCACCTCGCTGGAGGAGCTGGCCGCCAGCGTGTGCAGGCGGGTCTGCCTCGACCCCGCCCGCGCGGAGGAGGTGGCGGCGACGGCGCTGGAGCTCGGCATGTGGCCGCTGCCCCGCGATCGATGGGTCACCATCTGGTGGGAATGACCCCGAATTTCGGGGTGTTACCTGAGATGAGCTGAAGAAAGCTCCCGGACGAGACGCGCCGTACCCGGAAGGAACGACGACGCAGGCACCACGACCTCGTCTTCAGGAGTTCCATCATGGCTTGGATCGTCATCGTGCTGGCCGGCCTCTTCGAGGTGGTCATGGCACTCTCGCTCAAACTCAGCAACGGGTTCACCCACCTGTGGTGGGCCCTGTCCTTCCTCGTCACGGCCGTGTTCAGCTTCGGCCTGCTGTCGTACGCGCTCAAGACCCTGGAGGTCGGCACCGCGTACGCCGTGTGGACCGGCATCGGCGCGGCCGGCACCGCGGTGCTCGGCATGATCGCCATGGGCGACCAGGTGTCGCCGGCCCGGCTGATCTCCATCGCCCTCATCGTGGCCGGCGTCATCGGGCTGCGGGTGCTGGCTTGACGTGCGCCTACGCGGTCGGTTTAGGTGTGCGGATGATTGAGATCCACGCCATCACCATCGACGCCGCGGACCCGTACGCGATCGCCACCTGGTGGAGCCGCGCCACGGGGCTCCCGCTCGGCGACGACGACAATCCGGGGGACGACGAGATCATGTTGCGGACGGAGCGGGACCCGTTCCTGCTGTTCATCCGCGTGCCGGAGGGCAAGAGCGTCAAGAACCGGCTGCACTTCGACGTCAACGGCACCGACGGCAGGACCCGTGACCAGGAGGTCGAGCGGCTGACCGGGCTGGGCGCCACCGTCTTCGACGATCGGCGCCGGCCCGACGGCAGCGGATGGGTGACCATGCTCGACCCCGAGGGCAACGAGTTCTGTGTGTGCAGGAGCCAGGCGGAGCGGGAGCCCGCGCTCTGAGGGCGGTCACTTCGCCGGACGAGCGCGGCCCCGCATCGTGAGCGTCAGGACGGCGGCGATCAGGTAGACCAGCGCGCCGTGCCACAGGGCGTGCACGCCCGAGCCGAACACCCCTTCGCCGTCCAGCACGAGCTGGACCGGGTAGTCCAGCACGGCCGTGATGCCCGCGGGCAGCAGCGCGAACTTCCACGGATGCTTCAACGACCAGAGCCGGGCCTGCCGGGTCACCCGGTCGCCCTGCTCCGGCTTGGAGACCGCCCCGATCGCGGCGATCAGCGCGAACAGGCTGATGCCGAGGCCCAGCGCCCACACCAGGTCGCCGCCACCGGTGAGCAGCCCGAGCCCGAAACTGGCCGCGGTCACGACGCCGCCGCCGACCGCGGCGGCCTTCCAGGGAGCGCCGCGCAGAGCGGCGCCCGACAGCGATACTTCATCACGTCGGCTGATTTCGTTCATGTCATCCATGCTGCCTTTCCGCCTGCCCTGGGGGCATCGGGGATGGCCCTGAGGCGTCCCTGACATCATGCGGACATGCGGAAATTCGTGATCGTGCGACTTGGGCCGGATGACGGCGAGCGGCTGAGGGAGGTCCGGCTGCGGGCGCTCCAGGACACGCCGGACGCGTTCGCGTCGCCGTACGCCGTGGAAGCCGCCTTCCCGCCCGGGAAATGGGCCGACCGGCTGGCGGATCAGAGCGCGCGGTGGTGGGTGGCCGAGTCCGGCGGCGCCGACGTGGGCCTGGTGTGCGTGAAGCTGGAGGAGGCCGGGGCGCACCTGCTGTCCATGTGGGTGGCCCCGGAGGCCAGAGGCTCGGGGGCGGGCTCCCGGCTCGTGGACGAGGCCGTGCGCTGGGCCAGGAGCGGCGGCGCCGAGAAGGTCGGGCTCTGGGCCGTCGACCAGAACGACGCCGCCCGCGCCCTCTACGCCCGCAAGGGCTTCACCCCGAGCGGCCGGGTGATGGCCCTGCCGTCCAACCCCGCCCTGATGGAGTCGCATTACGAGCTGTCGCTGCTCTTCCGTCAGGCCCGCAGGGAGGACGTGCCCGCGATCGTGGCGATGCTGGCCGACGACCCCCTCGGCGCGACCCGCGAAGGCGATCCGGGTGACGAGCGCTACCTGGCCGCCTTCGACCGCATCGACGCCGACCCCGGTGACGAGCTCATCGTGGCCGAACGCGAGGGCAAGGTGGTGGGCACGATGCAGCTCACGTACCTGGCCGGGCTGTCCAGGCTGGGCGCCGAGCGTTGCCAGATCGAGGCCGTCCGGGTCGCCGCCGCGGCTCGGGGCCAGGGGCTCGGCCGCAAGATGATCGAGTGGGGCATCGGCAGGGCGCGGGCGCGCGGCTGCGTGATCGTGCAGCTCACGTCCGACAGGTCACGTCTGGACGCGCACCGCTTCTACGACTCCCTCGGCTTCACCGACTCCCACGTGGGCTACAAGCGCGCGCTGAGCTGATCCTCCACGACCGGGCTGATCTCGACCAGGTTGTCGTGGAAGCCCGGCCCCATGCCCATGTCGCCGTCCCGCTCGGCCACGACCGCGTTCGGGTTCGCGCCGCCGGGGCTGAGCTTCGGCCAGCGCCCCTTCGGCGAGGCCACCACCCCGGCCGCCACCCGGTCGCTGATCTCCACGTCGGCCAGGAACTCGCCGCCGCCGTTGTGCACGCGTACCCGCTGGCCGGCGACCAGCCCGCGCGCCGCCGCGTCGGCCGCGTTGACCAGCACGACCGGGTCCTTGGCGCGCCGCCGCAACTCCGCGTTGTTGCCGAAGGTCGTGTTGAGGAACGTGTGCGAGGCGGGCGTGACCAGGGCCAGCGGGTACGCCCCGCGCTCGGCCGTCCTGGCCGTGTGCGACGGCACGTACGCCTTGTCCGCGGGCGGGAAGCGCAGGCGGCCCGAGCGCGTCGGGAAGCCCTCGGCGAACGGCGTGAAGGGCTGGGGATAGTTCATCCGCAACCAGCCCTCCTTGCGCAGCCGGTCGAGCGTGATGCCCTCCAGCGACGGATGCCCGCTCGACAACAACTGCTCGGCCAGCTCCAGATCCGAGTCGAACAACGACGGCTCGGTCATCCCCATGTGCGCCGCCAGCCGCCGGAACGTCTCCGTCGTGGACAGGCACTCGCCGGGCGGGGCGACGGCGGGCTCGTTCCACATCAGGTACATGTGGCCGTAGCCGGCGTGCAGGTCCTGGTGCTCGATCTGCATGGTCGCGGGCAGCACGATGTCGGCGTAGTCCACGGTGTCGGTCGGGAACTGCTCCATGACCACCGTGAACAGGTCCTCGCGGGCGAGCTCACGCCTGATCGTGTTCGCGTCGGGGGTGGAGCCGACCGGGTTGGCGGCGTACACCCACAGGCACTTCACCGACTCGAGCTGGGAGGCCAGTTTGGTCATGACGAGCGTGCGGACCGGCTTGGCCAGCAGGTCCTCGCGGGTGTCGACGTCGACGTGCACGTGGCCGCTGGTGGAGTAGGCGAGGCCGCCGCCCGGGTGCCGCCAGTCGCCGGTGACGCCGGGGATCGCGGCGATCGTGCGCATCGCGGTGCCGCCGCCCTCGTGCCGCTGGATGCCCTGCGTGGCGCGGATGGCGGTCGGGCGGGTGTGGGCGAGCCGCATCCCCAGGTTGTGGATGGATTCGGCCGGGATGCCGGTGATGTCGGCCACCGTCTCGACCGGATATTTCAGGATTTCTTCGCGGAAGTCGTCCCAGCCCTCGGTGTGCTCGGCCAGGAACTCCGCATCCTGCGCGTTCTCCGCCAGCACGACGTTGAGCAGGCCGAGCGCGAGCGCCGCGTCCGTGCCCGGCCTGATCGCCAGGTGCTCGTCGGCCTGGTCGGCCGTCCTGGTGCGGATCGGGTCGATGGCGACGACGTGCGCGCCGTTCGCCTTCGCGTCCTGGATGAACTTCCACAGGTGGTGGCCGCTGGTCAGCGGGTTCGTGCCCCAGAGCAGGATCAGCTTGGCCAGCGCGAAGTTCTCCGGGTCCATGCCGCCCGAGGTGCCGTTCGTCCGCGTGATGCCGCTGCTGCCGGCCGACGAGCAGATGTTGAGCCAGTGCTTGGAGGCGCCGAGCATGTTCCAGAACCGGCGGCCCGCCACGCCCTCGCAGCCCTGCAGGTAGCCGAGCGTGCCGGTGCCCAGATAGGGCCAGATCGCCTCGCCGCCGTGCTCGTCGACGATGCCGCGCAGCCGGGTGGAGATCTCCTCCAGGGCCTCGTCCCAGGTGATCCGCTCGAACTGACCCGAGCCCTTGGGCCCGGTGCGGCGCAGCGGGTGCAGGATGCGGTCCGGCGCGCGCGTGTGCTCCAGGTAGCGGTTGACCTTCACGCACAGCGCGCCCCTGGTGTAGGGGTGGTCGGCGTTGCCGCGCAGTTTGACGGCGGCGCCGTCCTCGACGCTGACGACCCACGAGCAGCCATCGGGGCAGTCAAGCGGACAAGCCCCCAAAACTCTCAATTCACCCGACATGCGACACAGCTTACGTCGAGCTTCTCCCCGTAATCGGAGGTGAATGGTGAGGACGCACCGTGTAGCCTGCCCGGTGCGACGACTACGGGGGTAGAAGTGCGAACACGGGAAGCCTAGAGATCGCACGATCCGGCCGGGAAGGTGCAGAATCACTGTCGGTGGCCGAAATCAGGGAACGAGATGATACGGAGGACCTCGCGGAGGGGGATCCAGCCGTGACCGAGTCACGCGCTGACAACGACGTCTACGTCGTGGAGCCGCTGCTGCCGCAGCGCCTTCGCCGCCCTTCCGACCTGCTGCGCTTCTTCTCCACGCTCATGGTCCTCGCGGCGGTCATTCTGCTGGCCCTGGTGGCCAAGCAGACGCTCATCGGGCTGGAGCAGGACGTCAAGGAAGGCACGGAGCTCGTGCCCCTGCTCAGCAGGGTCGCCGTCTTCCTCGGCGGCGCGGCCGTCCTCATCGTGCCCGCGGCCTTCGCGGTCGAGCGGGTCTTCCACCGCGACGGCCTGCGCGTCGCCGAAGGGCTCATCGCCGCCATCGTCGGCATGGCCGGGTCGTTCCTGCTCGGGCAGTGGCTGGTCGCGGGCAGCGCCGACGACCTGCGCGTGCTGCTGACCGGCGACAGGACGATCGAGCCGCTCAACACCCTGCTCACCTCGGTGGTCGCCTACGCCACCGCCGTCCGCATCTCGCGCCGCCCCACCTGGCGGATGCTGATGTGGACCACCATCGCGCTCTACATCCTGGCGTTCTTCTCCGGCCGGCAGATCACCATCCCCAGCGCCATCGTCACGGTGCTGGTCGGCATGGCCATCGGCTACGCCACCCTCTACAGCTTCGGCAGCCCCAACACCAGGCCGCCGGGCAGCGCCGTCGTCGCCGCGCTGCGCAAGTTGTCGTTCTCACCGGTCTCGGCCCGCCGCATCGCGGACGACCACCAGGGCAGCCGCCGCTACGCCATCGGCCTCAAGGACGGCACCAGCCTCGACGTCACCGTGCTCGACCGCGACCGGCAGGTGGCCGGCCTCCCGTACCGGCTGTGGCGGCGCTTCCGGCTCCACTCCGAGACCAGGCGCCGGGCGATCAGGTCGCTGCGGGCCGAGCTCGAACGCGAGGCGCTCATGGCGTACGCGGCGCAGGCCGCCGGCGCGAGCACCCCCCGGCTCCTCGGCACCAGCGAGATCGGCACCGAGGCCGCGCTGCTCGCCTACGAGCACATCGAGACGCGGCCACTCGACGAGGTGCCCGACGCCGAGATCGACGACGACCTGCTCGCCCAGATCTGGGAGCAGGTCGAGCTGCTGCAGATCCAGCGCCTGGCGCACCGGCGGCTCACCGGCGACAGCATCCACGTCGACCGGGCCGGCCGGATCGTGCTGACCGACGCGCGCAGCGGCGAGATCGCCGCCGGCGACCTGCTGCTCCGGCTCGACGTCGCCCAGCTCCTCACCTACCTGTCGCTGCGCGTCGGCCCCGAGCGCTCGGTCCGGGCCGCGGCGGCCGTGCTCGGCCCCGACACGCTGGCCGCCGCGATGCCGCTGCTCCAGCGCATCGCGCTCACCAGGGAGACCCGCTCGGCCCTGTCCAGGGCCAAGGGCCTGCTCCCCGGCATCCGCGACCAGATCGTCGCGCTGAAGCCGCAGGGCAAGGTCGAGGAGGTGCGCCTAGAACGCTTCAAGCCGCGCACGCTCATCACGATCATCGCCAGCACGATCGCCGCCTACATCGTGCTCTCCCAGCTCAGCCAGGTGGACGTCTACAAGGTCATCACCACGGCCAACTGGGCCTGGTCGGGGGTGGCGCTGGTCGCCTCGTTCGTCAGCTTCGTGGCCGCGGCCCTGATGCTCAGGGGATTCGTGCCCGAGCACCTGCCGCTCTGGCGCACCGTGCTCGTGCAGTTCGCCGCCTCGTTCGTCAAGCTCGTCGCGCCCGCGGCCGTGGGCGGCGTCGCCATCAACACGCGATACCTGCAGAAACGCGGCATCACGCCGGGCAGCGCGGTGGCCAGCGTGGGCGCCTCGCAGCTCATCATGCTGGTCTTCCACATCGGGCTGCTGCTGCTGTTCGCCTACATCACCGGCTCCAACACCGCCACCTCCTTCACCCCCTCGCGCGGCCTCGTCCTGGCGCTGCTCGCGGTCGCGGTGCTGGTCGTGATCGTGCTCGGCGTGCCGCCACTGCGGCGGCTGATCACCACGAGGATGCGCAAGCTGTTCTCGAACGTGCTGCCCCGGCTGCTCGACGTGCTGCAGTCGCCGCGCAAGATGATCGAGGCGTGCGTGGGCACGCTCATGATCACCATCGCGTTCGTGGTCTGCCTGGACGCCTGCGTGGCCGCGTTCGGCGGCTCACTCAGCTTCACCGCCGTGGCGGTCGTCTTCCTCACGGCCAACGCGATCGGCTCGGCCGCGCCCACACCGGGCGGTCTGGGCGCGGTCGAACTCGCGCTCGCGGGCGGCCTCACCGTGGCGGGCCTGCCCGCCGAGCTGGCCACGTCGGCCGTGCTGCTGCACCGGCTGCTCACGTTCTGGCTGCCGGTGCTGCCCGGCTGGGCGTCGTTCACCTACCTCCAGCGGAACGGCTCTCTGTGATCTTGTCGATCGCCTGAAGCTCGTCCTCGGTGAAGGCGGGGCCGTCCACGCACGCCACGTTGTCCTCCAGCTGCTTCACGCTGCTCGCGCCGATGAGCACGCTCGTCACCCGCGGGTCCCTGAGCGTCCACGACAGCGCCATCTGAGCCAGCGTCTGGCCCCGGCCCCTGGCGATCTCGTTGAGGTCGCGGGCGAGCTCACGGTCGATCTGGGCGGCGTTCAGGAACCGGCTGGTGGCCGCCCGCGAGTCGGCGGGCACGCCGTCGAGGTAGCGGTCGGTCAGCAGGCCCTGGGCCAGCGGCGAGAACACGATGCAGCCCATCCCCGCCTCCTCCAGCGTGTCGAGCAGCCCGCCCTCGATCCACCGGTTGATCATCGAGTACGACGGCTGGTGGATGAGCAGCGGCGTGCCCAGCTCGCGCATGATCCGCGCGGCCTGGGCGGTCTGCTCGGCCGAGTAGTTGGAGATGCCCGCGTACAGCGCCTTGCCCGAGCGCACCGCCCGGTCGAGCGCCCCCATGGTCTCCTCCAGCGGCGTCTCCGGGTCGGGACGGTGGCTGTAGAAGACGTCGACGTAGTCGAGCCCCATGCGCTGCAGCGACTGGTCGAGGCTGGCCAGGACGTACTTGCGCGAGCCCCACTCGCCGTACGGGCCGGGCCACATGTCGTAGCCGGCCTTGGTGGAGATGACCAGCTCGTCCCGGAAGGGCGCGAAGTCCTCACGGTGGATGCGGCCATAGTTCCGCTCGGCGGAGCCGTACGGGACGCCGTAGTTGTTGGCCAGGTCGAAGTGCGTGACCCCGAGGTCGAACGCCCGCCGCAGGATCGCCCGCGAGTTCTCGATCGGCCGGTTGTCGCCGAAGTTGTGCCACAACCCCAGCGAGACCGCGGGCAGCCTCAGCCCGCTGCGCCCGCTGCGGTTGTACGGCTGGCGCTCGTAGCGCTGCTCGTCGGGCCGATAGGTCATGACGTGCCCCTCTCGATGATCCAGGACAGCGCGAACGCCTCCTCGCGCCAGGCGTCGTAGCGCCCGCTCCGGCCGCCGTGCCCCGCGCCCATCTCGGTCTTGAGCAGGAACGGCCCGCCGCTCGCCGTCGCCCGCAGCCGGGCGATCCACTTCGCCGGCTCGTGGTAGAGCACCCGCGTGTCGTTCAGGCTCGTGATCGCCAGGATCGGCGGGTACGGCCGGCCGTCCACGTTCTCGTACGGCGTGTAGCTCTTCATATAGGCGTAGACGTCCGCGTTGTGCAGCGGGTCGCCCCACTCGTCCCACTCGATCACGGTCAGCGGCAACGACGGATCGAGGATGGTGTTCAGCGCGTCCACGAACGGCACCTCGGCCACCACGCCCGCGAACTCCTCCGGAGCCAGGTTCGCCGCCGCGCCCATCAGCAGCCCGCCCGCCGAGCCGCCCCTGGCGATGACCCGATCGCTCCAGCCGGACGCCTTCAGATGCCTGGCCACGTCCACGAAGTCGGTGAACGTGTTGCGCTTCCTGGTGAGCTTGCCCTCCTCGTACCAGCGGCGGCCCATCTCGCCGCCGCCCCTGATGTGCGCGATGGCGAAGACGAAGCCGCGGTCGAGCAGCGACAACCTCGGGACCGAGAAGCCGGGGTCTATGGAGGTCTCGTAGCTGCCGTACCCGTACAGCACGGTCGGTGCGGGTTTGCCGGAGCTCTTGCGCTTCACGATCGACACCGGGATCTTGGTGCCGTCCTCGGCCGTGGCCCACTCGCGGAACTGCTCGTAGTCGGCCGGATCGTAGCCGCCGAGCACCGGGCGCCGCTTGAGCAGGATCAGCTCGTGACTGTCCAGCTCGTAGTCGTAGACGCTGGCCGGCGTGACCATGCTGGTGTAAGCCAGCCGGAGCCTCGTGGTCGTGAACTCCGGGTTCCCCGCCGGGCCCACGTCGTAGAGGGGCTCGGGGAAGTCGATCTCGTACGCGTTCCGCTCGGCGGCCTCGGCCCGCTCGCGCCAGCCCTCGACGGTGTCCGTGTAGGGCAGGACGCGCAGGCCGGTGAGGCCGTCGCGGCGGAAGTGCGCCACGGCGTGGTCGGAGAACGCGTCGATCTCCAGGAGCCGGGTGTCCGCCCGGTGCCGGATCAGCGGGGTCCAGGCGCCGGGGTCGTCGAGCGGGGCGGTGGCCAGCTCGAAGTTCTCGGCGTTCTCGTTGTGGAGCACGTAGAAGAAGCCGCCCGCGTGCTCGACGCCGTACTCCACGCCCGTCGTCCTGGGACGGACCACCTGGAACTCGCCCGTGGGATCGGCGGCGTCGAGGACGCGCACCTCGCTGGTGATCTTGCTTCCGGCGCCGAGCACCAGGTACTTCTCGCTGCGGGTCAGCCCGATGCCCACCCAGTAACGCTCGTCCAGCTCCTCGTAGACCAGCACGTCCTCCGAGGTGCCCAGCGTGTGCCGGTAGACCTGGAAGGGACGCCAGGCGTCGTCCACGCGCGTGTAGTAGAACACCGAGCCGTCGGCCGACCAGGCGCCGCCGTAGAAGATGTCGGTGATCTCGTCGGGCAGCAGTTCGCCCGTCTCCAGATTCTTGAACCGCAGGGTGAAGCGCTCGTCGCCCTTGTAGTCGGTGGCGAAGGCCAGCATCGTGCCGTCGGGGCTGACGGCGCTGGTGCCGATCGAGAAGAACGGGCTGTCGCCGGCGAGCTCGTTGCCGTCGAGGATCACCTGCTCACGGTCGAGCCGGCTGCCCGGGGTCACCTCCGGGGGCGCGTCGCCGGAGGCGGGGACGCGGCAGGAGACGCCGTACTGCTTGCCTTCCTCGGTACGCGAGAAGTACCAGTAGCGGCCCTTGCGGCTGGGGACCGACAGGTCGGTCTCCTGAGTGCGGCTCTTGATCTCCTGGAACACCTGCTCCTGAAGATCGGAGAGGTGAGCGGTCTCCTGTTTGAGAAAGTCGTTCTCGGCCTCCAGATAGGAGATGGTGTCTGGATCTTCCTTGTTGGTCAGCCAGGCGTACTCGTCGTTGAACGTGTCGCCGTGATGGGTACGCTCAGCCGGAACCTTCTTCGCCACTGGCGGCGTGTTGCTGCTCACGTGGGGAGTCTATGTTCGGCCGTGATCGTTCTGTGGCCGGCGAAGATGGCGAAGCCGTCTCGAGCGGTCAGGACCGCTGCTAATCTTTAGAAGCCGACGCGGTGCGGCGCAACCCTCCTCCTTCACTCAGGTGATATTGGTGTGTTGTGTCTGTGGTGCCCGGCAATCCCTTGAGACTCGCTGGTTTGAAGATCCGTTCGCAGAACGGTCGGCGGCCTGGTAAGTTAGAGGGGTTGTCCTTGAAAGGGGGCGGGCTTAATTCCAGCAGGTCGAGCAAGTCGGGTCAATTTGACAGGGACTTGAACGGCTGAAAGAATTAAGACACAACGAAGCGAACAAAACAAAACAAAACGAACGCCTCCGAGCGAGGGCCTGAAGGTCTTGGTGAGGATGTACGCGTCCGTTTCTTGAGAACTCAACAGTGTGTTAAAAGCCAGTGCATGATGCACAAACCCCGTCATTTATGACGGATTCCTTTGGTTG